>JAQULB010000001.1 GCA_028718785.1 Minisyncoccota bacterium
CAATTCTTTAAAAATTTTAATTGAGGTCATACTTTGGTTTTTCACCCCTACAATGGGGGTGTTTTCATTTTAGCAAAAAATAGAGGTTTTAGTTATTCATAGGACATTTCGTAATTCAAAGTATATAAAGACGGATAGCTTCTGCGTTTTGCCGGACTGTCAGATAATACCTAACAGAAGATAGATTATTCGTTCCCTTTTCAGAGGAAATTTTCACGGAATCGCCTTGTATTCTCACAATGGCATCCCCAGATATTCTTTCGCCAACAACATCTTTGTCCCCTTGAAAGTATTCACTACCATTCAAGGAGGTACTAAGAATGACTTCTTCTGCAACAATGTTAGAAACAAAAATAGCCAGAACGATTACAACCAATAAAACCACTCTTTTCATTTTTCTTTCTCCTCTTTCTTTTCTTCTCCATAGGCGATAACCGTGCCCATGAAATAAGATATTTTCTGTCTTTTTTGAACTTTTCCAGCTTCAACTTTAGTTTCAGCGGAATCGATAGTTTCTTTTTTTCCTTGAACAACTTTTTGACATTGTTCCTCGTCAAACTTTTTCCCCAACTCTTCCACTTTTGCCAAAGCAGAAGCGTCTGGCTTTATGTTTTTTACGGTTTCGGTTTTAGTTTCTAAAACCCCTTTCTTCAAAACCTCATCCGCCTGAGCCAAAACCGCTATTGCATTTTCTTCTGCATTACTCACAGGAACATTTACTTGCAACTGTTCCGGCTGTTGGTGTAGAGTACCAACAACTTTTTCAGCAACAATTGGCGTACCCCAAAGCCGATTTATGCTCGGATTTTGATTCCACTGCGTTTTTGCTAATCCCTGCGAAACTTTTCCAACCCTTGATTCATAAACCGCTGGAGTAATAAAGGAAACCTCTTTTTTTTCTGCCACCACAACCTGTTTTTTATTTTCTTCTTTTGGCTTTGTGGCGATTGTTAGTGGAACTGCGCTAACCATCTGTTTCGTCTCAACCACGATTTTTCTCTGTGGCAATTGTGAAGCTTTTTGACTCTGCTGATTTTGTGGTAAAACCACAATTTCAGTTACTTGCGATGGTTTTTCTTTGCTAAATTTATCCACCGCAAAATTTTTAATTCCAGTCAACAAATTCTTTGTCGGGACCAGGCCAAAAACATAAAATGCAGTTACGATAGTACATAACATAAAGACGACCACGATAACTTCAATTATCCGACCGACCATTTTACCAACTTTTCCGTTAACACGAAAAAAATTATGAAACCCTTTTAACCCCTTTCCAACCCACTTAAACATTTCAATCCTCCCATATTTCCTTAAAGAAATCCCAAACACCAATAATTATGTGAACCACTAAAGCCGCTGCGAACAAAACCATAAATAGTTTTATCATTTTAGAGCTCCCTGCCTAAAAATTTTAGGTAAAATTCCTCAACAATTATTTAGTTTATTTAGTTATTATAGAGCAAATTATGCTAATACCATACCATATAGTTTCTCAAATGTCAATTTTTCAGCCGATACAAAACCCCCACCCTGCTAATGCGGGGTGGGGGTTTTAAAATTCTATGTTCTACGGCCTTCGTTCTACGATTTTCTTACTTCAATTCCACTTTTGCGCCGGCTGCCTCAAACTTCTTTTTCATTTCCTCTGCCTCTTCTTTCTTTACTCCTTCTTTTACCGCTTGAGGAGCTTTTTCTGCTGCGTCAACCATATCCTTGGCTTCTTTTAAGCCCAATTGAGTTATATCTCTTACTGCTTTAATAACATCAATTTTTTTCTCGCCAATGCCAGTTAGCATAACATTGAAAGATGTTTTCTCCTCAGTTGCTTCACCAGCTGCTACTGGGGCGGTGGCCACGGCCATTGCTGGGGCGGCTGAAACGCCAAATTTTTCTTCTAAAATTTTCACAAGCTCGGCTAAATCAATAACCGACATCTGCTCAATTTCTTCAACCAATTTTTTAAATTTGGCTGGAACTTCAATTTTTTCTTTTTCGTCTGCCATAATATTTATAAAAATTTCTAAATCCTAATGTCTAATAACAAATAAAATTATTAAAATTTAATTTGGCATTTTATTAGGCATTTGTCATTAGATATTTGGAATTCTATTGTTTTATCTTTGATAAAACTGTTACTAGACCTTTAATATTTCCATTTAACACATAAACAAAATTTGAAATGGGCGCTTGCATACTTCCCAATAATTTTCCCACCAACTCTGGCTTGCTTGGCAACTTGGCTAATTCCATTACTCTATCCTGCTCCAAAAATTCTTTTCCCAAAATTCCAGCCAATAACTTAAGCTGGTCGTTTTTCTTTGAAGCCAAATAAGAAATTTTAGCTGGAGCAACTTCGTCAGTAAATCCAAATATTACCGCCATTTGCCCTTTCATTTCTTTAATTTTTTCCAAAATAGCATTTTCTTTAGTTGCTTCTATGGATTTACCCCGAACCTGCTGAAGGGCTTTTTCCAGCAAGCTTTTTTTAACCACTTGCATTAAACAGCCCGCCTCTTTTAATTCATCTCTAAATTGAAAAACTTTTTTTGCGGTTGATGCGCCAAAGTCCACAAAAACGCTAGCTTTTTGTTTGGTAACCTTATCTTGTAAATCCTTTATAATTTCTTGTTTTTGTTCTTTTGTTTTTGGCATATATTTTATAAATTAAAAACGGCAACCCGGTTGCCGCAGAAAACCCTTCGAAAATCTCAGGGCGAGAAACACTTCGTGTCTCAAGCAGGATTTATGGTTTTGACCACCTGCTTTCTGCGACAAATTTATTTATGACTTAAATATACACTACCCCAAACTTTTGTCAACCCAAAAAACAAAAACAACCTATCTCAAATACCTTGCTTTAGCTGCTATGTGCTGGCTAAAGGTTTTGCTAAAAATTGTCTGCCCATTTTTAGCTGACAAATAATACCAATAATCGCTGTTTTGATAATACACTGCCGCTTTAATGCTTTCAAGGCCTGGATTGCAGATTGGCCCGGGAGGCAATCCCTTATTTCTGTAAGTATTATAAGCTGACTCAAGCTGTAAATCATCAAGCGAAAGTTTTGCTCCAGAATCTCCCATTGCGTAGTTAATAGTGGAGTCCACCTGCAAAGGCCAGTCCTCTTTGAGGCGTTTCCATAAAATACCAGCCACAATTTGTTTGTCCTTGTAGCTTCGCACTTCTTTTTCCAATATAGACGCCATTATCATGGTTTCTTTAAGGTTCCCACCTCGCAAATCAATAGAAACTTTTTTTTGAAAATTCATTAAAGCCATTCTAATAATTTTTTCTGGGGTTATTGGATATTCAACCTCGTAAGTGTCGGGAAACAAATATCCTTCTAAATCAAAAGTTGGCAAATTAGTATCTATATTATAATCCAAAGTGGCAGAACTGTTAGCTGATAAGAAATTAAAATCTTTAATTATTTTTTGAAAAGCCAAAGCCCCCAAAGCCGAAGAAATTGAGCTGCTTGTTGTTCCTGTTGTGGATTGTCCTTGCCACCAAGGAAAAACCCCTTTGCCCGGATTGCCCGCTGTTTCAAAAAATTCTTCTTGCGTAAAAAATCCTTTTTCCTCGCAGTATTTTGCAATATCCATTAAATTCCAGCCCGGCAAAATTGTTATTGTTTCTTTTTTAACCCAACCATGGCTAATTATACCCGCTATTTGAGCAGTTGTTGAGCCATAAGGCAAATCATAAATGCCCGCTTTTATGTCCATCCATCTGCCCGAAAGTAAAAAATAACTCTCAAGCCAAAATTTTGAATTAATTAATTGCTTTTCTTTTAAGTCATTAGCCACTTGAACAAAATTTTGCCCTTTTTCAATTGTGTGCAAAATAGTGGTAAATTTTCGGTTTTCAAAACTAGGCGCTTTTTCAATAAAAACATTTTTGTAAAACAAAAGAGCGAAAAGTATCACTCCCGCCCCAAATACTGAACACAAAGCAACTAATAATGTTTTTAACCTTACTTTCATTTGTATGTGTTATTTTTTATCTGGCAGTTTGGCTTTGTCTAAAATTATTTTGTAAAGCCCCTCCAAAAAATCTCCCCCAGCATACCCAATTATAAAGCTTAAAGCCGCAGTAAATGTTCCGTTTAATGTTAAACCAACTTCTTTTATTGATATTGAAGCCATTAACCCCACAACCCCAGATATAAAAGACATACCCAAAAAATATTTTAAATCAAACGGAACGCTTTTATAAGAAAACTGGTGTTTTACAAAACCAACCAATCCCCTAACCACTCCCCCAAAAAATCCAGCTAATAAAAGAAAAAAATATATTGACATGTTAGTAATTCTTATTTGAGCGATGAGCTCTGCGAGTTGCGAAAATTAGAAGTACTTACACCCTGTGAAGTAAGATTTGAGGCGACTTTTTAAAAATCTATTACCGTAAGATGTTTTTAAATATTTTTCTCTATGCATAGCATCTTTACGGTCAAGGCATGCTTCAGAATATATAAGCTGGAACGGCCTTCTATTTTTGGTCGAGGAGACACGCCCTTTTTGATGCTCCTCAAATCTTAATTTTAAATTTTCAGTATAACCAATATAGAGCTTCTTATCTTTTTCAGAAAGCAAAACATAAATATAGAAATACATGCTCTTTGCTGAAAATTTAAAATTACTTCACGGGGTAAATCCTCCGTAAGCTTGAACTTCACCTGATAGCTCGTTCTCGCTAACGGATTATTTACTTAATTAACCCAAGCGTGCTTGAAAAACCTTTTGTTAAAAACAAAACACCCACAATAAAAAGCGCAAGCACTATTAAAACATCCAAAAATTTCATCATGATAGAAGTCGTTAATGAGGAGCGAAGCGACAAATTTACGAATTCTTACACCCTGTGAAGTAAGATTTGAGGCGACTTTTTAAAAATCTATTACCGTAAGATGTTTTTAAATATTTTTCTCTATGCATAGCATCTTTACGGTCAAGGCATGCTTCAGAATATATAAGCTGGAACGGCCTTCTATTTTTGGTCGAGGAGACACGCCCTTTTTGATGCTCCTCAAATCTTAATTTTAAATTTTCAGTATAACCAATATAGAGCTTCTTATCTTTTTCAGAAAGCAAAACATAAATATAGAAATACATGCTCTTTGCTGAAAATTTAAAATTACTTCACGGGGTAAATCCTCCGTAAATTTCAAGCTTCGGCTATCGCCTCGCTTTCAATAACGGATTATTTATTATAAAAAATATGGCTCACACTTGCAAGGTCGCAAAGTATGAGCCAGTTGTTTAGAAAAAAGATTGTCCAAATTCTTTTCGCCAGTCCTCGAGCTCTTTTTTCATATCTATTTCAAAAGAATCAAGCTCGAAAATTTTTTCCTCTTCTTTGTTCCTCTGCCTCCCTTTCTCAACCGACAGAACATCGCCAGGAAGAATCGCTTGATTCCCAGAAAAAAAATCGACTGCTGTCCCATCAGGCAAAATTTTTACTATAGACATCATTTTCACCTCTCAATTCTTTTAGGTTGAACATATCCCCTTATATGCGGGACATATGCTGGCGGAAAGGTTTCGTCTACAACTCTACCTGCCCACCAAGAAATTAAACTCTTTACATCCATAGAAACATCTACGGATATCACAAAGACAAACAATAAAATTACTAAAATACCCCCCATTTAATTTTCTCTCCCCAGCTTTAATACAATCTATCTCGACTAATAAACCCCGCCAAATAAATAAGAGTAGCGCCAATTAGAGATAGCAACCAATTAAACATTTTTACCTCCTATTTTTTAAACAACCTTAACCTGCGATAAAGCAGGTATGAATAAACCACAGGTAACAAAGCCGATGCTAAAATAATAGTTATAAAAAATCCAAATGCGGTTTCGCTTGGCAAAAATATTGTAAAAAATGCTAAAATGCCACCTATCACCATTGTTTTGCCAGCAAATTTATGGGTTTTTATCCACACTTCATCGCTTTGCAAAGTCCACGGCGTTTTAATGCCCACAAACCAATTCTTTTTTATTTTTGGCATAAAAATACCCACAACAATAAAAAATATGCTCAAAAATGGAACCATAAAATACATAATATTTAATTTATGTCCCATTACCGCCAAAAAAGTAAAAAAGAACATCCCAGCAAATAATAAAACCAACATAAGCCGAATAATATAATATTGTTTTTCAAAGTATTGATAATTTTCTTTTAACGGGTCGGCTTTTGGCAAAAAAAGCATCAATAAATACACAGCAATTGTTAAAATTGGAAAAAATAAAGCGCCAAAGACCTTGCCACTATATCCGTCAACCTCGCCTACTGCGTTCCAGTGGGTTGGTATTTTTGTTATACAAGGGGCCATATAAAGCGACAGAGCAAATATGCACATTATAACAATAACAAAAATTGGCGCGATTTCTTTTTTTGTAATTTTCATTGATATGTTTTTATTAATTTATTATATCTTTTTTTTTAGATTCTTCAAATTAAAATACCTACTTGGACGGGGTAAGCCAAGTAAGTATTTTTTTATTTATGGTTTTGGGATGAATCCCAGAGCAAAACCGTAAATCTTTTCCTTTTCAGAAAAGCTGGTTCTTAGCTCTGGAATTAAAATTCCAAAACTGACCGGGAAAGCTTTGGACGCTCGCAGAAAAACTTTTTCTGCTCCATAAGCTCCCTCTGCATTTATGCCAAAAAATTTATAACTTATTCCATAAAAATTACTGGCATCTTTTGCAGTTGGAACTGCAAGAAAAACAGAAATATTTTTCACTGAAATGCGGGGTCCAAAGGACATGTTTTTGAATGACAGCGGGGTTATCAGCCCCAATCCTGCTTCAATATTTTTAGCTGGTTTATAGCGAATATCAACAGCTAAGTTATGAACAGGCGCGCCACCAGCCAATATTGAATCCAATGTCACATCCAACCAAGGTGCCATGCTTTTTGCGATATATAGTTCAGAAAAACTATTGTCGCTTTTTTTGTCCTGCCAATTAAAAACACAGACACTGGCAGTTTTACCTGCTGGCAAATTAAAGCACAAAAATCTTGGACCACCATCGTAGCCAATTTTGAAAAATTCAGATACAAAGGTGCGATGGTTTGATGTTAAATCCGCTGGGTTAGCGGAAAAAGAGTTAAATGCCAACACAACCAAAAACGCACATATTGAAACCGAGAAAAATACTGATTTCATTTTTATCTCCTGCTTAGCGGTGGGGCTAAGCTTGGAGGTAAAAACCATATTCTTTCTGCCGTTAATATCGGCAGAACTTCCGTGCTTATCCCAGCCACTGGTTCAAAATAATCTGGCAGTTTTACCTTTCTTGACAAAATTACGCAGATAAATAACTGGCTTGGCTCTTTCTGTTCTTTGCCTTTATCTTGGTCTTGTTGTCCATGAATTGCCTGGGTACTTATTTGCCCTACTGGCTTTTGTTGAAAACCAACAGCAAACAAAGCCATAAAGGGGATCGGCAACATCACCAAGAGATAACCGCTTGCAATGGCCAATTTTGACCTTTTTACGATCATCTCTGGATTAATATTTGTTTCTCTGCAAGCTTCCACCCAAAGATTTTTCTTTTCTTCGTCAGTAAGGTACCACCTTCCCTGCTGTCTCATATAAGTAGCAGACAACTTGGCACATTGCCATTCAGTAACTGATTCAATATCAGCATAGGCAATAATTCCAATTGGCCCCTCTAAAATACTGAAAAAAAGATTTTTTGGCCGTAAAACAAGCTCCTGCAGAATTGACTGTTTCTTTCGCCAAAGCTGAAAAAGAATTAAAAATAAAGCAAATGACAAAAACTTTAAATAGCTGATAGCTATCCATCCACAAAGCCCCAAAAGCGCCCAGCCAGAAATATGAATTGGTTCACATCCTGCTGGTATAGGCGCCTCTATCTCTGCTTCATACCAAATTCTCAAATTTCTTGATTCTTCTTCGCGGGAAATTTTCACAGAATCAGGGTAATAACGAGGGAAGTTATCCTCTGCTTGCTGATGCAAACAGGTTAATAAACCTTCCATCATTTCAGATAAAGCTATAACATTTCTGTTGGGATAATCACTTTTGCCCTCAAAACTTATTGCTTTTTGAAATTTGTATTTCAATGGCACAAGGACATTTCTGTCTTGAAAAAAGTTTTTTGGGCTATACTCTTTACCCATTTTTTCAGCTTTAGTTGAAACCTCGTCATATACCCTCCATGCTTCATCAACTTCCTTGGCGGTAAAAAAGGACTCCTTTTGCACTCTTTCCATGTTGTCTTTCCAAATCCCTGGCAGATCGTGCCAATTGACAAGGCAACAGATAAAAGCCAATACCACTAACCAGTAGACCGGCTTTTTGAATTTATCGCGCGGATTGTTTTCTATCGCGCTTCTATTCATTGGTCTACCTCTCTAACTTTAAGTTAATTGTTAATAGTTAAAGAACATACCCCGATTTTGGCTTTTATCCTACAACGTTAAAAGCACTCTGTCAAACAAAAAATGGCTCAAAAGCCACCTTACCCGCTATTAAAATTTTCAAAAATTATTTAAGCTTATATAAAATTAAACGAAGTTTTTTACTCTTCGCTACTATTTCTTTTTTTAATCCGCTTTTTTTTAATTATTTTTCAAGTATATCTTCATCCCCGCCTTCAAAGCCAAAACCTAAATATAAAGCGCCATTTTTCTTGAGGTATTTTTTCCCCTGTAAAATAAATCGCGAAATAGCTCTATATTCTGCGTCAAAGTTTCCTTTTTGCTCAAGAGTTATTTTTTGCTCTTTTTCTTCTGGCACTTTTACCCAAGGAGTATTCCAATAAATTAAATCAAACTTTTCAGTTGGCTTAATTCTTGAAAAAACATCACTGTAGCGTGTTTCTAAATTTTTTAGTTTGAATTTTCAAACCAAAAACTTCTTTTGGATTTACAAAATAAGGAAATTTTTCTTTCTGAGATTCCTCAATTTTCCCTTTGGCTAAATTTATAATTTTCCAATCGTAACTTATATAAGCGGGTCTGCCAGGAGTCGGACCCGGAACAGCCGTTTTGGAGACGGCAGTTATACCATTTAACTACAGACCCAGCCAATTCGCCTTTGGCGAATTGGAATTTTTAATTTCTAAAAATTTTGTTTAGAATTTAGGATTTAGATATTATAATTTCCCAATGCTTGGCTTTGCCAGCGTTGGGCTTTACTTTTTCCCTTCTTTATGGTCAGTGTGTTTTCGACAAGTTGAACAATGCTTTTTCATTGCTAATTTGCCCTCAACTTGCTTGGTTTTTCTGGTAAAATAGTTTACTTCTTTGCAAGTTCCACACTGCATTTTTGTGAGCGGTTTTTTCTTTTTTGCTGCCATATATTTTTATTAATTTTAATTCTCAGAGCCTGGAGGCGAAATTGCATCGCCGACCTCATAATTACCAATTATGTGCTCTAACTAACTGAGCTATCCAGGCAAAATATTATTACTGTTCATTAATATATTCATTTATCCAATCCATAATTTTCAAAAATAATTTTTTATCAGAGTATACGATATGTACTAAGCCATGTTCCATTTTATGCTTTTTATTCTCTGAAAAATTCTCTCTCACATATGGCTTAATAAATTGTGTTAAAGGAATATTCGTAGTTTCTTGCCAATATTTCTTTAAATAGTCAATGTCTTGATTGGTATAACAATAAAGATGAACCCTCAAACGTTGCTCACTTATTCCACAAATTTCCCTTAAAAATCTTAAGAAAATCTTAACCATTTCTGGATCGCTATTAGCAAAATTAACCGAAGTTGCTCGTCGTTGACCATCACGATACACTTCTTTTCCTCCCTCTGCCCAATACAACATAATACCAGCAACTTTCAATTTTTCTTCTTTTTTGCTTAAGTTTTTCTTAATATTAAAAGATAACTGTTTTCTCTCAAAAATAAAGTTGTTAGTTTGGGCAATTGGTCTTCTTTCTATACCATATTTCCTCATAAAATCATAGACACTCGAAACAGACCTCCCAAAAAATTGCCCAACTTCTTGAGCACTGAATCCCTTTTCTAAATACAAATCTCTCACTTGCTTAAGCTCAAAACTTTTACCATTTAAAAATGGCGGGATTATTTTTCCGCTATTTCGCAAGCGCCAATATCCGTAATAAGAAGCCTCACTTCTTGAACGCTTTTGAATACTATGTTTCTCTATCCAGTAATCAACTTTATCTTCGCTACATCCCAACCTAATGGCAACTTCTTTCATTGATATCCCTGTTTTATATAATTTTTCTAATTGCTCTTTTTCAAGCATGGTGGGTGCGGCAGGACTTGCACCTGCGTAGCCCGTAGGCGCTTCTTTTACAGAGAAGTGGAATTGACTGCTCTCCCACGCACCCTTAGTTTACTCTATCAAAAAATAGCCGATTATTCAATCCTTCGACAAACTCAAGACAAGTTATTAAGCGGGCTCATCATGAGATAATTTTGCTGTATTTTTCCCGCCATTCGTCAATTTTTTTGTGATTTCCCGACAATAAAACTTTTGGCACCCGCCAACACTTCTGTTTAGTAGAAGAGTTAGGCGGGCAGGATCTACCTTTTTTATCAACACAAACCACCTCTGGCCTGGTGTATTGGGGATATTCCACAAACCCTCCTGTTTTTGTTATCCGCTCCCCTATTAAGCTTTCAGAATTCCCAACTGCCCCGGGTAAAAGCCGCGCCACACTTTCAATAGCCACCAAAGCTGGCAATTCACCCCCCATTAAAACATAATCCCCAATGGAAACAATATCTGTGGCCAAATTTTTAGCCACTCGCTCATCAATGGCTTCGTATCTGCCACAAACAAAAATAAGCTGGTCTTGCTTGGCCCAATTTGTGGCCATTTTTTGCGTAAATTTTTTCCCTCTTGGAGAAAATAAAATCACTTTTAATTTTTGATTTGTATTTTTAATCTTTAATTTTTGATTTTTGATTTTTTGAATCGCTTTGTAAAGCGGTTCAAACTTTAAAACCATTCCCCTGCCTCCTCCAAACGGCTTGTCATCAACTGTATTGTGCTTGTCATTGGTAAAATCTCTCAACTGATGAGTTTTTATTTTTAAAACACCCTTTTTCTGGGCTTTAGATATTAACGACTGATTAAGATAAAAATCAAAAATCTCGGGAAAAATTGTTATGATGTCAATCAACATAGAACATATAACATAAAACTTATAACGTTATTGCAAATTCTTTATAATACCCCACAGCATTGCTCCAACTTTCTCTGCTTTTTCAATTGCTTGTTTATAATCCCGGATAGATAAATATTTCTCTACTAATGAGAAATGTAAGAGGCATTTACTTTCTTTTAGTGATCCATAAGAAATCTCTAAAAAATTTTTGTATACTTTTTCTTTTTCTCTATTTCTCGCGTGCCCTTCAATATAATTTAGAATAATCGAAAGCGCCGATCTTCTTATTTGTGAAACAACCCCAAATAGATCGTCCCTTGGGAATTTTCTTGTTAATCTGTAAAACAAATGAGCATAACTATCCATTTTATTCTTTAAACTTTCGTGAAAAGTTTCAGGTTTCATGTTTCAAGTTACAAGACATAAATCAAAACAGCGCCACTAAAAATATAGTAGCACTGTTTCGCTAAAACTCAATGAATTTATAAATTCAAATCCTCTAAGTCCACTTTCTTTTCCTCGGAAAACTCTCGCCTTGGGGCTCTTCCGCCCGCTGGCTCTTCAATTTTCAAGTTGACTCTGGCGTGATTTTTTAAGCCAACTATTCTCACAAGGTTTCTAATGGCTCTGGCTGTGGAACCGGCCTTTCCAATAATTTGGCCCATGTCCTCTGGGTTAACTGTAAGCGTTAACAAAACGCCCATTTCATCAACCCTTCTGTCCACCTTAACATCGTCAGGGTGGTCAACCAGCGCTTTAATTAAAAAATCAAGAAAATCCTTATCTGGTTCTTTTGTCATATTTTCTTTTTTATCTTTCTTGCTAACCATTTAATCGCGATAATATTCGCTTTACCGACCTTTCCATTTATTCACTTACTTATATTTTAACTATAAAAAATCTCCCGTCAAGGGGAAAACTCATATATCCAGTCATAATTTGACATGTTTGTGTTTAAGGGTATAATAAAAACAATAAATAAACTCATGAAAAACTACACTTTTAGAGTTATTATAGAGCCCGATGAAAAAAACACATTTCACGGATTTGTGCCCTCCTTACCTGGCTGCCACACTTGGGGATACTCTATTGAAGAAACTCAAAAAAATCTAAAGGAAGCTATTAAATGTCATATCCAGGGCTTATTAAAAGACAAGCAAAGTATTCCAAAAACAGACGAAGGTATGGAGCTCATCCAGACCTTTACTGAAAAAGAACTTGCTTTGGCTTAACATTTTTTATGCCCAAATTACCCGTCATTAAATCTAGTCAATTAATAAAAATACTAAATAAAATAGGATTCTTTGAATTTCATTGCGTTGGTAGCCATAAACAATTTAAACATCCCGACGGCAGACGAACAACCATTGCCGTTCATTCTGGAAAAGATGTCCCAACAGGAACGCTTCGCGCAATTCTTAATGAAATAAATATTTCCATTGAAGAATTTATGAGGGTAAAAGGTAAAAAATAGTAATTCTCACTAATCCAAAAGTTAAAAAAAGCCCCCTGCCGTAAGGCAGGGGGCGTTTTTAAATCTCTGTGATGGAGCGAGGAACCCTGACAAAAGCCAGAGCGAGGAGAGAGATAGCCCTCGCCCCGTCACAAAAATCTAAATTTTGAAATGGGCAATTAAAATTTTAGTAGTATTTTAATTGCCCATTCCTTTTGTGCCCTACTCAGCCTTTGCCACATCCATAGCGACATCGGCCTTTCGAGCCAGGGCCAGAATGGCCCCAAATAATAAAATCCCAAAAATCCAATTCATATTAACACCTCCTTCCATAGTTTATTTCGCTACCCCAATTCGACTCATTCAATTGAACAAGCTTGTTTAAAAGCTCTTACACCGGTAAGACCAGTGGAATTTCCAAACAAGCTGGCTCAATTTTTTAACTTATCTAATCAAGGAATTGGGGCAAGGATTTTGTTGTGTAAAATCGCTATTTAGTTTTATCCTTGCCCCGGTTAGTAGCCATTTTTTTCACCTCCTTTCCTCTTGCCCGAATTGAATTTTTAAAAACTCCATGTTCGGGTGCCGTCAACAGCGACGGCAATTGGTTGTGGGAGATAAAATTCCTCCCTCTCCTCATTGTCGGACCTTTTTGGCCTTAAGCCCAAGGCTCCGACGAAGTCTTCTTCTCCGAGGCGCTCTTCACGCCCCTGTCTCTGCCGCTCAATCGCGGCAATATGAGACCAATAATCTGCTCTCATTATTAACACCTCCTTTCAATAATATTTTAAGTGTTAAATAAAAAAAACGAGATTGAAATCAATCCCTAATCAAGGGGATATGCTAATTCACTTTGCGTTTTATCGCAGGTGAAAGCATATCTCCTCTCAAGGGATTCCAGTTTTTGCAAAACTGGATAAATTTCCATATTATCAACGCTTGTCGCTCTCGCAACAGCAATAGTTGGAAAGTCCCCTGTCTTTTTATTTCTCGTTATGGAGAAACAGACATCAAATTATAAACTCAAAAATCAAAGTTCAAAAATCAAAAATATTTTTAAGAAATTTACAATTTGATAACTGCTTCGCTATTTAATTTTTAAAATTGAGATAGCAAGGAGAATGGGCAAAAGGTTTTCTCTGTATAAGAGTTTTATCCTTCCCATTCTCCTTGTTGATAGTGTTCCGCTTTTCTTACTGCGTGCACGGGTAAAGAACGCCATTCGTTCTTTTAACCCTCCCGACAATAAGTGTCAGCGGAAACCAGAATCCTATCTCTACTTTAGCTATTGATTATATGCTATCTTAAGCGTGTATAAGTTTCTGGTTTCCGCCCGCAACCAGGGCACTACTCCCGTTGCTTAGGCGACGCACCACCTTATGGTGGGAAGTCCCTCGCTATCGCTGGGGACAGGCGTCTGCATTTAGAACCGCAAAGCCACGATTGGGCAAAAGAATGTTCTCTCTCCAAAACTGCATTCTTTTAGCCAATGCACTAGCCGTTGCTAATCCCTCTTGCGCCTCCATCGGAGGCCTGTTTTTATAATGTACTATTTTTTACCCCGTGATGAGCTTTGCTCTACTATTGGGGTCTCTCCTCTATCTTTTTATTCATAGAGAGAAAGATGAAGAGAAATATTTTTGAGCTATTTTTGCGGGTGGCGCCTCTATAATGAAAGGCAAATCATTTTGTCCGCTTTGCTCATTAATAAAGAAAGCTATTTTGAGAACCGAGTTAAGGGATTATCCCCAAAACCAAGCCCTCGCTTTCCCCTCTCTCCTCCTCATCTTTCTCCCTCCAAACCAGTGCATTCTGGCTTAGCGGGAATATTATTAATTTATATATTTATTACTTTTTTCCCAAACAAACAGGCGACCTTCCCCTTGTGGAGAGAGTCGCCTGTTTGGCTTATTTTTAAAAGTTTATGTTCAGGCCGTCCTCTCTCCTTGACTGCCTGATTTTTATTAAATTTTATTACTTTTATCTTAACAACCATATTATAGCATATAGCTGTTATCTTGTCAAGAGCTTTTAGCATTTTTTATAAAAACCCTTTAAAACCCTTAATTTCACTAACAATTATATCATAGCATACTTGCTTAAATATGTCAAGCTATATTGGCAACCAAAAACGCGGGTTTCCCCGCGTTAGTATTTATATATAAATATTTTATTCAGATTTTTCAGCTTCACCCGGCTTATCTTCAAGCGAAGATGTTGGTTCGGGCTGGGCAACCCCTGGCGCTGGCGTGGCCTCTTTGGGCTCAAATTCTGCTTCTGGTTCAACCGGGGTTTCGCTCGCCACTTCTTTGGCAACATCTTCTTTGGCTGGCTTTGATTCTTCTGATGCTGGCGCTGGCTGGCTTTGGCTCGCCGTAGCTTCAGCGGAGGTGGCTACCTTTTCAGCTTCCTTGTCCGCCATAGCTTTAGCGTCGGCGGAGGCCTTGGCTTTAGCTTCTATCGCTTTCTTTTTTGGCTCTTTGTGCATAGCTATCTTTTCGCCCTCAATAACTTTTTCTTTAACCAACATATTATGCACGGTGTCAGAAGGTTTTGCCCCAACTGAAAGCCAGTGTTTTATTCTGTCTGCTTTAATTTGTTTTTCTTTGGAAAAAGGGTTTAAAAATCCCACAATTTCCAAAAACCGCCCGCCTCTTGGGGGATTTTTTTTATCAGTTACAACCATTCTATAAAACGGTTGATTCTTTTTTCCTGTTCGTAGTAATCTTATACTTAACATAAATTATAATCTTAATTTTATTTATTCCAACCCTTAGCTATTAGTCCATTTTTTGCGGCTGACTCTTCGGCTTCTTGTTTTGAAGAGCCCTCGCCCTCAGCTATAAGGTCTTTGTTTAAATACACTCCAACCACAAAATTTTTGGCGTGGTCTGGCCCCCAATCTTTTATAACTTTATAAGTTGGGGTAATTTTTGTTTTTTCTTGCGCCATTTCTTGAAAATATGATTTGGCGTCTCTGTGAGAACCTTCTTTTAAAATTTTGGGCAAGACCTTAATTATATTGTCCACAATAAACACTTTACACTTTTCATAGCCCTGGTCAAGGTATAAAGCGCCCAAAAACGCCTCAATGGTGTTGGCTAAAATATATTGCCTGGCTTTGCCTGTGTCTTTGGTTTCCCCTTTTGATAAAAGCAAATAATCCCCAAAACCCAAATCCTGAGCAATTCCAGACAAGGTTATGGCATTTACCAAAGCGGCTCGCCAATTTGTCATTTCCCCTTCTGGGTTGTTGTATTCTTTAAATAAATACTCGGTAACCACAAGCTCTAAAACCGCATCCCCCAAAAATTCAAGCCGTTCGTTGTGGTCGGAGTGAAAACCTGGATTTTCGTTTAAATAAGAGCGATGGCAGAAGGCCTGCTCTAAAAGCGCTTTATTTTTAAATTCTAAATTTAATTTTTTTTCTAATATTGAAAAGTCAATCACATTCGTATAACGTATAACATAGAACATAGAACATAATTTATAAAATAATGTTCTACGTTCTACGGCCTACGTTGTGGGTTTAATCTCTTCTTCATGGGGCATTTCATTGTAAATAGCGCCCAAAACTCCGTTAACAAACTTTCCTGAACTTGGCCCGCCAAAACTTTTAGCTAATTCAATTGCTTCGTTGATTGCCACTTTTGGTGGCACTTGAGAAGTGTCTTCATACAAAAGCTCAAAAAGTCCAATTCTAAGAACATTTCTATCAATAATGCTTAATTGATCAATTGGTCGCTCGGGCGCTGAAGTTTCAATAACGCTGTCTAATTTTTCTAAATTATCAATAATGCCTTTGGTTAAACTTCGAGCAAAGTCCTGCTCGTCAAACCCGCCTCCAAACTCTTGCATATTTCGCTCCAAAACCGAAAAAATTTCGGGTTTTTTTTGGTAAAAATCCCACTCGTATAATGATTGCAAAACTATTGAGCGAGCAATATGTCTTGAGGCCATGTTAGAAATTGTTAATTGAATGGCGAATTTATGAGCCGTGAAATTTACAAGTTCTTACGCCCTGTGAAGTAGAAATTTGATCTGCAAATTTCTGTTTTAAATTTTTAGCAAAAATTTCAAATTACTTCACGGGGTTTAAGGTTTTGTAAAGCTTGGGCTTCGCCCTCGCTAACAAACCCTAAAACTTCTTCTTAGAGAGTTCTTCCAGTGTCATTGGTTTTTCCTTTTTCTCGGATTTTTGGTCTTTTTCGGTTTCTTTAATATCTTTTTCCCTTAATTTCCTATCTTTTTTCTCTAATTTAGCTAAAACATTGATAACCTCTTTGCCTTTATAAAATCCGCAGTTTGGACAAACACTATGTAGCTTTCTTGGCTTGGCGCATTTTGGGCAAGCACCCAAAGTTGTCTCAGCAATAAACTGATGCATTCTTCTCTTTTTTACCCTTGATTTTGTTAGATGTCTTTTTGGAACACTCATGCGATTAGAAATTGTTAATTGAATGGCGAACGATTAGCGAGCCGTGAAATTTACAAGTTCTTCGTCCAGTTAAATGAAATACTTCAAATTTCATTTAACTGGATACCTTGTTTAACTGGGGTAGGTCCCCTGCTTCACTAACGCATTAGATAGAATAGCAAAACCTCCCTATTATTTCAAGGGCACAGAGATTTTTTCAAGCAGTTTCTTAAAATTTTCCAATGCCACTGGCAAATCAGCATAAACCATTTCTGCTACCTCGTCTTTATAGGTATATGCCCAAACCAAACAAGAAACAAGTTCGAATCGATGAATTGCCGAATCCCTAACAATATCGGTTTTTTCTAATTTTAAAACTTCGTCTAGCCGAGCAATAGCTTTTTGTAAGTCCTCAATTTGTAAATCAGGTTTAGTCATATCTTTTCCAAAATCTCCTTTTTTAATTTTTCCAAATCGTAATACTCTAATCTCATAGTTTTGTTATAATTTTATAATACGAAAATTTCACATAAAATAAAAGCCCAAACCCTTGATTATTTGATATATTTGTTATAGTTTTAATTTGTTGAGTTTTTATGTTTCTAATATTATTTGTTATTTAAAAAGTGGGGTGTTAATTATGCCAAAAATTGGCGAACTAGATTACTATCCTATTATTCTTTACAATGATGAAAAATTTCTCATTTGCCCAACTACAGACAAGCAAAGATTGCAAGAAGAAGGCACGGTTAATGTTTATAATTGTGAAACTGCTGAGATGCAAAAAATCTTGTCATCTACAGATGTGGAAATTATTCTAACACACGAGGAGATGCACAATATCATCAATAAAGCGATTTCAATCTTTATGAGGAGGAGGTAAATGTAGATGAAACAGGTGAAAGTTGTTTTAAGGGACTTAGGTACATTACAATTCCATGGTTTTTTTCTGCGAATAATGCAGGAAGATATTTTATCACCCGATATCTTTAAAAAGTTAAAACCTACAAAAAAGACAGGGGAAGGAACAGTAAGAGCAAGGGATATGGCAACAGGTGATATCCTTAATTTTCCAGAAGGCGAAAAGGTATTCGGGCTTTTTCGTCAGTAAGTTTATTTAGCGGATTCGCTGTTGTGTGGCGAATCGCTTTTATTTTAAATTAAAACTTTGTCGGTGGATTTTACAGGGGCCGTGTTTAGATAGAACGGTTAGGTGTTGAGGCGTGCCATAGCCCTTGTTTTTATTAAAACCATATTGGGGATATTTTTTATGTAATTTTATCATTAAATTGTCTCGCTCCACTTTAGCTATAATTGAAGCTAAAGAAATTAAAAAAACCTTTTCATCTCCTTTTATAATTGACTGCTGAGGCCTTGCTATGTTAATGCCAAAGTTTCCGTCAATTAAAAGCGCATCCGCTTTTTTGCCAATTTTCTTTTCTAAGTTTAAAACCGCTTTTTCCATTGCCAGCTTTGTGGCCTGGAGAATATTTATTTTATCAATAACTTTTTCTGAAACTTTCCCAATCCCCCACTGAACTTCTGAGCTCTTTTTTAAAAAATTGTAAATTTCCTCTCTCTGTTTGGGAGTTAATTTCTTAGAATCCTTAATTTTTAACTTTTGATTTGCATTTTTGACTTTCCCTCGACCTGAGCTCGGGACGAAGGTTGACTTTTGATTTTTGATTTGCATTATCGCGCACGCCATCACAGGTCCCGCCAACGAACCACGACCAACCTCGTCAATCCCAAAAACAATTTTTTCTCCATTTTGCATATAAACTGATAAGATGTATAATGACTTAATCTTTATTATAAACTTTTTTAATTATTTTTAAATTTCTTGCTCTGTCATTTTTAATTTTTAATTTTTAATTTTTATTTTGACCGAGCAAAGCGAGTAAACATGCCCTCTCCAAAAGATATTTTAAACCAATCTGATATTGAAGAAGAATTAAGAATGGCCAGCTTGCAAGGCCGAGAAGCCAATTTTGAAAATAAAATTATATCTTCTTTAATATTAAAAAAAAGAACAGTTGAGTCCGGCATTAATTTAAAAAATGCCATTGTAATGCATATTATCTCTTTAGAAGAAACCACCATAAAGGGCTCTATAAATTTAACTGGCGCTGTTGTGAAAGAATCTTTTTACGCTGGCTCAGCCATTATTGAGGGGGATTTAATTTTGGTTGATTCAAAAATAAGCGGGGTTTTAAATTTAATTTCCACCACCATAAGAGGGTCTTTGGACGGAACAAGCATGATTATTTCTGGATTTTTAAGTTTAACAAGATCTCAAATACGAGACAATGTTATTTTAAGAAAAACAAAAATAAACGACGCTTATCATGTGGGCTTAATTGTAAAAGGCGATATTTATATGAGAGATGCCATGATAACTGGTTCATTTAGCGCTGAGGAAGCTGTTATTGAAGGGTCTTTAGATATGGTTAATTCTTACATTGTAAATAATGTTAATTTAAAATCAGCTCAAATTGAAGGCAGTTTAATAATGAAAAACGCCAACTTCAAGAGCGGAGTTGATTTAACTGGCGCAAAAAGCAAAGAAATAATCCAATAATTTTTATTTTATATGGAGGGAGGTTTTACTCATTTGCATGTCCACAGCCATTATTCGCTTTTAGATGGATTGTCAAAAATAGACGATATTTTAAAACGAGTAAAGGCCCTTAATATGTCTGCTGTGGCAATAACCGACCACGGCGTTTTATATTCTGCTGTGGAATTTTACAAAAAAGCCAAGGCCACAAGCATAAAGCCCATTATTGGCTGTGAGTTTTATGTTGCTCCAGAAGGAATGCTAAACAAACGCCCCAACATTGATGACAAACGCCATCATTTAGTTCTTTTGGTAAAAAACGAAGTTGGTTATAAAAACTTAGTAAAGCTTGTTAGCAAGGCCCACTTAGACGGATTTTATTACAAACCCAGAATTGATAATGAGCTTTTAGAAAAACATACCAATGGTTTAATCGCTTTATCAGCTTGCATTCAAGGCCAAATTCCAAAAGCCACCATAAACAACAGAAATGATGAGGCAAAAGAATTGGCTTTAAAATACAAAAAAATGTTCGGGGACAACAATTTTTATTTAGAAATTCAAGAGCACCCCAACATTAAAGAACAAGCCAAAGCCAACCAAGGGCTTATTGAGCTTTCAAAAGAACTAAATATTCCTCTTGTTGTAACTAACGACTGCCACTACTTAGAAAAAGACGACGCTAAGGCCCAGGACATTTTAATGCAAATTAACACTGGCGCAAAATCAAGCGATTCTGAACGACTTTCAATGATGGACGAGGACTTTTCAATGAAGTCCCCCCAAGAAATGGCGGATTTCTGCGAAAAATTAGGCGTTAAAGAGGCCTTTTCAAACACTCAAAAAATTGCCGATCTATGCAACTTTGAATTTGAATTAGGAAAAACTAAACTCCCCTCTTTTCCAACTCCAAACAACGAAACCCCAGAGGAATATTTAAAAGAATTAGCTTATGTGGGGCTTGAAAAAAAGAAAGGGCAATTTCCGAATATGGAAGAAGCAAAAGAAAGATTGGAATACGAGCTTTCAGTTGTTAATCAAACTGGATTTGCGGGGTATTTTTTAATTGTGCAGGACTTTGTTAACTGGGCAAAAAATAATCGCATAGTGGTGGGGCCGGGCAGGGGCTCGGCTGGGGGTTCTTTAGTGGCTTACTTGCTAAATATTACTGAGGTGAATCCATTACAATACGGACTTTTGTTTGAAAGATTTTTAAACCCCGAAAGAATATCAATGCCTGATATTGATTTGGACTTTACTGACAGACGAAGAGATGAGGTTATAAACTATGTGGCAGAAAAATACGGCCAAGACCATGTGGCTCAAATTATTACTTTTGGAACAATGGCTTCAAGGGCGGTTATTCGCGATGTGGGCAGGGCCATGGAATTGCCTTATTCGTATTGCGACCAAATTGCCAAAATGGTTCCTCAAGGATTTTCTTTAAACGATTGTTTAGAAAAAGTTTCTGAGTTTCGCCAGCTTTATGACACTGACACAAAAGCCAGAGAACTTATTGATTTTGCCAAAAAACTAGAGGGTTGCGCCCGCCACGCTTCCACCCATGCTTGCGGGGTGGTTATTTCCAAAGAGCCGTTAGATGAAATCGTGCCTTTACAGCACCCCTCTCAGGGCGAGCAAACAATTGTTACTCAATACGAAATGCACGCTATTGACGATCTTGGGCTTTTAAAAATGGACTTCTTGGGATTAAAAAATTTAACTATTTTAGAAGACGCCTTAGCGAGAATTTATAAAGTTAAAGGCGAGTCATTGGATTTAGCAAGCATTCCTTATGATGACGCTAAAACTTACAAACTTTTTCAAAAAGCCCAAACAACAAGCGTTTTTCAATTGGAAAGCAGTGGCATGAAGCGTTATTTAAAAGAACTAAAACCAACAACATTAGAAGACATCGTGGCTATGGTGGCTTTGTATCGACCCGGCCCCATGCAGTTTATCCAAGATTATATTGACAGAAAAGCGGGTAAAAAACCGATTGAATATATGCACCCCGCCTTAAAGCCAATTTTGGAAAAAACCTATGGCATTTGCATTTACCAAGAACAGCTTATGCAAATTGCCAGAGATGTGGCTGGCTTTACTTTGCCAGAAGCTGACACGCTAAGAAAAGCTATTGGCAAAAAAATCCCTGAATTATTAAAAGCTCAAAAAGACAAGTTTGTGGAAGGCGTTGTTAAAAATGGATCTTCTAAAATTATTGGAGAACGATTATGGGAATGGATTTTGCCATTTGCCCAGTATGGATTTAACAAATCGCATTCTGTGGCCTATGCAATTATCGCCTATCACACCGCTTATTTAAAAGCGCATTTTCCTGTGGAGTTTATGGCCGCTGTTTTAACTTCCGAAAAATCGGATGTGGAACGAATCGCTTTTTTAATTGATGAATGCAAAGATATGGGCATTGAAGTTTTACAACCCGATGTTAATGAAAGCTTTCGCAATTTTTCCGTGGTGCCAAAGCAAAAACAAATTAGATTTGGGCTTTTAGCTATTAAAAATGTGGGAGAAAATATTGTGGACACTATTTTGCAAGAAAGAAAAAATAACGGGGCTTTTACTGATTTTGCTGATTTTGTTTCTCGCATTGACACCAAGGACTTTAACAAAAAATCAATGGAAGCGTTAATAAAAACCGGCGCTTTTGATAAATTTGAAAATCGAAGCAATCTTTTAAATAATTTAGAAGATATTTTATCGTTCAACCGAGAAATCCGCAAAAACAAGGCCAGCACTCAGGCCAGCTTGTTTGCCACAATCGCAGTATCTGCCCCAACATTCCAGCTAAAAGATGGCCCTCCAATTCCCGACAAACAAAAATTGGATTGGGAAAAAGAGCTTTTGGGTCTTTACATTTCTTCCCATCCGTTAGAAAATGTAAAAAGCTATCTGAAAAAAAAGGCCTTGCCCATAAACCAGTTAAAAGACCAGTTCCCAAGACAAAAAATAAGAATTGGGGGAATAATTTCCACTATTAAAAAAATCCTCACCAAAAACGGACAGCCAATGCTGTTTATGAAAATTGAGGATTTAACCGACAAAGCCGAAGTGGTTGTTTTCCCAACTATTTTTGAAAAATTCAACGAAGCGTTTCAAGAAAATAAAATTGTTCTTATTACCGGAAAAGTGGACTTTAGAGACAACTCCCCCAAACTGATTTGCGAGGAGATTGAGGAAATACTAGAAGCGTAATGGATAATTTTTAATTTTGTAATTTTTAATTTTTAAATAATTTTTAATGACAGAATTTTAAAATAAAAGCGGTCCGCCATACAACAGCGAATCCGCCAGGAAACTTAATCCTTTATTGTCACCTCTAACCATCTGTTTTCTAGTCCACGAATGACATTCCTTAAGAAATTTTCAAGGTGAGCTTCTATATTTGAGTTTATGGAGGGGTTATCTGTTGAGATTCCTCCTTGAGTAACAAATACTCCGTTCATATATACCTCTACATTTCCATTTCCTTTTTTAATCGTTACCTCAACTGCTGGCACCTTTTCTGGTTTTGGCATCAATATCACCTCCTCTCCAAAGAACAAACAATAAATTTAATAAGCTAAAAATACAACAAATATGCAAAATAGTCAAGAAGAATACAAAAAGATATTCTCCAAATACCCGCAAGTTAAACTGGCTTATCTTTTTGGCTCAAGAGCCAACGGCACAGCTGGGCCTTTGAGCGATTATGATTTTGCAGTTTATTTAGATGAAAAAAATTCTCAAAAAAGATTTGATATTCGGTTAGAACTTATGGCAAAATTAAGCTTGCTTTTAAAAACCGACGCTGTTGATGTTGTGGTTATTAATGATACCGAAAACCCAGATTTAAAATATAATATAGTAAAAGAAGGAAACCTTTTAATCGAAAAAGAGCCCTACAAACTTTTAGTTGAGCCACAAATTATCAATGAATATTTTGATTTTAATTTTGGGCTTTTTAAAAATAATTTAACAAAAACGCTTTATGTCTAACTCAAAAATCATAGAAAGTAAAATAAGCGAGGTAAAAAAATACCTCTTAACTGTTAAAAAGTTTCAAAAATATTTACAGCAAGAAATAGAAAACGACGAAACGATAAAAGGAGCTGTAGAAAGATATTTATATCTTGTTTGTCAGGCGACAATTGATTTGGCAGAAGCATTTATATCTTATAGGGACTTAAGAAAACCGACAAGCCAAAATGACAGATTTTATATTTTAACAGAAAATGAAATAATCGTTGCCCCCTTGTCTGAAAATATGGTTAAAATGACTGGTTTTAGAAATGTTTTAGCCCATGATTACCTTAAGATTGATTATAAAAAAGTATATGATGTTTTACAAAATGGCTTAGGGGATATTGAAGAATTCATAAAAATTATTGAAAGTAAAATTTAAAAATTTAAAAATTTAAAATTATGAATAACATTGAAACAATTCGCCACTCATTAAGCCATATTATGGCCATGGCGGTTAAAAACTTATATCCCAATACAAAATTTGGCATTGGCCCGGCCATTGATAATGGCTTTTATTATGATTTTGACTTGCCACGCCAAAGCTTTGAAGGAGCGAAGGCGGGTTTGTCCATTGACGACTTGCCAAAAATTGAAAAAGAAATGCAAGCCATTATTAAAAGCAACATTGATTTTATAAAAAAAGAAATATTTCAAGACGAAGCAGAAAAACTCTTTGCTAACCAGCCCTACAAACTTGAGCTTGTCAAAGAATTAACTTCCACCGGTAAGACCGGTGTAACTATCTACACAAGCGGAGATTTTACAGACCTGTGTGCTGGACCCCATATTGAAAACACCAAAGAGATTAATCCCCTATCGTTTAAGTTAACCAAAGTGGCTGGGGCTTATTGGAAGGGAGATGAAAAAAACAAAATGCTCACCCGTATTTACGGATTAGCTTTTGCCACAGAAACCGAATTAACTGATTATTTAAAAATATTAGAAGAAGCAGAGAAACGTGACCACCGCAAACTAGGTCGTGAGCTTGATTTATTTTTAATTGACCCAACCGTTGGCATGGGTTTGGCAATGTGGCAACCAAAAGGGGCAATGTTGTGGCGAATTATGGAAGATTTTTGGTATCAAGAACACTTAAAAAATGGCTACGAGTTAGTAAGAACACCCCATATTGGCAGCCGAAAACTTTGGGAAACATCTGGCCATTGGGGATTTTACAATGAAAGTATGTATCCCCCGTTAGAAGTAAGTCAAACATTAAAAGAAGCTCAAGAGGGCAAAAAATCAGAAATAAAAGAAGAGTATTTGTTAAAACCAATGAACTGCCCCTTTCATGTAAGCATTTACAATTCCAAACCGCGAAGCTACCGGGATTTGCCAATTAGGTGGGCGGAATGTGGCACTGTTTATAGATATGAAAAATCCGGTGAATTATCTGGATTAACCAGAGTACGGGGCTTTACTCAAGACGATGCCCACATTATTTGCGCTAAAACTCAGGTAAAAGACGAACTAAAAAGAGTGGCTGATTTTATTATTTTTATTCTCAACACTTTTGGATTTAAAGAGTTTAATGTTTATTTGTCCTTAAGAGACCCAAATAACAAAGAAAAATACGCAGGCAATGACGAGGGCTGGGAGTTTACCCAAAAAGTGCTTGAAGAAGTGGCAAAAGAACAAGGCCTAAATTACAAAAAAGAAGAGGGTGAAGCGGCTTTTTATGGACCAAAGCTTGACTATAAAATAAAAGATTGTCTTGGCCGAGAATGGCAATGTTCCACTTTGCAGTTTGATTTTAACTTGCCCGAAAGATTTGATATGACCTTTATTAACCAAAAAGGAGAAAAAGAAAGGCCTTTCGTTTTGCACCGAGCTTTGTTTGGCTCTTTTGAAAGGTTTATTGGGGTTTTAATTGAGCATTACGCTGGCTCTTTCCCTGTGTGGTTATCCCCCACTCAAGCCATTGTTTTGCCAATTGGGGAAAGCCATCAAACATACGGCCAAGAAGTTTTAAAAACCTTAAAACAAAATAACATCAGAGCCCAAATAAATTTAAACAATGACACCATTGGCAAAAAAATCCGCGAGTCAGAAATGCAAAAAATACCCTATATTTTGGTGGTTGGAGATAAAGAAATTAAAGCTAATTCTGTAGCTGTTCGATCGCGCAATGAGGACCTTGGCGTAATGACAACTGAAAAATTTATTGATACAATTAAACAAAAAGTCGAAACCAAAAAATAAGTAATCCGTTATTGAAAGCGAGCCGTAAGGCGAAGCTTGAAATTTACGGAGGACTTACCCCGTGGAGTATAAATTTGCAGAGCAAATTTATATTTTAATTTTTTTGCAAAAAAATTAAAATTACTCCACAGGGTGTAAGAACTCGTAAATTCACTCGTGGCCAATCGCCACTCATTCATTAACGATTTCTAACATGCTCAAAAAAATAATATTTCTCGCAGTCATTTCATTAGTTATCGCAACATTTAGTGTGGCAATGGCTCAAGATGCCACAAATACCACAGAAAACGCCACAGATACTCAAGAAGAAATTATTACTGCCCAGGATTTGGGAGTTAATGAGCCAACCCTTCTTCCAGATAGTAAATTTTATTTCTTAAAAGAATGGAAAAATACTATCCAATCAATTTTCACTTTTGGGCAAGTTAAAAAAGCCGAGTTAAACTTAAAAATTGCCTCAACAAGGCTTTTAGAAGCCGAAAAGTTAGCAGAAAAAACCAACAACCCCCAAATTTTAGAAAAAGCCACCGAGCTTTACAACAAACAAGTGGAAAAAATTAACGCAAATATTGATAAGTTTAAGGGCACAGCAACATCAAGCGAGGCAATTAGCAAGTTTCTTGATAAATACACCAAACAGCAAATTTTGCACACTCAAATGTTAGACAAGCTTGAAGGAAAGGTTCCCACCTCCACAATGGAAAGAATAAAAGAAAACACTGAGAAACATTTAGAAAAATTTGGGCAAGTAATGCAAAAATTAGAAGATAAAAATCAAATTCAAGAAAGATTGCAAACAGCCCTTAATGGCTTAAAAAACACCGACTTAAAAGAAATAAAAAATTTAGAAATATTACAGCAAATAAAAGAAAGATTTCCCAGCTCCACTCAACAGCAAGTTCAACAAACAATAGAACAGGGACTTATGCAATTAAGGGAAAAACTTCAGTTGATGCCTCTAAAAGACCAAGAAAAAGTAAGCAACTATTTAGAGAAAGCGCAGGGAACCATTGAAAAGAAAATGGAAATTATAAACAGTGTAAAAAACGCTCTGCCAAGTGGTTCAGCTATTATGCAAAAAATACAAGCTGTAAAAGAAAAATTGCAAGGCAACACCAGTGATGTTGCCCCTCAAATTGTTGGAGGAGATAAAGACGAACATGGCTGTATTGGCTCAGCTGGATACTCGTGGTGTGAAATCAAGCAAAAATGTTTACGGACTTGGGAAGAATCCTGCCAGACCGAACAAGAACAAAATCAAGGAACAATTCAAAACCAAGAACAAAATCAAAACAAAGTTCAATCCCAACAGGGCCAATAAACTGCTTTTAAAAAGAGGTTGCTTCAAGCAACCTCTTTTTTGTTGGCTAAAAATATGCTTAAATCAAAAAATATGCGATACCATATTATTACACTGGGCTGCCAGATGAATAAGTCAGATAGCGAACGGATTGCCACGGTTTTAGAAAGCGCTGGATATAAAAAATCCCCCACCTTGAAAGGGGCGAGTTTAGTTGTGATAAATATGTGCTCTGTTAGGCAGGCGGCTGTTGATAAGGTTAAAAATCAAATATTAAATATTAAAAATATAAATAAAAAATCAAAAATTATAATCACAGGATGTATTTTAAAAACCGACAAAGAAAAATTAGCTCCTTTGGTTGATTACATTTTATCTATAAAAGACTTGGCTAATTGGCCAAAAATTTTAAGTTCCAGATATCCGATTTTAAGGGAGCCCAAAAATCGGATATCGGGAACTTCCCAAAATCGGATTTCTCCAACTTCGCTAAATTATTTAAAAACCAAACCCAACTACCAAACATTTCCCAAGGCCTTTGTGCCAATTTCTTTTGGCTGTAATAATTTTTGCAGTTATTGTGTGGTGCCTTACACAAGAGGCCCTGAAATGCACAGACCAGAAAAAGAAATTTTAAAAGAAATAAAAGAGTTAATTGCCAAAAAGTATAACCATATTACACTTTTGGGTGAAAATGTTAACTCATACCAAAATAAAATAAAAGATCAAAAATCAAAAATTTTAAAGACAGACAAAAACGACTTCGTGGAACTGCTAAGAAAAATTACAGCTATACGGGGAGATTTTAAAGTAAACTTTATGGCCGCCAACCCCCATAACTTTACTGATGAGCTAATTAACGAGGTGGCCAAAAATCCAAAACTGGAAAAATACTTGCATTTGCCTTTGCAATCGGGTGACAACGCAATTTTAAAAAAAATGAAACGACCTTACACAAGAGAACAATATTTAAAATTAATTGCTAAAATAAAAAAACAAATTCCAAATGTTAAAATTGTAACCGATGTTATTGTGGGCTTTCCCGGTGAAACCGAAAAACAATTTCAAAAAACTGTCGATATAATGAAAAAGACCCAGTTTTACCAGGCCTATATCGCAAAGTACTCTCCCAGAATCGGAACATCCGCTTTCTATATGAAAGACAATGTAACGACAAAGGAAAAAATACATAGAGAACAAGAATTAAGAAAAATTACATTCGCTCTTCATTAATATTGGCCTCTATAATCCAGTTTCTAATTCCTACTGAAAATTCATCATCGTCAGCATCAAAATTATTCAAATCAATAAATAACGAATAGATTCTCTCTCTACTAGAAAAAAGAGAAATCACTATGCAATACGGCGCTTCTCCCGAAGTAAACACCCAGGGATTTGTAAATTCCGCATTTTGAGACCAAATTAACTCGTGACCCAATAACGATTCCATATGAGCTCTCATACTCTCACATGCTTCGCCAATCAAACTAAGTACCCTTTTCGCACACACATCATCCTCGCAACGAGGAAAAACATTGAATAACAATCTTCCTTCCATTTTAATACTTCTCCTTTTTTAATAGAAAACTAAATATGTTAAAGAACAAAGATACTCTAACACAATGCAGCAAAAAAGTCAACAGAAAAAGCAAGCTTATTGTGATTCTTGGCCCAACAGCCAGTGGAAAAAGCGATTTAGCGGTTAAGTTGGCGAAAAGCCCTGCCCTGAGTAAAATCGAAGGGTTCAATGGCGAGATAGTTTGCGCTGACTCACGCCAAGTTTATCGCGGAATGTCCATCGGCACCGCCTCCCCAAGTTTGCGGAGCCCTGGGCTCCCCGTGGTGATCCATCATTTGTTTAATTTTGTGGAGCCAAATAAACCGCTTAATGTGGCTACTTATAAAAAAATGGCGATTAAAACCATAAAAGACATTCAAAAAAGAGGCAAAATGCCATTTTTGGTTGGAGGAACCGGGCTTTACGTAAAAGCCATTGTTGATAACCTGAAATTTCCGAAGATGGAACCGAATGCAAAACTGCGCAAGGAATTAGAGCAAAAAACCGCACCCCAACTTTTTGGCATATATAAAAAACTTGATAAAAAAGGCGCTTTGCAAATAGATAAAAACAACAAACGCCGGCTCATAAGGGCCATCGAGGTTTGTAAAATAACTGGTGAACCATTTTGGACTCAACGCCAAAAGGCCATTCCCCTTTTTGATATTTTGCAAATTGGCATAAACGCGCCAAAAACAGAACTTGAAAAAAGAATAAAAAAACGAACGGAAAAAATGTTTAAACAAGGCCTTGAAAAAGAAGTAAAAAAATTAGTAAAAAAATACGGCTGGACTCCTGTTTTACAAAACACTATCGGCTACTCTGAGTGGCGCGCTTCCTCGAAGCCACTCGGTGGCCTCGACTTTCCTCGAAGCCACTCGGTGGCCTTGACTGCCTCTCATGCAACAAAAAAAGAGCTTCAAGAGTTAATTTCTTTACATACAATCCAATACGCCAAACGCCAAATGACTTGGTTTAAAAAAAATGAGCGGATTCTTTGGGTAAAAAATTACCAAGAAGCCGCCCGAAAAGTTTTAACATTTTTGAATGATTAAACCAAAGATTAATATAAGAACAAACGCTCCAACAACCTTAAATACAATAGATTTAAAAATAACACATTTTTAGACATTTCTAAACTTTCCCAAATCTCTCTCAATATATTCATGTTATCTGCCTCACTTCTTTTGCATAAATCTCCATAACATACATTCATTCCGCACAAACCAAAAAATCGTAAAACCAAGAATGCAACCGATTAAAAGACATAGCGCAATCAGATAATGCATCTCTTCCTCCTTTTTAAAAAACATTAAAACGCAATTCTGCCGATCGAACAAATTGCGTTATGTATACAATTTCTTGACTAAATCTCTTGTATTATTGGCGCCAAAAACTTTAAAGAAAAACATAAACTTTTCCTCTAATTCCTTGCTAATAGCTTTAACATTCTTCTTTGGTATTTGCCAAAGATTTTTTTTAAATACCCCAATGGATTTTTTGCGAAACACTTTTATAAACTGCTCATCGCTTTCAAATTGCTTTCTCTGTTCTGTGAAATTTTGCAACACATAAAAATACATCTGCTCTTTTAAATCTTTTAAAAAATAACGGCTGTCCAAAATAATATCCATAAATAAAGTTGACAAGTGAACCTCTAAAACCCCGACTTTAAACAAACCTTCAAATTGATTCTCTTGCAAAGTTGAAGCCCCATGCTGAGCAATTCCAGCTGCGCCATATTGCCTGGCTATTTTTCCTAATTTTTTTATACTTTCAAAATCTACATCAACCTTCTCAATTTTACCAGATGCTAAAACTTTTCCTCCGTGCTTTGTGCTTGTTTGGCAAGCCACCTTGGACAAGCCCTGAACATTTTTTAAAAACTGCTCCAATTGTTGTATTGTGGTATTTGCTCCCCCAATACTGCTAACCTCTCCCCCAATAGCCACCTCAACTTCTTGGGGCTTATTTTTTTTAATAAAATCAACAAAATAGTTTGTATATTTTATATTATTTTCACTTGATAAACCCGAGCAATCAATATCAATATTATAAAATCCAGCTTTCAAGGACTTTATAATTAAATTTTCTAAATTTTTTATTGCCCCCTCACTGGTCTCCTTTAAGTAAAAATGATCGCCTTGCAAAAAAATAGGTCCTTTATATTTTTCTTTAATGGCTGCTCCCAAAGCGCACAAAACAAACTCCTCTGGAGTTTGGCTGGTGTATTCCATTTCTGATTTGGCAATTTCTAAAATAAAAGCGCTGGCTTTTTGTTTTTTGGCGGCTTTAAAAATGGAACAGGCCGTGTCAAAAGTTAAAGTCCTTATATTAAAAGCGGGAATTGACAGCTCTGTTATGTTGCCCTTAGCGATTTCTTTGTAAAGCAAGGCCGTTGAAGATAAAAAAATTCCTTTTTTTGAGGCCTTATTTTTAACCTTTGGCAAAACATTCGCTTGCTTGCCTTCAAAAATTGCTCTTTGTATAGTATTTCTCATAGAAATAGAAAGTGAGGAAACAATTTTTAAAGTAGCCCTCGGAGGCAATTGAGCATGGTTTTTGGGTAATCCCAAAATCAATTGCCAAGAGAGCAGGCCGCAAAATTCGCTGGAATTTTGACGGCCGGTACTTTAAAAATTCGTTCCCAAGCTTTCTATGACAAAAGCTTAGTTAGAGCCTCCTTGGCAATTTCTGGATTAGCTTTTCCCTTGCTTTTCGCCATCATTTGGCCAATCAAAAACTGCAAAGACGCTTGCTTGCCATTTTTATAATCTTTTGCTGGGTTTGGATTTTCTTTAATAACCTCTTGGGCAATAACTTCAAGCTCTGTTGTATTGGAAATTTGCAACCAACCTTCATCCCTAATAATATGAGAAGGGTCATTGCCTGTTTGAATCATTTTTTCCAAAACCATTTTAGCTATTTTGCTTGACACTTCGCCCAAATAAATCTTTTTAATAAATTCCGCAAAATTTTCTGGACTAAACTTTAAACTTTCCCCCTCCTCTTCTTGCCCCAAAACATCATTTATTAGATAATTAGACGCAATTTTAGCTAACTTTTTTGTTTCTGTTTCTTTTAAATCTTTCCCTTTTTCACTGCCAACCCATTCCCTTAATTCTGACATTGTGTTTTCAAAAAACCCCGACAACTCTTTTTTGCCAACAAAAACCTCTATATCGCTATCATTTAAGCCGTATTCTTTTCTAAATCTTTCTCTTTTTTCGTTTGGCAATTCAGGCAACTCTTTTTTTATATCTTTTATAAACTCATCGCTTAAATTCAAAGCGGGCAAATCTGGTTCTGGAAAATATCTGTAGTCGTGGGCTTGCTCTTTTTGACGCTGAGAAAAAGTGGCTTTTTTTGCATCATGCCAGCCCCGGGTTTCTTGAATAACTTTTTCACCCTTTTTTAAAATTTCTGTTTGTCTTTTTATTTCATAATCAACCGAGGCCCCTGCCACGGCAATTGAATTTAAGTTTTTAACTTCCACTTTTACACCAAGTTCTTTGGCGTGTTTATCTGCTAAAGAAATATTAACTTCACATCTCATTTCTCCTTTTTCCATATTTGCCCCTGAAACATTTAAATACTTTAAAATTAACTGGAGTTCTTTTACAAACTCTTTTACCTCGTTGGCTGTTTGAAAGTCCGGCTCAGTTACCAATTCCATTAAAGGCATTCCAGAACGATTAAAATTAACCAAAGAATAATCTGCCCCATCAGAATGAATCAAGCTACCAGTGTCCTCTTCCATATGAATTCTGGTAATATTAATTCTTTTTGTTTCGGATTTCGGATTTCGGATTTCGGATTTTATGTCAAGATAACCATTTTCACTTAAGGGCGACTGGTATTGGCTAATTTGGTAACCTTTTGGCAAATCTGGATAAAAGTAATTTTTTCTTTCAAAAAAACTTTGCTTGTTAATTTTACAATTCAAAGCCAAGGCGGCTTTAATAAGTTTTTTTATGGCCTCTTTATTAGCCACAGGCAAAACTCCCGGGTGCGCAAGGCAAACTGGACAAACATTTTTATTTGGCTCGGTTTCGTTTGAATCGTTTTTACAAGAACAAAACATTTTAGACGCTGTGTTTAGTTCAATATGTATTTCCAATCCAATTGTTGGCTTATAATCCATAGGTAAAAATTAACCTAATTGACCTAATTATACTAATTAACCTAAAAATAAATCCCAATAACCAAAACCCAATTGGGAATTGGGGATTAGCGCTTATTCAGGATAATTAAAGCAATTAGAATAATTAGAATAATTCAGTTAGTTGGTTTTCCTTTTTTGAACGGCTTTATATTGCTTGGCAATTTCCACGCTACTGCTTGTGCCAATAATATTCGCTCCCGCTTGCGCCATCATTAAGGTATCCTTTAGTGTTTTTATTTTTGACGAGGCCTTTATTAAAAGCCCAGGGGCTGATTGTTTCATTATTTGCAAATGTCTGGCTTTTTCTTTTAACTCAATATGGTCTAAAGGATCTTTTTCAGTGGCTGTTTTTACGCAAATAGCTCCCGCTTTTTTAACAATTTCGCTGGATTTTTTAATTTCATCATCTGTTAAATATCCAGAGCCAATAATAACTTTGGTGGGCAATAACTTGCAAATTTCTTTTAAATCAGCTAAAACCTCGCCATATCTTTCATACTTAATATCAATAACATTAATAACCACATCTAATTCATCAGCTCCGTCTTTTTTGGCCTGACGGCAAATTTCCATTCTTTTAAAATGCGGACTCAAACCCATTGGCGGGTCAATTAAAACAACCACCTTTATTTTAGTTCCTTTTAGCTCTCTTTTAACCACACTCACCCATTGGGGGTTAACATCAACCCCGCGAAAACCATATAATTTGGCTTCTTGGCAGGTTTTCACAATGTCTTTTTCTGTGGCATTGTGTTCAATATTGGTGTGATCTATCATTTTTATAATATTTGGTATTTTGGGCATAGAAGTAATTTTTGATTTTTAATTTTTAACTAATTTTTAACGACTTAATTATTTATTGTAGCAAATTTTTTATAATTAAAAAGGGTAAGTTTTATAATCTAAACCTATAACAAAACCAGCCGATCGGCCAGTTTTGTTATATCGCAAATAAAAAGCGTGTCAATCTGTGCCGATCGGCACAGATTGACACGCTTTTAAAAGTCCTTGCTCAACCCCTCAAATTCTGGTATTAAAATCCAATATTAGAACTCTCTGAAAATCAGTTTCTAATCGCTCCAAAAATCTACTTTCGAGGTACTAATAAAAAAAAACCGAGTCGCTTCGAGGGAGAGCACCCGGTTCCTTTAGATTTATGCTTTACGGCCTATGTTCTACACGCTACAGCCCGAACCATCAATACCTTCAAAAACAATAAGTTTTCCTTTCATATTATTTTTCTACTTTATCACAAAAATGAATAAAACAAAAATCGGTAAAGGGCTTAGTCACGCCACTTTACCAATTTTATATGTTGTCCCACCTTACTCCATCTCAGTTGTTGCGGGTGGTTTGTTGGTTTCGTCGAACCAAACCCGAACAATTTTCGGATGTTTAGTAACGATAGAAGAAATTTCTCGCCTAACTTCTGGTGAAAATTGCACGCCTTCTGCAGTCATAAAATCCGATGTTTCAACTGCTCTAACTATGATTGAATAACCGTAAATCCTTCCATCGCCTTTTATCCCAACAGTTCGCGTACAATCCAATGCAACTACCAATTGCGAAATTTTTTCATAGACACCAGTTGTTTTTAATATTCCAGTAATCTTTGCATCCGCCCAACGAACAATCTTTAGTTTATCTATTGTAGGCGGTGCGCCGATTACTCTAACAAAAAGTGCTGGACCAGGAAACGGCTGACGTTTGTAAACCTTAGCCGGTAGGCCAATTGATGCCCCCAATTCGCGAACTTCTTACTTGAATAATTCGCGGAAGGGGTGTAACCCGCAAATTCCTGTATTATGGTGTAGTTTAATTTTATCTGCACCACCGACCCTCCCCGATTCTATAAAATCAGAAGCCAAGCTGCCCTGAATAATAATCGCATTATGCTCCCTGACAACTTCAGCTAAAATCTGGCCGTATAATTTACTGAATATTCTTCGCTTCGTTTCAGCATTTTTTGTTTTGCCCATTACCTCTTGAAACTCTCCACCCACTCTTATTATTTTTAACCGAACACCAATATTTTTAGCTGTTTGTTTGATTTCTGCAAGTTCTCCATCGCGCAAAGCACCTGAATCAATGCAAACCGCAAGCAACTTTTTTCCTAAAACTGGAGTTAAAATTGCCGAGAGGGTTGAAGAATCCACGCCCCCACTAAACCCGATGACCGCATTCTTATCGCCCAAATCCCCTAAAACCTGCCTCTGGATTTCAAAAACTATATTAGTTGGCTGCCAATCTATTTCACAACCACAAATATCGAATACGAAATTTTTCAAGATTTGATTATCATCTTTAGTTTGGACGACCTCGGGGTGAAACTGAACGCCCCAAATCCTTTTTTCCGAATTCGCCATTGCAGCAAAGTTATTTTTACCGGAAAAAGCAATGCTGTAAAAACCTATTGGCGGATCCTTAACGCTATCACCATGGCTTGACCAAACAATAATCGGATTCAATAATCCTTGAAAAAGAGGGTCCTGCGCACAAACTATGCTTGTTTCTCCATATTCTTTATTTTCGATATTAGAAATAACTTGCCCTCCTAGATGTTTAGCAATCCATTGCATACCATAACATATCCCCAAGATTGGAACGCTATGGATTAACTCCCAAAAATATGGTAATGGCAAACTTGGGGCACTCTTGTCATTAACACTTGAAGACCCACCGGATAAAATAATTCCTTTTGGTTTTTTATTTTTTTCCAAATAATCAATTGATTTGCTTGGAGAAAAAATAACAGAGCGGACTCCTAATTCTCTTAATGTACGACCAATTAGTTCAGTATACTGACTACCAAAATCAATAATAAGTATTTGTTGCATCTCTATCTCCTCTCATTTTTTAAGGTAATTAAATAGTTATTAAGGAACATTTTATCCTTAAAGAAATTCGACAATAATCCTTAAAGTTTTTTCTGAAAATTATTGCCGAGCTTCTTTTTGATAATTAAAGATTAAACTTTTTGCGGACTTCTTCGTACATATCTTTGTAAATATGCATTGAAACAGAAAAATGAGTGTAAGTGCCAGTTTCCACGCCAAGTTGGTTAGCCATATATTTTTGCAATCCTGTAAAAGCATAAGCATTTTCTGGCCAAGCATTGTAAAGGTCGTTGGTTTTCATTACCACAAACATATGCAGTTTGCCATCAACTAATTGAGGATAAAACAACAAAACGCAAGGCGAAGAAGTGTCTTCTCTTTTTGGTCCAAACTTCATTAAATCTCTGTATTGAATCCAAGTGTGCATAACAACTGTTCTTCTGGTGGGATCTTTTTTTAAAATATTTATGGCCTTTTCCACTTGATCGATTCTCGTTACCACGCATTTTCCATCAGGCGATATTTTTTTCACTTCTTCTTGCAATTCTTCATCGCTTTCGGTAATGCCTGGTAAAAATGCTCGCACAGCGCAATCGGGATAACATCTTAACCGAGAAAAATAAGTATAGTCAAAGGTATTTTCTTTTTCCTTGCCCGAGCCATTTAAAAACTTATCAGCATAGGTGTCAGCTAATCCTTGATTGGTGTTGGCTTTTTCGCTAATTCGTGGCATTTCAAACGGATTTGAAACCTTTATTAACAAGGGCAAGTCCTTTGTTTCAATTTGATATTCTGGAGCTCCGACATACCTTGTGTGGCCTTCTTGCATCATTAAAATACAGGCCTTTTCCCACGCTTCCCCTAATGTTTTTGCCTCAACAATTCTTGTGTCGTACATATTAGAAATTCTTAATTGAGCAAATGCCTATAATTTTTTTATGTGCATTTGCGAAATTTAGAAGTTTTTACACCCCGTTAAATAATTTTAAATTTTGCAAAATTTAAAATTAAAATTTGTACTCAAATTTTATTTAACGGGGTTAGGTATCTGTAATCACTCGGGCTAATCGCCTTCGTGAACAGCTACCTAATCGTGCCAACCATAAAGATCCTTTTTTGCTTCTATTCTTTCTAATATTGGTTGGGGTTCTTGGATTATTTTTTTAAACAAAGGCGCGCCCGGCACTTTCTCTTTTTCTACTGTTGGTTCTTGTTGAGATAAAGCAACATCGCCGTCTTGCTCATAACTAATCTGATTTTTTAAACAAAGTTCGGCTTTTTGCAATTCCCTGCCCAAATACATTGCATGCTCCACTGTTTGTTCAAAATCACCCACCATTTGCATTTGCCCAATTTTATAACAAATATCCAAGGCCGAGTCCCCAATCACCTTTTGGGTTGTTTTGCCATTTTGCAAATGTTCCACTATAATTTTTTTTTGAGCGGGTCGTAAGTAAACCACAAAAAAGCCGTTTGGATCCTCTTTCCAATCAAAAGGTCCTTTGGCCTCAACTTCTTCTACTTTGTCAAGATTAATTTTTTCTCCTTTGTATGGTTCTTTATTTTTCATCAAACAGTTCTCAACCGCCATCATTACAACAGACGAATCAGTTTCTCCGTTTAAATTTATGGGTTCAATTTGCGCCCTAAATCTTTCAATAATTTCAAAATCCAAACCTTTTAACTGGGGCATATTGCCAACAGCGCCTATAATATTCTTGTCTTTATCAACCCCATTTTGCTTCAATGACATAAACGCCTGCTCCACAAAATGCCCTTTTGAGGGCTTGCCACAAAGAATTAAAAACCGAATATTGGGATTGGCAACCACATTTTGAATAATTTTTTCAATGCCAATATTTTCTGTAACACACTTGCCACAAATTGCCACCTTTTCCATATCTAATATAATGCCTTCCACTGTGGCATTAGTACAAACAGCCACAGATGAATTTTTGTTGCCCACATAAAACCTACCCTCAACCTCGGGCCAGTTTTCTAAATTAACCTGTTCGCTTCTTTGGGTTTCTTTAGTTTTAAACTCCTCGCTTATCTTGCTCGCCACCGCTGTTTCTTGCACAGCATATTTTGCGTCTTTTTTGGCTTGATAGGTTTTTTCACAAGGACTAGAAAGAGTTTCAAAAGTTAAAGCGCAAATTCTCATTCCAGAGTATAAAACAACTGGCATTACCCCTAAATTGCCAAGCTCCATTACTGGCTTGCCATTCCAGCCCGGGTCAAACCGAGCGGCTGTTGAGTGAACCACCACTCCCAATCGACCCAAAGAACTTCGGCCATCTAATCGACCCATTAAATCATTGTCAATAAAAACATCCTCCATTGTTACTGCCAATATAAACTCGCCGGGCTGTAAAATAAACGGACTGTCAGGAGCAATAACAATATCCTCCATAATATCATCAACATTGAACGGCCTTTTTAAGTCAACATAGGGATAACGGGACTGTTTAAAAACCTTAAACGAATTTCCCAATCGTAAATCTAAAGAACAGGGTCCAAGCTGTTTTTCAAGATCTGGAGCAGGACTTATTTTTATTTTTCCCCTGTTGATATACTCTTTAATGTCTTTGTCGGATAAAATCATATTTTTTTATTAATTTATAATTTAAATTTTTAACAACAAAAAACACTCCAAAAACTAATGGAACCAAAACCAAGTTGCCAAGCAAGTTATTTCTAAAAAACAGCAAAGCATTAACATAACAAGCAAAAAGCCCCCCCCAGGTATGTGGATACATACCAGATAAAACCCACCAGCCAAAATTTGTGTAAAGAAAGAAAAAACAAGAAGCCACAACCCCAGCCCCTCCGCTCCACAAAAGCAAACGAGTCAATTTTGTTGCCTTTTTTCGTAAAGCTATGCCCATTAAACCAATAATCCCAAAAGCGCTCCATGTAAAAAGCAAAATAGCGTTGTTGCCAATGAATAAATCGCTCAAAAAAATAATTGCCAATGGGACTATAAAAGAAAAAACGCCTCCCAGATAAAATCCAGAAAGCAAAGCAAAAGAAGAAACAACTTCAAGATTGGGAATGCCAATATAATTAACAAAAAAAATCCTTCCCCCAACTCCCAATGCTATTAAAACAATAGCGGAAAGAATTTTTTTTGTAATGGCTTTCATAGTTCAATATTCAGTAAAGCCATTTTACCTTGTTGAAAAAAAATTGCAAGATTGTAAGAACAACTTGCTAAAAAACAGGCGCAATTTCAAATTTCCACTGGACTTTATCCCCGGCTTTTAAAAATTTTTTATCACAAGCCACATCTCCCAAAACATCGTTAACCCAATACTGCCAATATTTATCTTCAGTTCCATTAACTAATCCATTGATGCCTTGAACTAAAACCCCCATTTCTGGATAAATTTTATAAGTAACAGTAAACTTTTCTTTTTGGCCTAAACTTTGCAAAGCAGAAAAAACCGTAGAGGAGGCAACAAAATCAACTTTATAATCTTTAACTTCTTGGCCATTGTTTATTTTATAATCAATGTCTTTGGCTAAAAGATTGCTAGACACAATTTGTTGGGCTATTTTCTTTCCTGCTAATTGCGAAGATTGCAAGCTTAAAAAATAAATCCCTGAAACTAAAATTCCAATGGAAATAACCACCAAAAAGGTTATTGAAATAATCTTTTTTGTCGTCATAAGAAAATTATTTAATTTTTTATCTCCAACCCAAGCCCCTTGGCTGTGCCTTCTATAATTTTGGCTGCTTGGTCAAGATCTTTTGTGTTTAGGTCAGGAAGCTTTTGTTTGGCAATTTCTTTTAATTGTTCTCTACTTATTTTCCCAACTTTTCTTTTGTTTGGCTCCCCTGAACCCTTCTCAATACCAACTGCTTTTTTAATAAGTTCTGAGGTAACAGGGGTTTTTAATATAAAATCAAACGACCTGTCCTCATAAACAGAAACCTCAACAGGAATAGTAAAACCAATATTGTCTTTTGTGGCTTCGTTAAACTGCTGACAAAATCCAGCAATATTAACCCCATGCTGAGCCAATGCTGGACCAATTGGAGGGGCAGGGGTTGCTTTGCCGGCTTTAATGTGTAATTTTACGATTTTAGTAATCTTCTTTGCCATATTAGTAATTCTTAATGAATGAAATGAATTTAGAATTTCTTATACCCCGTTAAACGCGACCTCAAGGAGCTGTTTAACTGGAGTTTGCTTATATTTCTATCCATACCCCAGTGAAGTAAAATTTGAGTACAAATTTTAATTTTAAATTTTAATAAATTGTTCAGCAATTTTTAAAATTTAAAATTACTTCACGGGGTTAAGGTTTTCTACGGCTCGCTTTGCCTCGCCAAGAAACCCTAAACTTTTTTCACTTGTAGCGAATCCACTTCCACGGGCGTGTCTCGACCAAAAATATTAACTAACACTTTAAGCTTTCCTCTTTGTTCGTCAATTTCAGAAACCTTGCCTTCAAAATCCTTAAACGGTCCGTCAGTAATTTTTACCAAAGCCCCAATAACAAAATCAACCGTGTATTGAGGGTCTTCTGCTCCGCTTCTCTTTTTTAAAATTTCAATCTCCTCTCCAGAAACTGGAATGGGCACTGTTCCAGCCCCAATGAATCCGGTCACCCTTGGAGTGTTGCGAGCAACATACCAAGAATCATCTGTTACCACCATTTCCACAAAAACATAACCCGGATAAATCCGCTCTTCAATTACTTTTCTTTTCCCGGCTTTTATTTTTATTTTCTTTTCTTTTGGCACAATAACATTAAAAATCTTGTCTTCCATTCCCAAACTTTCAATTCTTTGCTTTAAATTTCTTGCCACTGCTTCTTCCTCACCCGGGTAGGTATGCAAAACATACCAATTTTTTCCTTGTTGTACTGTTTGTTTTGGCATATTAGAAATTCTTAATTGAATGGTGAACGATAGTGAGCTTTGAAACTTAGAAGTTCTTATACCCCTTTAAACGCGACCTCAAGGAGCTGTTTAACTGGGGTTTCCTTCTAACTTTAAAAAATAAACACAGTTAACAATTTTACAAATCCATAATCCAAAGCGCCTAAAAGTATGGCTGTTCCAGCAGAAATTCCCAAAACCAAAGCTGTGTATTTAATGGTTTGTTCTCTATCGGGCCAATCAACTTTTTTGCCCTCAATAACAACCTCTTTAAAAAATGTTTTAATTCTTTCTATAATTGCCATTTTAGTAATTTAATAATATTGAACAAATATTTTAAAAGCCCTCACAAGGGCTTATTACCCTAATAATATACCCTCTTCCTATAAAAGTCAAGGTCAATCTATATATCTAAATTCTTTACGCTCTTGGCGTGGGTTTGGATAAACTTCTTTCTTGGAGCCACTTCTTGGCCCATTAAGATATCAAACATTCTGTCTGCCTCTTTTGCGTCTTCAACTTTTACCTGTAAAAGCACTCTATTTTCTGGATTCATTGTTGTTTCCCATAATTCTTCTGGATTCATTTCTCCCAAACCCTTGTATCGTTGCACAAATACTCCAGATATTTTTTCTTCTTCAGTGGTTTCTGCTCCTTCCTCAACCTCTTCAGACACTTCTAATTTCTCTGCTTTTTCTTTGCTTGGTTTAGTGGCTGTTGATTTTTTGCTTTCTTTTAATTTGCCTTTTTCTTTTAAAATATCGTCAATTATTTCTTCTTTTTCTTCGTCATTATAGGCATACTCAAGGCGCTTGCCTGCTTTAATTTTATAAAGCGGTGGCTGGGCAATATACAAATAACCTTTTTCAATCACTTCTTTGAAGTGGCGGAAAAACAAGGTTAAAAGCAATGTTCTAATGTGCGCTCCATCAACATCAGCGTCTGACATAATTATAATTCTGTGGTATCGCAAATTTTCCAAATTAAAATCCTGAGCAATGGCTGTTCCCATGGCAATAATCAAATGCTTTATTTCATCAGATGATAAAATTCTGTCCATTCTGGCTCTTTCCACATTTAAAATTTTCCCCCGCAAAGGCAATATGGCCTGAAACTTTCTATTGCGCGCCATTTTACTGCTATTGTGGACAAAAACACCGCTTGATAGAGCAAAATTATGAGTTCCTTCAACCTCTAAGTCAAAAACATCAAATTTTTCTGTAATTTTCTCTATTCTTTTTATTTTGTGATTGAAGTTAGCTACTGTTTCTTGCAACCTCTCAACATTATTATTAAAAAACCGACTGCAAACATTTTCAAATTTTAAGGCGTTCTTGTTTTTAGTGGCAATCCTTTTTTGCTCATATTTTTCTGGAATAATCCTGCCTTCCCTTTCTAAAATTTCTTTTAAAAGTTTTAAAGAATGTTGCAAATAAACCTTATTGTAGGCCTTTTTTCTTTTAACTCTAAACTCAGCTGTCCACTGTTCTTTTGTTTTTTTTCTTCTCCACTTTAAAAGCTCTTTATTTTGCCATTGTTTTTTTGAAAATTCAGAGAATGATTTTCTAACCTCGGGATTTTCTTGAAAAAACTTTTTTACCCTTTCGGATTGATTCTTTCTATTACTTTGAGACAACCAATAAATTCGCTGTTGATTATTTAAAAGTTTGTTATTTTTCTTTCGGTATTCTTCGTTGCTGTTATAAAAATCTAAAAACTTCTTAGCCATAAACTTTTTATACTCATCGCTTTCCCATTGTTTCTTAGCTCGTTCGCTTAACATCTTTCGCATTTCTGGAGTAGACATTACCGCCTTAACTTTCTTGCGATATTCTTCTGATTGATGCGCTATTTTTATTTTCGCTAATGTTTCTGGCTTTAACAAATTATCTCTTGCCACAGTAGCGTGAAATAATAAATGCTCCATTTTTTCCATTCTGCAAAGGTTATCTGGGTTATTATTAAGCTTATTGTAATCTTTATGATGAACAACTGAATTTTGCTCTTTTTGATAGATCTCTTTTTTTAAATTATATCTATCAGCTAAAAGATGCGTGAATATCCACCTATGAGTTGCTGGACAAAATGTCATTTCATAGCCATCAATTGTAATTAAGCCGCCTTTTTTGGCAATTTTGCGATACAGAGGCATTAAAGAATCTTTAGTTGAAATTTCTCTTGCTTGTTTGTAAACTCCATTTCTCATTAAAAATTTGTGGTCTGGAGTGCAAACAATTGCTTTCCCATTATCTAACATAACCCTCACTACCTCCGCATTTTGTTTTGTTTGCCTTACATTTTTTATTTCACCAACCCCAATAGAACCATCTTTTTTAATGGTATAACAATAATTTTTTTTACCCGCCCGCTCCTCCTTTATAAGATCAAAAAAAGATAAATTTCTCCCGTCAGTTAAAGCCACTTTTGTATCACCAACAAAACACCCTCCAGCGCTATCGCCTTCAACTATATATAATTCAGATTCTGCTGGCTGTTTTGAAATACAATCAGCCAATTTTCCCGGCAACGACAATCCGTCTAAAACTCCCTTTCTTAACACAGTTGTTCTGGCCGCTTTTGCGGCCATCCTTGCTCTGGCAGACAATAAACAATTATCCACTATGGCTCTGGCGTCTTGGGGATTTTTTTCTAAAAAGTCAGCAAACATTTCGCCAACCACTCCCTCTACCGCTGTTTTTGCCTCTGGGTTTCCCAGTTTAGCTTTTGTTTGCCCCTCAAACTGAGTTTCTCTTATTTTCACAGAAACAACAGCCACCAAGCCCTCTCTCACATCATTGCCAGTTAGGTTTTCGTCTTTTTCTCTTAAAAGCCCATTTTTTCTGGCATAATCATTTATGCTTCTGGTTAAAGCGGTTCTAAAACCAGTTAAATGCATTCCTCCCTCTCCAGTATAAATATTATTGGCAAAACTTTCCTCCAAGCATTCAAACTCTTTTAAATATTGCAAAGCCACCTCCACAGAAACCCCTTCTTTTTCACCCTTGCAATAAAAAATATTATTGTGTTTTGTTTCCGCATCCCCCACTAAATATCGCACATAAGAACTTAGCCCGCCCTCAAAATAAAATCTATACTCAAAAACAGGGTCGCATCTTTCATCTTTAACGCTAATTTTAACTCCATTGGTTAAGTAGGCCTGCTGTCTTAAGTGGCCAAGAATTCTTTTTAGTTCAAAAACGCAATTGTTGTCTTTAAAAATTTCTTTGTCTGGTTCAAAAATAATAATTGTGCCAGTTTGTTTGCAAACGCCAGCTTTTTCCACTTTTGTTTTAACATTTCCTTGTGAATATTCCTGAGCCCACCTTACTCCCTCTCGGCAAACCTCAGCTCTCATATACTTACTCAACGCGCAAACAACCGAAACCCCCACTCCGTGCAATCCTCCCGAAACCTTATAAGCGTCTCCGCCAAACTTTCCTCCAGCGTGTAAAGTGGTCATAACAGTTTCAAGAGTTGACTTGCCTGTATCTGGATGCTTTTCCACTGGAATGCCTCGGCCGTTATCAGATATCATCACCCTGTTATCTTTCATTAAAACAATATCAATATTGGTGCAATAACCCCCCATGGCTTCGTCTAATGAGTTGTCAAAAACCTCCCAAATTAAATGGTGCAAACCATCAGGACCGGTTGAGCCAATATACATGCCCGGTCTTTTTCTAACCGGCTCCAAACCCTTGAGCACGAATATATCTTTCGCAGTATAACTACCATTGTTTTTTTGTTCGTCTTTTTTTGCCATATTAGAAATTCTTAATTAAGCCGCAGGCGAGATTTAGAAGTTCTTATACCCCGTGGAGTAGAAGTTTGCTCCGCAAATTTCTACTCCACAGGGTAAATTCCGCTTGCCAATCGCGCCTCGCCTGCTGGCTCTGGCTCTTGGAGCGTCATTTACTTTCTTATTTCCCATTCCGGGTTTTTTTCAAGCTCTTCAATAATTTTTTTATGAGCTTGATCCACCTCGCGACTGGTTAAAGTTTTATTTTCGTCTTGATAAATAATATGGAAAGCCAGATTTTCTTTTCCCTCACCCACCTCCACTCCTGAATAAACATCAAACAAATCAACATCCTTTACAATTTTTCCCCCAACTGATTCAATAACATTTAATATATCCGCTGTTTTTGTTCCGCTTGGCGCTATAATCGCTAAATCGCGAAAAACAGGAGGATGGAAAACAATTGATTTATATTCTGAATCCTGGTTTGCTAATTTAATAATTTTTTCAAAATCAAGCTCAAACATAAAAACCCTTTCTTTAATACTCAAAACATCTAAAAGATTAAATGAAACCTCCCCCAAAAATCCTATTTCTTTTCCATTTGTTTTTATTTCAGCAATATGTTGTTCTTGCCACAAATTTGTAATTGAATTATTGGGAATGGCTTTAGCATCATCAAACCAAATATCCATAATGCCCAAATCGTTTAATAGCTCTTCAACAACGCCTTTTAACTCAAAAAATCCTTCATTTTTCTTGCCCTTTTTAGCAAGAATCCCAGCAGCCATTTTTTTCTCTTTCACCTTTTGATTTTGGAACACGCTTCCAATTTCAAATAATTTAACTTCGTTGTAATTTTTTAAATTTTCTTTTACATTGCCAAGAAGCCCAAAACACAAAGAAGGTCTTAAAAACTTGTTCAAAGAACTTATGGGGTTTTCAATTTCAAGAAGATTTTTTAAAGGCCATTGAAAATCCTCTTTCTCTTTCTCTCCAATAAACGACTGGTTATAGGCCTCGCAAAATCCAAGTTCTTTCATTATTTTTTTAGCGTTGTTTTGCCAAAAAAACTCTTCATTTATCTTTGGAGGGGTGATGGCCACTTTTGGAAAAGCAGATTGGATGTTTTTATACCCAATAACACGGCCAATTTCTTCCACTAAATCCTCTGAAGCAACAACATCTATGCGCCTTGTTGGGCACTCAACTAAAATGTGCTTTGGGCCTGCGTCGTTGCAAATAAAACCTAAAGAAGTCAATATTTTTATGCATTGAGCTTTTGAAATCTCAAATCCCAACAAACGGCCAACATAATCTGTTTCCAGTTTTATTTTTTTTGGCAAAATCTTTTTTGGATAAATGTCCACTTTGCCACAAGCCAACTTTCCTCCTGCCACTTTTTGCAAAAAATAAGCCACCCTGTCTAACGAAAAACTAATTAAATTTGGATCAATGCCGTTTTCAAACCTCCAAGAAGCGTCTGTTTTTAACTTTAGTTTTTGCGATGTTTTTCTTATTAAAATGGGGTTAAAGTTAGCGGCTTCAACCACAATATTTTTTGTGTTTTTATCAATGCCGGTTTCTTCCCCTCCCTTTATGCCAGCGATTGCCACTGGTTTTCTCAAATCAGCAATTACCAGCATATTTTCGTCCAAAGCAAACGCTTTTTTTTCTTTGTCTAATGTTTTTATATCCTCCCCTTTTCCCGCCCTTCTCACAAAAATTTGCTTGCCAATTTTATCAGCGTCAAAAGCGTGCAAGGGCTGACCAGTTTCAAGCATAATATAGTTTGTGGCATCAACTATGTTATTAATTGGTTGAAGCCCAAGGGCCTTTAGCCGTTCTTTAAGCCAACCGGGCGAATCTTTAATTTGAACATCTTTTAAATAAATAGCTCCATATCTTGGGCAGTCCTCTGTTTCTTCAACTTCAGCCCTTACTAAATCTCTTATTTTTAAATTTTTATCTTCTTTGGGGGTAGCCAATGGCATTTTTAACCTTAAACCCAAAATAGCCACCGCTTCTCTGGCAATGCCAATGTGGGATAAGCAGTCGTGGGCCCTGTTTGGTAAAACATCAATATCCAAAATCCAATCTTTGCCGATTTTTTCAACACCCTCAACTTCAAAACTATGAAACATTAAAATATCGCCCAGCTTTTTAGCGTCTGGCAATTTTCCGCTTATATATTCTTTTAACCAATTATAGGAAAATCTCATAAATTCTAAATTCTAATATCTAAACTCTAAACAATGTCAAAATTCAAATGTTTTAAATTCAAAACGGCTCAGTTTGTTTTTTTTTTGGATTTTGAATTTTAGTCATTTGGATTTGTTTAGGATTTAGGATTTAGATATTAGGATTCTTCCTTAATTAATTTTCTTAAAACTGATTAAGGAATCTTAAGTCGTTTTGGTAAAGTAATCTTATGTCCGTAATTTTATACTTAACAATAGCCAACCTGTCTATGCCAACCCCAAAAGCAAAGCCCTGCCAGCCAAGACCCGGCTTTACCGAAGCGTTTAATCCCGCTGACCTAAAAACATTTGGATGCACCATTCCAGCGCCCATTATTTCCATCCACTTTCCATCAGGTCTTTTTACATCAATTTCAAAGCTTGGCTCTGTAAAAGGAAAAAAACCCGGGCGCAAGCGCATTTCAACATTTGTTTTAAAAAATCTTTTTAAAAAATCTTCAATAATAGCTTTAAAATTAGAAGCAGCCACCTCTTTATCCACCATTAAACCCTCTAATTGATAAAACTGGGCGCCATGTTTGGCGTCAGTTGCTTCATTGCGAAAAACCCGACCAGGCGCGATAATTCTTAAGGGCGGTTGGTGGCTTTCCATATACCTGATTTGCACTGGACTTGTTTGGGTGCGCATTAACAATCTGTTTGATTTATAAAAACCATCTTCATTGTCTTTGATTTTTGATTTTTGATTTTTGATTTCAGACACATTTTGGCGAAGCCAAAATGTGTCCTGCATATCCCTGGCTGGATGGTCTTTGGGCACATTTAAAGCGTCAAAATTATACCACTCTGTCTCAAGTTCTGGACCTTGGGCTATTTCAAATCCCATTGTTTGAAAAATTGAACAGGCCTCATTCATAACCAAAGTTAGGGGGTGCAAGTGTCCTCTTTGTATTTTTTGCCCTGGCCGAGTAATATCAATTTTTTCTGCTGTGTGGTTTGGGTTAGTTTGATTTTTTGCATTTTTTATTTCTTCGTTTTTTGTATTAAAAAACTCCTCAATTTCTTTTTTAAGAGTATTGGCTTGCTGGCCAATGGATTTTTTTTCTTCAATTGCCAAATCCTTTAAAGAATCAAAAACTTTGGCAATTTCCCCTTTCTTGCCTAAATATTTTTTAAAAAAATCATCGGCTTGTTTTAAGTCAACAATTTTTTCAATCTCTTCTTTCGCCCTGTTTTTGATTTCCTCCAGATTCATATTAAAGTTTTATCTTAGAAATTTCCTGCTCAAAAAACTTTTTCATTTGCTCTTTTGACGGCTCTGATTTTAGAAACTCTACTTCGTTATTCTTTAAACCCTCTAAATACAGCAATTGCTCTAAAAATAATCTAAAATTAAATTCGGCTTTGTATTTCTTCTCGGCTATTTCCCTAATTTCTTGCAAAGTAGAATACTTTTCCTTTAAAATAAAATACAAATCAAAATAATCTTTTGTTGCCCCGCGAAAATTTAAAGCGTATGCCTTCATTGCGGCAATTTCGGGAATTTGGGCAATTTTAAGTTTTTTAAATTCTATAGGTTTTAATAGTAATCCAAACTCGTCCTGAACGAAATCTATTTTTACATCGTTAACCATTATACTTAACTGAGTGGGTAATTTTAGGGAGGTAGAAACTTTTAACCCAAGAAACAATTTTTTTGCTTTATTAAATAACCCATTAGGAAATTTTTTTTTAGTGAACAAATCAAAATCCACAGAAATTCTATGCCCCATCTGTAAAGCCAAAGCCGTCCCGCCAACCAAATAAAATTCCTTAAATTGATTAAGTAATGGCAGAATTTCTTTCTGCTTGGATTTTAAAACCTCTATTTTCATACTTCATTTTTTTAATACCCAAAATTAAACTAATTAAGTGCAATGCTCGGTAATTCCTAAACTCGCTTACGGGAATTTCTTCAATAATATTTTTAAGTTTTTTTGCTCCATAATATTTAGCAAGCCATTGCCATTGCTTCCAACTTCCATAATTCAAAGTATTCACAATAATTCTCTCATAATTTTCTTTTGGGTCTAATTTTTTAAAATTATATCCCCACATCACAGATTTAAAATCCTTTGGTAGTTCTTGTTTTTTATTGATAGTATTGCTCATATACTTATATTTTACCTCAAAACCAAAGTGAAAACAACCCCTTATTTATCCACATTTTATATATAAAAAATAAGCCCCTGACTATTATTGTCAAAGGCCTACTAAGAATTATTTTCTTTTTTGTATTAGATTTGATGAGCTTCGATTTCCTCTCTTACGGCACTCACTTTTTCTAATGTCCAAAGTCCTAGCTTGGAAAAAGTAAAAACTATATCAAGGAGGTTATATAAAACCACAACCTGCTTAAATCCTGCCTCCTGTATTTTCTTAACCCCACCTTGTTGCCTATCAACAAAAATAAGACAAGAAATTTCATGGATAGAAGGGTAGCCACTTTCTTTCAGCTTTTCTGCGGCCTCTATAAAAGTTCCGCCACTTGTTGCCACATTATCAACTAACCAATATTCATGCCTATCAGGATCTGACTCGCCATTCACCCAAGTAAAATGCGCGCCGTGTTCTTTTTTTACCTCTTTCATAACGCGACAACAAATCGGAACTCCGTTAAGCGTTATATAGCTTTGATAACTCGCTAAAGAAGCGGCAATTGCAAATTGTGTACCCGCTGTTGGAATACCGATCAAGCACGGTTGTTTTTTACTGTGTCTTTTTATTGCTGATTGCAACACAGTTGATGCTATATTACGAGCAACAAAATATAAAAGCTCTGGGTCATCGGTGAAATCCTCTCTGCCATAAAAATAAACATGGGATTTTATCCCCGACCTAAGTGCAAATGGATCATCTCTCCATTGGATGGAACCGTTTCTAAACATCATGCTTGCTATATCCGAATCAAGACCCGTAAGTTCCTTCATTTCCATTTCCTGTCCTCCTAAAATTTTTGGTTGGCCAAGCCAATACCCAGCCAACCAGTTTTTCGCTCTTACCAATCACGAAATCTGCGACACAACTTTTTTTGCCGCTTCTCTGATGTCTTTTGTGTCCACAGCATCGTAAATGGCCCTACCAACAATAGCATACCATCTATCTCCAGCAACCTTGCCAGCTTCAGAGATATCACCACCCTGTGTTATCAGCCCAGGCGCATACAAAGCATATCTACCAACGCCAACTCGGTTATCAAAAATAGATCTATACATTTCAATGACATCTGGTTTATTGCCAGGGACAACGAAGTTTGTAACGCCCTGTTCAGCAGCAACTTTAAAAATTGATTCTCCTACTGTTGGCGCTATAACTCCTCCCTCTGAAGTTAAAAAGCCAGGATGGGTCATTTCAGCGCCAACAATAACTGTTAAACCAACTTCGTGAAACGCCTTTGTCCACGCCACTTGAGTTTTCATTCCAGCAAATGGAAACAGGATAGCCGCATCAATACCAGCGCCTCCTATAACTTTAGCGAAATTCACTCCCATGTCTGGAATATCTGTCCCACCCTTTTGGTGATCATAGATAATTTTTTTATTATGATCTCGCGGAAGAACTGCGCTGATTTGATGCACAACCTCATGTAAACCAAAAGTTAAAGCTAAAAGCGCGCCAACTTTGTAACCAACAATTGCTGGCAAATCCATGGTAGCCATAACCACTTGATCCAATTTTCCTAACACGGGAAAATCGCAAGCAACAATAACGCCCTTATCCCGTTCAAATAAATTAGCCATTTTATTCCCTCCTTATTTTACAAATTATCAAACTCGTACCCAGCTTTGTTAAGAATCTTCTTTACTTCCAAACCCAAATTAGTATCTTCTTTTGTCACAATAAACTGAATAATTTTTAATCGCCCATCTTTTGGATTTTGAAATATATCCACAACATCTTGTCCATCAAAAAGCAGGATATGGGAACCGCCAAAAGGATTTTGGGGTTCTTTTGGTTTTTTGCCCCAGCATCGAGCTCTAAAACCAAAGTTTCCCGTTAGCTCCCAAAGACGTCTTATACCCGGAAGGTTCCTAACCTTTTCTAACTCCCTAAAAATCTGACTTGGCATTAAATCACCTCTTTTAAATTTTTAATATGCTTGCTTTGAATTCACAAGCGACAAGTTCAGTATAAAATCCAAAACATTAGCTTCTTTTTACTCCTCGCTTCGCTGAAAGTCAATTAAAATTTACATTACACAACTTTGGGTCGATCAAACAAAATTGTGGAAATTTATTTGCCAATCAAAAAAGCTTACGATTTGCGTATGCTTTATACCGCAAGCTTTTTTTCTACTTCTTTACGGGAAAGCAAAAGTACTTCCCGATAAATTTTCCGCCAATTAGGGAGATTGGTAAAACCACCTTTTGATTCTTTGCCAAAAAGATATAGCTGGCAACCATCACTACCTATAACTTCCCTAATGGCAATCAATTGCTCGACCGTGTTGTCAAAATACGCGTCAGAATTAATTAATTGTTTATACTTTTTGCCATTTTTACCAACCCCTATAACTTCTATGGCGCTGAGACGATAGAGTTCAAGGGTTCTTTTCGCCAAGGGAGTTAAAATCCCCCTTGCTGTTACAAACCTTATCTCATGACCCTGCGCAATCAATCTTTTTAAAACCTCCCTTGCATATTTTTTAAAGAAAAACAACCAAAAAAAAGTTGTTCCGTCTAAATCAAACCCGAGCCTCAACCTCCTCAACCCAATCACCTCCTATTTAATTTTTAAATTTGAAAACAAAACCCCAAAAAGGGGCTTGTTTCAACAAAAAAAGCAAATTTGCTTTTGGGCGGGGACGACCGGGCTCGAACCGGCAACCTTCGACGTGACAGGTCGATGATCTAACCAATTGATCTACGCCCCCATGTTTTAAGTTTTAAAAGTGGCTATGGGAAGAGTCGAACTTCCGTCTTAGCTTTATGAGGGCTCCGCTCTACCGTTGAGCTACACAGCCGATATTTTAGGTTTTCCAAAATTTATAAGATTTTCTTTCTCTTTATGTGTCCAACCCTTTATCTGCCTTTCTCTTGATAAAGCTTCTCGTTGCGTAGAAAAATTTTCAAAATATAAATTTTCGTCAACTTTATGAATTTTTGTATATCTCCCTCCTTTTTTGTCTCTATGTTCTTTAAACCTCCTCTCTAAATCATTCTTTGTGCCTGCGTAAAAACTCCCATCTTCACAACTTAAAATATAAACAAACCACATTTTATTAGTGAAAAAAGTATGCGCTTCAACTCGCTTACCTTAAACTCACTTCGCAAACTCAAGCATTTAATCAGACATAATTTAGTAATGCCTGCGCTGAGCGAGCGAAGCGAGTCGAAGTGTTGCGGGGGCTGGAATTGAACCAGCGATCTCAGGGTTATGCTTACCAACTACAACTTTCGTTGTTTTCACTTTTCAGTGAAATTTGTGGTCTGGACTATACCTTCGCCCTCTTTTTAAAAAGAGGGTGTCCGCCGTCTAGTCTCTACACCTGCCTTCGCTAAAGCTACGGCAAGGCAATGCCTTCTTTTTGCTTTAATGAAAGATTGGCTCGGTATTACCTGGTCGCTTAAGGCGACTTTGGGTTTCACCGAGTTTGACGGAAAATCCATTGGCTATTACTAACCAATGAGCCCTATTTGAGCCCTGCGAGATACCACTTCTCTACCCCGCGATAAATGAACAAATATCATCATTATTCTACTCAAAAACTCAAACAAAATCAACCCTGTTGTGAATTTCAAATACTTTTTTTGGCTCGCTTAAAGCGAGCTAATTTGAAATTCTACAACGGGGTCAATTTTAAAACACTTGCAAGCTAATTAACGCTTTTTCAAACGCCCCTAAAGTATTTTCAGCATCTTCTTTATTTAACTTATAGTCAGGATCTCTGGCAATATCCTGGCATAAATTTCTTGCTCTTATAACATCTTGCAAATTAGGTATTTCATCAACAGAAGCCCTTGATAATCTATCGTCCATTGTGCCAGGCCCAAGCCCCATTCTCAACAAAATTTCATCCATTAATTTTTCCGCTTCCAACAAAGCCACCTTCCAATAAACAGGGTCGTCTTTTTCAAAGTTTTGCTTTATTTTTTTCCACTGCTTTTGGGCTTTGCTTGCTCCATAGTCCTTAAAATTTTTTAGAATATCCCATGTTTCCAGCTGGTCTAAATGCAAATATCCAGTTTTTTTATAAAAATAAATAGCCCCAATCAAACAAAAAACTGAAAAAATAATAAATAAAATTTTAATTAAAAGAATATCGTGCTGAAGTTTATCAGAAACCAAAAATCCAAAAGTTTCGTGAAACTTGTTCACCATATCAACAGCCAAAACTTGAACCGAACTTGTTGGCTCTGTTGAAGTTGCTATGGTTGCTATTGTTGATGTTGGGTCCATACGAGCTAGTTATAAAACTATCTCCATTTTAAAACTTTTCTATTGCTTTTGCCAATTGCAAAATATCAAAATCAGAAAAATGCTTGCCAATTATCTGCAAGCCAACCGGCAAAATTCCATCAAGTCCTGCTGGCATTGATAAAGCCGGCACGCCAGCCAAGTTAACAGGCACTGTGTAGATATCTGAAAGATACATTTTTAATGGATCGTCAATTTTTTCGGCGATATTAAAAGCGGGAAATGGCGAGGTTGGAGTTAAAATAAAATCGCATTTTTCAAACGCTTTGTTAAAATCTTTTTTTATCAAGGCCTGGGTTTTTTTAGCTTTTAAATAATAAGCGTCATAATATCCAGATGACAAAGCAAAGGTGCCAAGCATAATTCTTCTTTTAACCTCATCTCCAAATCCCTCACCCCGTGTTTTTGAATAAACTTCAAACAAGTTCTTAATTCCTGATTCTTGATTCCTGATTCCTGAATACCCGTACCTTATTCCATCAAATCTAGCCAAATTAGCGCTGGCCTCGCAAGTGGCTAAAATATAATAACAAGCCAAAGCGTATGAGGCCGAGGGCAAAGAAATATCAATAATTTTAGCGCCCTGCGTTTCTAATTTTTTAATTTTACCTTCAATAATTTCTTTTGTTTTACTTTCCAGCCCCTCCCCAAAAAACTCTTTTGGCACCCCAATTCTTAAATCTTGAAGCTTGAAGCTTGAAGCTTGAAGCTTACTTTTTATATCAACGCTTGTGGCGTCTTTTTCGTCTTTTCCAATAATTACCTTAAAAACTTCTTCGCAATCATCCACATTTTTGGCCATTGGCCCAATTTGGTCTAAAGACGAAGCAAAAGCAATTAAACCATATCTTGAAACAGCTCCATAAGTTGGTTTTAACCCAACCACCCCGCAAAAACTGGCTGGCTGACGAATTGACCCACCTGTGTCAGAGCCCAAAGAAAATACTGCCTCATCTCCAGCCACGCAAGCCGCCGACCCTCCAGAAGAGCCACCCGGCACTTTGGTTAAATCACAGGGGTTTTTGGTAATTTTAAAAGCCGAGTGTTCCGTGGAAGAACCCATAGCAAACTCGTCCATATTGGTTTTTCCCAAAACAATAGCCCCATGAGATTTTAATCTTTCCACGCAAAAGGCATTATAAACCGCTTTATAATTTTCTAAAATTTTTGAACCAGAAGTGCATTTTAACCCACGGACCATAATAGCGTCTTTAATAGCGCAAGGCGCCCCAGCCAAACTTCCCAGTTCCTCGCCTTTGGCAATTTTTGCGTCAATGCCCTTTGCTTGATTTTTTGCGCCTTCAACATCAACTTGTAAAAACGCGTTGATATCTTTTTCTTTTTCTTGAATTTTACCCAAATAAAAATCAACCAGCTCAACAGCTGAAAATTCTTTTTTAATCAACCCCTCCCTTATTTCTTTAATTTTCAATTTTGTAAAATCCATTAAGTTAAAATTTCTTTTACTTTTATGTGGTTTCCTTCACGAGCTGGAGCTTGAGACAACATTTCTTCAATTGTTTCTTTTGGCTGAGAAACTGGCATGTCTTCTCGCAAAACATTTTCCAAAATAAATTCTGCTTCTTCTGCCTTAACACTTGAAGTATCAACCTTATTTAATTGGTCAATATAATCCAAAATACCCGCCAAATCTTTTTGCATTTTTTCCACTTCGCTATTGGTTAATTCTAATCGGGCTAATTTTGCAATATTGATTACTTCTTCTTTGCTTAACATAGATTATTATAATACAAATCTACAGAGCTTATGCAAATGCGGAAACTATGCGAATATTTGTAATTTGTAGATTCGCATTAAATTCGTAGATTTGCATTTTATTTAGGATAAATTTTGATTGATATGCGCTTGAGCAAGGGTTTCTCGGAAAATATCAAGATCTTCTAAAACAATTCCCCCGCCCCGAACCACTGCTGTTAAGGGATCTTCAATAATTTTAACTTGCATTTTTGTGGCTTGATTGATTAAAGAGTCAATTCCTCTTAGTAATGCCCCTCCCCCAACCAAATAAACTCCACTTGTCATTACATCAGCTAAAATTTCGGGAGGTGTTGCTTCTATAATAATTTTAATTGAATCTATCATTTGCTTCAATGATTTATCCATTGCTTGTCTAATATCATCTGAGGACACTATAATTTCTTCAGGCAACCCTGTAGCTAAATTCCGGCCCCGCAAAGCCGCCACTTTTTTTTCTTTGCCAGGCACTGCCTCTCCAATGGCAATTTTGATTTCTTCAGCTGTTCTTTCTCCAATTAAAAGTTTAAATTTTTGTTGAACATGAGAAATAATATCTTCAGTTAATCTATCCCCTGCCACTTTTAAGCTTTCAGATATTACAATTCCCCCCAAAGACAAAATGGCAATATCGGTTGTGCCACCCCCAATATCAATTATAAAATTTCCTTTGGCTTCTTGAATTGGCAAGCGAGCGCCAATGGCTGCGGCAATTGGCTGTTCAATTAAAAACACTTCCCGAGCCCCAGCATTTTTAGCAGCGTCCTCAACCGCTTTTTTTTCAACCTCGGTTACGCGAGAGGGAATGCCAATAATAACTCTGGCCCAAGAAAAAGGCACATATTTTTTTTGAAAAACATTTTCCAAAAAATATCTCAGCATTTGTTCAGTTACCTCAAAATCCGAAACCACCCCTCGCACCAAAGGCCTAATGGCTTGAATGTGGCTGGGGGTTCTCCCCACCATTTTTTTGGCTTCATTGCCAACAGCTAAAATTTGACCGGTTTTGCTGTTAACAGCCACCACTGATGGTTCGTTGATAACAATGCCTTTATTTTTTACGTAAACCAAAGAATTGGCTGTTCCCAAGTCAATGGCAATATCTTCACTAAAATATTTTGATAATCTTTTAAACATGTTAGAAATTCTTAATTGAACAATGAGCGATTAGCGAATTGTGAGATTTAGAAGTTCTTACACCCCGTGAAGTACCCTGTTAAATGCCCTTGAGGCAATTTTGCGAAGCAAAATTATTTAACAGGGTAATTTCAAATTTTTTAAAAATTTGAAATTACTTCACTGGGGTTAATCCTTTTATTTCGCTCACTATCTCTACCTTTTCACTACCCCTCTCCTTTATTTCAATTCCACCCTTCTCAATTGTTTTTTGGCTAACAACTATCCGCAACGGAATGCCAATTAAATCAGCATCAGCAAATTTTTCCCCAGCGGATTTTTTATTTCTGTCATCATATAATACCCCAATTCCCTTATTTTGCAAATCATTATAAACTTTATTGGCTTTCTCTAAAATTTCTTTGTCTTGCTCTTGTTTTCCGCTTAAAATTGGCAACAAATGGCAAGCAAAAGGCGCCACTGATTTTGGCCAAATAATTCCATTTTTGTCATTATTTATCTCCACAATTATTCCCATAAGCCGAGAAATTCCAAGGCCATAACACCCCATAATAATTGGCGTTTTTACTCCGTTTTTATCGGTAAAAAAAGCTCCTAATGGTTCTGAATATTTAGCGCCCAAAGAGAATATGTTCCCTGCCTCAATGGATTTGGATTTTTGAAGCTCTCTACCACAAACCGGGCATTTAGTGATTTTTTTGTCAAAAATTTCTTCGTTTTGGCTAAAATGCCCCTTCGACAAGCTCAGGGCAGGCACATCACAATAATAAATTGTGTCCTCACCAGCTGGTGAAATAATTTGAAACTCGTGGGAATAATCCTTAGAAAAACCGCCGCCGGAGGCCTCGGTAATAATGGCTTTCAATCCGCATTTTTCAAACACTTTTAAATAGGCCTGCTTAGTTTTTTCATAAAAATCTTTAAAATCCTCGGTTGAAGCATGAAAACTATAAAGGTCTTTCATTAAAAATTCTCTCCCCCTTAAAAGTCCGGATTTTGCTCTGGCTTCTTTTCTGAATTTTGTTTGAATTTGAAAAGCAGAAAATGGCAAATCCTCAAATGATTCAATGTGGTTTTTAATAATGTCGGTTAACATTTCTTCGTGCGTTGGCCCCAAGCCAACTTCCATTTGCTCATCTTTTACTTTATACATTACCTCAAGACCAATCCCCTTATCCCACCTATCTGTTTTTTGCCACAAGGCCTTGGGCTGCAAAATGGCCATATTAACTTCTTGCCCCCCAATGTTTTGCATTTCTTCTCTAACTATATTGGAAATTTTATTTAACACCATCAAACCCATTGGCAAATAAGAATAAACCCCAGCCATTTCCTTATAGATAAATCCGGCTCTTTGCAATAAAATTGCGTTTAAACTTTTTTCGTCTTTAGGATTTTCTTTTTGAGTTTTTGTAAAAATTTGTGACTGTTTCATAAATAATATAATGCAAATCCGCAAATCTAATACGAATGTTGCGAATATGCAAATTTACAAATTATTCGCATATTTGTAGATTCGCATATTATTCGTAGATTAGTATTATATTTCACTTTACCCCAAAATCCCCCAAACCGCAAATAAAAATAGAGGAATTTTAAACCTATACGCAATTTATCCGATCGTCCAAATTGCGTATAGAGTTTAATTTTATGTTTATATAGTTTTTAAAATTGAAATTAAAAAGACGAGGGCTGCCCTCGTCTTTTTTCCTCGTCTTTTTTATCGCCCAAGCATATTTGCCAGTTCTGCTTGTAGGGCCTGAATAAGCTGACCAATTAAAATAACAAGTTGATTTTGAATTTGGGTTATCATATCCCTAATTTGTTGAATAGCCACTTGCCTGGCTTGACCAGTTAAACCAGCTAAATTAGGAACCTGTGCTGAGCTTGTCGAAGCATTGTTTTGTGTAGTAGTTGCCTGCGTGGAACTTGCCGTAATTTGTGGTTGGTATCCGATATCAACCACATTTGGGGTTCCCCCGCCCCCAACCTCCCTAATAAACGAAACGCCGCCCAATGTGGTGGTGGCTGTTTCAATGCCATTAGCATTTCGGTATTTCACAGCGTAGGTGTATGTTTGACCTTCAACCATATTTAAATCTTGCCATTGGTTGGTTTGAATCCAGCCAGAATTGTAAGCAGAATTATCTGTTCGCCAGAATAAATAACCAGAGGATCCAAGAGTATCATTGGTAAACCTGTCAACATAAATATCAAGAGAAAGAGGGTGTCGCATAAAATTAAAGCCAGTGGGAGTGTCTGCTAACGTGTAGGTTGAGGTGGCTGAGGAAGAGGAGCTTTCTCCATAGTCATTGTATGCCTTAACATATCTTGTGTATTGAGTGTTTTCAGATAATCCTGTTTCGTCAAGGTAGGTTAAATTGGCTGTGGCACTACTGGTGGCTATGGCGTCGGCATTGGTATAGACACGGAAACCGGTTTCGAAACTGGAATTATCCGTAAAGTTCCATCTGATTGCACTTGAGGATAAAACAGTTGATGCACCAATTGTTGGATAAATTGGAACTGCACCAGACGTCAGGTCAAAACTATCAATTACTGTGCCGTCTTCTTCATATATCACTGCGCTTACTCCTAAAGACGTGACCGAGACTTTTGTAAAACCAACATAATCTCCTACCGTGTTTACAAGCGTGCCTGTGTCTCCACCAGAATTAGCATAATTATCACCTTCGCCTCCATATGCGTCATCTAAAGGGCAACCCCATCCGGAGCCTGCACAGGGATTACCAATATAGAATACGCCGTCCTTAACGTATCTGTTATATACATGCCTGTGTCCATTAAACCAAGCTGTCACACCGTTATTCTTCATAATAGTCGCTACATCCGTATAATTAGAAAGCCTCCAAGTGGTAAGCATGCCACCAGCGTTATCTGCTCCATAAATCAGATAGTGACAAAATACAAATTTCCATGTTTTATCCGTTGATTGTAAATCGTTTTCCAGCCATGATAATTGAGTGCTATCTATAGTTCCTGCATTACTTCCATTATATGTTCCATTCAAGACAACGAAATGAGCATCCCCATAGTCAAAAGAATAGTATTTCTCTCCTCCGCTATCCGATGTCGGCATTGCCACTTGTTGCTGATATGCAGTAATTCCATTATTAAAATTTGAGATCGCTGCATCATGATTTCCCAAAGTGGTAAACAGGGGGATATGGCTGGTCAAATCTTGGATATAATCAAAGACATCAATCTGCCAACGGGTTTCAAAGTCCGTGACACTTGAGACACCTTCACCTTGTATATTATCTCCAACAGTTAAAATGAGGTCTGGATTTAACGCCTGAATCTGGTTAACCGTACCTGAGGGATCGCCGCCTTGTATGTCACCTATAATCACAAAACTAAAATCGTTGCCGGGTTCTAATTGTGTTTTAAAAGTTAAGTCGCTTGTAGAAGTCGTATCTTCTGGATTGCCGTTTTCAGATGTGGTAATTCTATAATGGTATGTGGTTGAAGGACTCAAACCTGAAATCAACAACTCGTGTATGGTTTTGTTTGTTGATGATGTTGTGTTTCCATAACTATCAGTAAGTCCATAATCTATAGTAACATCACTACTAAAACTTGTTTTTCTCAAAATAGTGACGGAATTGAGCGTGGGTTTAGCAATCATTATATTGCTATTATCGGTAACAAAAGGAAGTCCGGAGTCGACTACAGATACATCATCCATTGCCATTACATTTTCGGAGCAAGGCGTTCCGAAAGCAAAACCTACTTTTAGGTTGCTCTCGCTGGAATATGAAGAATCATATAGTAATGACCAGCTATTGTCTGTGCCATACTTTCCACCTTTAATGTAATACTTTGCTCCTGTAGTTTTTAAAACTATAGCAATACTATAGTCAGTATTTAATGACCAACCAGAACCAACTGCGCCCCTGTTATTTCCATCCTCAAAAATCAATATTTGTCTGTTTCCCACAGCAGGATTGTATAAATATAAACCATAGATCATGTTTGTATAACTGTAGCTAGCATCAGAATCCTTAAATCCATACATTACGCCCTTAGCAGAATGGTTAACTGAAGCAAGAAAGGTAACGTTAGCTGCTCTCGTAAAATTGGTTTGGCTAACCAAAGTAGTACTTCCCCAATTACCACCGCCGATCAGATTTATTTTGCCATTACTCTCCTGTATATAATCACCGGCAATATCCTGCTCAATCCATTTTGTAACGTCTATTGAGTTATCATTAAAGTCATCAGAAAAAATAGTAGCAGCTTTTGCTTCTTGCGGTTTTGGGACAAATAAAAACATTCCAGCGATTAACTGAAATAATAAAATAAAAGTTAAAGCAATTTTTAATTTTTCATTTTTAACTTTGCACTTTGAATTTTTAACTAATAAAGCCCCCCCCCAACGGGTTTAGAGGATTTTTGAAAAATCATAGATTTTGAAAATGAATTAAGCATAAATAAATTTTTCAAATAACTTTACTTTGCGAGAAATAAAAATAGTATTTTGCTTTTGATGGTCAAAAATAATAAAAAAATTGGAAAATAATGGATTGCGACCTAAAATTCTCGGAGTATCGTTTCTACTTGAAAAAGCTACTTTTATTTTAAATTCTTTATTACCAATCTTAACTAAAACAGGGTGAATAAATGCTAAAAATTTATCACCAGACACTCCCCCAATATCAATTCTTTCTCCTTTTTGCAAATTAATTTCTAAAAGCTCAGCGTCACTTTTAGTGAAAAGTGAGAATTCAGCACCAGAATCAATCAATACCAAAAAAGAAAACCCGTCTAAAGAGTTTTCTTTTTTTAAAGTTATAGTAATGGCTGGAAAAGCAATCACTCTTTTATTTTCTAAAAGCTCAAAACCATAAGGAAAAATCTGTTTTTCCATAAAAACTTATTTTTTTAATAAAATGTAAATTGCAAACCTTTCTTTGGGCACAGAAAGTAAAATAATATCTCTGGAAGCAATTTTTGGAAATAGTTTTTTTGCTGCTTCAAAAGCACTTTTTGAAGAGCTCCCCGATGCTACGATTTTCCCTTTTACTATTGCCACTTCTTTTCCCTTATACTTTGAAAAATTAACTTTTGTTTTAGTTATTCGCATATATTTCTTCTTGATTTTAGTATATCCAAAAAATCCTAAAAAATCAAATATAATTTTTAAAACAACCTGCGGATATCTTGGAATGTAAAAATTAAACCCATTAAAATTAGGGCTATAAAAAATATTGTAGTTATTTTTTGCTCTACTTCTGGTTTTACTGGCTTTTTTCTGATGGCTTCAATGACGATAAATAAAAGCCGTCCGCCGTCTAAGGCCGGAATTGGCAATAAATTAAAGAAGGCAAGATAAATAGAAATAATAGCCACCAGCATTAAATAATTTCCCGCCCCTTGCCCTAAGGCCTGCCCCATTATTTGACCCAAGCCAACCGGCCCCACCATTTGAACATCTGGAGTTGGCACTCTATTAATTTTCTTTTTAATAAGCAGGTACCATTGAACTGGTATGTCTTTAGTTTGCAAAGCGGTTATTTTTAAGCCAATCCATGGGGCCTTATACCAGGCAACCTGCATATGAGCCACCCTGGCTAATGCCACTCCCAAAGCCCCCTCTCCTTTTGGCGGATCAATTCTTGGAATTGCTGAAATTTCCAAGGCCTTATCCCCTCTTTGCAAAGAAAATAAAATTTCCTCGCCCTTATGTTCCCCGATAAACTCCTGAACTTCCCCAATTTTATTAGATTTTAGGTTTGCAATTTGAGATTTAAGATTGACTATTTCGTCCCCCGCTTTTATACCAGCTACTTCCGCAGGTGAATTTTTAGCCACAGAAAAAATCTGAACTTTAGGCGTTTCTTTACCTATGCCATTAAAACTATCTGGAACAGCAGTTGGCACTCCTGAAATTCCAGCTAAAATAGTGATGATTAAAAAAGCGATTATCCAAAATGAGGCCACTCCTCCAAACAAAACCAAAGCTCTTTGCCATAATAGCTTTGAAGCAAAACTGCCTTCTACTTTTTTTTGATTTTCATCTTCCCCTAAAATTTTAACAAAAGCGCCCAAAGGCAACCAATTAATAGAGTAGATAGTATTTTTTATTTTCTTGCCCCAAATTCTTGGAGGATATCCAATGCCAAACTCTTCCACGGTTATGCCAAATTTTTTAGCCAACAAAAAATGGCCCAGCTCATGCAAGGACATCAAAATTATTAAACTTAAAACAACAATAACAATAGTTAATATCATAAGAAATTTCTAAATTTTAACTTCTAATTTCAAATAAAATACTTAATGCCAAATACTAAATTTAAATTTTGACATTTTATTTGTCATTTGTTATTAGGGTTTTGAAATTATCCCAGTATCTCTTTCTCTTTTCTTTCAGCTATTTCGTCCATTTTTTCTCTAAAATCTCGCACTGCTTCATCAAGCTTATCTCTGCCTTTGAATTTATCGTCTTCTCTTATCTCTCCCTTAGCAAAATTATCTTGAATATCTTTCCACGCCTTGTCTCTTAATTTCCGCAACTCTTGAAACGCCTCTTCTTTCTTTTTATTTAAAAGCTTTATTAAGTCGTTTCTTGATTCAGCTGTTAAAGCCGGGGCTGTAAAATAAATGCTTGCTCCGTCAATTCTTGAGCTTAAAATTAAACCCTCTCTTTCAATGGCTTTTAACACTCCGTCCACATAACTTTTATCCCACAATTGCGCCATTATTTCTCTGGGAGATATGGCCGATATAGAGCCCAGTTGTTTAATAGGCATTTCTTGGCCAAAACAATCCGCTTTTATGTCTTCTAAAATTTCAGGAGATAAACTGCTTGCTCTTAATTTCATCATATCTGATTTAAAATTATCCACTGCTTTTTGAAGATCTTTTTTTGATTGGTCAATTATTTGTTGAAACATGTTAGAAATCGTTAATGAATGAGTGGCGATTAGCCACGAGTGAATTTACGAGTTCTTACACCCTGTGGAGTAGAAATTTGCTCTGCAAATTTCTGTTTCAAATTTTTTAATAAAAATTTGAAACTACTCCACGGGGTAAGTTCTCCGTAAATTTCAAGCTTCGCCTTATCGGCTCGCTTTCAATAACGGATTACTTAAAAATTTAAAATTAGGTTTTCTAAAAGCAACTTTGGATTAACATTTGTTGTTTGAAGCAATACCCTTGCCTCCTCTGTTAATTCTATCGCTTTTTTCGTTTTTAATAAAGCGCTTTTGTTAACTTCTCCATCAATTCTTAACCAAAGGGCTTTTCTTAAATGCCAAATCATACTTTCCAATAAAAGAAAACACTCTTCCTTTGTGTTTTTTGTTTCTTTTTTTTCGTCATCATCCACTTTATTTTTTGGAAAAAATCCCTTTATAAACAACAACTTACCGAGCAAGTCCTTGGTTAAAAATTCCTTTGCTGTTTTGAGCGCGTTTTGAAATTCTAAAAAGTTATTTTGGCTTTCTAAAAAAGAAACTGCCACCCCGGGCCTTCCCAAGCAGTGATGTAAAATTTCTTGAGATGATGTTATCTTTTGCATTTCCTCTACCTTTAAAGGAAAAAATTTTAAACTCTCGCACCTTGACTGAATAGTGTTAAGCAAAACATTGGGCAATGACGAAACTAAAATAAAAATTGTTTGACCCGTTGGCTCTTCTAATGTTTTTAAAATACAATTTTGAGCTTGGGTGTTTAAATAATGAGCGTCGTTTATTACCACTAATTTCGCCTTTGACAAAACTGGCTTTAAACTAATGGCTTTTTGCAAATCCCTCACCTGATTAATTTGGATCTCTCTTTTTTGGGGAGCAATAAAAATAAAATCTGGATGACTGGCTTTTTCCACCAAAAGACAGCTTTGGCAACTTTGACAAGGAGCTTTCTCTTGGTTTTCACAAAAAATCATTTTTACAAATTCAAAAGCTATTTTCTTTTTTCCTAATTTCTCTTCACCCGAAAAAATAAAGGCCTGCCCTAAACGATCATTTTTTAAGGCCTGTTTTAAAAAGTTCCATTGTTGTTTGTGGCCAACTAAATTCATGGGGCCAATTATTCTAATTATTCTAATTGCTCTAATTATTCTAAATAAACGCCAAACCCCAAATCCCAATTGGGAATTATTCATTGGGATTTGTTTAGGTTAATTAGTATAATTAGGTTAATTAGAGATTTATTTTTTGGACATTATGCTTCTCTTATAAGTATCCAAATTTTCTAACACAACTCCCGTGCCTTTCACAACGCAAAACAAAGCGTCCTCAGCTGTAAAGCAGGGCACGCCTGTGTGTTTGGCAACCAATTGGTCTAAATCTCTTAACAAAGAGCCCCCGCCCGATAAAATCATTCCTTTGTTAATAATATCTGCTGAAAGCTCGGGAGGGGTTTGTCTTAAAACCTGCTTAATGCCCTCTATGATTTCCTCCAACACTGATTGTAGGGCCCTGGCAATTTCATTTGAAGAAATTTTAATATTTCTTGGCAACCCTGTAATTAAATCTCTTCCTCGTATATCATAAATATCTTCTTTTTTTTGAGGGAAAGCCCGGCCAATTCTTATTTTTATTTCTTCAGCTGACTGACTCCCAACCGCTAAATTGTGTTCTTTTTTTATGTATTCAGCGATTCTCTCGTCCATTCTATCTCCAGCCATTCTAATTGACTGAGCAGTTACAATGCCCCCCAACGCCACCACAGCAATTTCTGAAGTGCCCCCGCCAATATTAACAATCATATTGCCTTCGCAAGAATTAATGGGAATGCCAGCCCCAATAGCCGCTAAAATTGGCTCTTTAGCCACAAAGGCCTCGCGAGCGCCAGCGGCCTTAGCGGCTTCAATAACTGCCCTTCTTTCGGTTGAGCTTGCCCCAACTGGAATGGAAATTAAAATTTCTGGTTTAAAAAAATTTAACCGACTTTTGCTTTTATTTATAAAATATTTAAGCATTGCTTCGGTTACTTTGTAATCAGCGATAACACCATCCTTCATTGGCCTATAAACAACTATGTTATCGGGCGTTCTCCCCACCATTAATTTGGCCTCAGCCCCAACAGCCATTACTTTATTTTCGGGCTTGGCCACAGCCACAACAGAGGGCTCGTTCAAAACAATTCCTTTTCCGGGAATAAAAACTAAAGAATTGCAAGTGCCAAGGTCAATGGCTAATTTGTTTGTAAAAAAAGACATAGCTTAAATATCTAAATCCTAACCTCTAATTTCTAATAAAATATTAAATATTAAAATTTTATTAGAAATTTTTAATTTGCTAATTAGAAATTCTTTTTATTTCTGCTCCCAATTTCGCCAGCCGTTCTTCTATCCGCTCATATCCCCTGTCAATTTGGCTCACATTGCTTATAATGGTTTCTCCTTGTCCTAAAAGCCCAGCTACTATCAAACAAGCCCCAGCCCTTATATCGGTTGACTCTATGGAAACACCCGATAACTCGGTTGGCCCAAAAATAAAAGCTCTATGCGGGTCAACAATTTCAATGTCAGCACCCATTTTTCTTAACTGGTGAATATAATTCAACCTATTCTCATACAAAGGATCATGCAATAAACTTTTTCCTTTAGCTTGAGTGAGTAATGGCACAATTAAGGGCAACAAGTCAGTTGGAAATCCCGGATAGGGCAAGGCCTGAACTTTTATTGGTTTTAAATTATCTGATTTTTTAACTTTTATAAACCCATTTTCTCTTTTAAAATTCACTCCGGCTTCTTTTAATTTTTCTAAAAATAAATCCAGATAATCACCTTCAATGTCAGGAACTGTAATTTCACCTCCGCACAATGCGCCAATAATCAAAAATGTTCCAACTTCCAAAGCGTCAGGAATAATACTATACTCAACCCCGTTTAATTTTTCAACTCCATTAATAATCAACGAGTGAGTGCCTTCCCATTTTATATCTCCCCCCATTTTATTAAGCATTAAAACAAGCTCTTGAATGTGGGGTTCTCCTGCGGCTATTTTAACAATAGTGTGGCCTTTAGCTAAACAGCCAGCCATAAGCAAAATTTCTGTGGCTGTAACCGAAAACTCGGGTAAAATAATTTCTGCTCCTTTTAGTTCGTTTATATTAAATTCATAAAAATCTCCCTGCTCTTTAATTTTACAACCCAGCGCCTCTAATGCATCTAAATGCGTTGTAATGGGGCGTAAACCAATTCTATCCCCCCCGGGCCTAGAAACCTTAAACTGATTAAATCTGGCCACTAAAGCGCCCAAAAGCAACACGGATGTTCTGGCTTTGGAAAACTTTTCAAAATCAATTTTATTAACATCTAAATTATCCCCGGCTGTAATTTTTACCTTTCTTTTTTCTATCCATTCAATTTTAGCCCCCATTTCGCTAATAACTTCCAGCAAGTTTAAAATATCATCCACCAAAGGCAAATTGCCAATAACACAAGGCTCTTTTGTAAGCAAACAAGCCGCCAAAATAGCGCCAGCCGCGTTTTTTGACCCCCTAATTTCCACTTGACCTTCTAATTTTTTCCCCCCTTGTATAATAAATTTGTCCATAAGTTTGCTTTACAATAGATAATATAACCTTTTTACGCCTCAGGAGCAAGCTGAACGCGGGTTTTAAATTCGCGCCAAGGGATTTCTTGTTTGCCGGCCATATCGCAAATCTGCCTGTATTGACAATAACCACATTGCCAATTAGTGGGATAATCAAACAAAGCCACTGGCAAAGTATCTGTTTCAATTTTCTTTTTTAGTTGAGTAAAGCCGATTAAAAGCTGGCTTACTAAATTTTCGTCATAGTTTACCACAAACTCTTTTATCTCTTGCATATCCTTATCAATATAAAGCAAGATACCTTTTTTAATTTTAAAATAGTGCAAATAAAGCTGAATTTGATAAAGATTCTCTTCTTTTGGAGCCATTAACTTGCGAAAAGCCATGCTATTTATACTTTTAATATCCAACACATAATTTTCTCCACCAAGACATAAAATAGCGTCAGCCCTGCCAGAAATAAGTTCTTGTTCGGGTATTTTCACTTCTGTTGTTACGCCAATTTTTAAACGATACAAAATGTTAAAAATATTGCGATGCAAAAGCTCGCCGTGCTCAAAAATACGCAAAAGCCGAGGGTCTGTTTTTTCAGCAGAAACATTTTTAAATTTAAAAAAAACCGCTCTTTGGCACTTGCCCGCGTCTGTAACATAAAAATGCAACTGGTTTTTTCTGTTCTCTTGCTCTAAATAAAATTTATCTATTAATTCTTTTAGCATGCGCCGATTTTCTCATCGAAACGTTTTCGTTGAGATGTTAGAAATATCGTGCAGCCCGATTTGTTTTGCTTTTCGTCGCAAAACAAATCGGGGTTTACGATTGATAGTAGGATTATAACAAAACCCCTCGCCAAAAGCGAGGGGGTAAATGTTATTCGTTATCCCTATCTCTTGCTCCATTGTGGAGCTCTTCTGGCTCTGTTTAAGCCCGGTTTTTTTCTCTCTCTCATCCTTGAATCGCGAGTTAAGTAACCACTCTTTTTAAGCCGTTTTTTAAAATAAGGGTTAAGCAAAATAAGCGCCCTTGAGATAGCATGCCTAATAGCGCCTGCTTGGCCAGACAACCCCCCTCCATCAACTTTTATATCAAAACCAAACTTATCCAAACACTTTAATTTTTCTAATGGCGAAATTATGGTTTTTTGCAATGTTTCTGTTTTAAAATAATCTTGATAAGGTTTATCATTGATGGTTACACCCTTTTTATTTTGAGTGTAAAGCCGAACCCGAGCTGTGGCATTTTTTCTTCTGCCAACCGCTTCAAAATATTTCTTTTTTGTGTCAAACACAAAATTTTCAACATCTAAAATTTCGTTGTTAACTTCTGGCTGTTTAACAATAATTTTTTCCTCCACATCATCTTCTTTTTTGATCTTTTCAACTTTTTCAGCTTTTGTTGTAGTTTTCTTAATTGGCATATGATTTAACAAGACATAATAGGTCTACTTAATCGTTAATCTTTTTAATATTCCTGGTTTTAGTTTGTTTTTTGGCAACATTCCAGCTACCGCTTTTTTTAAAACCTCTCCAACCCCCTTCTTTTCAATTAATTTCTCCATTGTTGTTTCTTTCATCCCTCCAATAAAACCCGTAAAGTGAAAATAAATTTTTTGTTTTTTCTTTTTTCCGGTTATTGCCATTCTACTAATATTTTCAACCACCACAAAATCGCCATCATCTTTGTATGGAGCAAATCCAACTTTTGTTTTCCCTCTTAACAAGTCAACTATTTTTGTGGCCAACCTTCCCAATGATTTCCCAGTAGCGTCAATTGTATGTGTTTTTCTTTCAGTGTTTTCCATATTTTTACTTTACAAGCTCTATAATTGCCATTTTAGAGCCATCAGATTTTCTTGGTTCAAGGTTGATAACTCTTGTGTACCCGCCGTTTCGCATTTTATATCTAATAGCAATTTCTTCCACTACTTTTTTTGCCACTGCTGGTGAAACATATTTTAATAAATATCTACGCGAAGATAAATCCCCAGTTTTGGCTTTGGTAATAGCTCTTTCAACAAACCTTCTAATTTCTTTAGCTTTTGCTTGGGTTGTTTTTATTTTCTCCCTAATAAAAAGCTCTCTCATTAATGATTTGATTAAAGCTTTTCTTTGGTCTTTTTCTCTATGAAATTTTCGACCCTGTTTCTGTTTTCGCATATAGCTTCTGTATATTTTTTATTGCTTAAGCGCCAATCCTTTCTTTTTTAAAACTTTTTTAATATCTGTAATTGCCTTATCTCCCAACCCGCTCATCTGTTTTAAATCATCTTCAGTTTTTTTAGTTAAACCTGCAAGAGTTTTAATATTGTTCTCAAACAAAGCGGTTTTTATCCTATCTGCCAAATTTAAATCCTCAACTTTTATTTTTTTATTCTCCTCTTCAGATGAGGCGTCTTTTGAAGTTTCTTTAACCCCAATCGCTTCTTTTTCTGAGGTTAATGACTCATCTCCAAAAACAAAAGCGTCAGCCAATAAAGAAAAATGGCTCACTAAAATATCCGAAGTTTTCTTAAACGCTTCCTCTGGAACAATCACTCCATTTGTTTCAATTTCCAAAATTATCTTATCATAATCAGTTCTTTTTCCAACTCTCATATTTTCAACAGTAAAATTCACTTTTCTTACTGGAGTAAAAATAGCGTCCATGGGGAAAACTCCCACTTCTGATTTTCCTCCTTCTCTCTTTTCTAAAGGCAAATAGCCCATTCCTTTTTCAACAACTGCTTCTATTTCTAATTCTGCGTTTGATTTTGTGGTGGTTGCTATGTGAGCTTCGGGGTTTGCTAATTTTAATTGAGCGGTGAGCTTAAAATCTTTTGCTTTTATTTCTTTTTCACCTTTAACTTTTAAAGTTATTGTTTGGGCTTCCTCGCTATAATTTTTAAAATTTAGCTTTTTTAAATTTAACATTATCATTATCACGTCTTCTAAAACCCCACCTATAGCTGAAAACTCATGGGGAGCTCCTTTTATTTTAACCTGAGTAATGGCTGCCCCCTCCAAAGAAGACAACAAAACTCTTCTCATGGCGTTGCCAATGGTAACTCCGTAGCCGGGATAAAGGCCTTCTATCTCAAAAAAAGCAGTATTGCCTTCTTTTTTAGTTATCTTTGGTTTTGATGGTAATGGAATCATAGATAATGAAACATGAAACATATAACATGAAACATATGATAATATTTCAAGCTTTAAGTTTCAAGCTTTAAGTGATTAGCGAGAATAAAACTCAAAAATAGATGAAATGTCAATATTGTTTACATCTTCTGCGGTGGGCTCAGCTACTATTTTTCCCTCCATTTTTTCCTTGTTTAACTCTAACCATCTTGGCTGTTGATAGCTTTTTAAAATAGAAGAAAGATTTTTAAAAATTGCCTTTTCTTTTTTATTCTCTTTAAAAGAAACCACAGTTCCTTTTTTGGTGGCAAAAGAAGATATGTTGACTGGTTTGTTGTTTATTAAAAAATAACCATGAGAAACCATTTGCTTTGCTTCTCTTCTTGATTTGGCAAACCCCAATCTAAAAACAACGTTGTCCAGCCGATTTTCTAATTCTTTCAACAACAGCAAAGTTGCATCTCCTCCTTGGCCCCTATTTTGTAAAACAATTTTTACATAATTTCTAAACTGCCTTTCTCCCAAACCATAATATTTTCTTAATTTTTGCTTTTCTTTTAACTGCTTTGCAAATTCTGAAAAAGAATTGCTTCGTCTTTTCTTTTTTGGTCCGGGCGCGTAAGGCCTTCTAATAAAAGGACACTTGGGAGATAAACACCTTTCTCCTTTTAAAAAAGTTTTTTGGCCTAATCTTCGGCAAATTTTACAAGTTGTATTGTTGGTAGGCATTAATTATAAATGTTTTATTAAACTCTTCTTGGTTTTCTTGGCCGACAACCATTATGTGGAACTGGAGTTACATCTTTTATAGCTTCTATTTCCAATCCCGCTCCAGCAATAGTTTTTAAAGCCGAATCTCGACCTCCCCCCACTCCTTTAACAAAGACAGAAACTTCTTTTATTTTAAACTGATCGCAGGCCTGAGCAACAGCTTGAGCAACCTTTGAAGCCGCAAAGGAAGTTCCTTTCTTGGTTCCTTTAAAGCCCACGTTGCCTGCTGACCTCCAAAACAAAACATTTCCCCTTTCGTCGGTTAAGCTTACAATGGTATTGTTATAAGTTGAAGAAATATAAACCCTGCCTTTTTTAAAAGGCCTGCTGGCAGAAACATTCAGTTCTTTTCCCAACTTCTTTTCAATTTTATCTGTTTCTTCAATTAACTCCTTTTCTGTTTTTTTTATTACTCGTTTTTTTCCCATGTGTTAGAGATTGTGTAAATTTTTAAGCTAAAAAATTTTTGGCTTAAAAATTTATTGCAAGCTCTTACGCCCCGTTGAACGCGAACGACTAAGTGAGCTTCTTGACTGGGGTAAATTCCGCTCCACCCCAGTGAAGTAATCCGCCTTCGGCAGATTGAAATTTGCAAAGCAAATTTCACTTCACGGGGTAAGTCCTCCGTAAGCTCTGGCTTCGGCTAATCGCCTTGCCATCGCTAACGGATTACTTATTTAGGTCCTGGGGCTGTTTTTCTTCCAGAGCTCACAGTTCTTCTAATATTTCCCCTTACAGTTCTTGAATTCTTTTTTGTTTTCTGCCCTCTCGCAGGCAACCCCTTTGTGTGTCTTGCGCCTCTCCAACATTTTATTTCTTTTAATCTTTTAATATGGCTAACATTTTCTCTTCTTAAATCCCCTTCAATTTTATAAGAAGCGTCTATAACTTCTTTAATTTTTCCCGCTTCTTGTTCGGTTAAATCTTTGGCTTTCTTTTTGGGATCAATATTGCATTGTTTTAAAATTCTTAAAGCCAAAGGCCTGCCAATTCCAAAAACATAGGTCAATGAAATACCTATCTGCTTGTTATCTGGAATTGTTATACTGGCTATACGGGGCATGTTAGAAATTGTGTGAGTTTTCATCCTGAGCTTGTCGAAGGATGAAAACTCATTACAAGTTCTTACACCCCGTGGAGTAGAAATTTGCTCCGCAAATTTCTGTTTTAAATTTTTAGTAAAAAATTTAAAACTACTCCACAGGGTAAATTCCGCTTGCCAATCGCGCTTCGCCTGCTGGCTCTGGCTCTTGGAGCGTCATTTACGCTCCTTGTCTTTGTTTATGTTTAGGAGTTTTGCAAATAACATAAACCCTCCCCTTTCTCCGGGCAATTTTACAATCTTTGCATAATTTTTTTACTGAAGGTCTTACTTTCATGTCTTAGAAGTCGTTAATGAATGAAATGAATTTACGAATTCTTAGATCCCGTTAAACGCTCCTCTCCTAAAGCGTTTAATCGGGATACTCCTTAAGTCGTTAATGAATGAAATGAATTTACGAATTCTTAGATCCCGTTAAACGCGAGCGACTAAGTGAACTACTTAACTGGGGTTTGTTTGTATTTCTATCCACACCCCAGTGAAGTACCCCGTTAAATGCCCTTCGGGCAATTTTGCAAAGCAAAATTATTTAACAGGATAATTTTAAATTTGCTAATTTAAAATTACTTCACGGGGTAAATTCGTCGTAAGCTCAAGCTTCGCCTATCAGCTCGCCTTCGCTAACGGCTCATTTATTTAAGCCGATAAACTATTCTGCCCCTATTTCCATCATGAGGACCTCTTTCAACCAAAACTTTATCTCCTGGTAAAATTTTTATCCGGTGAATCCTTAGTTTTCCAGCCAAGTGGGCTAAAACTTCTTCATTACTTTCTAATTGAACTTTAAATAAAAGACTAGGCAAAGCCTCAAGAACCTGGCCTTTTTCTTTTATGGTATTTAACTGTTTCATTTTCAAATAAATAAGCAAGCTTAAATATGTGGTATTTCAGGCCTGCAAACGAACACGCAAAAACATATTTGTAATAAGCTCTATTACAATTTTCTAAAATAACAAATTATTGAAAAAAAAGCAACCCCCACAGCAAATTTCCGTGGCTTTATCCCAAGCAAGCCAACTTAAAATTCTTTACGGGGAAAAAATAATATCTATTTTTATTTTATTTAAATTTTTTGGAGCTTTTTCTATCCAAAAAGGCCACAGCTTAACATCCGCTCTTTCAATTTGGGGGTATTCACTTTTTAATAAAACCTTTATTCCATCTTTTGATTCCCCCGCTAAATCTCCTAATAATCTATTGGTATCAATGGCGTTATAAAGGTTGGCTCCCACCTTTAAATCTAAAACCAAATCCCCATTTTCGGTAATTCCCCCCCTTGGTTTGATAGTTGTTGTTAAGCTTTGCTCCTGTAATTTTTTGGTTGATGATAACTTTGATTCAATAAAACTTTTAGCCATAAGCTTAAGGTCTGCCTCTTTAAAGATAGTGGCTGTTGCTTTAAGTTTTAGGTAGCAATTAAACTCAGCAACTTTTGCCCCGACTTCTTGCGAACAAGAAATATCTGGCTCATTAAAACTTACAACCTCTTGGTTTAAAAAGAAGCCAGCAGGCACCTGCTCCTTTAAAGCAGTCAGCAACTCTGCTTGCAGGCCCTTTGTAATGCTGTCTTTAGCTAAATCCATATCTTGCTGAGTAATTTCTTGCACCTCTTTTTGAGAACCCCCGTCAATTTTTTCTTTTGATTCACCCCAAATACTATAATAAAGAGTGGTGCCAGCTAATCCCGGAACCGAAAATTTAGCTGGGGCAATATTGTATTCTTCGCCTTCTTGTTGAGCAACCACTGGAACCTCTGTTACGCTTGCTACTATTTTTCCATTTACTATTGTGGCTTGAGGCAAAGAAACTTTACTTTTTGCCTTATAAATCTTGCCGTCTTTTGAAGATACAAACCTAGTTCCTTCTTTTAAGTTTAAGGGAGTTGGGGGATTAATTTCATTATAAACAAATATTGTTCCAGAGGCCCCAGATTGCTCTGTTCCCCTGCCCGTTGATTGAAAAGTTGCCCATTTTTCCATTTCTTTTTCAATAATTTGGCTGGGTATTATCTTTTTTTCAAAATCAATTTGGGCCTGTTTAGAGGAACTTTGAATTTCATCTTCAATTGTTATTGGCTCTAAAACCGGCTTTATTTTAACTTCTGCTTTAGCTTGTAAAGTTAAATAGATAAAAACGCCCCCCAAGATGACTACTATAATCAAAATAATTAAAGGAATTTTTAAGGCAATAACTGGCAAAGAAAAAGAAATTCTTATTCTTTCTTTCTTTGTTTGTTTTTTAAGAGAGGGTTTAGTATGAGAATAATCTTTCCCGTTACCCCCTCTGTTTTCAACAATTATTTCCCCTTCTTTATTTTTTTTCTGGCTTGACTTTTTCTTTGACGAAACAGATTTTTTGGAATTGGATGTCGCTAAAACAGCGGGAAATTCTTCCTCTATTTCTTCTTCTTCTGGAGTTGTTATATCAATTATTTCTTTTGGCATTTTAGAAATCGTTAATGAGTGAGTCCGCCTGAGGCAGACGAGTGAATTTACGAATTCTTAAACCCTGTGAAGTGTGAGCTTCCGCCAGCAGGCGGAAGCGAACTACTTAAACAGGGTGGCTTCGAGTTTCTATCTACACCCCAGTGAAGTAAAATTTGATTACAAATTTTAGTTTTGAATTTATTAAAATTAAAAACTACTTCACAGGGTAAGTCCTCCGTAAAACTCTGGCTTCGCCCAATGGACTCACCTTCGTTAACGGATTACTTATTTTACCACAAACAACTTACTGTTGTAAAATGGCTTTTATCCGCCGAACACCAGATGAGCTGGCTTCTTGTTTTACAATCTTAAATACACCCAACTCTTTGGTGTTTTCCACATGAGGACCAGCGCAAATTTCTTTAGAAAAAACTCGCCCTGAGCCTGCCTGCGGTGAACTTGCCGAATCCGCCGAAGGGCCCACAGAATAAACTTTTACTTTATCTGGATACTTGTGGCCAAAAACCCCTGTTGCCCCTTCTTTTAGCGCTTCTTTTGTTTCCATTTCACAACAAACAACAGGCAACGCCATTTTTATTTTTTCGTTTACTAAATCCTCTATTTTTTTAATTTCTTGTTCTGTTAATTTTCTTTCAAAATTAAAATCAAATCTTATTCTTTCTGAAGTGATATTACTGCCTTTTTGTTGGATATCTTCACCCAAAACCTGCCTTAAAGCCGCTAACATTAAATGAGTGGCTGTGTGATATTTTGTGGTGGCTTGTGAATCATCAGCCAAGCCAGATTTGAATTGCCCAGCTGAAGCTGTTCTTGATAAATCTTGATGCTTTTTTAGCTCGATCTCAAACCCCTTCTCATCAACTTCTTTACCTTTCTCTTTGGCAATTTCTCTTGTTATTTCCAAGGGAAACCCGTAGCTTTGATAAAGATTAAAAACTTCTTCTCCTGAAATAATTGGTTTTTTTATTTTTTCAAACTCTTTTAATCCTCTATCCAAACAAGTTAAAAATCTTTCTTCCTCTTTTTGCAATTCGCTTAAAATAACTTCTTGATTTTCTTTTAATTCTATGTAAATATCCTCGTACATTTCAATAACAACTTTAGCCACTTCACCCATAAAGGCATTTTCAATGCCAAGCAGTTTGCCATATCTTATTGCTCGGCGTATTAACCTTCTTAAAACATATCCTCTTTCTGTGTTAGAGGGAACAAGTCCGTCAGACAAAATAAATACGCTGGCTTTAATGTGGTCTGCGATAATACGAAATGACTTTGTATTTTCTTCGTATTGCTTGCCAGAGATTTCTGCGATTTTACTCAAAATTAAAGTAAACAACTCTGTGGCATAAACATTATTTTTTCCCTGTAAAATAGCGGTTGTTCTTTCCAAGCCCATACCTGTATCAACATTTTTCTGCGATAATTCCTCAAATTTTCCATCTGCGGTTTTGTTGTATTGCATAAAAACATTATTCCAAATCTCCACCCATTGCTTGTCTTGAGGATTAAATTTTTCTGGCGCTGAATTTTCACCCGCCCAATAAAACATTTCAGTATCTGGCCCACAAGGCCCAGTAGCCCCTGCTGGACCCCACCAGTTATCTTCATGGCCCAAATAAGCAATCCGCTCTGGCTTAACCCCCAAATTTTGCCAAAGATTAAAGGCCTCCTCATCTTTTGGAATAACTTGCCCCGAGCCTGCCGAAGGGCTCTGTCCCTCCTGCCCTAAATCTATTGAAGGGTCAAAAACCGTGAAAGCTAATTTTTCTAATGGTATTCTTAGCTCTTTTGTTAAAAACTCAAAGCTCCACTCAATTGCTTCTTTTTTGAAGTAATCTCCCAAGCTCCAATTACCCAGCATTTCAAAAAAAGTGCCATGGGTATTGTCGCCCACATCGTCAATATCGCCTGTTCTGATGCATTTTTGGCTGTTGCAAAGCCGAGTACCCAAAGGATGTTTTTCTCCAAGCAAATAAGGCACCAAAGGGTGCATACCCGCTGTGGTGAATAAAACCGTAGGGTCGTTTTCTGGAATTAAGGGGGCAGATGGCAGGCGTTTATGCCCCTTACCTTCAAAAAACTTTAAATATTTCTCTCGTATTTCATTAGCCGTTAAAATTGACATTATTTTTTATTTATATGTTTTCCACTATATCTAAAAACTTTTTTATATTCAACGACGCCCCACCAACCAACAACCCGCTAATTGCTTCATTTTCTAAATAAGATAAAGCATTATCTGCTCCAATGCTTCCTCCATATAAAACCCTTACGCTTTCTTTAACTTTTTTCCCATAAACCTCACCCATTATCTTTTTAACAAACAAAGCCATTGTTAATGCGTCATCAGAAGAACAATTATTTCCAGTGCCAATTGCCCAATCTGGCTCATAAGCAAAAATTATCTTGGCAACATTCTCTTTGGATATTTTTTCAAGCATTTCTTTTAATTCTTTTTCAATGGAAACAAAACTTTTTCCTTGCTGTTTTTCTTCTAATGATTCCCCAAAACAAACCACAGGAACAAGCCCGCTTTGTAAAACCGCTTTTATTTTTTTGTTAACTTGCCCTGCTGTTTCCCCCATTATTATGCGTCTTTCAGAGTGCCCCAAAATAACATACTTAACTCCCGTATCTTTTAGCATTTTCACAGAAACCTCTCCTGTAAAAGCTCCTCTATTTTCCCAAAAACAATTCTGAGCTCCCAACTTGAAACTTAAAACTTGAAACTTAAAACTTGTTAGATATACAAAAGGAGGACAGACAACAACCTCGACTTTGCTATTCTTTAGCCCTGCCTTCAAGCCAGCCATCATTTTCTGCGCTTCTTTTAAACTCACGGGATTCATTTTCCAATTAGCGATTATTAATTTCTTCATATTTTTTTAACTTGACAAAACCCATTAATTTGCTACTATAAATATAAATTCCTCACAGGATGGGTGTTTACACCGGTTCGTGAGGTTTTTTGTTTTTATTAATAAAAATCATTGAATAATATCTTTAAATAAAGCTTTAAAGCCAGCGGTATTTAGCCAAAAACTATTTGGATTTTGTTGTAAATATTGTAAAATCTCTTTTTGTTGTTGCTTTATCCTAACTGCTCTTTCTGAAACATTTCCCAATACAACATTTGAATGAGTACCATCTAAAAATGCAACATAAAAAATGTCTTTTCCGCCTTCTTTTAAACTCATAATTTCTATCAACTCTGAAACTTGTTTATTCTGTTCCCCACCACCAACATTTGAATGTTTAGCTTCCAATAGAAAAATTCCATTAGAGTATTTTATTAATAAATCAAGCTTTTTTTCTTGTTTTTTTGTTTCTAGATTTATTTTTAAATTTTGCCTAATTTGTTCTAATGAAAAAACTGTATCAGAAAAAACAGCTACTATTTTATCTTTTTTCTGAAAATCAACCCAGTTAAAAACTTCTTGAAATCCAGATTTTTTCAATATATTTATTAACTTTCTTTCGCCTAAATCTCCTTTTCTGCGGGAAGAATTACTATCTAATATCGCTTGCACCCAATTCGCAGGCACTTTATCATCCACATCTCTTTTGGCTAAATAAAAATCCGTAATGATTTTAAAGGTTTTAAAATCTTTTTGCACTAAATCTCTTGTGGTATCACAAGCATTAACAAAACATCCTAATTCAGAGCAATTAGAAAATTTTTTATTAAAAGTATTAAAAAGTTGCACATAATATTTTTCTATAATCTTCTTATCCTCTTTTGTATTCTTTAGTTTTCTTATTGTTATTAATAGCTCTTTTATTTCTTTAATATTTTTAAGATATAAGGAGAGGTCAGGATGTTTATCTAATAAAAAATACTCTTTATCCAAATGTGGTTCTGGGTTTTCCTGAGAAACTTTAAAATAATGTAGGTTGCTTTGCATTTTCCTGATCATAAATATAGTTTAAAAACTTATAAACGAGATCAAACGAAATTCTTTTTCTGCCATTATCTCTAAAGTTTGTTAAAAAGAAAGAAAAATACTTTTCCCTATTTTCGTTTAAAATAATATTAAATTTCTCCATTAAAGACCTTTGCTGGGCAATAGTCAACGACTCCCTAAAAACTAAATGGGCCATATTTCTTGAAGAATCTTTACCAACTAATCCATCAATGCCGTAATCTCTTATGTCTTCAAGGCATATTTTTCTGCCATTTTTACTATCAATTGCCCGTAAAATCAAGATATTATTATTTAAAAATTCTTTAAACTTTTCGTCTATAAACGCCTCTTGATTTTCTTTAATATTTTGTAAGGCAATTTGAGCTTGGCATCCCCCCCCAATTACATCACTCTCAGTTAAACGAGTAACTCCTAAATTATTTTTAACACTTTTAATTTTTAATAAAAAGTCCCCGCCTAATTGCCAACCAAACTTTTTTTCTAAATAAAAATCTATTTTTTTGCCAATTGGAAAAATAGTAGCTAATACTGGATTTTTTTCAACATCTTCTTTTCTTTTTCTAAAATAAAAAGCAACAACATTATAAGTTGTGTCTGCAAAAACTCTTTCCAAAAAAATATTCAATTTAATAATCTCAAATTTCTCAAAAAATAAATTTCTAATTTTTTGTGAATTGCTTGCCGATAAAAAATTTAACGGCACAATAAAAATACCCTCCTCGCTTTTTAACATTTCAAAAATTGAAATTTGATACAAGTCCTCAAAAATTTCATGCTTGCCACTAAAAAACTTTTCCTTTGTTTCTATGTCTGCTTTATTTTTATGTAAATAAGGTGGATTAGTTAAAATAAATTTATACTCCTGCGGATTATTAAGAGAGTCGTTAAATAAAACTGTTTTATTATCAACTAACTTTTGGTCAACATCAAAACCAATTACTTTTTTACATTTATTTTTCTTAGCCCAATCTAATAAATCCCCGTTGCCAGCAAATGGGTCAATGACCTCTTTGTCCTGTAAAAAACCCTCCATCCCTTGCAAAATATAATCCGAGTTGGAAGTAAAAAATTGTCCTAACTGCTTTTTCATATTTTTATCTTTTTTAGATAATCAGCGGCTTTTTCTGGGGGCATTGTTATTATTTCAATGCCAGTGCCAAGCTCAAATCCAGCCCACACAGAAATGCGAGGCATTATGGTAAAATGCCAATGAAAAAATGGATACTCTCTATCGTCGCATGGACTGGTTTTTAAATAAAAATTATAATCAGGAGAACCTAATCCTTTGTTTATTTTTGCTAAAACGATTTGAAAAATTTGAGCTAAATCACTTTTTTCCTGTTCTGATATTTTTTCAAAATAGGGCAAATGATTTTTGGGAGAAATAACAATTTCAAAATTTACTTTTGAAGCAAACGGACACATGGCTAAAAAGTTGCTGTTTTCAAAAATAATTCTTGTTTTTGCTGATTTTTCTGCTCTGTTTATAGCGCAAAAAAGGCACTGGCTCTTTTCTTTAAAAAACTCTTTGCTTGAATTAAGCGGACTTGAAATATTTTTATCAAAAAATGGAATGCCCATTATTTGAGAGTGAGGGTGAATTAAAGAAGCCCCAGCCATTTTTCCGTGATTGTGAAAAACAGAAACATAATTAACAAAATCTTCTTTAGATAAATCAATATACCTTTGCTGGTAAATGCCCAGCAACTCTTCCCATTCGTTAAAAGAAAAATCCCACAACTGCTTTGAGTGGTCGTTAAAAACCACCACCTCGTGAAAACCATTTGAAGGTATTTTTTGAAATAAAGCATTTTCGGATTTAGTTTCTTTATTTTTTTGTAAGAAAAACGCGGGAAATTTATTTGGCACAACCGCAAAATTTTTATCCCTAAATTTTTCAGAACAAAAATAATCGCAGAAAGCGCAAGGCATATTATCAACAACCTCCTCTTGTTTTTTCTTTTTAAAATCTTCTGGCCGTTTTCCCCGTCCTTCTGCCACCACCACCCAATCTTTATTAACCACATCAAACCTTAACTCTGATTTTTGTTTTGTTTTGCCGAACATATTTATTTATTATAGCAAATCATTTTATAAAACAAAAAGGCAGGATGAATCCCGCCTTTTTTAGAGCGTTATAGGGTAGGGGGAGGTCCATTATTGATAGCCTCCCAATAATTCAACCTCTCCTCTGGAGTCATTTCTTCAAAAAATTTCTGATGCTCTAGACAAATCTCTTGAAAAAAATTATAAAACTTCATGAAAAACCTAATGACCCTTATTAAAAATTTATAAGGGCTGGGAATAGCTTTCCATATCTCTTGAGACATTCAAATCACCTCCAAAATTAAAAATTGAAAAATAAATTATAAATAATTTTAAGTAGCGCCAATGGCTCAATGTGCCATTGGCCCTGCTTCAAATCTTTGTTAACACTTGCGCTCCATTCTTTAATACTGCCACAGTATGCTCAAAATGACAAGCCAACGAGCCATCAGCTGTTCTATAGCCAAAGCCATCATTAGCTTGTTTTAATTTCCAATTGCCCATTGTTACCATTGGCTCAATACAAAATACCATACCTTCAACAATTTTCTCGCCTGTTCCTCTTTTGCCATAATTACAAATTTTTGGATCTTCGTGCAATGTTTTGCCAATGCCGTGCCCGCACAAATCTCGCACCACATTAAATCCTTGATATTCCACAAACCGCTGAATAACATTGCCAATATCTCCAAATGTATTGCCTGGCTTGGCTTTGGCAATAGCTAACTTTAAGGCCTTTTGAGTTGTTTTTATAAGCCGAATTTTTTCTGAATCTTCTGGCTTTGGGCTTCCCACCAAAGTAGAAAATGCATAATCAGAAAAATAATCTTTGTATTTAATCCCCAAATCCAAGCAAAGCAAATCCCCCTGCTTTAAAACTTGGTCATTTGGCACGCCATGAACCACCATATCGTTAATTGAAATGCAAGAAACACAAGGAAATCCGCCGTAATCTTTAAACGCTGGTTGGGATCCATACTGTAAAATAAGGGCCTCACAGGCCCCATCTAACTCCTTGCCAGTAATTCCGGGAGCTACCATTGGTTTTATTTTTTCAATAATCTCAGCCAAAATTCTCCCGGCCTGTCGCATAATTTCAATTTCCTGCTCTGTTTTAATAGCTATCATTAAAATAAATCTATAACAAAATAAGCCGATCGGCTGATTTTGTTATAAGCTAAAAATCACTTCGCTTTCTAACTTCTTCTAAAATATCGCTAAAAACTTTTTCAATTGGTTGTTCACCTTTTATTACTATCAAACGTTTTTTCTTTTTAAAATATTTTATAACCTTGCTAACATCTTTATCAAAATAATCCAACCGATTTTTAATGGCTTGGGGAACGTCGTCAGCTCGCTCCTCTAAAATCCCTCCACATTTATCGCAAACCTCCATATTTTTATAATCGCCCACCCAAGGGATTAAAGCTCCACAGCCCTTACAAATTCTTCTTTTAGTTAATCTGTCAAAAGCTTCTTTGCGAGAAATATCAAGCAAAATAATCATGGTACTTTCTTTTCTTTCTAAATACTCTAAAAAAGAATCCAACGCTTTTGCCTCCTCTAATCTTCTTGGGGCTCCGTCCAAACAAAAACCCTGATCTTCTTTTAGGTTATAGGTAATATCAGACATCCAAAGCATTGTGGCTAAATCATCAAACGGCAAGCCCCCTCCGTTCAAAAGCTCTTTTATTTTATGCCCCACTTGTGTATCGTATTCAGCTATTTTTCTAAACGCCTTGCCAGTTGAGATATAAAAAAGATTGCCAAAATGCTCTTGCAAAAGTTTAGCTTGTGTGCCCTTGCCACAACCTGACCGGCCAATTAAAACAAAGTTTATGGGCTTATGTGTCATATATTTAATAATAACAAATTTATAAATTATTTTAAATTAAAACCTTATAAAAATTTAGAAAGAAAAAAGCAATTATAATAAAATTTACTCTAAACAAAAAAAACGCTTCTCATTGTCGCGCATATTCAATATAGCATAGAAAAATTTATTTTCAATGGAAACCTGTTAAAAAGAAAATAACGCAATTTGTATGATCAGTCAAATTACGCTATGTGTAATTTTTATAAACCACATTTTAAATTCCACAACTTTGAGTCGATCGACCCAAAGTTGTGGAATTTAATTATTAAATATTAGATTAGAAAAAAATAAAGCAAAAGAAAAACAGGCTGGTCAGACCTGTATTTACCCACCCATCAACCATTTTCTTTTTTATAACACACCTGATTCCTCTGTTATAATATCAATCAACTCCTTTGGGATCATCCAATTCGGATTATTTTCCCTAACAAAGGGAAAATCAAAACTATAGGGGCAAAGAACACCGTCACCAACCTTATCCAGGTCTGGATGCGATGCCTTACACCGTTGCTTATGAGAACCCGTATTAAAGCGACAATTGACTTCTACTAAAACATCCCCGGGTTTACTTGCGTAAGGATGAGATACCTGAACAACGACACGAATTGAATTTTCTAAGACCTCCTGTCCATCAGACCCACGCCCTTTGCAAAATATTGTTACTCTTTCCATACTAATTTCCATACTAATTTCTCCTTAAAAAATAAAAAATTAAGAATTTCAAACTTTTAAATAACATCGCAAATATATCACACAGTCAAAAAAAATCAAACCCCTGCACTCTCCGCACACAAAAAAAGTGTGTCAATCTGTGCCGATCGGCTAACTTTTGACACGGTTTTAACCGATAAGAAAAAATTTAATAACTCACACAAGCCTATAAATAAAAATCGCCTTCCAGCGAAGTACATTTTTGTTTCTTTCCTCTTTCCTTTCACTCCCCCCAACAAGAGAATTTATTGTAAATGCGAATAATGTTAAAACCTTTAAAGAAATTTGGGAACAATTATTCCACCGGTAAGACCAGTGTAAGTTTATAAACAAAAAAACGCCTTTCAACGAGATAAATTTTTTACTCCTTCTCTCTCCACCCCCGGCAAGAAAACTTGGAGAAATGCGAGCTTGTTTGTTTTTGTTAGTATTACGAAGAAAGCGTAAAAATTAAAAAGTAAAACAAGAAAAAAAGGGTCTGTTGCTTGTCAACAGGGAACCCGTTAAATTTTTCCGCAGTTTTACGACTTTAATTTAAGCTTTCGGAGTTCGACTAACAAAAATAAAGTGGCGAAGCCAAACTCTTACAAATTCTCGTAGTCCCGCATTTCCATCTGCGCTTTTACTTGCCTCCAAATATCCAAAACCACAGAAACCACAATCAACACAGCTGTGCCTCCAATTAAAAAGCGAAAAGCCACCACTCCTGTTGCTCCCTGAATAATTGAAGGCATAACAGCAATCAAACTTAAAAACAAAGCGCCAATGCAAAGCGTGCGATAAAGTATTTTGCGCAAAAAAGCCGCCGTTGACTCCCCCGGCCTAATGCCCGGCACAAACCCGCCCATTTTTTGCAAATTGGTGGCAATTGATTTTGGGTCAAAGGTAACTGCTGTGTAAAAAAATGTAAAAAGAAATACTAAAACAAAGAACAGCGCTCCGTTCACCCAAACATTTTGCAAAAACAAAGAAATCGCTTTGGCGGTATTGGCCACAAAACCGCTTCCCCCAGCTGTTAAAAGATTAGCAATCATTGTGGGAAACATTAAAATACTTAAAGCAAAAATGATGGGGATAACACCAGCTGGATTTAGATTTATTGGCAAGTAAGATGATCCCCCTCCATACATTTTGTTACCTCGCACTCTTTTAGCATAATTAACAGGAATATTTCTTTTGGCTTCAGTTACCAAAACAACCCCAGCGACAATCACTAAAGAAATAGCAAAAAATGCAACATAGGGAATTGTTTTTGAAGAATCCCAGCTTAATAAAACTTGTCTTATTTGAGAAGGCGTGTCAGCCACAATGCCAGCAAATATTAAAATGGAAACCCCGTTTCCAATGCCTTTTTCAGTTATAAGCTCTCCAAGCCACATTAAAAACAAAGCGCCTCCAGTAATAGTAATTATCGAAGTAACCATTTGCCAGGCCGGTAAAACAGCAATAGCTCCTTGCTTTTGAAACAACATTAACATGGCATAGCCCTGTAAAGCGGCTAATGGCACTGTTAAAATTCGACCGTAATGGTTAAATCTTGCCCTGCCCGCTTCCCCTTCTTCTTTATACATTTTTTCTAAAGCGGGAAAAATCATTGTTAAAAGTTGAATGATAATTGTTGAGGTGATATAAGGGCCCAAACCAAGCATAGCTATTGAAAGATTAGAAAACGCTCCCCCAACAAAAATATTCAAAAGACCAAAAAACTCGTTTTGACTAAAAAATCTTTTTAAGTTCTCCAAATCAATCCCGGGAATAGGAATATTAGCAGCTAACCGAGAAACCGCCAACAATGCCAAAACAAAAAGAATTTTATTTCTTAATTGCTTGTCTTTGAATATTAGTAGTAATTTTTGAAACCACTCCATGAAACATGAAACATGAAACATGAAACATGAAACATATAAAAATAAGTTTCAAGTTTTAAGTTTCAAGTTTTAAGATATTTTTCCTCCTGCTTTCTCCACCTTTTCTTTGGCCACTTTAGAAACTAAACAGCCCTCAAATATAAACGCTTTTGTTATTTCTCCATTTCCTAAAATTTTAACTATTGGAGTTTTGCCTGCAATTTTTCTAACTATTTTTTTATCAACTAAAACATTAGGAGTAATTTTTTCTCCTTTTCCAAAAATCTTTTCTATGGTGTTTAGGTTAACAGAAAGCCCGCCCTCTGTTCTTAACTCTTGCCTATAGCCCCTTATCTTTGGATAGCGTTTAATAATCTCTCTCATAAACGGTTGCATTTTCCGCCCTGCCCGTGACTTTTGCCCCTTGATTCCCTTGCCACAGTAAGTCCCCTTGCTACCTCCTCGGCCAATCCTTTTGCTATCCTTATTTTTATGTTGTGGTTGTAAATCGTTTATCTGCATGTTAGTAATTCTTAATTGAACGGCGAATTTATGAGCCGTGAGATTTAGAAGGACTTACACCCTGTGAAGTAAAATTTGAGTACAAATTTTAATTTTAAATTTTTTACTAAAAATTTAAAATTACTTCACGGGGTAAATTCCGCCAATCGCTCAAACTTTGGCTTCGCCTTGTTTTCGCGAGGCGTCATTTACTTTCAACCCATTCAAAGCAGCGATAGTTGCTCTGGCAATATTCAACTTATTTCTAGACCTTGACAATAACTTTGATGAAATATTTTTAATTCCAGCTAAGTTGCAAATAACCCTAACCTGCCCCCCTGCCACCAAACCCCTTCCTTTGGCCTGAGGCCTTAACAAAACCCTAGCTGGACCATATTTTGCCAACACCTCGTGCGGAATTGTTTCTTCAAACATTGGCACAGAAATTAAATTTTTCTTTGCTAACCTAGTTGATTTTTCAACAGCAATAGCCACATCTGGACCCTTAGCCACCCCAAGACCAATTTTTCCTTTTTTATTGCCAACCACCACAACTGCCCTAAACCTCATTTGCTTTCCTCCTTTTGTTACTCTTGTAACTCTAGCCAAATCTAAAACCACTGAATCAAACTCGTCTTTTGGTTTAGCTGGAAACTGCCCCCTTCTTTCTTTATTAAATTTTCCTTGTTGTTGTTGCTGTTCCATGTTAGTAATTCTTAATTGAATGGTGAACGATTAGTGAGCCATGAAATTTAGAAGGACTTACACCCTGTTAAGTAAGATTTGAGGTATTTTTAAGAAGTACCTTTTATTTATCAACCTTTGAGTTATTTTTCTTCGCGCGCATTGCTTACAATCGTATCCTCAAATCTTAATTTCAAATTTTTTGCTAAAAATTTGAAATTACTTAACGGGGTAAATTCCGCTTACCAATCACGCTTCGCCTGCTGGCTCGCGTTCTTGGAGCGTCATTTAAAACACCAATCCTCCTTCTCTTGCCCCGTCAGCTAGGGCCTTTACCCTGCCATGATAATTAAACCCTCCTCTGTCAAAAACAACTTGCTTAATCTTTTTTTCTTGAGCCAATTTAGCTATTTCTTTGCCAACATCAAACGCTAATACGATTTTTCCTGTTAATTCTTTTTCTGATTTTTGACTCCCCCCAGCAACGCTTGAAGCAGAGCTTTTACGGGCTGATTTGATTTTTGATTTTTCTTTATCTGTGGCAAAAACAATAGTTTTTCCTTTTTCATCATCAATAATTTGGGCTGTTATATGCTGATTTGATCTAAAAACGCAAAGCCGAGGCGTTTTGGCTGTGCCTTTTACTTTTGCCCTGACTCTGTTGTGTCTTCTTATTCTTTTTTGTTGTTTTGTTTGCTTCATATTAGTAGTTATTGATGACCCAAACTCCAGTGAAGCAGTTCGCTCATCGCCCGCCTGCAATGCTGTCAGCCCGCATCGCTATGGCGAAGCATTGCTGGCGGGTAGCACTGCGGGCAAGCTCACGCTTCACAGGGTAAATTCGTCGTAAGCTCGGGCTTCGCTTGCTGGCTCGCCCTCGCTAACGGCTCATTTATTTTCCCGCCTTCTTTCCTTCTTTCTTTCTAACAACTTCGCCAAGATATCTAACACCCTTACCCTTATATGGCTCTGGCTTTCTTAACGACCTTATTTTTGCCGCAAACTGACCAACCTGTTGCTTATCAAATCCAGAAATAACAATAACTTGTTTTTCCAACTTCACATCTAAACCCTTTGGTATATCTATAAAAATTGAATGAGAAAAGCCCAAATCCAATTTTATTTTATCAACTCCCTCCATAGCCACTTTATATCCAACCCCTCTAATCTCTAATTTCTTTTCAAAGCCAACTGAAACGCCATAAGCGTGATTTAATAATAAGGCAGTGGTTAAACCCCAAAGAGCTGAAATTTCCTTGCCTTCCCTTTCGGGTTTAACAACCAAAACATTGCCTTGCTGTTCAACGCCAATACCAACAGGGATTTCCTGTTTTATTTCCCCTTTAGGCCCTTTAAACGAAACGCTATCTTTGTTAAGAATAACTGTTACGCCTTGAGGTATTTCAATTTGTTTTTTTCCTATTCTTGACATGTTAGAAATTGTGTGAGTTTTCAAGCTATAATTTTTTATGGCTTGAAAACTCATTACAAGTTCTTACACCCCGTGGAGTAATTTTAAACCTTTATTAAAATTATTCAATAATTTTAATAAAGGTTTAAAATATAAATTTGCTCTGCAAATTTATATTCCACAGGGTAAGTCCTCTGTAAACTCGAGCTTCGCTTGTTAGCTCGCTCTCGCTAACGAAGGACTTACCACACTTCAACCATTAACTCCCCTCCAACTTTATTTTTTCTGGCTTCTTTGTCTGTTAACAAACCGTTGGTGGTTGAAACAATGGACAATCCATAACCGCTTCTAACTTTTGAAATTTCATCCGCTTTTTTATAAATCCTTTGCCCGGGCTTTGAAACTCTTTTAAATCCAGAGACAGCCGGAACTTTTTCATTATATTTCAAATATAATTTAATAATTTGAAAGGGCTTTTTACCTCTTTTTTTGCAATCTAAAATAAGACCTTCCGCTTTTAATATCTCGGCAATTCCATATCTTAATTTTGAAAAAGGGATATCAGTTGTTTTATGAAAAACAACTTGAGCGTTCCTTATTCTATTAAACATGTCTGTTATTGGATCTGTCATGTTAGAAGTTGTGTGAGTTTTCAAGCTAAGATTTTATTTTGGCTTGAAAACTCATTACAAGTTCTTACACCCCGTTAAATAAAATTTGAGTACAAATTTTAATTTTAAATTTTGCTAAATTTAAAATTATTTAACAGGGTAAGTCCTCCGTAAGCTCTGGCTCGGCTACTGCCTCGCCATCGCTAACGGATTACTTACCAACTTGATTTTTTTATTCCTGGTATTTCGCCCTTGCTTGCCATTTCCCTAAAACAAATTCTACACAAGCCAAAATCTTTTATATATCCCCTATATCTTCCACATTTAAAGCATCTCCTGACAATCCTTGAAGAAAACTTTGGCTTTCTTTTTGATTGATTAATTAATGATTTTTTCGCCATGTTAATAGTCGTTAATAAGTGAAGTGGCGATAGCCACGAATGAATTTACAAATATTTACACCCTGTTAAGTAAGATTTAAAGTATTTTTAAAAGGAAACCCCAACAAACTTAGCAACTCTATGCCCTCCTCTTTTGTTTTGGCCGTTGTTGAAATCGTTATTTCTAATCCAAAGATACCCTTCTCCTTCTCAACCTTTAGCTCGGGGAATGGCACATATTCTTTAAATCCAATGGTAATATCTCCCTGAGCTGTAACACATTTAGTTTCAATGCCTCTAAAATCTCTCGATCTTGGCAAAACAACCCAAACTAACTTTTCTAAAAAATCATACATTCTTTTCTTGCGTAAGGTACAGTGAACCCCAACCCCAACTCCCTCTCTTAATTTAAAGGCCGCAATTGACTTTTTAGCTTTATTTAAAGATGGTTTTTGGCCGGTAATAATAGCTAAAGATTCTGAAATATATTGTTCTATTTTTTCTCTTTCTCCAGCTCCTTTCCCAGCAACCATTTTCCCAAATCCGCAATTAACAACAATTTTCTGTATTTTGGGAATGGACATAACGGACTTATATCCAAATTTCTTTTGCATCTCGGGAATAACTATTTTATTGTATTTTTCTAATAATTTTTCCATACATTTAAATATCGCCTCCACATTTCTTGCAGATTCTTGTTTTGCCTCCTTCGGTTATTTTATATCCTATTCGCGATGGTTTGTCGCATTTTGAACAAAAAATTTGCGCTTTTGAACAAATTAAGGGAAAGGCCACCTCCACAATCTGGCCTTTTTCGCCTTGTTTTTTTGGCCTTTTGTGCGTCTTTTTTATATTTACTCCTTCAACCAAAATCATTCCCTTCGATGGAAAACTTCTTAAAACCTTAGCTTTCTTACCTTTATCCTTTCCAGCAATTATTAAAACATTGTCGCCTTTTTTGATTTTCATGTTAGAAGCTGTGTGAATTTTCATCCTGAGCTTGTCGAAAGATGAAAATTCATTACAGATTCTTACACCCCGTTAAATAAAATTTGAGTACAAATTTTAATTTTAAATTTTGCTTAATTTAAAATTATTTAACGGGGTTAAGTGTCTGCATTTGCTCGGGCTCGCTTGGTAGCTCGCCCTCGCAAGCATCCACTAAACAACATCTTTGGCCATAGTTGTTATGGCATCAAATCCTTTTTCTTTTAATTCTCTTGGCACTGGCCCTAAAATTCTGTTTCCTTTTGGCTGTTTTTGGTCATTTAAAATACAACAAGCATTGTCATCAAAACGCAAATAAGAACCATCTTTTCTTCTAAATGGACTTTTTTGGCGCACAATAACAGCTTTAACAACCTGATGTTCTTTAACATCCCGCCTTGGTTCTGCTTTTTTAACCGCTGCAACAATAATGTCGCCAATTCTCGCGTATTTTTTTCTTGTTCCTCCTGGCACGCCAAAGCACTGAACTATTTTAGCTCCAGTATTATCTGCAACATTTAACATTGTGCGTAGTTGTATCATTTTAGAAATTCTTAATTGAATGGCGAATTTGTGAGCCGTGAAATTTAGAAATTCTTACACCCTGTGAAGTAGGAATTTGCTTTACAAATTTCTGTTTTAAATTCTTAGTAAAAAATTTAAAATTACTTCACGGGGTTAAGCCCTGCTAATCCTCTATCTTTGCTTTCAGCTCGCCATCAGAAAGCGATTGCTTTACCTTCCAGCGCTTATCTTTGCTCAATGGTCTTGACTCTTCAATGGCCACCCTTTCTCCGATTTGAAAAACTTTTCCATCCGTATCAGCTTTAAATCTTTTAAATGACTTATAACGCTTTCTATATTTGGGGTGTACTTTTACGGTTTCCACCCTAACCACAACAGTATTTGTCATTTTATTAGAAACAATTTGTCCCTCTAATATCTTTTTCATACTATTTCTTATTTAATAAAGTTTTTATTCTTGAAACTGATTTTCTTGTTTCTCTAATTAAACTTATGTCTTTTATTTTTCCCCCCGCCAAATCAAACCTAAATCCCCTAAGATTTTCCTGTTTTTCTTTCAATAATCTCTGTAAATCACCTTTACCTAATTTTGTAAATTCCTTTAATTGTTCTCTTTTTCTCATGTTAGAAATTGTATGAGTTTTCAAGCTATAATTTTTTATGGCTTGAAAACTCATTACAAGTTCTTACACCCTGTGGAGTAGAAATTTGCTCCGCAAATTTCTGTTTTAAATTTTTAGTAAAAAATTTAAAATTACTTCACAGGGTAAATTCCGCTTGCCAATCGCCCCTCGCTACCGCTTGGGGCTCTTGGGGCGTCATTTATTTCTTAACAAATTTAACTTTGATTGGCAACTTATCTGACGCTTTCCTAAAAGCCGCAATGGCAATTTTTTCATCAACGCCGTCAATTTCAAACATAACCCTACCTGGCTTTATTGGAAAAACATAATGGTCAACCGCCCCTTTGCCTCCCCCCATTCCAACCTCTCCTCCTTTTTGAGTAACTGGTTTGTGCGGAAATATTCTAATCCACAATTTTCCTTTTCTTTTCATTTCTTTTGTAATAGCTTTTCTAGCTGACTCCATTTGATTGGCTGTAATCCATTTTGTTCCCATTGATTTCAATCCAAAAGAACCATAAGAAACCTCGGTTCCCCTTACATCATTTCCTTTGCTAGTGCCCTTATGCCACTTTCTATGTTTCATTTTTCTGGGTTGTGTAAGCATGTTAGAAATTGTGTGAGTTTTCAAGCTAAAATTTTATTTTGGCTTGAAAACTCATTACAAATTCTTACACCCTGTGAAGTAAGATTTGAAATTTTTTTAAAAAATGTTTCGTTTTATTCTTTTTGTCATCCTCTTCTCTTACGCTAATAACAATCGTGTTCTCAAATCTTAATTTTAAATTTTTAGCAAAAAATTTAAAATTACTTCACGGGGTAAATTCCGCTTGCCAATCGCGCTTCACCTACTGGATCTAGCTCTTGGAGCGTCATTTAATTAAACCTCTCTCCCTTATACATCCAAACCTTAACTCCAATAACTCCATAAGTGCAATGGGCTTCACTGGATCCATATTCAACCACTGACCTTATTGTTTGAAGAGGAAGGCGTCCCTCTTTTAGCCATTCTTTTCTGGAAATTTCCACTCCATTTAATCGTCCTGAAACCCCAACCTTCACGCCCTTTATTTCTTTTTGTTCGGTTGTTTTGCTAATGGCCATCTTCAAAACCCTTCTAAATGGCACTTGTTTTTCAATTTGACCGGCCATCCATTGGGCAGTTAAACTTGCTGAAAGCCAGGGATTCCTTATTTCAATTATTTCAATCTTAATAACACTTTTATCTTTTGAAACTTTCCTTACTTTGGCAATTTCTTTTTCTATTCCCGCTTTCAACTCTTCCACGCCTTTTCCTCCTCGGCCAATAATTAAAGCTGGGCGAGAGGTTTTAATGATAATTTTCAAAGCTGCTAAAGTTCTTTCAATTTCTATTTCTTGTAAAATGCCTTGGGGTAATTTTTTTGTTAAAAATTTTCTAATCACAAAATCTTCTTCCAAATACACGGGAAAATTATTTTTATAAAAACCTCTTGAAAGCCAATCTTTCATTTCTCTTATCTTAAAAGATTTTGGGTGGACTTTATGACTCATGTCTATGATTTCTTTATTTTTGTCTTTTTAACCTTTTCAATTTTAATTTTCTTTTGGGGTTTTTCTTCTTCTTTCTCAATCATCTCTTTAGTAATTGTTTTATCTTTAAAAATGTCCAATCCCAAAGTAATATTAGATGTCTTTTTTTCAATGCGACAAGCCCTTCCTCTGGCTCTGGCTCTCCATCTCTTCAAAGTTCTTCCTTCGTCAACCTTTGCTAATGCAATAAATAAATCTTTTTCGTCTAATTTAAAATTATTTTTTGCGTTAGCAATTGCAGAGTCCAAAAGTTTTTTTATTGGCAACGCCCCTTTTTTAATGCAAAAACCCAAAACCGCTTGAGCATTATTAGCTTTTTTTCCCCTCACCATATCAGTCACTAACCTTACTTTTCTGGGCGATATTCTTAAATTGTTTAATTTAGCTAAAATCATAATGCTTATTTAGCTTGAGATTTTGATTCTTGTTCTCTTTGCATTTTCCCTCCGTGGCGTCCAAATTTTGTTGTCATTGAAAACTCTCCAAGCTTATGCCCAACCATATCCTCTGAAACATACACTGGCACATGCTCTTTTCCGTTATGAACCCCAAAAGTAAATCCAACCATTTCTGGACTAATTGAACACTCCCGAGACCATGTCTTGATAATCTTTTTTTCACCGGCTTTTTGGCTGATGATTTTCTTTATTAATCTTTCGTCCACAAAAGGACCTTTTTTTAAACTTCTTGGCATGTTAGTAATTCTTAATTGAACGGCGAACGATTAGCGAGCCGTGAGATTTAGAAGGACTCACACCCTGTGAAGTAAGATTTGAGGTCTTTTTCAAAAAGTGTACTCCTTTAATCTTTTAATTATTTTTCTTTCTTATGTATTGTTTATAATTGTACCCTCAAATCTTAATTCTAAATTTTTTGCTAAAAATTTAGAATTACTTCACGGGGTAAATTCCGCTTGCCAATCGTGCTTCGCCTGTTGGCTCGCGCTCTTGGAGCGTCATTTACTTATGTTTCTTTTGAATTCGTCTTTTTAAAATTAAACTGCTTGTCCAGCTTTTTTTCCTGGTTTTAACCCCCAAAGCTGGCTTTCCCCAAGCTGTTCTGGGGTGTTTTCCAATTGGTTGTTTGTTCTTTCCTCCACCATGAGGATGGTCGCAAGCGTTCATGGCAGATCCCCTTACTGTTGGCCTATGACCCATTTTTCTAGCTCTTCCTGCTGACCCAATTTGCTTAAATCGATGTTCTGGATTGGAAACTTGCCCCACAGAAGCAAAACATTCGCTTAAAACTTTTCTCACTTCAGTTGAGGGCATTTTTAACTGACTATATTTTCCTTCATGTCCCATAACAACCACTCCATTTCCCGCGGACCTGGCCATTTTTCCACCAGCCATTGGAAATAGCTCAATATTGTGAGCCATTGAACCAACAGGAATATTTTTTAAACGCATTCTATTCCCTGCTTTTATGGGAGCTGTATCCGAACAAATTAGCTCGTCCCCAACCTTCAAACCATCTGGAGCTATAATATATTTTACTTCCCCATCATTATACTTTAATAAAGCAATATGGCAAGTTCTATTTGGGTCATATTCCAAAGAAACAACAACAGCTTTTTCGCCCATTCTTTGTTGTCCAAAATCAATTATCCTGTACATTTTTTTCACTCCACCCCCTTTATGCCTAACAGTAATCCGGCCGGTATTGTTTTTACCGCCTGTTTTTTTCAACACCCTTAACAAACTCTTTTGGGGGTTGTTCTTTGATAAAATTGTTTTTTTTCTTTTCTGTGGCATGTTAGAAATTCTTAATTGAGTCGCAGACGAAATTTAGAAGTTCTTACACCCTGTGAAGTAGAAATTTTCTCTGAAAATTTCTGTTTTAAATTTTTTGCTAAAAATTTAAAACTACTTCACGGGGTAAATTCGCTCTAAGCTCGGGCTTCGCCTCATTTAGTAAAATGACCTAATGGGTGCTGGCTCGTCCTCGCTAACGGCTCATTTACCTTGGTATAATTTCAATCTCTTGTCCTTTTTTCAAAGTTACAATCGCTTTTTTGTATCCCTTTTTCCATCCAGTTGTGCGACCCAATCTTTTTTTCTTTCTATCAACATTAATTATTCTCACTTTTTCAACATTAACATTATAAACCTCTTCAACTGATTTTTTCACCTCCGGCTTAGTGGCTGTTTTAAAAACTTGAAAAATATATTGGTTTTCTTCTTGCAATAAAGTGGCTTTTTCTGTAATTTGGGGCCTGCTTAAAACAGCTGGAGCTATCTTAATATCGCTCTTTTTAGTTTTATCTTTTTTAACCTCAGAAGAAATAGAAACAGATTCTTTTGGCTTTTTTTCCACTACTCTCTTAGTGGATTTTTCCTTTTCTTTTTTTATCCGTTTCTCTTCCTTAAGTCCTTGTTCTTTTTTATCTTTTTTAAACAATCCCATAAATGAATTTCTAAACTCTAATTTCAAATTTCTAATAAAATACTTAATACTAAATTATAAAATTAAATTTTGACATTTTATTTGAAATTAGAAATTAGTGAATTAGTCATTTTTTAAATATCTCTTCCATAACCTTCACGCTTTCTTTGGACATAACCAAATACTTATTATTTAAAACATCTAAAGCATTCAAATCTTTCACTTGCATTGTTTCAACTTTGTCTATATTGCGACTGGCTGTTATAAAATTTTTATCCATATTGGGCAAAGCTATTAAAGCGCTCTTTTCAAAAGATGGCAATTTTTTTAAAATATCAAAAACAATTTTTGTTTTTGGCTCTTTAATTTTTAAGTCATCAAGCAATACCAACAAGTTATTCTTTGCTTTCTGAGATAAAACCATAAACAAAGCCGCTCTTTTTATTTTTTTGGGAACAATTTTTTTATAAACTTTTTCGTTTGTGGGACCAAAAGTAACTCCTCCCCCTTTCCATAAAGGAGACCTTGAAGACCCGGCTCTGGCTCGGCCAGTTCCTTTTTGTCGCCATGGCTTTTTGCCTCCCCCAGAAACATCTCCCCTGTCTTTGGTGTGAGCTGTCCCTTGCCTTCGGTTTGCCATCTGGGAAACCACAACTTGATGCAATAAATCTTTTGACAGCTTAACATCAAAAATCCCCTCAGGCAACTCCGCCTGCCCTGTAACTTTTCCTTCTTGATTGTATAAATCGATTTTCATATTGACAATTCAATAATATTGTTGTAATTTCTAATTATCTTTAAAAAACTAAAGTTATAAAATTTCACTTGGAGATAAAAAATGAAAAAGAAAATTGTATCGTTAATAATCTCTCTTATCTGTTTGGTCTTTTTATCCAGTCTGTTTATTGGAATGATATTTGGTGGTATGTTACTTGATTTTTCGTCTGGCATACCTAAAATATTCCAAATTATCTCTCTGATTGTTAGCATTCTCACTGGTGTAAATATTGCGATATTGCTTTGGTTTGTGGAAAAAAATGAAAAAAAATCTGGCACCACAGACTAAAAATGTGTCAACTCCACCAGAATAGTTAGTATCGCAGACCCATCATTATGCACGGGGGTTATAATACCGTGCTTTTTTTTGTGCTTAAATCTTTAATTCTCTCTTTCTTTTCTTCTCGTATCAATATTCCCATATCACTTCATCACTATGAAGTGGTGAACTAATGTGGACATACTGCCTTCTCTACCTTTTACTACTTCTTTTTCTTTGCGGGCATACTTGTAATTTCCAAAAGCGAGCCACGTCTTCCGGGAATTGCCCCCTTAATGGCAATCAAGTTATTTTCTAAATCAATTTTAATAATTTTTAAATTTCTCACAGAAATTCTCTCGTCTCCCATGTGTCCTGGCATTCTTTTACCGGGAAAAACTCTGGCTGGGTCGGTTGCTCCAACCGAGCCGATTGTTCGCACCTCGTGTTTTGTGCCATGAGTTTTTGGATGTCCCCCAAAACCATATCTTTTCACGCCCCCCTGAAATCCCTTGCCCTTACTAATTCCAGAAATCTTAACTGAATCTCCTTCATTAAACACTCCCACGCTTATTTCGTCCCCTTGTTTCAAGTTACAAGTTTCAGGCTTCAAGATTCTAAATTCTTTCAAGTGCTTATACTCTTTTCCTTTTTCAGATTTTTTAATCTTTTTTTCTTTTTTTTCAAAACCAATCTGGACCGCATCATAACCATCTTTACTTTCTTTGGTTTTGTTTTGCAAAACAAAACAAGGCCCCACCTCAACCAAAGTTACAGGCACTGCGTCCCCTTTATCATTAAAAACCTGCGTCATCTCTAATTTTTTTCCAAGAATAAAGCTCATAAAATTTCTTCAATAAAATACAGGGGATGATCCCCTGTATTTTATTTAAAATTACAAAATTACAATAGGGTATATTCTCCCGCTTTCAAGGGTTAAACTAATTAAGTTTTTCCTTGAACTCTATATTAACTATATTGTTTTTATTTCAATTTCCACGCCCGCTGGCAAGGTTAAATCCCGCAAAGATTCGATAAATCTTTGATTCGGGTTCATAACTTCAATCAATCTTTTGTGTATTCTCATTTCAAACTGCTCTCTGGCGTCTTTATGCACAAAAGTTGATCTATTAACTGTGTATTTTTTTACCTCTGTTGGTAATGGCACAGGGCCAACTGTTTCCACGCCAGACCTTCCAGAAATTTCTGTTATTTGATGGCAACTTGCGTCAACCACTTTGCTGTCGTATGACTTCAGCTTAATTCTTAGCTGAGGCATCGATCCTGCTGGCTTTTCTTTTGTTTCTGCTGGCTTTTTAGTGGACATGTTAGAAATCGTTAATGAGCGAAGCGAATTTACGAGTTCTTACACCCCGTGAAGTAATTTTAAATTTTTAACAAAAAATTTAAAATTACTTCACGGGGTAAATTCGTCGTAACCTCTGGCTTCGCCTGTTGGCTCGCCCTCGCTAACGGCTCATTTATTTGTTAATCTTTAAAACAACTCCCGCTCCAACTGTTCTTCCTCCCTCCCTAATAGCAAATTTTTGTTTTTCTTCCAAGGCAATTGGAGTAATCAATTTAACTTTTACAGTAATTGTGTCTCCAGGCATAACCATTTCCACTCCTTCTGGCAAAATAACATCTCCGGTAACATCGCAAGTTCTAATAAAAAACTGAGGTTTGTATCCAGAGAAAAAGGGAGTGTGTCTTCCTCCTTCATCTTTTGTTAAAGCGTAAATTTCTGCGTCAAATTCAGAATGAGGAGTAACAGATCCTGGCTTGGCAAGCACTTGCCCTCTTTCAATGTCTTCTTTTTTGAATCCTCTCAATAAAATGCCCACATTATCGCCTGCTCGGCCTTCGTCAAGAATTTTGTTAAACATTTCAACGCTGGTGGCAATAGTTTTTTGAGTGGCCCTCAAGCCAACAATTTCCACCTCTTCTCCTCCTTTTATAACGCCTCTTTCCACTCTGCCTGTTGCCACAGTGCCTCTTCCTTCAATGGAAAATACATCTTCCACTGCCATTAAGAATGGTTTGTCAGTGGCTCTTTCTGGTTCTGGAAAATAAGCGTCAATTTTTTCAAATAATTCAGCGATTGGTTTCATGGCTTCATCCTCAGCTGAACTGGCTTCTGAAGCTTTCAAAGCCGAACCTCTAATAATTGGAGTGGTGTCGCCCGGAAAATCATACTTTTTTAATAATTCCCTTAACTCTGACTCAACCAACTCAATCATTTCTGGGTCGTCAACTTGGTCAACTTTGTTTAAAAATATAAGCAAAGAAGGCAATCCAACCTGATTGGCAAGCAAAACATGCTCTCTGGTTTGGGGCATAGGGCCCTCAGCCGCTGACACAACCAAAATACCTCCATCCATTTGGGCCGCTCCTGTAATCATATTTTTGATATAATCAGCATGTCCCGGGCAATCAATCAAGGCATAGTGCCTATTGGCTGTTTCAAATTCGTTATGGGAAATGTTAATCGTTACGCCTCTGGCTTTTTCTTCTGGAGCAGAATCAATTTCATCAATTGATTTGTTTGAAGATTTAAAACCTTTCATATGCGCATACTTTAACATTGCGGCGGTTAAAGTTGTTTTTCCGTGGTCAACATGACCGATTGTGCCGATATTTAAATGCGGCTTTGTTCGCTCAAATTTTGCTTTTTCTGCCATAGAAGTTCATAAAACTTAAAACATGAAGCATGAAGCATTAAAAAAGTTTCAGGTTTCAAGTTCCAAGTTTCAAGATTTTTTTATATTATGTTTATTATATTGATTAAAAAAATAAAGTCAACCCCAACATGGGCTAAAATTTCACAATAAAACTAAAATGGTAAATCATCTAAAGTTAATTCGGACTTTGCTTCTTCTGGAGCTTCTGGTTTTATATTAAGTTCTTGAGCTTCTTGTTTATCAATTTCCGCTGGAATAACTTTAGTTTCTGACGCTTCAACTTTTGGGGCAAAAGAATCCTTAATAGATGAACTTTTTACTTTCTTATAATCCTCGAAACTCATTACCACCAAAGCGTCGTCCCCGTCAATAATAACCACTCTGCCTTCTTCTAAAACTATTTTTTTAATTTTTGATAAATCCATACCTTTAATTGCAAAATCTTAATATCTAATAACAAATAAAATGTTAAAATTTAACATTAAAAATTTTATTAGAAATTTGTTATTTTGATTTTGTTATTTATTAGCTTACACTCTTTTGCCTTCCACAATCTCTTGGGCAATATTAGCAGGCACTCTTTCGTAATGGTTAAACTCCATTGTAAACGCCCCCCTACCCTGAGTCAATGACCTAAGAGAAGTGGCATATCCAAACATTTCCGCTAAAGGCACTTTGCCTTTAATAATTTTTTGCCCAACCCTATCATCGGTTTCTTCAATCAACCCCCGCCTTCTGTTTAAATCGCCAATAACATCTCCAAAAAATTCTTCTGGGCAAGCCGCCTCAAGCTTCATAATTGGCTCTAAAACAATGGGGGTGGCTTTTTTACAAGCTGCTTGAAATGCCATACTTGAGGCAATTTTAAAGGCAATCTCTGAAGAATCAACATCATGATATGAACCATCATACAAGGTTATTTCAATATCAACCACTGGATATCCAGCCACCACGCCTTTATTCGTGGCTTCTTTAACCCCTTTTTGAACACCTGGAATAAATTCTTGGGGAATAGCGCCTCCTTTAATGGCATTGATAAATTCATAGCCAAGCCCTCTTTCTTTTGGCTTTACTCTTAAATATACATGGCCATACTGACCCCGACCTCCGGACTGTTTAATATATTTTCCTTCTGCTTCTGCTTCTCCTGTAATGGTTTCTTTGTAAGCCACTTGGGGCTTGCCAGTGTTGGCTTCAACGCCAAATTCTCTTTTCATTCTGTCCACCAAAATATCTAAATGCAACTCTCCCATACCAGAAATAATTGTTTCGCCGGTTTCTAAATCCTCTTTAATTCTAAAAGTTGGATCTTCATCAGATAATTTCTTTAAAGCCACAATAAGCTTTTCTTGGTCGGCTTTTGTTTTGGGCTCAATTCTAATGGAAATAACTGGCTCTGGAAAAACAAGCTTTTCTAAAATAATTTGATTATCTTCATCGCACAAAGTATGTCCTGTGCCAGTTTTTCGCAAACCAACGGTGGCGGCAATATCTCCTGCGTAAACCTCTTCAATTTCTGTTCTGGAGTTAGCGTGCATTCTTAAAATCCGCCCAATCCTTTCTTTTTCTCCAGTTATTGTGTTTAACACATAAGAACCCTTTTTTAAAACTCCAGAATAAACTCTAAAATAAGCTAAACTGCCCACAAACGGGTCAGTGGCAATTTTAAATACCAAAGCGGAAAATGGCTCTGCGTCATCAGCTTTTCTGGTGATTTCTTTTTCAGTTTTTGAATCCATTCCCACCACCGGAGGCAAATCAATGGGGCTTGGCAAATAATAACAAACAGCGTCAAGCATTAATTGAACGCCTTTATTTTTTAAAGCCGAACCAGCCAAAACAGGCACTAATTTATAAGCTAAAACCGATTTTCGCAACGAAGCCCTTATTTCATCAATAGAAATTTCTTTACCCTCCACAAATCTGTCCAACAAATTTTCGTCTTCTGAGGCAATTTTTTCTAACATATTATGCCTCCATTCTTTTGTTTTTTCTTTTAGATTTTCTGGAATTTCATTTTCAATAATTTTTTCTCCTTTTTCTCCTTCAAAAGTGTAATATTTTTGAGTAATTAAATCCACAATGCCCTTAAATCTTTCTTCGTGGTCATCGGGAAATTGAATGGCCACAGCGTCTTTGGTTAATTTTTGATTAATAGATGTTAAACACTTGTCAAAACTGGCGCCCATTCTATCAAGTTTATTTACAAAACACATTCTTGGCACTTTATAATTATCGGCTTGTCGCCAAACAGTTTCTGATTGGGCCTCAACTCCTGCCACTCCATCAAACACCACAACCGCCCCGTCTAAAACCCGCAAAGACCTTTGCACCTCAGCGGTAAAATCAATATGCCCAGGAGTGTCAATTAAGTTAAATTTATATTTATTTTCTGGAGTTTTTTCCATGCCATTGGGCGTCCAGTAGCAAGTGGTGGCGGCTGATGTAATGGTAATGCCTCGCTCTCTTTCTTGTTCCATCCAGTCCATTACCGCCTCCCCCTCGTGAACTTCGCCAATTTTATGGGAAATGCCAGTATAAAACAAAACACGCTCTGAAACAGTTGTTTTTCCCGCGTCAATATGGGCAATAATGCCAATATCTCTAATTTTTTCAATTGGAAACTCTCTCATAAGTATAATACAAATCTACAAATTTTATGCAAAATTACAAATATGCAAATAAGGTTTACCTAGCGAGGTAAGCGAAGGCCTTGTTGGCTTCGGCCATTTTGTGGACATTTATTTTCTTTTTAACTGATTCCCCTTCGCCCTTGCTTGCTTGCATAAGCTCTTCTGCTAATCGGCTGGCCATATCTTTGCCCTTCTTCTTGCGAGCAGACGAAATAAGCCATCTCATTGCTAAACTCAAGGCCCTTTTATCTTTAACTTCTCTGGGTACTTGATAAGTGGCCCCTCCCACTCTTTGGGGCCTCACCTCCACTCTTGGAGCAGCTTCCTCTAACGCCTTTTCAAAAATATCCATTGGCTCTTGTTTGGTTTGTTCTTTTACAATATCAAAAGCCCCATAAACAATTTTTCGGGCAATACTTTTTTTGCCTTGGTCCATTATGGTGTTAATAAACTTTGAAACAATAACACTATCATAGGATGCGTCAGGCAATATTTCTTTTGTTTTAAATTTAGCCATGTTAGTAATCGTTAATGAATGAAGCGGCTTTGCCGCGAATGAATTTACGAGGACTTACACCCCGTTAAGTGCGAACGATTAGGTTAAAGCCATAATATGGCTTTAACGGGTAATTTAGCAAAATACTTTTTGCGTAAAATTACCCAGTTTAAACCTTAATTATTTATATCCGCTACTTAACTGGGGTTTGTTTGTATTTTTATCCAACCCCAGTGAAGTAGTTTTAAATTTGATTACAAATTTTACTTCACGGGGTAAATTCCGCTTGCCAATCACGCTTCGCCTGCTGGCTCGCGTTCTTGGAGCGTCATTTATTTGGCACGCTTGGCTCCATACTTTGAGCGGCTATTTTTTCGGCCAGCCACGCCAGTGGTATCTAAGTGCCCTCTCACCACATGATATCTCACTCCAGGCAAGTCCTTAACTTTTCCTCCTCTCACTAAAACCATTGAGTGTTCTTGTAAGTTGTGGCCTTCCCCGCCAATATAAGCAGACACTTCTTTGCCGTTTGATAATTTAACCCTGGCCACTTTTCTCAAAGCTGAGTTTGGTTTTTTTGGAGTAACAGTAAAAACTTTAGTGCAAATACCCCGCTTAAAAGGCGAGTTAAAATCTTGAGGTCTATTTTTTAAAACATTAAAGCCATAAGTCAAAGCTCTCATTTTGACTTTTTTTATCACCTGCTTTCTTGGCTTTTTAATTAATTGATGAATTGTTGGACACATGTTTATTCGCTTCGCTCAGTCAAATTAAAAATTCAAAGTGAAAAATTAAAAATTACAAAGCAAAATTTAAAAATAATTGAACAACCCCGTATTCTTTTCAAATTTAGCAGATATTAAATTTTATGTCAACAAAAAATATTGGCGTTTGAATATTCCAAACGCCAAAAGCTTATTTAGCCACGTCCCCCATAATAAAACAAAACATCAACCCTAATAGCAACATGCCACCAAAGAGTAACCCCAAAAATATAACTCCCATGCCTATTTTATGCCTCCTTTCATGTTGAATTAATAAAAAATTTAAAAGATATCTGCTTTTAATTTTAGCAAATTAAGAGATAATTTAAATGCATGTATTTTTACTTACTTCACTTTTCCAGCGGTCGCTGTTATCTTGAAGTATTGACAAGTGGGTTTAAAATTTGCTATTATTGGGTTAATCTGCTGGATGCCTTAGTAACCACCGCTCGTAATTGACGGTCTGAGCTAAGGATTACTTGGGCAAGACCCAAGTCGATCCCTGCAGAACGAAGCCCGCGGCTATTAATGCCGTGGTTTTCGTTTATTAAAGAGAAAAATATCTAAAACATCGCTGGCTTTTACTATAACATCTGGTTTTCTTTTACCCCGAAGAACAACAATAGCTTCTTGGTGAGCTTTGCTTTTCTTGCCTATTTCACCAAAAGACACCTTTGGCGATTTAATTTTATTTTTATCAAATAAAGAAGTTAAAATACTTCGAATAACTGCCTCGTGACCAGGATATTCTCTATCAATAATTAAAGAATCAACTTTTTCGTTTTTAATTAGTAAAAATACTAAACCAGCAAAAATTCTAAATACAAAATTTTTGTGGGGCCTGTCTATCTCTCGCATAACAATTAAAACCTTTCGTTTTTCTTTAGCGTTAATTAATAAAGTTTTTGCTTTACCATTGGCAAAACAAACTACCGTTAATTTTCGGGTATCCTCTACTTTTCCTGATTGGTCAATTTCTATAGGCATAAAGTCATCATAAATTTATTCTAATTTTAACACAAGGATTTTTGCAAAACAAAACTGCCACGATAGAAATAAAATCGTGGCGGTTTTGTTAAAATCTTTTATTAACTATAAAATTATTTCCCTGCTACTGGTACACTCGGACGGATCTGGATTGACTGGGCAGTGATACTGCCATCAGAATTAGGCGCGCCAGTTATGGTTAGGTTTGAACCAACAGCAATGTCGCTTGTTGAGCCCTCGGTTGTTTTCATAACCTGGGTAGAGTTAGAAAAGAAAACAATCTTTGACCCTCCCCCAGCTTGACCTGTTGTGTTTTGGCTTCCTGTGGCATTATTGCGGGCAATACTCACAGTAATACTTTGGCTATCTTTAGAAACAACTTGGCCAGAAATAAATCCACCTGCTCCCCCAGCCCTGCCTGCCATAGCGCCTCCAGCTCTTTGGCCAGCTCCCCCAACATTGGCTATAAATTGCTGATCATTAAAACTGCGACCAGCCAAAAATTTATTTGAACTCTTGGCATAAGTCATTCCCCCGTAAAAAGAACCAACGCCCACTACTAATGCAACTAACACGAACAGAACAATAATATTTTTTTTCATATGTTTTTGTTAGAAATTCTTAATGAATGAAATGAATTTAGAAGTTCTTACACCTCGTTAAACGCGACTTTCAGGGAGCTGTTTAACTGGGGTTTGTTTGTATTTTTATCCAACCCCAGTGAAGTAGTTTTAAATTTTAATAAATTGTTCAACAATTTATTAAAATTTAAAATTAAAATTTGAGTACAAATTTTACTTCACGGGGTAAATTCCGCCAACCGCTCAAACTTCGGCTCATCGCCTCGTTTTCACGGGGCGGAATTTACTCATATCTCAACGCTTCTATTGGATTAAGATTGGCGGCTCGACGGGCGGGATAATATCCAAAAATAATTCCAATAACTGATGAAACCCCAAAAGCCAAAGCAATAGAAGGCAAAGAAACCTTTGTTAAAATGTTTCCAAACTTACTAAAGCCAAAAGCAATAAGCCAGCCCACCACCACCCCAAAAAACCCGCCTGTAAAAGTTAACAAAACCGCTTCAGATAAAAATTGAAGGTTAATATCTTTTTTCTTAGCGCCAATGGCTTTTCGCAAACCAATTTCTCTGGTTCTTTCCGTTACAGTTGTTAACATCATATTCATAATGCCAATTCCCCCAACAATCAAAGAGATAGCTGCCACCGAACCCAACAAAATTGTAAAAGTGTTTGCCACCGAACTTGCTGTGGCCACAATGTCGGTTTGGTTTAAAACATTAAAATCAGCTAATGAAGAATCAGAAATTTTATGACGAGCCAAAAGCAAATCAGTTACTTGCTGTTGAACTTGAGCCATAGCTGATTGAGCGCTTGCCTGAACGCTAATAGTGGTTAGTCGATCAGCTCCTGCCAAAAACTTTTGGTCAGTGGACACAGGAATAAAAATCATATCATCTTGATTGGAAAATCCGCTCCCCCCCTTGGCTTGAGTAATGCCAATAACTTTAAAATTAATTTTATTAATGCGAATTGTTTGGCCAATGGCATTGCTATAACCAGCTCCAAAAATATCATCTCTCACACTTGGCCCCAAAACAGCCACTTTGGCTGCTCCCCTAACATCTTGGTCAGAAATAAACACTCCTTCTGAAATTTGAACATTTCGCACTGAGGGATAAGCAGCCGTTGTTCCCACAATAGAAGTATTGGTATTTTTTCCTTTATATATAACTTGATACCTACTTGAAAGCTCTGGGGCAACTGCCTGAACAAAAGACACTTCTTGAGCAATGGCAGTGGCGTCTTCTGTAGTGAGGTTTTGGGCCGAACCAGCTCCTTGACTCACCTGCATTCCAACCCCTCGCTGAGCGCCTGGCATTATCATAACCAAATTAGCGCCAAGCGATTGAATATTTGATTGAATAGCGCTTTGAGATCCTTGGCCAATAGCAATCATGGCAATAACCGAACCAATGCCAATCACAATGCCCAAAGCTGTTAGCCCAGACCTAACTTTGTTTGCCAATAACGCTGCGATTGTTTCTTTAAATAAATCTGTCGCCTTCATACTTTTTTTCGTCTTTAATTATTTGCCCGTCTTTAATTTGGATAATCCTGTTAGCGTAATTAGCCACTGACATTTCATGGGTAATAAGCACAATGGTGTGGCCTTGTTCTTTGTTTAGCGATTGAAAGGTTGATAAAACAATCTCCCCGGTTTTGGTATCTAAGTTTCCTGTTGGCTCATCCGCCAAAATTAAAGAAGGATTGTTAACCAAAGCTCTTGCAATTGCCACTCTTTGCATTTGCCCGCCAGAAAGCTGGTTGGAAAGATGATAAAAATGGTCTTCCTCTAATCCAGCATTTTTTAAAGCAACCTTAGCTTGCTCCTCTCTTTTTTCTTTGGGAACATTAGCGTAAACAAGCGGAAGCATAACATTTCGTAAAACCGTTGCTCTGGGCAGCAAATTAAACGCTTGAAAAACAAACCCGATTTTATTTTTTCTAACATCCGCTAACTCGTCATCAGAGAAATCAGCCACATTTTTTCCATCAAAAAAATATTCTCCGCTTGTTGGGGTGTCCAAAGCGCCCAAAATATGCATTAAAGTTGACTTGCCCGAGCCCGATGGCCCAATAATTGCCACAAACTCACCCTCATTGATCTTAAAAGAAACTCCTTTTAACACAAGGTTTTCTATCGCCTGCCCCGAGCCCGTTGAGGGGCTTTTATAATTTTTAGAAACATTTTTACATTCAATCATATACCTAATACATAAAAAATTTAGGCGGGTAAATTTACCTTCCAAAATTTCCCCCTCCTGTTTGTATTCTCACTGCTCCAGCTCCTCCTGTTGCTCTTCCCCCTGCTGTTTGCAATAAGCTTTGTCCTTGAGCTTGAGTTGTGGCAGTTGTGGGGGCAATAGTTCTTGTTATCACTTGATCTCCTTCTTTTAATCCGTTAACAACTTCTGTAACCGAATCATTGCTCAGCCCAACCTCAATTTGTTGCTGGACTGGAGGAGTTTTAGAAGAAACTCCTGTGTTGCTTGATGTATTTCCCAAAATATCGCTTGCTGTTAACATTTCCACATAAGACACATCTCCTGATAATTTCAAAGCAGAATTGGGAATTGTTAAAACATCTTGCTTAACATCAACCACAATGGAGGCGGTAACGCTCATACTTGGCTTTATTCTGTCATCTTGAGTATCAAAACTAATTTTAGCTGTGTAGCTAACAACCCCTTGACTCACACTGCCCAAAGAGCTCACATCAAAAACCGAACCCGTAATGCTCAGCCCGTCAATAGCGTAAAAAGTTAAAGTGGCTTTTTGTCCAACTTTAACATTGGAAGCGTCCACTTCATTAAGAGAAACTTCTGCTATTTTTTGTTTAGTGATTAAAGTTGCCAATGTAGTACCAGAAGAAACCGTATCTCCTTTTTCCACATTAACATTTGTGATAATGCCACTAAACGGAGCGTAAACATAATAATCAGCTAATTTATCTTTAGCGTCTTGCAAAGTATCTTTTGCTGTTTGTACTTTTGTTTCTTGGTCTTGAATATCATAACTGGTGTTTATTAAAGCTTCCTTGTCTGAAGATATTGAATCGATCAACGAAGACAACGATGAAATATAGCCATTTGTTTGGCTGGTATAACTGCTCAAATTTGATAAATGGGTATTTGAAAGAGTTTGGGGTTTTAAGTTTCTTGAAGTGAGCTTGTCTTGATAAAATTGAATTAAATCATTAGAGCTTTTAATTGCTTCTGATATATCTTCTATTGTTTGATAGGTTTCGCTTATTAAGGCCTCTATTGTTGGGTCATCTGAAGACCGGCTAACCAATTTATAATCTTTTAAATTTTGGTCGTAGGCAGCTCTGGCTGTTTGGTATTTATTATAAGCGTCTGTTCTGTAAATATCTGCCTCATAATCATAAGCTCTTATCATATCATTGTAGTAGTCAATATTCCATTGGCCTGAGTTGAAGTCGTAAGAAAACAAAATATTAGAAAGCCCAGACATTGTGCTTGGCAAATTTAAAAAAATATTAGACACAGTATTAAAACCACTATCATAAGTTGAATTAAGGTTGTCTTGGGCTTTTTCTTTTACTCCCCTTAAAACGCCTTCTGGGGTGGTAGTGCCATTCATTTTATCTAAATCAAGCTGGGCTTGCTGTAGACTTGCTTGATCGTTAGCTATTTCTTTTTCAAGAGAAGTTGTGTCAATTTTAGCCAACAAAGCGCCCTTGCTCACCAACGCCCCTTCAGTAAGTCCCAAAAAAACAATCTCTCCTGAGGCCTTTGGTTTTACATCAACCTGATCTAAAGATAAAACCTGGCCAGTCCCCTCCACAGAAACCACAATTGTTCCTTTTGTGACAGGAGATAAAACATACTTTGTTACATTAGAGCCACCTTTAAATGCTTTATATCCAAAATATCCCCCAACAACCAAAATAATAACAATTGCCCCAAAAATAATTTTCTTGTTTGTTTTTTTCATATCTTAAAAGTCGTTAATGAACGAAGTAAATTTACGAATTTTTAGATCCTGTTAAACGCTCTCTCAAAAAGCGTTTAATCGGGAATTCCGATTAATTCCGTTCTATTTTATTTCTGTTTGGCCCTAAAAAACCAACCGGAGGAACTGGCATCACCCTAATAAGCTTGGCTTCAATTTGACCTTGATTATTTCCTTGGCCAATTACCACCAGCATATCATCAACTTTTAAATCGCTTATTTGAATAGTTTGATTTAAGCTATTAATGGTTGTGCTGGCTGTAATTACCACAATTTTTTCAATATCTCCCCTACCCTTTATAGATATAGTTGAAGTTCCAAGCTGAATTATCTGCCCAACCACTCCATTAGCTTCTATAAAGTCCCTATCTCCAAAACCCTGCATAAAACCCTGTCTTGGCCCGCCAAAATTTTGATGGTAATTATTGCTCCATCGACAAGAGAAATCCGCCTTTTTTATTCCCACAATTTCTCCCACCTTAAAAACAAAAACTAAAATCAAAAAACCCAAAAGCCCAAAAAGAAAACCTTTAAACAAGCTTGATTGAAATATTTTGTTTGTATTCATAGTTTTTTAAATTATTAAATAAAAATTTAAGCGAGCTCAAAAACACAACTGACAAAACCCCAGTTATTAAAATTTCGTTAAGAGGCAATGTTTCCAAAAGCGATAAAACAAAATTTTGCCAAAAACCCATAATTAAAAAAGTGTCAGAAAATATCAAAGAAAAAAGCGAGGTAAATCCTGAATCAGCAAAGCCAGAATAAACCGCCCTGCTTGCTGGAATAAGACACACAAAAGAAATAGCCAACATAACAGAAAAAATAGCGATTTTTCGCTTTATCGCTATTTTATTTTTCTCCATCCCAATCCTCAACATTATTTTTTCAAACAAAATTTTCTCGTTCATCATATTATTAATACGCGAAAGACGCGCCAAATGGTGCGTCTTTTCCTTTTTGATTATTAATTATTTTTGGTAAAGCAGATCCTTTAAAATAAATATCGCCCGCCGATACCGGCTTTTAATGGTGTTAATTGGTTCGTTTAACTCTTTGGCAATTTCTTTAAAAGTTAAATTACTTTCATCCTTTAACAAAACAATCGCTTGGTAGCTTGGAGACAATTTTTTTAAAGCATTATGGATTTCTTTTATAGTTTCTCTTTGCTCAATGCCTTCAGTAAAACCGCTTTTTTCAGATGACAAATCATCATTAAAAGAAACAGTGGCTATTTTCTTTTTTCGCAAAAAGTCAATTGAAGAATTTTTGGCAATTGTGAATAGCCAATTTTTGAATTTCTTTTCTTTGTTAAACCTTTTAATGTTTTTCCAAACCTTCACAAATACTTCTTGAGTTATATCTTCTGCAACAGCCCGGTTGCCGATGTTTTTATAAACAAAACTGTAAATTGGTTTTAAATATCTTTTAATCAAAATCTCCAGCGATTTTTCATCTCCTTCTAAGTACTGGCTAATAAGTTGTTCGTCAGTTTGTTCTGTCATTGTGAAATTATATTATCATTTTCCATTAAAAATTAAAAGTTTAAAATACAATGGCGTTTTAGAGAATAATCTCCAAAACGCCATATTGTGTTAAACATTTTTATACTCCCTGCCGTTTCGCAAAAATAAAATAGAACTCAAAGCAAATAAAGCAACAGCAATTAAGCCAACAGAAAGAATAATTGGCCAATTGCAACGCCACAAAAACGGCAAGCTCAATAAACTATCTGCCACATCTCCAAGCCATTCTGCTACCATTTCACACCTCCTTATGTGTGTTTATGATGCAAAACCCAGCGAGCGAAATAAATAGTTATAATTATTAGCGTTATAATTATAACTGCCCAACCGCTCGCAGTGCAAAAAAGCCCTTTTAATCCATACTTTATTTCTTCACAAACACTCTTAAAAATAATATCCTCAAGCATTTTTCTTCCTCCTTCCCTTCAATTCTACAATAAAAACAACCAAACCATAAGGGATATATAGTAAAAAATCGTAAAAGAAAATATTTTTAAAAATTTCCATTTTCCCTCCCCCTTCTGGACAATTTAATAATTAAAGAACTTTTACCCCAACTAACAGCTGGAACAGCTGCATTAAATACATTCCCAAATATGGAAAAACAAAATATAAAAATATTAACAAAAAGAAAATTCCAAACTGATTTAAAAAAACTTTTACCTCATTATATTTTTCGCCCAAAAAAGCAAACAATATGTGCGATCCGTCCAAGGGCGGAATTGGCACTAAATTAAAAAACGCCAAAAGTAAATTAATCCACACAATTTCTTGCAAAATCATTCCCAAATTTTGATAAAATAAAGAACCACCAAACGGAACAATTCGCAAAACAAAAACAAAAAGCAAAGCCACCGAAATATTGGCCAATGGACCTGCTATTGCCACTTTTGCCTCCCCATATTTTCTATCCTGCAAAGCATAAGGATTTATTGGCACTGGCTTTGCCCAGCCAATTAACATACTGCTTCTCATTACAACCAAAAGCAAAGGCACAATTATTGAGCCAAACAAATCAATGTGTTTTATGGGGTTTAAAGTTATTCTCCCCATATCTCTGGCGGTTTTATCACCCAATCTTTCAGCCATAGCCCCATGAGCCACTTCGTGGATAATAATGGAAAAAACCAAAATAATTATGCTAAAAATAATATCAATCATTGCTTTATAGCTTGATAAAAAGCTGTTTATCGTATATTATACCAATATAATTAAAACTACAAATTAAAGAGGAGTTACCCCAGCTCAAATTTTGCGAAATGATGCAGGGGCAACCCGCTTCGCCCACCGCCAGCTGGCGGTAGGGGATGGGGCTATTCGCCCCACGCGGGTTGCAAAAGTTTTTTAAGTTTAATTAAATTTTAGAATAAAGTGGTGTTAGCGGAGGCAAAATTTGAGCGGGGTGCTCATTTTGTTAATTCGCTTCGCTCAAAACAAAATGGCAAAAGTATGTACAATATGTGGCAAGGGCTCGTTAATGTTTGGAAAACTTAACAAATTAAGGGGAAAATATAATCCAGCCCCAAGAATAAGAAAATATCCAAACCTTCAATGGCTCACTGTGCCAAAAGATGTTCGCAACAAAAAATTTACAAAATTTGCTGGCCAACGAATAGAGGCCTGCGCCAAGTGCATAAAAACTTTATCAAAACCCGCCCGACAAAAAAAGCAGAAAGAAACTCCAAAAGAAGGGGTTAAAGAAACTCCAAAAACCGAAGCCTAAAACAAGCGGGCTGTAGTATAATAGTAGTATACCGTTTCGGGGGAGCGGCGGTTCCAGTGCGATTCCCTGGACAGCCCGACCACCTAACCCAAAAAGACGGCGTCAGCCGTCTTTTTGGTTGATTTTTTGAAATAATAAAGCAATGATGATTGTAATAAGTTTATGGGCGAAGAATCCGACGAACAGTTAGCATTGGCAACACAAAATGGTGATACAAACGCTTTTGGTTTTTTGGTTGAAAAATATGAAGAAAAAATAAAAAGATATATTAAAAAATTTATACAAGGAGCAGAAGCAGAAGATATAACGCAAGATATTTTTTTAAAAGCTTTTAAAAATATTAACTCCTTCAAGGTTGAGCTAAAATTCTCCCCTTGGCTTTATCGCATCAGCCATAATGAGATGGTAAATTTTTTGAAAAAAAAGAAAACCTTGCCCCTTTTTGATTTTGATGTTTTCTTACCTCATTACCATGTAAGCCAAAAAGAAATGGAAAATGAAGCCGATAAAAAAGAAGAATTAGAGCAATTTAAAAAATGTCTGGATAGGATAGAGCCCAAATATAAAGAAGTGGTTGTTCTCTATTATTTTGAAAACTTATCTTATCAAGAAATAGCAACTATCACCCACTCACCCGTTTCCACGGTGGGAGTGAAAATAAAAAGAGCAAAAGAAAAATTAAAACAAATATGCCACAAACAAATAACACTCTAACAGAAAAAATATTAAGCAAAATAAATTCAGGTGAAATAAAGGCCAAGCCAAAAATTTTCTTTTTAGTAAAAACTATTGGCTTTATTGTTTTATCTATTTTTTCTTTTTTAATTGCAATATTTACAGCAAGCTTTGTGGCTTTTGCCTTGCCACTTGGAGGGCCTTCTTTACTTTTAACAATTTTGGGATTTACTGTTTTAATATCTGTTATGCTAAACATCTTTTTAGCGAAAAAATTTCCTTCTTTTTATAAAAAGCCATTAATTTTTAACTTGCTTATTTTTATTATTTTAACCCTTCTTGCTTCTCTTTTAATTTTAAAAACACCCCTTCATTCAAAAATGTTGGAACTTTCCAAACAAAAAGATATCCCTATTGTTAGCCCCTTGTACAAACATGGTTGTGGTTGCAATGCTCAAAAAACTTGTGGTTGCACAAAAGCAAACGGGCAATGTAATATGAATATGAAATAATTTTTGACCTAAGTTGTAATAATAAGCATAAAGGTCAAAAAAATAATCCTTCGATAGACTCAAGATAAAAAATTATGTCAAAAAATCTTGTTCTTGCTCTTGCAGTTCTAATCGCTACTGTAGCAGTTTCGGGAGGAGTTATTATGGCCCAGCAATATCAAGCCAATAACTCAGCTAATGCTACGCCTACTCTCTCAACACCAACCTGCCCATGCGGTGGTGGCTGCGATTGCACTGCCAATGGCCAACCTTGCTCTTGTGGCCAAAACGGCGCAACCTGTGGCTGTGGAGCCAACAAAGCGGGAGGCGCTTCTGCTGGCCAATGCCACAAAGCAGTTCCTACTCCATAGTTTCAAAACAAAAATCCTCTGACTTAAGCAGAGGATTTTTGCATATAGGCCAGCCAATAATTTCTTTTATAGCTTTGATTTTGAAATTTAGCATAGCCAGATTTTTTAAACAATTTTTTAATTTTAAAATATTTTCCATAAAGTTCTTTAAAATCTTTTTCACTAAAAACTCTCTCCACTAAGTTTAATTCTTTTATAATGTAAGTATCGTTTTCTTTTCCGGGAGAAAACTTTAACAGATTTTTAGCGTTTTTATCTCCGTCTTTGCATAATGCCCTCACAAAAAAATACCCACCATCCTTAAGTGCCCTATAAACTTCTTTAATATAAATATCTCTTTCTTTTTCATTTAATGAATTCGAAGAAGTAATGTCTAAAATTAAATCAAAATAATTATCGCCAAATGGATAGCTTGCTCCAATATCCCCAACAACATAACTTACATTATCACTCACCTGCATTTCACCAGCCCGATTTTTTGCTATATCAATGGCTGTTTTTGATATATCCACACCCACAACTTTATTGCCAAGCCCGGCTAAGTAATTAGAATTTCTGCCCGTTCCACAGCCCAAGTCCAAAATATTTAACCCACTCAACTCTTTTTTCTCCTCTTTTTTTAAATACTTAAAAAACCGCAAAACATCTTTTTGAGGTTCTGGGTTTTTAGTTATTAATTGAGAGCTCCTATATTCATTTTCCCATGCCTGATATTGCCCCATTATTTTATTTCACAGCCATTGGGGGCTGGTTTATCTGGTTGTAATAAAATTGGCAAGCCATTCTCTGAAACCGCTAGAAGCATGCCTTGGCTTTCTCTCGTGCGGAAAAAGAAAAACATTTTATTCCGCACGACCCTGTGAATTTTTACGCCAAAAGCATTTGGCTAAAATTCCCGTTGAAAGCATAATATGCTTTCAACCCCATAAAATTTTTGGCTCTAAACAAGTACACACAAATCAATTTGCAATTTTATCAACTTGTCAGAACCCTCCACTTTTTCAGCTTGTAAAATAGTGGCCACCTTTAACTCAACTTTTTTAAATTCCTCAAAACTTATTTTTTCCATATATTTCACGATAACCTATTTTATGCGATCGCATAAAATAGGTTAAACAAATTTTACAAAATAAAAATTAAAAAAATCAAAGCTAATACAATTCTGTAAATTCCAAAGGGAATAAAGCTGTTTTTTTGAATATATTTTATAAAAAACTTAATCGCCAACATTGCCACTAAAAACGAAACTAAAAAACCAACAGCCAAATAGCTAAAATCCCCCTTCGCAAAACTGCCCGCTGATTTTAATAAATCATACCCAGTGGCCACCACCATTGTGGGCACAGCCAATAAAAACGAAAATTCCACAATGGCTTTTCGAGAAATCCCAGAAAGCATTCCCCCAACAATAGTGGCAGATGAGCGAGAAACTCCCGGCACCATAGCAATTGATTGAAAACAACCAATTAAAAAACATTTTTTGTAAGAAATATTTTCTGTTTCTTTGACTAAATTTTCTTGGGGTTTGTTTTTGTAAATCAACTCAAACAAAATCAACACCAACCCCCCAATTAACAAAGCCCATAAAACCACTTGATAACTCCCCAAAAAATAGGTTTTAACAATTTTATAAAAAATAAATCCCAAAATGCCAGTGGGAACAAAAGCAACAATTAGCTTTTTTACCATTGGCCAATTAAAGAGTTTTTTAAAATACAAAACCACAACCGCCAAAATAGCGCCTGTCTGTATGGCAATTTCAAATGTTTTTATAAACTCTGTTTGGCTAATGGCCAAAATTTTATTGGCTAAAATTAAATGCCCAGTGGAAGAAATTGGCAAAAACTCAGTAATGCCCTCAACCATCCCCAAAATAATTGTTTGGAAAAAATTTATCATATTTTGCATTATACAATAATATGATAAAATAAAAAATATTATGGAAAATTTTATTGAACAACTAAAACAATCTGGACTTTTGGGCCGAAGTGGCAGTAATTTTCCTGTTTGGAAAAAATGGGAAGCAGTCAAGGGCGCAGTTTCCGTGAAAAAGTTCGTAATATGCAACGCATCAGAGGGCGAACCCGATGTTTTTAAAGACGCTTTTATTTTAGAAAATTACTTGCCTGAAGTTATTAACGGGGTAAAAATTGCTATTGGCGAAGTGGGTGCCTCAACCGCTTATATTTATTTAAATAAAAATTTTTACCAAAAATTTAAACAAAAAATTATTAACCTAATTGACAATTCCCCTATTGAGCTTTTTGAAAAACCAAACGGATATTTAGCTGGAGAAGAAACTGCTATCTTAAACGCTATAGAAGGCAAACGAATAGAGCCAAGAATAAAACCGCCCTTCCCCACAGAAAAAGGGCTTTGGAGCCAACCCACCCTAATAAATAATGTGGAAACATTTTATTGGATAAACAAAATTGCCAAAGGAGAATACAACCACAATCGCTTTTATTGCATTTCGGGAGAAACAACCAACAAAGGTGTTTTTGAGTTACCAGAAAATTACACCATTGAACAAATTTTAAAAGAAACAAAAAACTATCCCACCAAACCCCTTGACTACTTTTATCAAATTGGAGGAGGAGGGGCTGGTGAAATTATGCTTGATAACGAGCTAAACCAACCTATTAAAGGATTAGCTTCAATAGCTATTTTTAGCAAAAAAACAGACCTGATGGCCTTGTTAATGAAATGGGCAGATTTTTTTGGCAATGAAAACTGCGACCAATGCGTTCCTTGTAGAGAAGGATTTTACCGAATAAAAGAAATCCTTCAACAAGTTCAGGGTAAAATTTGCGAAAATGACAAACAAACCTTGCAAGAAATTTTTGATGTTTTAGAAAAAACTTCTCTGTGCCCGTTTGGCCGCACCGCTTACAAACCATTTAAATCCGCCTTAGAAAAACTTTTTTAATTATGGAAATTAAAATCAAAATAAATAATAAAGAGATAACAGCCCAAGATGGTAAAACAATTTTGGAAATTGCCAAAGAAAACAACATTCACATTCCCTCTTTATGTTATCACTCGGACTTAACCCCGAAAGCAAGTTGTCGGCTTTGCTTAGTTAATATTAAGGGCATTAACAACCCCCAAACTTCTTGCTCAATAATAGCTCAAGACGGAATGGAAATTGAAACCAACACCCCAGAACTTGCTATGTTGCGAAAAACTAATTTGGAGCTCTTGTCTGCCCAGCACAAAGAAGAATGCCCGGATTGTGTTTTGCAATACAATTGCCAGCTTTTAAAATTAGCTAAAGAGCTAAAAGCTGATATTTTAAAATTTTCAGACCGCAAAAAAGATTTTCCTTTAATTGAATTTGGTCCCAGTGTTGTTTTTGATTCCTCAAAGTGTATTGACTGTCGCAATTGCGTTGAGGCATGCGCTAACCAGAGCGTGGGTTATTTGGAAATTGAAAATAAAAAAGGATTTAATCAAATAACCCCCTCAAAAACAAAATCCTGTATTTACTGTGGATTATGTATTACTCATTGCCCAGTGGGGGCGCTTGAAGCAAAAAGCGAATTTGAACAAGTAGAAGAACCCTTAAAAAATAAAAATAAAATTTTGGTTTTTCAGTTTGCCCCCTCAATTAGAAGTTCAATTGGAGAAGAATTTGAAATGCCCCAAGGCGCTATTGTAACTGACCAGCTGGTTGGGGCTATAAAGCAACTTGGAGCTGATTATGTTTTTGATGTTTCTTGTGGCGCTGACTTTACCACTTTTGAAGAAGCTAAAGAAATGGTGGAAAAGTTTGAGTCGGGCAAACCAAGTTTGTTAATGTCTTCTTGTTGCCCTGCTTGGGTAAGGTTTGTGGAAAAATATTACCCAGAGTTTATTCCCAATATCGCCACCTCCCGCCCACCTCACATAATATTGGGCGGGTTAATTAAAACCTATTGGGCAGCTAAAGAAAAAATAAGTCCGAAAAAAATTTTTGTGGTTTCTATAATGCCCTGTGTGGCTAAAAAATACGAAATCACAAGAAAAGAAATGCTTTTTAAATATAATGGCGCAAATTTTGCTCCTGTTGACTATGTTTTAACCACCAGAGAGCTGGCCTACCTACTAAAAAAACGAGGCATTGATTTAGCCAAAGCCACTCCCCAAAAAGCAGACAACCCATTTGGGGAGCCCTCAGGAAGCGGGGTTATTTACGGGGCATCAGGGGGCGTGATGGAATCAGCTATTAGAACGGCTACTAAAATTTTGGGAAATAACGGCAACCCGGTTGCCGTAGATTTTCCAAAAGTGCGAGGACAGGAAGGAATAAAAGTGGGCCAAGTGGAACTAAACGGAAAAATTTTAAATGTGGCGGCTGTTAGCGGAACAGGCAACGCTAAAATTGTTTTGGAACAATTAAAGAAAAACCCAGACCTGTACCAATGCGTTGAAGTAATGGCTTGCCCGGGCGGGTGTATTGGCGGAGGCGGACAACCCTTGCCTCAAGACAAGCAAATAAGGCAAAAAAGAGCCCAAGCGCTTTATAATATTGATGAAAAGAAAAAAACGCGAACCGCTTTTGATAACCCAGACCTGAAAAAAATTTATAAGGACTTTCTAAAAAACGAAAAAATAATAAAACAAATATGCCACACGGAATACAAAAATCCTAAATCCTAATATCTAAATCCTAAATAAATTCAAATTACCAAAATACAAAAAAGAAGCTGAGCCGTTTTGAATTTAGAACATTTGAATTTTGATATTGTTTAGTATTTAGAATTTAGTGCTTAGAATTTAGAATATATGCAAATAAAAACTATTACTCTCAACAAAACAAAAACTCTATCCCTTGTATATTTCACGGGGTTGTTGGCTGTGTCTATTATCGCGCCTCTTTTTCATTTCCAGCCAATTACCGGGCCCATTGTTAATGCTTGCTTGTTTGTTGCCACAGCAATGCTTGGCGTTCAGGCGGGCATAATGCTTGGGCTTTTACCAAGCTTAGTTGCTTTATCAGTTGGCACATTACCAGCTCCATTAGCTCCAATGGTGCCATTTATAATGGCCAGCAATGCTATTATGGTCGTTGTTTTCGCTGAAGGAGTTAAACTCCTTACCACATACAAGGAGTTTAACTCCTTGTATATTCCTTCTTTTGCTATAAATGTTGTTTTAGCGAGTGTTTTAAAATTTTTATTTTTATTTTCCACCAGCTATATTGTTATTCATTTAATTGCTCAAAAACCAATCGCCCAAAAAGCCGCTCAAATGATGAGCTGGCCTCAACTAACCACTGCTCTCCTCGGTGGCCTAATTGCTTTTATCGTTCTAAAAACGCGAGCCTTGACATAATTTTTTGATTTGTTATAATAGCATCATAAAGGTAGAGAGTTCAAAACTACGAGCTCTTGCTACTTGTCAACGAAAAGGGTCGTCTTCGGACGGCTTTTTCGTTTAAAATTTTATGTTAAAATTTGGCTGTGGATCTGAGGGCCCGTAGTTTTATGTAGTTAAAACCCTACCTTTGACAAGTAGCATAGCGGGCGCAAACCCCGCCGGGTCCACACCAAAAATTCTTTCTTTACCGAATGAATTTTTGTTTATTTTGTAAATTTTTGTACTAAAAAAGATGGCTTAGCGAGATGGGCCATCTTTTATTTTCTCCTTTTTACTATGTTAAATTTTTAAATTTTATCCGCTCCTCGCCAGCGAATTTTTTTATACCCTTATTTCTACCTTCTTGTAGCTATTGTGCCAGAAATCCATAGCAGGAAAATAGAATAAAGAGCCGAAGACAATATACATGACCAGCAAGGTTTCAACCTTATGGCCATAAATAGGATTAATAATAACTCCTAAAAAAATGAAAAGGGCTACGACCAGCACCATTGCCTGTGCCCTTAAGCTCATCTTTTTAATACTTTTAACCCAGGCAATTATCCAATTCCATTCGTTGAATAGAATTGTTACGAAGATACCAAAAAAAAAGCAGGCGCCTCCTATCATGACTTCCACGCTTTCTCCTCTTGCGACACTTTCGTATATACAAAATGAAAGGGTTGCAATCATTACGAACAAACATCCTAAAAGTAGACAAACAAAAAACTTTTTTTCCATTTCAAATTCCTTCTAGATATGGCCAGTGGCGCCAAGCAAAACAAAAAAAAACGCTCCGAATACTCTTTTACTATACCATTATATTTATAAATTGTCAATATGGCGGGGGTATTCCCTGCTGTGCTATAATTATTGATTACTTAAAACTATGAAAAAAATTAAATTTCCAAAATTTAAAATTAAAAACAAAAAAAGGTTTTGGCTTATCTTTTCTGGGGTGATTGTTGTTTTGGCCATTGCCACAGCTATTATTGCTGGCCAAATTAACAAACCCCTACCTTATGAGTTTGTTGTAGCCACCAAACAAACAGTTATCCAAGAGGTTTCTGTTACAGGTAAAGTAAAACCCGCTCAATCAGTTGACTTAGCTTTTGAACGAGGAGGAAAAATAAAGTCCGCCCCAATTCAGGTTGGTGATTTAGTTCAAGAAGACCAAACATTGGTGGCCCTGGACACAACCGAACTTCAAGCTCAATTAGCCCAAGCCCAAGCTAATTTAGAAAGCCAACAAGCTCAGTTAATTCAATTGCAAAACGGCGCTCGCCCAGAAGAAATAAACGTTAGCCAAACCGCTGTTGATAATGCTCAAAAATCGTTGATTAATGTTCAAAACAAAGCCACTTCTGACTTAGCAAACCTTTATAGCGATATAAAAGATACTTTAAACGACGCCTATGTTAAAGCCGACGATGCTGTTAACAAACAAACTCAAGAGCTTTTCAACAATGCCAATACTAATAGCCCCCAGATAACATTTTATTGCTCCAATACTCAACTAACATTAGACAGCCAAAACAAAAGAGTAATAGCTGGGAACGCTGTAGCGGACTTAAAAACAAAATCAAACAGCAATTCCGCTGACCCTGTTTTTTTAGAAAATTCTTTAAGCAACGCTCTTGATGATTTAAACAAAATAAACGATTTTTTAAACACATTAGACAATACTTTAAGTTACGCCAGTTTAACCAATACTCAAATTACAACCTACAAGGGCTACATTAACACTGGCCGAACAAACATAAACACCGCATTAGCCAGCGTTAACTCGCTTAAGCAATCCATATCCAGCCAAAAAATAACTAACCAACAAAACATAACCGCCTCTCAAAATTCTTTGGAAAGCGCTCAAAAGGACTTACTGCTAAAACAAGCTGGCGCCACAGACGAACAACTTCAATCCCAAGACGCTTTAGTTAAAGCCGCAAAAGCCAATGCCAATAACATATCAGCTCAAATAGCCAAAGCCATTCTAAAAGCGCCCATAACAGGAGTTGTTACCTTACAAAACGCTAAGCCCGGAGAAATTGCCCAAGCCGGAGCAATAATGGTATCTTTAATTTCCCAAGCCGAATTTGAAATTGAAACAAATATCCCTGAAGTAGATGTTGCCAAAGTGCAACTTGGCGATAATGCAACAGTCACATTAGACGCTTATGGCTCGGATACAAAATTTCAAGCCAAGGTTACCAAAATAGATCCGTCAGAAACAACCCTTGAAGGTGTGGCAACCTATAAAACCACTTTGCAATTTACTCAAAAAGACGAACGAATAAAATCCGGCTTCACAGCCAATGTTGATATTTTAACCGCCCAAAAAGAAAATGTTATAGCTGTGCCCTATCGAGCGGTTATAACCAAAAACGGCGATAAAGTTGTTAAAGTGGTAAATGATGGAAAAATAACAGAAACCCCTGTTGTGTTGGGTTTGCGAGGATCAGATGGCAATGTGGAAATAACACAAGGCATAACCGAAGGAGATAAAGTAATAACTTTTGAAAAAAGTAAATAATAAAAATCTTAATAACAAATTTCTAATATCTAATTAAAAATTTTAAATTTTATTAATCATTAGTAATTAGGATTTAGAAACTTTAAATCGTGTCTTTAATCTCTGTCAACAACTTAGAAAAAACCTACAACGAAGGTGAAACCGAAACAAAAGCCCTGTGTGGGGTTTCTTTTAATGTGCCAGAAGGAGAATTCGTTGCTGTTATGGGGCCTTCGGGTTCGGGTAAATCTACCCTTTTGCACATATTGGGATTTTTGGATAGACAAACAAAAGGCAGTTATCTTTTTGATGGAAAAGAATTAAGCGAATATACTGACAATGAAGTGGCAAAAGTTCGCAATGAAAAAATGGGGTTTATTTTTCAATCCTTTAATCTATTGGCCAGAACATCTGTTTTAGAAAATGTAAAACTGCCCTTGCTTTACTCAACCACTCCTCAATCAAAATGGAATGGTTTAGCTAAAAAAGCCATTGAGCAAGTGGGGCTTTCCCATAGAGTTAACCACTTAACCTCGCAGTTATCAGGAGGTGAAAAACAAAGAGTGGCAATTGCTCGGGCATTAATCAATGAACCAAAAATCATATTCGCTGATGAACCAACTGGAAATTTAGATTCAAAATCTGGCAGCGATGTTATGGAAATTATTGAAAAACTAAACAACCAAGGCCATACTATTATTTTAATTACGCACGAAACCTATACTGCTCAATACGCCCAAAGAATAATAACCCTTCGCGATGGCAAAATTGAAACCGACGAAAATGTAAAAAATAGAAGAAAGGGCAAAGACGACTTTTTAAAATAAATGAGCCGTTAGCGAGGGCGAGCCAGCAGGCGAAGCCCGAGCTTACGACGAATTTACCCTGTTAAATAATTTTAAATTTTGCTAAATTTAAAATTAAAATTTGAGCACAAATTTTATTTAACGGGGTGTAAGTCCTCGTAAATTCACTCGTGGCTAATCGCCACGCATTCATTAACGATTTCTAACATGACATTCAAAAACTCTCTAAAAACAGCGGTAAAGGGCTTGCGGGCAAATAAATCCCGCTCAGCTTTGACTATTTTGGGTATTGTTATTGGCATTACCTCTATTATTTTAATTATGTCTTTGGGTAAAGGCGCTCAAGAGCTTATCCTAAACCAAGTAAGGGGGCTTGGCTCTGCCACCATAATTATTGAACCAGGTAGAGAGGCGCAAGGCCCCTCTGACTTTGGTTCTTTATTTACTGATTCTTTAAAAGACCGAGAGGTCGAGGCGCTATCAAAACTATCCAATGCGCCTGGCATTGAGGATTTAACTCCAATGGTTGTTTTGTCAACCACTGTTGCTTTTGAAAACGAGGTTGACTCTTTTATGATTTTAGGAGCATCACCGTTAGTTGCTGAAATCGTGGATGTATACCCTGAATTTGGCCAGTTTTTTACAGACGAACAAGTTCAGCAATTATCAGCTGTGGCTGTTATTGGCTCTGAGGTTAAAGAAAAACTTTTTGGACCATCTGAAGCTTTAAACCAAAATATTAAAATAAAAAATAAAGTTTTTAAGGTGATCGGCATTTCTCCAAAAAAAGGGCAGGTTGGCATGCTTGATGTTGACAATTCAATTATTGTGCCATATACCACTGCTTTAAAATATCTTTCAGGAATGAACTACTATCATCAAATTCTCGTTAAAGCAAAATCCGAACAAATTGTTCCCCAAACCGTGGAGGATATAAAAGCAACCTTAAGAGAATTACATAATATAACTGACCCAAAAAAAGACGATTTTCAAGTAGCCACCCAAGAAGATATTGCTAAAAGAGTGGGCACAGTTACTTCTGTTTTAACTATATTTTTAGCGGCAATAGCGGCCATTTCTTTGGTGGTTGGGGGTATTGGCATTATGAATATTATGCTTGTGTCTGTTACCGAACGCACCAGAGAAATTGGTTTGCGCAAAGCCCTGGGAGCCACCACCAAAAATATTTTAACCCAATTTTTAATGGAATCGATTATTTTAACTTTGCTTGGAGGGCTTGTTGGCATTATTCTTGGAATTTCTGATTCTTTTATTGCTTCTTTAATATTAACCAAAGCGCTTGGTTCAAATTGGCAATTTACCATTTCCATTCAAGCCATTCTTTTGGGCTTGGGGGTTTCCGCTTTTGTGGGAGTTGTTTTTGGCTTGTACCCTGCCCAACAGGCCTCTAAAAAATCCCCTATTGAAGCTTTAAGGTACGAATAAAGTTGTTGGTATCGGATTTCGGGGAGCCCTTGAAATCCGATACCAACAACTTTATGGTAATAACAGAAACAATAATTCAATACATAACCACCTTGATTTCCTCTGGGGGATATTTTTTTGTTTTCTTTTTAATGATTTTAGAAAGCACTGCCTTGCCAGTGCCCAGCGAAGCTGTTATGCCTTTTGCTGGGTTTTTAATTTTCACGGGCCAGTTTTCTTTTTTGGGAGTAATAGTTTTTAGCGCTTTGGGCAGTATTGTTGGCTCTTTAATCTCTTACTATATTGGTTTTTATGAAGGCAAACCATTTATTTTAAAATTTGGCAAATACTTTTTATTAAAACCGCGCGATTTAGTAAAAGCTGAAAACTTTTTTGGCAAGCATGGTGAAAAAACAATTTTTATTAGCCGGTTTATTCCAATTATTAGGCATTTAATTTCTTTGCCTGCTGGAGCTGCCAAAATGAAAATTTTTAAATTTTCTATTTACACAATAACTGGAGCCACTCTTTGGAACACATTTTTAGCTTGGGCTGGTTTTTCTTTAAAACAAAACTGGCAAAAATTTGACCAATACGCAAAATACTTTGACTATATATTTTTAATAGCCATCATAATTTTTTTAACAATTTTTATCTACAAGCGCAAAAAATCAAAATATAAAAAAATAGACCCATCTTATTGATGGTATCTATTTTGCTACCCGCCAAAAGAGGAATTATTCCTCTCCTTTTTTATTTAATTCATCCTCTATGGCGTTGCCTATGTCGTCCATTCTAAATGGTTTTGGAAAAAACCTATCGAATCCTTCAACCCTTTCATCGCTCGTTGCTAAAAAATATATCGTTTCTTTCGGCAAAAATTGCGAGAGGAAAATCCTGAGAGATCCCCCGTCAAATCCTCCTCCGATATTAAAGTCCAGAATACATATATCAAAGGTGTTACCATCATCGACAATCGAGATAGCGTTTACCCCGTTTGAACAAATAGTTACTTGATGTCCCCTACCTTCAAGGTATTTTAACAATAATTTTCTAATTAGTTCATCATCATCAACCACCAAAATTTTAGCCATTTTGTCCCTCCTAAATTAAAAATTCAGCTTTACCATAAAGCTGAAAACTGATTATTTTATACCACAAATATTTAAAAAAAGCAACCCCCACTTAAAAATTTAGTGTAGAGGCAAGCCCAAAAGTGTATCAAAGTTAGCCGATCGGCACGGATTGATACGCTTTTTTATTCAATAAAATAAACCTTCATTGCCAACATTAACAAAATTCCAAGGATAAACACGCAAAAATATCCAAATGACTTTTTAAAAGAAAGGTCTTTTTTAATTTCTGGAATTAAGTCCGAGCAAGCAATGTAAATAAAATTTCCAGCGGCAAACGGCAATAAATAAACAATATTGCTGCCAATTTTCTCTGCCAAAAAAAATCCAACCAATCCCCCCAACACTGCCAACAAAGCTGATAAAAAGTTAAAAAGCAAGGCCTTGCCTTTTTTAAACCCCCCATAAAGCAAAACTCCAAAATCCCCTAATTCTTGGGGTATTTCGTGTAAAGCAACGGCTATTGTTGTTGTAATGCCGGTAATTGGGGAAATAACAAAACTGCCAGCAATTATCAACCCGTCCAAAAAATTATGTAAACTATCAGAAAGCAAAATTAAATAAGAAAATGGGTGAATGCCCTTATCGCAATACTCTTCACCCGTGTGGCGCGTTGAATGGTGGTGGTGCCATTTTATAAACTCTTCTAAAATATAAAACAAACAAAAACCAATTAAAGCAAAAATAAAAATTTTTAAAATATTTTCCACGCCCGCTTTTTCAACGGCTTCGGGCAATAAATGCAAAAAAGCGCCCCCCAACAAAGCGCCTGCAGAAAATGCCACCAAAAATAAAAGAATTTTGTTTAAAAAATTTTCTTTTAAAAATAAAGTTAAAGCGCCAACAAAAGAAATTAAACTCACCAATAAAGCGCTTAATAGAATGAAAAATAAAATAGCCATAAATAAATAGCCCTGAGTGTTTCCAGTAATATATTTGGGACTTAAATCCAAGTGGGTTTCCTATTGCCCTGCCTAATTTTTGCCTAATTTTTTCGGAAAAAATTAGGCAGGGTAAAAAACAGAATCCCAAAACAAATATTTTGTTCCTCAATTAAACTGGAAATCTCAAGGCCACCCTCATTATACTACTTTAAGCCCAGCGCTTCAACTAATTGTTTTATCAAGGAAACCACAACCGCTGGGGGCATTAAGCTATACGAAACAACTCCTTCATCATCATTTACCTGCCAAGGTTTTTCTCCCACTTTAATTTCTTCACCCTCTAATTGGTAGGTATACTCTGGGGTTATTTCATAGCTATCAAGCAATTCGATAGCTTTATCAACTGGCACAGAATTTCGCAAAAATATTTTTGGCACGCCATAAAGAGTCATTGCTTGTTTCATCAATTCCTCATCAGTTTTCAGCCGCTCTTTTATTGGCTCAATTCCAAGTTCATCGCCCTCTTTTGTTTCCATTTTTGCTCCCGGGCATTCTGGATTATCACAATTCAAATAAAACTTGTCTGCTTGTTTATCATAACCGGGCTTTGTGGTGGCTAACAACTTTAAGTTTCTTGATGTTTTGCATAATGGACAAATCAACCTATATTTTATTCGCTCATCAATTACCGCTTCTGGCACATCAATCATCACAAAAACATCTGGATCATCTCGATAACCCATCAAGTCGCGGAAGAATAAAGAATAAGAAACTTGGTCCATACTTCTTGGAAAGCCATCAATAAAAATGGCTTTCTTTGGCATGTCAGCTATTTTCTTTTTAACCAAAGCCAAAATAAGTTCTGATGGTAAAAGCACTTTCGTGCTTCTCCCCTCCAAAGCCGCCATAATTTCATCTAAATGCAAATAGCCCCGATAATTTTTTTTCAAAAACTCCACCAACTCTTTTCTTTTTTCTGGGTCAGCAACAACTTCATCAAGGTCTCTTATCATATCCCCAACCGACAAATGGACAATTTTGTCATTGCCCACAATTTCAGCCAACATTTTAGCGTAAGTGCCTTTGCCAGAATTTTTTTTGCCAAGCAAATAAGCAATAAAACTATTTTCTTGCAAAAAATCTTGAAGTTTTTTTATTTCATTTCCAGCTTTGGCTTGGAAATATTCTTTCCGGCCTTCTGGGAAAGTTATATCAAACTTTTTATCGAGCCCCTCAACTTTTGTTTTAAACAAAGGAAAATTTAGTGAAGACATAAAAAAAATTGACCTAATTAACCTAATTATACTAATTAACCTAAATAAGTCCCAATGAACAATTCCCCAATTGGGGCTTGGTGCTTATTTAGAATAATTAGAGCAATTAGAATAATTAGAATAATTAAATTTAGATAACTTTATTCTATGCTTTTGACATCATTACCATTTGATAATATTGTAATATCTCCCATTTTATCCGTTCTTTTTACCTTTATACCAAATTCTGCTAAATTACTCAACACCTCTTGATGCGGATGACCATACGAATTATTTGCCCCAACCGAGATGACTGCCACTTCGGGGCCAACATTGGCTAAAAACTCTTTACTCGTGGCGCTTTTGCTTCCATGATGGGATACTTTTAAAACATTGCTCTCAATATTTTCATTATTAACAATAACGGCCTGTTCTGCTTCCCTGTTGGCGTCTCCCGTGAACATAAACGCTGTTTGCCCAAAAACCATTCTAATCACAATTGAGCTGTCGTTGTTATTTTTTGAATCCTGCTTTGGCAATTCCATTGGATATAAAATATCAATTTCTACTTGCCCCCGCACCAAATTTGGTGTGGAGGCGAACCCAGCTATTATTTTTGCGGGCGCTTTTGCCAAAAAAATGTTAGCTCCTTCTTTTTGTATTTTTTCTTGCCAACTCTCAAATGTTTTACCCTCGCCTAACTCACCTGTCCACAAAATATTTTTTACTTGATAATTGTCTAAAACATCTAAAAGCCCCCTTAAATGGTCGTAATCTGGATGGGTTAAAATAACTAAATCAATTGTTTTGTCCCAAAATGGCATTTCTTGCCCCAGTTTTTCCACCACCTTGCTACTTGGGCCTCCGTCAATTAAAATTTGGTGCTTTTGAGAGGTTTCAATAAAAATACTATCTCCTTGGCCAATATCAAAAACTACCACTTTTAAATTTCCGTTTAGCCCAAAAACAAACCCCCAAACAAAAATATTTGCCAATCCCAAAACAAAAATCGCCAACAAGTAATATTTTATGCTTGTATTTTGCCCCATAAAATGTTAAATAAAAAGTGTCTGCTCGCTAAAAATGTAATTACAACATTAATAAGGAGTGAAAAATGGGATTAAGAGTTGGACACCGAATAAAAATTAAGCCAGGAACCTACCCACAAAAAGCAAAAAGGGGGGAACAACTCCCTTCTGTGCAGGTCAAAGAAGTTGGTTCAAGGGTAAAATTACTAGAAATTAGTAGTTCCTTAGTAATAGTACAATATGGGACACTGATCCTTGTAGTTCCTGTGAACAAAATTGAAGAGGATGAGGAGGAAAAATGACTAAATCTTATCTATCGGGCGAGAAGATTTCTTTAAAACCCGGAGCATACTCTTGTTTAGATGATCCCCACCTGAAGTTTTTTATTGAAAAAGTCGCCACTCCTGTAAAAGTTACTATTATTGAGGCACTTCCAAATGTAGTAATCGCCAACGCCTCAAACTCAAAAAAAAACTCTGTTAGAATTGCGGTGAGAGATGATAGTGTTATCGCTTAATTCTAACACCATAAACCAACCCTTCTATTTATTTTTTAGAAGGGCTGATTTTATTTAAATCCTCCAATAATTTTTTAAGGTCAATTCCATACATTTTGCAAACATCTCCAATTTTCAAATCTTGCAATTCAAACTGCGCCATCGGGCAAGTTAAACAGGGCACTCTGTGTTTTGCTAAAATAGCTTTAGCGCTTTCTTTTTGCATAATTTCCGCCAATGTCGTATCTTTTGTTATTTTCATATTATTTCTATTTTGCTCTGTTTGAGCGCATTCTTTATTAATTTTTTTAATTTTAGCTTTTTTTCTTCTTTTTTAACATCTTTTAAATTGGCTTTGGTGGCTGGGTGTTCGGGAACAAACATTGAACAACAGTCCAAGTGAGGCAAAATGGAAATTTCATAAGTTCCAATTTTTTTAGCCAAATCCATTATTTCTTGCTTGTCCCACCCAGACAAAGGCCGTAAAACCGGCAAACTAACTGCATCTTCAATAGCCAACATATTGTCTAAAGTTTGGCTGGCCACTTGCCCCACACTCTCCCCAGTTATTAAGGCCTTGGCTTTTTCTTGCTCTGCAATTTCGTTAGCTATCAAAAACATTACTCGTCGGTACAGCACCACCCTAAAATCGGCTTTTGTTTTTAAAACAATTTCTTTTTGGATATCCAAAAGAGGCACAAAATATACTTTTATTTTTTCTTGATATTTTTTTAAAACTCGCAATATATCTCTTACTTTTTCAAGGGATTGCTCATAGCCCTGTTGATTGGAATAAAAATGAACAAAAATATTTTCCACCCCCCTTTTCATCATTAAGTAGCTTGCCACTGGAGAATCAATTCCTCCAGAAATTAAAGAAACAGCTTTTCCACTAACCCCCAAAGGCAACCCGCCAGGTCCTGCAAACTTTTTTGTATAAAGAAACGCGTATTTCTCTGCAATCTCTATGTATAAAATAATATCTGGATTATGCAAATCCACCTTAACGCAATTTAACCGATCGGCAGAATTGCGCATAGATGATATTTTATTTAAAATTTCTTCCCCTAATTGCTCGTTTATTTGCTGGCTGGTTAAAGCAAAATTTTTATTGCCTCTTTTTGTTTCCACTTTAAAACTACTAAAAGTTTCTTTTTTTAAAATTTCAATGGCTTTATCTTTCAAACATTCAATGTCTTGCCCTGAACTTGTCGAAGGGTCCTGTCCTGAACTTGTTGAGGGGTAAACCTCTTGAGCAAATACAAAATAAGTTATGCCAAAAACTTTTTGCAACGCATTTTTAACTTTTTCTTGCAAGGAGTTAAACTCCTTTGATTGGGGAAGGAGTTTTTCTCCTTCCTCTTCTTGTTTTAATTCAACTAAAATCCGACCGGAAATTCGCTTTACATAGTTAAAAAGAACCCTATTTTGTTGTAGGGATTTTTTTATATTTTCAACCAATTTCTCTTCAAAAAATTTTCTGTTATCTCCCTTTAAAGCAATTTCTCCATAATGACAAATAACCAGCATATTATTCTTTTATTAACTCAAGAGCTTTTAAGTTTAGTTCCCAGAATTTTTCTGGCATTGTTTCTTTTATTGCCTCTATGATTTCTTCTTTAGTTAAAGGCAACGCCTGTTTTTCAATGGCGAAACCAAGCATTGCCACACCAACAACCACTGAATTGTCTAATTCTTTTTCACAAATTGATAAAAACGGCATTGTGAATATTTTATTAGTGGCTAATTTAATGTTATCCTCAACCTGTTTCAAAGAAGCGCTCTCTCCCAATGTTGGGGTTTGATAATTATTAATAACAAAAACCGTATTTTTATTGGCAAACTCAAGCCCGCCCAAGGCCTCTTGAAATTCTAAAGCCAAAACCAAATTTGCCTGCGTTTTTGGCACCATTGGAGAATAAACTTTTTTACCAAACCTTATATAAACACCAACAGACCCTCCTCGCTGGCTTAAACCATGAAGTTCTGATGTTTTAATATCAAGTCCCTTGTTAAAAGCGGCCTTGGAAATAACATCCAAAAGCGTTATCAGCCCCTGTCCCCCAACTCCTGTTATAACAATATTAAAATTTTTGTTTGCCATAAATTTAATCTTTTTTTGCTTTTTCTTGCCTTTTAGCCAACAAACCGCAAATATGTCGAGCAATAATCACCGAGGTTTCTCCTGAATTAACAAACTCTTTAATAGTGGCCACTAATTGATTATAGTTTTCCTCTTGGTCAATAACGGCTATATTTTTTACATTTAAGGCCTTCACAATATTCTCAATTTTCACGGGCTCTATTTCCTCTCCCGAACTATCTTTTCCCATTGATGGATTCACTTGATGGCCTGTCATAGCGGTTATGCTGTTGTCTAAAATAATCAACAAAAGTCCTGATTTATTGTAAACAGAATTCATTAAGCCCGAGATTCCTGCGTGCAAAAAAGTGCCATCTCCAATAAAAGCAATTACTTTTTGCTTTTGAGCCTGGCCAGAACTTATTTGAAGGGCTTTTTTTACTCCATGCCCAATCCCCACCCCAGAACCCATAGAAATTAAATAATCATACAAGCTATGCGGTGGCAAAGCAGCAATCATATAACAACCAATATCACCTCCAAATACTGTTCCTTGAGGAGCGGCTTGCTTAACAGCGGCATAAAGCTTCCAATAAGGACAGGTTGGCCAGCCAGTGCAAAACCTTGGCAAGTGTTTTAATTTTTTTGTTGGTTGAATAATCTTTGGATTATAAGTTTTGCCAAATAATTTTGCCACGCCAATCGCCGTATTGTCTGGATTTAGCTCACCAACCTCTGGCAAAACATTTTTGCCAAAAATTTGCAATTTGGGATTAACAATCCTTGCAAGGCGTTCAACTTCTTTTTCCAAATAAGGGTCAAGTTCTTCCACTATTAAAACCTTTTTTAAGGGTTTAATAAATTTTTTAATTTTTTCTTCAGGCAAAGGATAAAAAAATCCAAGCTTTAAAATTGGCGCCTCCATGCCAACTAAATCCATTGCTTCTCTTGTGTGGAGATAAGCCACTCCACTCGTTATTATGCCTGCGTTCTTTGCCTCCCCATCTTTGATTTTTGATTTGTATTTTTGATTTTTGATTTTTGATTTTTGATTTATAGTAATGTTTACAATACTGGTTTCTGCGTGCTTTTGAATATCTTTAATTTTCTGCAGTAATTCCTGGTGCATCTCCAAAACCCTGGGGGGCATTGTTACAAATCTTTTTTGATTGCGAACAAACTTGGCCAAAAACGCTTTTGGTTTTGGTAAGACGCCCAACACGACAGGCATTTTTTGATGCGCCACCCTGGTGGTTAGCCGAACCATTATTGGAGTTTTAAACTTTAGCGATAGTTGAAAAGCTAATTTTGTAAAATCCTTGCATTCTTGAGCGTCTGATGGTTCAAGTGTTGGAATGTGTCCCAAATAGCTAAATCCTCTGGAATTCTCTTCTGACTGAGCAGAAGAATGGCACTGGGGGTCATCAGCCGCTAAAATAACAGTTGGCCCTTTTGAGCCAGTATATAAAAAAGGCAACAAGCTATCGCTTGCCACATTTAAACCAAAATTTTTCATTGCCACCAAACACTTTAAACCAGCAAAAGAAGCGCCCATTGTTGCCTCCATTGCCACTTTTTCGTTAGTGGAAAACTCAAAATAAACATTGGCTTGTTTAGCTATTTTATAAAACGAATTGCCAATTTCTGAAGCCGGCGTGCCCGGATAAGTTGACACAAATTGCAACCCTGCCTCCAAAGCGCCCCTAATAATTGCTTCATTGCCCAATAGAATTGCTTTCCCATTTGATTTTAATAAATCCTGAATCATAGATATTTTATTATTTTACCACAACTTTTTTAAAAACCCAACCCTAAAAACAAAAAGTTCGCAGTTTGGATTTATATGAATCCAAACTGCGAACCCCTATTTAATTGCCAAAAAAAATCCATATTGCCATAATTTTTGCATTAATGCTATATACTGATAGCGTGCGGCAATAATGTTCTTATTTTGAACTTCTGTCCTGACTCTAATGAACTTAGCTATCTTTCCCAAAAAAGACGCTGGAAAAGATAACTTATATAATCTCTTTGATGACGGTATCACATTATTAGTAACGTCGGTAAAAAATACAGAAGAAAAGCCAACCTCCTGAGCAAAATTTTTAAAATTTTCTGCTGTTTCTAAAGAATCCACTCCCCAACCAGAAAGCCAATTTTGCATTTCCTCGGTTTGGTTGTAGTGATCTTTAACCACAAAACCATCAGCAATTAACAACCTTCCTCCACTTTTTAATGCTCTAAATGCATTTTTAACAAAAGTTTTCTTACTTCGGGCGTGACAAGCACTCTCAATCGCCAATACCACATCGAAAGTACTTTCAAAATCCATTCTTTCAAAATCCATCTGGAAAAAACTTGTAAGGTTTTGAACACCCAATCGTTTTGCGTTTTCTCGTGATTCTATTACTTGATTTTCACCCAAGGCAATGCCCGTCACCTTGCAATTAAAACTCTTTGCTAAAAAAATTGCAGTCCCACCAACTCCACACCCAGCATCTAAAACCGTCTCAAATTTTTTTATTTTTGCTATTTGAGACAATACTTGATTCTCTCTCGCGAGAGATTGAGAAAGATTTGATACCGTTTCATCCCAGTATCCAAGGTGCATTGCAAGCGATTTTTTAAGGTTCCAAACCAACCTATAATCAATTTCGGTTTCATCATAATACCTTACTATTTCTGATTGATGCATAATAAACCCCCTTTATTAAATTGTTTACATAAATATCTTTCTTGCACTTTTACTTGTACTTATTTAATACCACCAAAATTTCGGTCTGTCAAACAATTTTTCATTTTTTATTTTAAATTTTTAATTTGCAATTATTCCACCACCCAAGAGTTCATTGGCTTTTCCGTAGAAAACAACAGATTGGCCGGGAGTTATGGCTCGTTGGGGTTTGGTAAAAACAATTTTATATTTTTTGAAACCAAGCTTCTCTTTTACCACAGCAATTGATGGCTCTGAGCCATATCTTACTTTAGCTAAAACTTTTAAGGGCAACAATGGCTCAACCCCTGAAATCCAATTAACTCCTTTGGCGATTAATTCTTTTTTAAATAAATCTTTTTCGTTTTTGGAAACCACTAAAGTATTTTTCTTTAAATCTTTTTCAACCACAAAATAAGGCCCGCCCGATAGCTCTATGCCTTTTCGCTGGCCAATGGTGTAAAACCAAAGCCCTTTATGCTCGCCAAGTATTTTACCTTTTACATCCACAATTTTCCCAATTTGCGGCAACCCGGTTGCCGCAATAAATTTTTCTTGAGTTACATTGGTTAAAAAGCAAACATCGTTTGATTCTTTAGTTTTATAAGTTGGCAAACCAAACTTTTTAGCCATTTCCCTCACTTTTTGCTTGCTTTCCATTTCCCCAAGAGGAAACAGGGTTTTGGCTAATTGCCTTTGAGTTAATTTCCAAAGAAAATAACTTTGATCTTTTTCTTTGCACTTCGCTTGCATTAATTTAACAATTCCTTCTTTCTTGTTTAGGGTTTCGGGTTTAGGATTTAGGATTTCCCGCCAAAGGCGGGTGTAGTGTCCCGTGGCTAAATAATCACACCCCATTTCTTTAGCTTTTTCAAATAACAAACCAAATTTAATTTTAGCATTGCAAACCACACAGGGGTTTGGAGTTATCCCCCTTTTATAGCTACCAACAAAATAATCAACCACTATTTTTTTAAAATCTTTTTGAAAATCAAAAATTTTAATTGGAATATCCAAAACCGCCCCAATTTCTTTGATTCGCTTTTCGGTTTCTATTTGCTGATTTTTATTTGGCTTTTCTTTCCATAAACGCATATGCAATCCAACCACCTCAATCCTTCGGGTTCCCTCAGGACAGGCTCCCTGTTTTAATAAAGCAGCAACCACTGAAGAATCAACTCCCCCAGATAATGCCACCCCCACTTTTTTACCCCCGCACCAAATAAAGTCATGATGCAGGGGTGAACTTTTGTTTATCATAAAAATGCCATATAATTAAATCAACATAACAAAATAAAAATGAAAAATCAAAAATTTCAAAACAATCTTTTTTTTATAATTTTAGCAAGCGTGGTTGTTTTAACAATTTTTTTATTAAAATCATATGTTGGCATTATTATTGTGAGCGGAGCTTTGGCAATTGTTTTTAAACCCGCTTACAATAAAATTTTAAAATTAGTTGGCAAAAGAAAAATTACTGCTTCTTTAATATCTGTTTTTCTGGTAATTTTAATTGTTTTAATTCCCTTATTTTTAATTGGCTTTCAAGTTTACAAAGAAGCGTCTTCGCTTTATGCTGGGCTTTCTGGTGACAACTTTAGCCAGTTTAATAGTTTGTTAAATAAATTTGAAAAAACCGCTCAAACATTATCCCCGGGGTTTTCTTTAAATTTAAACGCTCAAGAAATTTTATCCCCTATTTTAAGCTTTACAGTAAAACATATGGGAGGGATTTTTTCTGGAGCAGCCAAAATTTTACTTAACGCTTCCTTGGGCTTGATTGCTTTATTTTACTTTTTTAAAGAGGGTGGGGAAATTAAAAAATATATCGCAAACTTAAGCCCTCTTTCCTCAAAAAATAATGATAATATTTTTATCGCTCTTAAAAAAACTATCAACGCTTCCATTAGGGGCGGTTTGTTGGTGGCTATTTTACAAGGACTTTCATTGGGGGTTGGCTTTATAATTTTTGGCGTGCCAAACGCCGCTTTATGGGGAGCGGTTTGCGTGGTGGCTTCTTTTGTTCCCGGAGTGGGAATTGCTTTGTTGATAATTCCAGCTACTATTTATTTAATTGTTGAAAGTAATTTTTTAATGGCTTTGGGGTTTTTGATTTGGGCTTTAAGCACCAACGCTTTCTTAGATTATTTAATTAGCCCAAAATTAAAAAAAGGCGCTGGATTGCACCCTTTGCTTATTTTATTTTCGGTTTTGGGAGGAATTTCCTTATTTGGAGCAATGGGAATTATTATTGGCCCAATGATAGTTAGTTTGTTAGTTGTTTTGTTAAAAATTCTTCCCGAAGTTATTGGAAAAAATTAAAAAATAAAAAACTGCAATTTTGAAACAATTAAACAAAAATTGCAGTTTTTTATTGCCAATTTTTTAGTGGGTTTCTTTTATTTCTTGTTTTTCTTTGGCCAATTGCTGATGGCGTTTGTTAAGGGCTTGGGGGATTGGTTTTTTATTTTTAGTTAAGTAGCTGTGTATTGCCTCAATTAAAGCGTCTCCAGCCAAAACCGAGCAATGAATTTTAATGGGAGGCAATGAGCCCAACCCCTCAACAATTTCTTTTCTATCAAAGCTAATAGCTTGCTCTAATGTTTTTCCTTTTACCAAATCAGTAAGCATGCTTGAGGACGCAATTGCGGCCAAACACCCAAATGTTTCAAAAGAAATATCTTTTATAATATCTTGGCCCTTTTTGTTTTGGCCAACTTTAATATAAAGCTTCATAACATCGCCACAAATAATGTTGCCGACCTCCCCAATTCCATCGGGATTTTTCATTTTCCCATAATTATGGGGCTTGTTAAAATGTTGAATAACCTTTTTTGAATAAGGTAATGGCATAAATTATAATAAATTCTAAATTCTAACATCTAAACTCTAAACAATGTCAAAATTCAAATGCTTTAAATTCAAAACGGCTCAATGTGTATTTTTTGTTTTGAGTTTTGCGTTTTGGTTATTTGGATTTGTTTAGGATTTAGGGTTTAGTGCTTAGAATTTTACTTTAGTGGTGATATTTTTCTTAATTTTTCAATAATTCCTGGTAATATTTTTAAAACATAATCAATTTCTTTTTCCGTATTATATTTTCCCAAAGTGAATCTAATTGAACTGTGCGCTCTTTCAACACCCACCCCCAAAGCCATTAAAACATGGCTTGGATCTAAATTGCCCGAAGCGCAAGCCGAACCCGTGGAAACAGCCACGCCTTTTTGATCTAAAGCCATTAAAATACTTTCTCCCTCGACTCCGCTAAAACTTATGTTTGCGTTATTGGGTAAGCGATTTTCTCGAGAACCATTTAGGGAAGTTCCGGATATTGAGTTGAGTATTCCATCTATTAGTTTATTTCGTAATTCCTCTATTTTTGAAACTTGAAACTTGAAACTTGAAACTTGTTGAATCGCTTTGCCAAGCCCAACGATGGTGGTGGTGTTTTCCGTGCCAGGCATTAAACCCCGCTCTTGATGCCCGCCAAAAATAATGGGCTCTATTTCAACACCCTTTCTTTTATATAAAACGCCGATGCCTTTTGGCCCGTATATTTTATGGCCAGACAAAGTTAGCAAATCAACACCCAATTTATCAACATTACAGTCAAGATAATTCGCCCCCTGAACCGCATCTATATGAAACAAAACCTTGGAACTTGGAACTCGCAACTTGAAACTTTTTATCACTTTCGCAATTTCGGCGATCGGCTGAATTACGCCAATTTCATTATTGGCATACATTATTGAAACCAAAATTGTATTCTCTTTAATGGCTTTTTCAACATCTTCTATTTTTACCACTCCTTCCCTGTTAACTGGCAAATAAGTGGCTTCAATTTGCCCATCTTTTTCCAAATGCTCAACCAACTCCAAAACCGCTGGGTGCTCAATTTGGCTAGTTATAATATGGGGCTTTTTTTGCGCCTGCCCTGAATTTTGCCGAAGGGCCTGCTTCACCACGCCCATAATAGCTAAATTATCGCTAATAGTGGCAGAGTCAATAAAAAATACCTCTAAAAAATTACAACCCAAAAAGTCAGCCACTTGCTGTCTTGACTTGGTTATGGCTTCGTGGGCATTTTGACCAAACCAATGCAAAGACGAGGCATTGCCAAAGTCCTGTTTTAAATATGGCTCCATTGCCCTAAAAACCTTTTTATCAATCTTGGTGGTAGCTGAATTGTCTAGATATATTCTTTGCATAACTCTTAGAAGTCGTTAATGAACGAAGTGAATTTACGGATTCTTACCTGCCCGCAGTGCTACCCGCCAGCAATGCTTCGCCATAGCGATGCGGGCTGACAGCGTTGCAGGCGGGGATCCTGTTAAACGCTTCTCTCACAAAGCGTTTAATCGGGATATTCCTATATCCCTTATAGCAAATTTTAACCAAATAAAAAAGCGTTAGGTAATGGAGATCTTACCTAACACCTAATTTCATAGTTAAAGTTAATCTATTTTTTATTCCAGACATGACAGATAGTAGTAAGAGACAGGAATCTCATTTTTTTTGTTTATCCTTACCGGCTTTCCGTTTTGCTCCAAAAGCGATGCGCTTTTTCCGTTCCAAATATACATATAAAATGTTGTGTTATCGGGGAGAGTAACCAACATTAAAAAGCTTTTGTAAATTTCATTTTTCTCCAATATTTGAGGCAAGATGTGTTCTGCCTCTTCTTTTGTTAATCCATCCTTTTTCACGCGAAAATTAGTTTCTGAATCTTTCCACCACGAACCAAAATCTTCCATGATTTTCACCTACTTTTTTTAAGTTGCTAATATAATAACTCTACCAATTAAAACGAATTAGAAACCTTAACAAAAAAACTATGGCAAGTCAATCTTTCTGGCAATAATCGGTTTACCGAAGAATTGGGTGCCGAGGGTTTGGAATTCAGTGGTTAAGTCAGTGGTTAAAAAAACGTGCTGGCTTTTTTTGCTCAATTGCTTTTCAATTTCAGGGTGCCTCTGCAAGTAATCCGCCAACTTTTCTGCCACTACTTTGCCTTCTGAAATAACCTGAACATCTCTGCCAACCTGTCCTGAGTTTTGCCGAAGGATTTCCTTTGTCTGTTTTTCTAAAATTCCATAATGCGTGCAACCCAAAATTAAAGTATCTATTTTTTTAGCTACAAGCGGTTTTAAATATTTTTGCAAAGCCATTTTGGCAATTTCTGAGTTGTGCTCTCCCGCCTCCACAATTGGCGCTAAAAGCGGAGCTGGTGTTTGAAAAACTTTTACTTTTGGATTTCTTTTTTTTATCTCTCGAGTAAAAGCCCCTGACTTAATTGTGCCTTCTGTGGCAATAACCCCCACTCTGTTATTTTTAGTTATTTCAATTGCCTCCTCAACTGCTGGAATAATTACCCCTAAAACTTTTTTGTCTGGATATTTTTTAGACAAGCATTCCTGCTGGATTTTTCGCAAGGCCTCACTTGAAGCAGTGTTGCAAGCTAAAATTACCAAAGGACAATTTTTTTTAAGTAAAAAATCCACGGCTTGTTTTGTAAAATTAAAAATAACTTCTTGGCTTCGCGAGCCATAAGGTGTTCTGGCAGTATCGCCCAAATAGATAAAATCATATTGGGGCAGTTCTTTAGCAATGTGCTTGGCAATTTCCAATCCCCCAAACCCAGAATCAAAAATGCCAATTGGCCCCTTTTTGTATGTTTCAAGTTTCATGTTTTATATTGTGAGCCAACTGTCCACAAGCCCCTTTTATGTCTTCCCCAAATTTATAGCGCTGAACTGCGTCAACACCCTGCTTTTTTAATATCTCTTTAAACATTGCTATTTTTTCCTTGCTTGATGGCTTAAACTCCAAAATGTCTTGGCTTTTAAAATCATTATAAGCAATTAAATTAACAAAATAAAAATTCTTGCCTGCTCTAAAATTAACAGGCGCTTTAAATTGTTTTACAAACACAGCCAAATCAAAAGCGTCTTTTTCTGAATCATTAATGCCTTTTAACATTAAGTATTCAAATATTATTCTTTGGTTTGTTTGTTTGATATAAAAATCAATGGCGCGGGATAATTCTGTTAAATCGTGATTTTTGGCTATGGGCATTAGTTTTGCCCGCAAGGTTTGATTGGCTGTGTGTAAAGAAAACGCTAAGTTTGGCCAGCCCGCATTGGCTACGCCAGAAGCGTTGCTGACGGGTTTAATTTTTTCTTTAGCTAATTTTTTAATGGCCCAGGGAATACCCACTGTGGAAATGGAAATTTTGCGCATTGAAATATTAAAACAATTCTTGTTGTTTAAAATATTTATTGCCTCAATAACATTGTCATAGTTAAGCAACGGCTCTCCCATACCCATAAAAACTATGTTGGTTATCCTTCGACTTCGCTCAGGACAGGCCTTTCGATCCTGCTCAGAATCTTCTAATTTCAATAATCGTTCAAAAAACAAAACTTGCTGAATAATCTCCCAGGCCGTTAAACTTCGTTTTAACCCGCTTTTTCCAGTTAAACAAAATAAACAACCCATTGAGCAACCAACCTGCGAGGAAACACAAACCGTATTTCTTTCCCTTCGACTTTGCTCAGAACCTTTGGCTTTATGCTTCATCAAAACAGCTTCAGCTTTTAAGCCGTCTTTTAACAATAAAGCAATTTTAACAGAATTACTTTTTGCAGAAACCAAAACATCCGCTTTTATTTCAAGCGGAAGTTCTTTGTTGAGTTTATCTCTCAAGGTTTTTGGCAAATTGCTTGCCTTGTCCCAGTTGCTTATTGAATCCTGAAAAATCGCTTTTTGCGCCTGCTCAACCCTGAAAGCTGGTTCGTTGCTTAAAATTTTTTCTAACTCCATAACATTGCAGCTCCAATAGCCACTGAATTATCTTTTAACTTTGCTTTAATAAACCTTGGCATCTGCTTTTTTGGCGTTAACAAATAACTTGCAAGGAGTTTAACTCCTTGCGCTGAAAGCAAATTAGCTCCTTTGCCACCCAAAATGATTAATTCTGGGTTAAATATGTTTATTAAATTAGCCAAACCAATAGCGTTTATTTTTTCTTGCTCTTTGGGCTTGTTTTTTGTTTGTTGATAGAGATACTCCCAAGATTTATTTTTATCAATTATCATATGCCCAAACTCCCCTGCCCAGCCATCTCTTCCATAATAAATATTTGCAATTTGAGATTTGAAGTTTGATATTGAAACCGCCCCGCCAATGCCCGTACCAAAAACAACTCCCAAAATATTTTCTGGTTTTTTGCCAGCTATTGCAAATATCTCTGCTCGCAAAAAACATTTAGCGTCGTTATCAACTTTCACCCCCACACCATAACTTTGTTTGGTGTTTGGGTTAACTCCCGCTGGAAAACAGGCCTTTAAATTAACATTGTTAAATTGAGGCAAATTTTTACAAAACAAGGCCTTGTTATTTTTAAAATCCAAAAGCCCGGGCAATCCAATCCCCACTTTAAAATTAGCGGACGTCGGACTTCCGCTACTTCTGTTAAAAAAATCTAAGCCCTTTTTTAAATTTTCCAAATTAGCGGTTTCGCTTTTCCATTCTTTTAAAACCTTTTCTCCATCCCACAACACCATTTTTATCTTTGACCCGCCAATATCTACTCCCAATATGTTAGCCATATTAATAATTTGTAATTGGTTATTCCCATATTCTAACACAAAACAAAAGAAGCCCCAAAGGGCTTCTTTTGTTTTAAAGAGTTGTCAATTATCTCCTGCCAAATCTTCCGCCACCATTGCCTCCTCCTCTTGGGCCATCAAATGACCTTGGAGCTCTTGGTTGCATAGGTTTTGCCTCGTCAACAACGATTGTTCTTCCGTCTAACTCTTTGCCATTGCACATTTCAATGGCTTTTTGAGCTTCGTCTTCTGAACTCATTTCAACGAATGCAAATCCTTTAGATCTGCCAGAAAGCTTATCAATAATAATTGCCACTGACTCAACAGTGCCAGCTTGTTCAAAAAATGACCTCAAGCTGTCTTCGGTAGTGGAATATGACAAACTCCCCACAAATAGCTTTTTTTCCATGATAAATATTGGATTAACGACCTTGTTCTCCTGACTCTCTTGCTTAGCTTTTGGAAAAAAGCGGTTCACAAAATTTGGGGAGCTGTACTTGGTACACCCAAAGTATAGCACTAAAAACTTAATCTTGTCAACCGAACCCCCGCCCCCGACCTCTAAAAAATCTTTTATGATGTTTTTTTCAAATCAAGAGAGGTCGGGGGCGATTCAAAAAACTCCCAAAAAGGGAGCTCTTTGAAGTGGACCCGGCGGGACTTGCACCCGCTTCATTGGGTGCTAATACCAATGGGTTACTTTATACCTCACGGGCCCAGGTCCACGAACTTATTATAACAAAAAAGATCTTTTTTACAAAAGACCTCTTTTGTTAGCACCCAATTTGGCTCGTGATATAAGCCCATTGGCATTATTTGTATTATACCAAATCAAATCCCCTTGTCAAGTTTTTTATGTATCTTTTTTTACACCCACCACATCTAAATCCGCAATCCTTCGACAGAGCTTGCAGTGAGTTTATCGAACTGCTCAGGACAAGCCATTGTGAACTTAGATGTAGCTAGGAGGTATTGTGCCAATACCTCCTGCTTTTTCCTACTACTAGAACTTTATTGCTCCAGTAGCAAGAATGAAAAACAGGACAGTTAGGCTTCCTGTTAAAGCCGTCATAAAAAATCTCATTTCTTTCACCTCCTTTACGAGAAATGATATTGTGAGAAACCATATCCCACGTCTAAATTCACAAATTAATTATGAGCTTAGATGTGGGGGGAGAGGACGCATGATTGCCTTCCCCCATGATAATAGTGCTATTTTTTTGGCGGATTAATCCGCCAACTATGATATCCCACCTCCTTTTTGTACTCCTCAAGAGTACAATGAATTAAGTATATCCCCCTGTCTTGTTCCATAAGACAGGCTCTTTTAGCAAACACCGGTATGACGGCGTTTGTTAAAAGAAGGCAGTTGTTTTCTGGATTTGGATCCAGAAAACGATAAATTAGAAATTTATGGCCAGCAACGGGCTGGCCGAAAAATCCCATCTCAATGGGCTTACTGCCCAAAGAGATGTATCTCTCAAAACTCTGAAACCCTGCCGGCAGGGTATGGGGCTTTTCGTAACCAGCCCCACAACCCGCCACACATATAGATACTAAAAAAAATAAAAAAAATAAATTTTTCATTTCAATCCTCCAAAGTGGCACAAAAGTGCCTGCCAAAAAATAATCAAAAATCATTCAATCCTACTCTTATATTATAACATATCTATATTATTTGTCAAGGGTGAAAACGCTGTTTTCCGATAGGCCTATTTTACTGGCCAAACCAGCGTTTATTTCCAGCACATACTTTACTTCACCCGCTGAGGCGTTAGTAAAAGACGGGCCAATACTCAAGCATTGCTCTCCCTCCTGACAGGGCTGGCAATTATCTTTTATTGCCACCACCTTATAATTTTCATCAAGCCAAATTATATCCAAAGGAACCAAGCAATTTTTCATCCAAAAGTTATAAATTCCGGGTTTTTCAAAAACAAAAAGCATTGCCCCATCGCTTGCCAAATTTTCCCTAAACATTAAACCCTTTTCTCTTTGAGCTTGAGTTTTGGCTATTTCCGCAATAAAACAATTTTGCCCAAAGCAAATTTTAGTTATTTCCATTTTATTTTTTTTAAACCAAAAACCCATAAAAATAATTATAGCTAATAAAATTATAGCTCCAAAAAAAACTCTACTTCTCATTCCTTTACACTATTATTTATACTACCAAATACTACCAAATTTTTAAAATTTAAAGAAATAAAACCGTGTCAAAAGTTAGCCGATCGGCACAGATTGACACGCTTTTTAATAACTAACAATTTGTGGAGCCCTTGCTCTTAATTTTTCTTTGCTCTTAATTTTTCTTTTCTCTTAATTTCTTTTTTTCTTAATTTCTTTGTTCTTTATTTTCCCCACTTCTTAATTTCTCTATTCCCCCTTCTTTCTATACCGTGGCTTCTCTATTCTTTAATCTTTTCACCCTATAATTTCTCCATCCTGTGTTATAATGTAAAAATGTTGATAAAAAATTTTTGGCAAAAAAATTATAAAAAAGTTATCCCATTTTTAATATTGGGGATTATTGTTTTAATTGGGCATTTTGTTTTTACTAAAAATAGTGTCCAAACCACCACCATAAAAACCACAGCAGAAAAAAGCACTCAAACCCAAACAACAGAGCAAGAAGCAACCACCCCCAAAACGCCAGCCGAGGAGTTCGCCACAGAAAATATAAAAACCCTCCAAAAACAAACCCAACAAAATAATCTTTTAACAAAACAGGTGGGGCAAATGTTAATTTTGGGATTTAGGGGCACTCAATATCAAGAAAATTCTTTTATTGATAAAGCCATAAAGGATTTAAAAATTAGCGGGGTTGTTTTATTTGATATTGACGCGCCATCTGGTATTTTCCCCCGAAACATTGTTTCTCCTGAGCAAGTTAAAAAATTAACAACAGAACTTCAACAACATTCAGCCACCCCCTTGCTTGTTTCCATTGATGTTGAGGGAGGGTTGGTTAACCGCCTAAAGTCAAAATACGGGTTTATGGAAGTTCCCTCAGCAACAGAGCTTGGCAAAGGAACCCCAGAAAACACTTTTCAAATAGCTAAAAAACTTGGAGAACAATTAAAAAATTTGGGCATTAACTTTGATTTTGCCCCTGTGGTTGATTTAAATATAAACCCGCAAAACCCAATTATTGGAAAATTGGGCAGGTCTTTTAGCGATAACCCTGATATTGTAATAGCCCAGGCGGAAAGTTTTATTAATGGCTTAACTCAAAGCAATATTATTACTTCCATTAAGTATTTTCCCGGGCATGGCTCCTCCCAAACCGACAGCCACCAAGGCATAACTGATGTAACCAACACCTATCAAGCCAAAGAACTAATCCCCTTTCAGGACTTAATTAAAAAAAATATTGTTCGGGCAGTAATGGTGGCCCATACTTTTAACAAAAATTTAGACGAAAACTACCCTGCCACAATGTCTGTTAACACTATTCAAAAAACCTTAAAGGACTTGGTTGGTTTTAACGGAGTGGTTGTGTGCGATGATTTATCAATGGGAGCAATCTCTCAAAACTACGGATTAGCAGAGGCCGCGGTTAAAATGGTTGAAGCGGGCTGTGATTTACTGATTATCTCTAACAATGTTAGCTCTTATGATGAAACCTTGCCCTATCAAGTCCAAAACGCTATTTTACAAGCAACCAACAACGGGGAAATAGCCACCAGTTCAATTGAAGCGTCTTACAATAAAATTATTAAACTTAAAAATGATTTTAAGGTTATTAAATAAGCATACGAAAGAAAAACCTTTTTAGATTGTAATAATATAAACACTCGTGCTATTATATAATATTAAAAATATGTTTAAGAAAAAAATTATATTGCCCGTTTTAACCCTTGCAGGAGTTTTATCAGCCACGGTGGCTAAAGCGGTTTGCCCTGTTTGCACAATTGCGGTTGGCACTTGCGTGGGTTTGGCTCGATGGCTTAAAATTGATGACCGCATCACCGGACTTTGGGTGGGAGGATTAATTGTTTCTTTGATTATTTGGACAATTGATTATTTAAATAAAAAAAATCTAAATAAAAGCAAAAATAGAATTGGATTAACCAGCAAAATTTTAGTGGTTATTTTATACTATGCTGTTGTTATTGTTCCCCTTTATTTTACTGGCATAATGGGACATCCATTTAACAAATGCTGGGGGCTTGATAAATTGCTTTGGGGAACAATTATTGGCAGTATTATTTTTATAATCGCCACCCTATCGCATAATTATTTTAAAAAAAGAAATAGCAACAAATCATACTTTCCCTTGCAAAAAGTGGCTTTTCCTGTTGGTCTTTTGGCAATAACCAGCATAATAGTTTATTTAATAATAAGATAATTTAAATATATGGACCAAGAAATTAACACTAAAAAAATTCAGGAGTTTATTGACAGGGTTGACTCAATGAAAAAACAAGAAAAGCTAGACCTATCATCCGACCAAGACCTGTCTATTGCCATTATGAATTTGGTAAGCATTGAAGAGCACTTTTTCTTTTCTGGAGGTAAAACAAACAACAACCAATACTATGATTTAATTAAAGAAGTGCGAGAGATGCGAAAAGAATTGCTTAAAAAAATTGTTAAGGACTCCCCGGATGGCAGTGAAAAATGGTGTATTTCAAAACATTTACTGGCTGGCTCGATGCGTTTAATGGAAGTTGGCACCAAAGCTATTGGCCAAGAAAAAAAACAAGAGGCCTACGACTTATTTAATAAGGCCTACCAGCTTTATTCTTTATTTTGGGGATTAAACATGGATTTAATTGACACGGGTCAAATAAAAAATATTGATGAGGGAGCAATGAATATCCACGATAAAAAGCCATCGGGATTTTTGGGCAAAATGGGTGAATTGGTTAAAAAAGCCATTAATTGTTGTTGGGAATAAAAATAAACTAAAACAGCTCCCAGACGCTATGCGTCTGGGAGCTGTTTATTTTATTACATCATTAAACGCCAAATAGAAAAATTTAAAAAACCAGCAAACGAAACCCACAAAATGTATGGCACTAAGAGCCAAGAAGCTGTCTTTGAAATTTTAGCAAAGTAAAAAATTGTTATTAAAATTCCAAACCACAAAACAATTATTTCAGTAAAAGCCAACATGGGATTGTGCAACCCAAAAAATATAGCGCTCCATAGAATATTTAAACTAAGCTGTTGAATAAAAAATAAAACAGTTATCCGCCTTTGGCCAAATTGACCTTTTGAATCTTTGCTTGAGGGTGAGGCGTTGGGAGACACCCAAATTAAATACAAACCAACGCCCATTAAAAAGAAAAGTAAAGTCCACACCGGAGCAAATACCCAATTGGGCGGATTAAAGCTTGGCTTTGTTAGGGTGGCATACCAAGAGCCAATGGCTGGAGTGGTAAAAAATGACCCAATTATCCCAGCCCCCTCGCACAAAACAATGGATATTAAAAATTTTATAATTTTTGGCATATTTTTTTATTCTTTTTTTATGAAACGCTTTTTAGTTTTAATTTGTCAATTTCTTTTTTTAATTCAACCATCTTTAGTTCCCGCCCCACAGTGAGCTTATAAAATCTTTCTAATTCTTCTTTTTTCTTTTTTATTTCTTCTGTCCTTTGTTCGGCAATTTTTCTGGCTTTTTCAGCCTCCATAGCCCTATCTTCTGCTATGTTTTTGGCGGATTTTAATTCCTCAGTTCGCAAAGCAACTTCTTTTTCCAGTATATCTTTATAATTACTTTCTTTAATAGCGCTTCTAATAAGCAAAAAACCAAACAAACAAAATAAAGCAAAAATAACAGAAGTTAAAATTACAAAGGATATGCTTTCCATTAAAAACGGTAAAGCCATTAAAAATGACCCCATAGTAATAACTAAAATTTCCGTTAAAATAACCCTAATGCCAAAAAGGCGATAACGGCTAATAGCTAACATTGAAAAAACTATAAAAAATAAAGAGCTGGGACTATCAAGAATAGGAGTAAAGCGGTAGAGATTAAATAAGGGAAAAACTATATTGCCAACTGAAATGCTGGCCAAACTCAGGCAAACGCCAATTAAAATGTAACCGATTTGTTTTTTGTGAATCTCATCAACGCTGTGGCGGTACCCGTTAATCAAAGAGCCGATCATATAGGTAAAAGTGGCAAGCAAGCAAGCAAAGTAAAAAGTAAAAAATAATTGATTGCCTGAGTATTCATAGCTTCCAGCATAGGCCTGGCTAAATTCATTAGAACTAATTTGGGGAACAATTATTTTTAAATAACATAAAATAACCATTGTCGCGCTTAAAGTGCTGGCAATAAAAAATTTAATTTTTGTAATTTTTTTGTTACAAATTTTCCAAATCCAAAAAGTGGAAGTCGTTGCTGAAAGAGCGCCAAAAGCATAAGTGCTTTTTAGCCAAAAAGGACTGGGAAAAACAATTAAAAGAAAGTTGCTAAGCACCCAAGAAGCAAACACAAAACAAAAAAAACCAAACCATTGGTTAAGTTTTTGTTTCGGATCTTTTAAGAGGGGTAAAAGCCCCAAAGTAATATTGGCCACCCCAGCAATTAAAATAATAATAGCTAAAACTGTCATATTAAATTATTATACTCCTCTTTGTTTTTACTTGTCCATATATTATAACTGCTAAGCTGTTCGCTATTTTAGGTTTTGTTTCATAACAACCTCTGTGTGGGGATAAGCAAATTTTACTTTTTGAGAATTTTTCACCCGTTCAAAAATTTCTTCAGTAACATAGCTTGAAATTTCCTGTAAACGATTAGCCAACACAAGATATCTCACACTCACATTCACACCGCTTGTTTGAAAGCTGTTTCTAATATAGGCCTCTTTTGTTATTGCCCCAAAATATCTATCCTTCACAACTTTTACCGCCTCTTTGCAAATTGCAACAGCTTCTTTTAGGTCGCTTTCATAAGTAATGGCTAAAACCACCTGATCTAAAACATACTCATACTGCAAATTGTAATTGGTGATATTTTGCTCAAATAAAATTGAATTGGGCACCATAATAACTCTGCCAGAATTTTCTTCACCCAAAATTATCCCACCCACTTCTTTTAAGTAAATATGAGTTAAGGTGATGTCTGAAACATCGCCTTTTACAGAGCCAATAATAACTCTATCCCCAATTGAAAAAGGTCTTTTTAAAACAACCATTAACCAAGCAGCTATGCCTGTAATTGGTTTTTGCAAAGCCCAGCCAAGGGCAGCTGATAAAAGGCCAATGCTCAGTCCGAGCCCTGTCCAAGATTTTGAATAATAAAAAGAAATAAGAATAATAATTAAAAACAAAAAAGCGTACTTAAAAATACGCGAAAAAGCTTCTATGCTGGCAATTTGCTTTTTTGTTTTGGCTTTTTGAAGCAAGGCCCTTTTTGAAGCGCGCAAACCAAGCCCAAAAAGTAAATAAACCCCAAAAGCAATCAATAGCACAATAAAAAAAGGAAAAAATGCCTCTAATGATTTTATGCCTTGGATAATTTCATTTATCATAGTTTTTTATTTTAACACAAAAATGCCAAAATGAAAACTATTTTACAATTTTTATCGCTTTGCCCTCTATTAGGGCCTGCGTAATTTTTTTATAAGCTGAGGACAAAATTCTTTGAAAAGTGCTTTGGGAAGTGTTTGTTTTTTATTAAAAACATCGCCTTCTACCCCTCCACTTCTGTTAACCTCCCTTCCTTAATTTTAAAATACCTTGAAACACCAACCGAAGGAGTGGCTATCATTGGTTCATCTAATTTTCTGTCTGCATAATTAACAACTATATCCCCGTTTTGAAACTCTGTTGTTTGGGGCGCAATTCTATCCCCAAGCAAAATAGCGTTTGTTCCTTGATACCCATTTGCGGTTTTAAGAGCTACAACAATGTAATAAAATGTTCCACTTCCTCCACTATTTTGAGTAAGCAAAAAAGCAACATCGCTAAGGCCATCTCCATTAAAATCCCCTTTTACCTCATTGCCAAAGTATTGGGTAATTGTTTTTGACGCAGAACCAGGAACAATTTCTGTTTCTGCTACTCCATCTTTTAGTGTTATTGTTTGCTCGTTTATTTCGTAAGAAATATTTTTATAATCGCTGTTTTCAGCTGGACAAGACGCAAATTCACAATTAAAACCAGTTCTCCCAACAGACGAACCGTCTGGACAAACCATTGCCTCTTGCGAACAGACAATTTGTTTTGGCTGATTGAAAAACTTTAACCAAACAAAAACCCCAACCATTAAAATTATAGCTATTGAAATTAAAATTATTATTTTTTTCATATTTTTTATTTTATTGAAGCAACCCCCCATAGCTTGTAATAGTGGATATAAACTGGGGTATAACAAACAAAAGCCCAACTAAAGGCACAATAAAAAGAACCGCTGTGATAATAAGCGTCCAAAGGAAAATTTTATTGAGTTTGTCAATTGACTTTTGTAGCTTGTCAATTTTTTGCTCTAACGCTTGTTGTGAATTTTGTTGTTCCATATTTTTTATTTATTATACACCTTTCTTTCTTATTTTCCCGTTAATAAATGAGAAGGTTTCTTTTTTATGAGCCCAGGCCAAAATACCGTATTGGGGCTTTAGATCTTTCATCTTTTCGTGCAAAGCATCTCTCGATAACGCAATTTCTGTTAACGATGGCTTGTCTCTTAAAAACTGGGCAATTAAAAATGGTTTATCATTTTTAAAGGCCACTAAATCCACAGAGCCCAAAATTTCATATTTTGGCCCCTCAAAATCTATTTTTATATCTTTCATTTCATAGCCGTGATTTTCTAATAAATCCACTAAAAATTTAGCTTTAGTTTCCTCTCTCTCTAACCGATTGTTTTGGTTCTTGGTTGAAGAATTATACAGAGTATCGCTTTCGTCAGCGATAAAAAAGAAAAATTGTTTTTGAGTTATTATTTGTTGCATAAATTGTTTGTTATTAGTTTTTTATTATTTGTTATATAAGTCCGTTTTCTTTAAAACTAAACACTTTAATTTTAGTTATAATAATGTGGTCTAATGCCTCAATGCCCATTATTTTTCCCGCCTCGACCAGGCGTTTGTTTATTTCTAAATCAGCTTGTGAGGGCTGTTCGTTGCCCGATGGATGATTGTGGCAAAAAATCACAAAAGCCGCGTTTTGTTTTATGGCCTCCCCAAAAATTTCCCGAGGATGAACGATATTGGCATTTAATGTACCAACAAACATTGGCTTTTTAAAAATTAACTCATTGCGAGCGTTTAAATACAAAACCATAAAATGCTCTCTTTGCTTATCTTTCATATAGATAGCTTGAGCAACAACATCGTCAACGGTTTTTATAACAGGAGTAATTTCTTCTTTAACTTCTAATGCCCGCTTTATAAACTCAGCACAAGCCAACAACAAACAGGCCTTTGTTGGGCCAATCCCCTTAATCACCGAAAGCTCTTTAAAATTAAGATTTAAAATTTCTCTTTTAGAGTACTGATTTAAAATCCGCAAAGCCACCTGTAAAACATCTTCCCCAGCAATGCCAGTATTCAACAAAATTGCCAACAATTCAGCATCTTTTAAATTTTGAACGCCTTTAGCTATAAGTTTTTCTCTTGGCCTGTCCACTTTTGGCAATTGTTTAATAGTTTGTTTCTCCATATTTCAATAAACACCTTGGCGATGACCAATGTTTAAAATATAAATAACAGCCCGCTTTTCATCTACTTCATACAAAATCCTATAAGGCCAGATTCGCACCTTTCTTTTTTTGTCTAACTCGCCCCACATTTTTGCACCCAAAAATGGATTTTGCGACATTGCGTCAATCACCTCAACAATTCTTGCTTGCCAAGGCATTGGTATTTTTTTTAGATTATGCCTTGCTCGGCTTGAAAGATTAATTTGAAATCTTTTTTGCATTTTTTTTCCTTTGTTTTGGCTGATATTTTTCTCTGCCTGCATCGGCTATCACCGAGGATCCGCTTTGAGCAAAAGCAAGCTCATTTTTAACAGAATCCCAGCTAAAAACCTTGCCTGCCTTTATTTCTTGCTCTGCTTTTTGCAACTCATTTAAAGCGCCAGGTTCACTTAAAAAATTAATGGTTTCCAAAATAGAGTCGTATTCGTTAAAAGACATCAAAACCGCCTCTGGTTTGCCATCAATAGTTAAGGTGTAAAAAACGCCTGGATTTTGCACATCCGCAATAATTTTAAAAAAGTTTTTTCTTGCCTCGGTGGCTGGAATTATTTTTTGATTATTTTTGCTCATATATTTTAATTGTGTGAGATTTTAGGCTTAACTATTTTATATTTTTTATTTCTATAAACAACTCTGACCTTGCTTATGTCTTTTTCAATATACTTTTGCTCTGTTTTAGTTTTATAATCTTCTCGCTCAACATAACAATGGCCCCAAATTTTCATCTGACTATTTTTCTTTTCATCAAAGAAAATTTCTGCCAATTTATTATTCACAATAGCAAAACACCAGCACATAGATTTATTTTTATTTTATTATGTACATTATAACGGACATTGAAATTACTTGTCAATGCCAAAAGCTAAAAATAACCTGGCCAAACGCAGTTCGTCAAAAGAGTATTGGCCTTGAAATTTTTCAAAAACTGGCTGGAGTTTATCTGTGTCTAATTCACGAAACACCTTGCTTATTTCTGGCATTCTCAAGATCAATCTTTCGTCAATTAATTGTTCCAAAGTTTCATAGCTGATTTTATCTTTTAAAACCAGGTTTTCCAAATGGCTAATGATTGTTCCTTTGGTTAATTTTCTTGCTCTAATAATTTCTTCAATATTTTTTCCCTCTGCAATTAAAGCCAATGTTTTATCATAAGTGCTGGTTTTTTCTTTTTTGTTTTGGGCCTGCCCTGATACTTGCCGAAGGGCCTGTTTTTCTATCGCTCCCCCGCAGGCCTTTAAAAAGTTATTTTGTTTTTCCAAAATTTTTTCTTTTGGAATTAAAGAAAAATTCTTTTGGGCTTGTTGTGATTGTTCCCTAAAAACCTGGTCTTGTTGTTGCATTTGAGGATGCGTTAAAAAGGCCTTTTGATTGTGCCCCAAAAGATAAAGCCCGGATAATCTTCGCACCCTTGATAAAGCAACGTAGCCCTGGCCAAACTCAAATGTTTTTTGCAAATCAATAACCGCCCCCTCCAAACTCATACCTTGGCTTTTATGAATGGTAATGGCCCAAGCCAATCGCAGTGGCACTTGAGCAATTCTGGCTTTAATGCTCCCCCCGTCTTCAATAGTCCACTCCATTGGAGATACTTCAATTTGCTCCCCAGTTGCTATTTCAACAATTGGGTAATTGTTTTCTTCATTAAACCCAATAACCTTGCCAATTGTGCCATTAACAAAGCCCTCTTTGATGTTGTTTTTAGTGAACATCACGCAAGCGTCTTTTTTTAACTCTAATGTTTCAGGTGATAAACAGCCCTTTTTTAAATTTTCCACAAAATTTCTCTGGCCTCGAGAAAACATATAAAAAAACTCTGGCTTGCCTGGTAGCTGGCTTAATTCTTGACTGTTAACTCTATCCACATCCATATTATGAGAAAAAATTCGAGTAATATTTTTTGGCGTTTTTTCAAACTCAACAACTCTATTTTTGATAACTTGCAAATGCTTATTGTCAAAACTGTTAGTTCTAATAGCTGAAAGCATTGTTAAAAAACTTGCGTCATCTTGTCTGTATTGCTCAGTTAAATAACAAACCGCGAAATTGGCTTTTTCCCAAGCAGGAGACGCAAAAGCAAATTGCGCTTGGTTGCCAATTGGGGGCAATTGAAAAAAATCTCCCACCACCACAACCTGCAAACCCCCAAAAGGTTCTTTATTTTCCAAAATTTGCTTGCAAACCAAATCAACCATTGTAAAAGTGCCGGCCTCCAGCATTGAAATTTCATCAATAATCAAAACTTTGGCTTTTAACACGCGCTTTTTAACATATGAGGTTTTGGCAATTTTTTCTAAATCTCTTTTGCTAAGATGCTCTTTTATGCCAATTCCCGCCCACGAGTGGATAGTTATGCCGTTCAAATGAGTGGCGGCAATACCAGTTGAGGCGGTTATGGCTGGAGCAATGCCATGCTCTCTTAAATAATCAGCATATTGATTAACCGTGTGTGTCTTGCCAGAACCCGGCTCCCCGGTTAAAAAAACATTAACTCCGGTTTTTAAAATTTCTAAAGCTTGCTCTTGTGTCATAAATATGTGTTTTTATTATACAACTTTCACATTATAACTTCTAATTTTAATCCCAAAATTTAAGCATTTAAAAAGGCATAGTTTATACAAACAACTATGCCTTTTACTTTTATTTAAATAGTTAAGCTAAGGCGCTGGGCCCAAAAAAACTTCAGGCAATCCATCCTTGCCACTAAATAAAACATTGGCCTGCAAAACTGCCTTTTCAACGCCCTCTGTGTCTCTAATAATAAATATGTCTCCCCCAGTAAAATCAAGGTACTTTTTTTCACCAGGATTAAGCTCTATAATTCTAATCGGAATTTTATTAATCTGCTTAATGCCCAATAACCTTTCTTGCTTGATATTTACAGGAAAGATATTCCCGTTAGTAATAAAGCCAGTGGCTTTATAGTAAAAACCATAAAAATAGCGGTTCATGCTTGTATAGGAACCGAATGAACCCTCAACACTAACTCCGTAGTTTTTAGATTTACAATAATAATCTGCTGAGGAACAACCCATAAGCTGAAAAATTATTAGAAAAAGGATAAGCGCATAAAGAGCTCTGCTCATCACCCGTTACCTCCAACTATGTTGAATTGTTAATAATACAAAGCTTAATCAATTCCTATCTTAAGCTCTTTACTCTAAAATTGCAAGATTAAATTATTTGTGTTATAATTTTGGGGTTATTAAAACCCTGAAAATAAACTATGGAAATTAGAAATATCGCCATTATTGCTCATGTGGACCATGGCAAAACCAGCTTAACTGACGCTTTAATGCGCCAGACAGGTTTTGCTATAGAAGGAACAACAATGGACTCAAACGCCTTAGAGCTTGAGCGGGGCATTACAATTTATTCCAAAAACGCTTCAATTTATTACAAAGACACAAAAATAAATATTGTGGACACTCCGGGGCACGCTGACTTTGGCTCGGAAGTGGAGCGAGTGCTCCGTTCCATTGACTCGGTACTTTTGGTGGTTGACGCTGGGGAAGGACCAATGCCTCAAACAAAGTTTGTTTTAAAAAAGTCATTAGAGCTTGGTTTAAAACCAATTTTAGTTATTAATAAAATTGACAAACCAGCCGCCAGACCTGACTGGGTGCACGACAAGGTTTTTGAGCTTTTTTATGATTTAGGCGCCACCGAAGAACAGCTAAACTTTACCTGCGTTTACACGATAGCTAAACAAGGCATTGCCAAGCTTAATTTAGCAGACACCTCAACTGACTTAACCCCTCTTTTGGATATTATTTTAGAAAAAATACCTTCGTCTTCAAGTGATGCGTTAAACGAACAGCCATTAAGAATCCAACCCTTTAACTTGGGTTATGACAATTTTATGGGCCGTTTGGCGATTGGTAGAATCTATGAAGGCACAGCTAAAACAAACAGCAATGTTTTTATAAAAACACCAACTGGTGAAACAAGAACTGGAAAAATAGCTAAAATATTTTCTTTTTCTGGATTAAAAAGAGAAGAAGCGCAAACGGCTGTGGCAGGAGATATTATTATGATTGCTGGACTCCCCAATATTTATATTGGCGAAACAATCTGCGTTGATAAAGACCAAATGGCTTTACCCTCAATTAACATTGACGAGCCAACTATTTCTTTAAATTTTTTAGTTAACAGCTCCCCTTTTGCAGGAAGAGAAGGAAAATTTGTAACAATTAGACAAATTAGAGAACGATTAGAAAGAGAGCTTGAAGTTAATGTGGGCTTAAAGGTGGATTTTACAGAAATGGATTATTTTACGGTTTCAGGCCGGGGCGAATTACACATTGCCATACTATTGGAAAATATGAGGCGAGAGGGCTATGAACTTCAAGTTTCTCAACCCCAAGTTATTATTAAAGAAGAAAACGGCCTAAAAACAGAACCGTTTGAAGAAGCAACAATTGATGTGCCAAATGACTCAGCTGGAGTTGTTATTGAAAAGCTTTCCAAAAGAAAAGGCCAAATGATAGAAATGCGCCCCGAGCAAAACCACACCCGTTTAATTTTTGAAATACCCACCCGTGGCTTATTGGGCTATAGGGGCGAGTTTGTTATTGCCACAAAAGGCGAGGGCATACTTTGCAGTCAATTTATTGGCTTTAAACCTTATGTTGGTGAAATTGAAAAACAAGATGTTGGCTCAATGGCTTCAATGGCAACGGGCAAAGCGTTGGGATTTGCTTTGTGGAATTTGCAAGAAAGAGGTGTTTTATACATCGGAGCTGGCACTGAGGTTTATGAAGGAATGGTTATTGGCAACACATCCAAAGGCAATGATATGGCTGTTAACCCCACCAAGGGCAAGCAATTAAGCAATATGCGAGCCAGCGGATCTGATGAAGCAATCACCCTTGTGCCTCCTTTTAATCTTTCTTTGGAACGAGCTTTAGAAATAATGAAAGATGATGAATATTTAGAAGTAACGCCAAAAAATATCCGCTTACGCAAAAAATTCTTAACCGAACTTGATAGAAAACGGGACTCTCGCAAAAAATAGTCAAGCTCCGACCTTGACCTAATTACAAAAGAAAAAACCCTTCAATGCTTCAGGGCTTATTCTGAATTTATTGAATGGTTTTTTATTTAAATAATTTTTTACCTTGTGATATCTTTTTTTATCTTTCGAGCTTCCTCCATAAAAAATTCCTGCCACTTTTTTGGGTTAACTTCCTTTATCATTTTTGGATAGTCCTTCACCTGTTCAGCTTGTAAAAGTTGACTGCCCCATTGCAATAAATCAATATGCCAATCAAATTTCACCCGAGCTTTTTTCAATAATTCGCCTATATTCCAAGCAGTTTTTTGAATAATAAAATAAATATCAATATAATCACGGGCTCTTGGTTTTTGATAAATAGTAAAAATTTTATTAACCGCTATGTCTAACAAGCTATCTACGCTCAAATTATCTCTTAATAGTCCCTTTTCTACTCTTGAGAAGGGAAAATAAGTGAACTCAGTTTTTATGATTTCATCTGAAAAATGCAAAAAAAATAAATTGCGGTTAAAACTTTGCTGGCTATCTATTTTCTCAAAACCTACTTTTTCCTTAACACTCTTTAAAAAAGAAAAAATTGACTGAGGGTCAACTTCATTTTCAGAAAAAAAATCTAAATCCTCAGAAAAGCGATGCTGTAAGTAAAATTCAGCTAAAGCTGTGCCACCAGTTAAATAAAAATTAGAGCAAACATCCTTGCTTTGACTAATAACTTCTAATACTTTTGCCTGATTTTCGCTTAAAATTGCTTTTTGGGCCATAAGAGAAAGGAAAGATATCTTTTTTTATTTGGGTCTAAATTAAGCAAATTCCAATACTTTTTTAGTTCAGATTGCTTAATTTTTTCTTTTCCCAAGCCAAAATTAATTAACTGCTCCAGTTGCCAAATTTTATACTTCTTTTTATCTTTTTTTAGTTCTTTTATATCAACAGACCAATTGTGCATATTTATTATTTTATATCCCTATCTTACCATAAAATTAAGCATACTTCCAGCCACCGAAAACATCCGCTTACGCAAAAAATAGTCAAACCCCGACCTTGACCTAATTACAAAACAAAAAACCCTTCAACACTTCAGGGCTTGCTCTGAATTTATTGAATGGTTTTTTGTTTAATAAGTTCGCGCAATATTTCTTTTACTTTTTCAAGAGAAATATCATCAATCACGGAAATTGGAATTATTTGCTTGTTTAGTGGTTTTAGCTGTTTTAGCTTTTTCGCAACCTCTTCTTTGCTCAGTAAATCAATTTTGCTTAAAAAAATATACTCTGCTCTTTCCAATAACTCTGGATTAAAAGCGCAAAGCTCGTTTCTAATAATCTTATAATCTTTTAAGGGATCTTGTGATTCTGCGGAAATAAAATGAAAAAGGGTTTTTGTTCTTTCAATGTGGCGTAAAAATTTTATGCCAAGCCCCTTGCCCTCGCTTGCCCCCTCAATCAGCCCGGGAATGTCAGCTAAAATCAATTCAAAATAAACTCCAAGGTTTGGCTCAAGTGTTGTGAAAGCGTAATTTGCCACTTTGCTTTTAGCGTTGGTTAAAACATTTAACAAGCTTGACTTGCCAACATTTGGCAAACCCACAAACCCAACATCAGCAATCAACTTTAATTCCAACCTTAATTCGCATTCTGTTCCTGCTAATCCATACTGAAATTTAGTGGGACTGGTGTTTCTTGATGAGCGAAACATAAAATTCCCCTTTCCGCCCCTGCCCCCTTTTGCCACTAATAATTGCTGGCCAATAGCTGTTATTTCTGTGATTTCGTTTGTTGTTAAATTGTGAACAATTGTGCCAACAGGCGCTTTAAAAATTAAGTCCTCTCCATTGGCTCCATCTTTCATTTGCTTGCCTCCTTTTTCTCCATTTTCCCCAACCAACTCTTTTTTATAACGAAACTGAATTAAAGCGCCCAAATCAGCCACGCCTTCAAAATAAATACTTCCGCCATTTCCTCCTCGCCCGCCCGTTGGACCCAAAGACATTTTGGCATTATTAAAAGCCACATTGCCGTCCCCACCCCTGCCTGCTTTTACTTTAATTTTTACATCATCAATAAACATATTTTATTTATATTAACACATCCAAACAAAAAAGCTCCCAGGAAAGGAGCTTTTTTGTTAAACTCAAAGGATTATACCTCCTCTGTTTCTTCTACTTCCTCTGCATCACCGGCATTATCGCCTGAAGCAAGAGATACATTCACTGCGTTTGGTCCTTTTGGAGAGTCAGCTTTTTCGAAAGTGACTTTGTCTCCAACTTTCAAATCTTCGTAGCTCACGCCTTTTAATTCATTGCCGTGAAAGAATAAATCTTTTTCTTCGCCTTCAACGGTAATAAATCCAAATCCTTTTTCTGTAAGGGTTTTAATTACACCTTCCATATTTAAAAAGTTAGTTAATTTAATTTTTTTAAGGCCTGCTCAGTTAAATACTAAACTGGTCCTAAAGATTAGCTCCTTAAATAAACTCGACACCTTTACCAAGAAACCACCTTATTCTTATATTACCATAAAAAACCAATAAATCAAGCCCTTCATCATATTTTGATTGATTTTTTGACTCGCCCTAAACTTAAAATAAAAACAAAAAACCAAAATTTTAAAAATTTTTTATTTTACTCAATAAAAGTTAAGGCCTTGCCAACCTTGCCACAACGACCTGTTCGGCCAATGCGATGGATATAATCCTCATAAGTGTTGGGAAGTTCATAATTGATTACATGGCTAACATTGGGAATATCCAAACCCCGAGCCGCCACATCTGTGGCCACCAAAATTTGGCTTTTGTTTTCTTTAAACTTGCTTAAGGCCTTTTGTCTTTGAGTATGGTTTTTATTTCCATGAATTGACTCTGCCTTAAATCCGCGGATAACAAGCATTTCTGATAATCTTTCCACTCCATGTTTTGTTTTCCCAAAAATCAAAACCTTATTAAATTCGGGCTTGGCTAACAAGTTATGTAAAACTTCAATTTTTACTTCGTTTCTAATGTAAACTACATCTTGGTCAACGCCTTTGGCGGTATCGCCAGTTTTAACGGAAATGCTAACTGGGTCTTTTAAAAACTCGTTGATAAGTTTTTTAATGTCAAAAGATATTGTGGCTGAAAACAAAAGAGTTTGATGAGTTTTTGGCATAGCTGTTACTAAAAATCGCATATCATTAACAAAGCCCATATCAAGCATGCGATCGGCCTCGTCTAAAACAATTGTTTGAAAATTATTTAACTTTAAACAGCCCCTATCACTAAGGTCTTTAATTCGCCCGGGAGTGCCAATAACAAAATTATAACCTCTTCGCAGGTCATTTATTTGACGGAATACAGGCATACCTCCCACACAACAAACAGAAAAAGCGCCCAAACCAAAACCAAACTTTTTTAATTCTTGGTCAATTTGAATGGCCAGCTCTCTGGTTGGGGCAACTATCAACACATTCTGTTTTTTATCTTTTGCCACTTTATCTAAAAGCGGAACAATAAAAGCAGCGGTTTTTCCTGTCCCGGTGTTTGCCACCCCCACAATGTCTTTCCCCGCTAAAATATAAGGGATAGCTTGATCTTGAATGGGTGTTGGGGTGATATAGCCAGCTCTTAAAATATTTTTTTTCAACCGTTCATCAACACTAAAGCCAGCAAAAGAATTCACAGCCACATAGGGCTTGCTTTCTGCTGTTGAGTTAGCTTTGTTAACAAATTTTGAAATGTCTTTAAATTGCCCAAACCTTGACTGAGACGCGCGAGGTTTTTGTTTAAAGGAAAATTTACCAACACTTGAACGCTTGGCGAAGTTTTGGCTTCGGCCATTTTGTTTTCTATACATATATATTTTTCTTCCAGTCTAAGGGATTGATTAAAACCATCCCCAGTAATTAAGAGATAAGCCGACTAGAGATCTCTTAATTTCCAAAAAATATATATGGGAAACGAGAGATAAAACTTATGCCATAAGCATACTACAATATCTACGAATTGTCAAACTCTTTTTTGTTTTTCTCTAAAGATAAAGAAGTAAGCCAAATAAGAAAGGGTCTTCTAAATTTATCTATTGGCCAGTCATCGCTATGAAAAAGCGAGGCCTTTTCAATTCTAAAACGAGAGAGCAAAGAAGTGGTGGCCTGCAAACTTTCAGGGGACATTTTATTATGCTGTTCCAAAAATTGCTCCTTTTTTAAGTGAGGGTTTGGAACTTCTTTAAATTTTTTAAATCTGGGGATCATTGATTTAAGTTATTATAATAAAAACAACTCATAAAAAATGAGTCGCAAATAATATTGCTCGTTTTTTTAAAAATTATTTGTAGATCAAAACTCTCTGCTTAATTCAAGTATACACTTTTTTACCCCAAAAAACAACTTAATTGCGCTTTTTGCTTTGCTTTTCTTTTTTTACAGCAAGCATAGCTCTTTTTATTTCTAATCGTTTTTTAGTTTTATGAGAATGAGTTTTGCGCGCTTTTCCAACTCCATTTTTTCTTTTAGCCATATATTTTTTATTTAATTACTTCTTGAGTATAGCAGAAAATTACAGCAAAAGAAAATACAGCGTATTCAACATGCTAAAATCTGACCGAAAGGCCGTTGATTAAGCAATTTAAAATCTGACTGAAATAATATAATAGCAAAAACCGCCCTGAGTTTATCAAGGGCGGTCCTCGACAGGTTCTAACATCGTCCAATGAGCTCCGCTCGCTGGCTGACAACCCGTCCTGAGTTTATTGAAGGATTAGAACCTGTTTTATAAAAAATAGCCGTAATAATTTTCTACTACGGCTATATTTTCTCCTCTCTTTATATATTAGTTAATCGGCAAAAATTTTTCCCATTGGTCCCCTGTCTTTGTCTTGCACAATCATGACCTGCATTAACATAGCCAAACGTCTGCACTGATCATAAAAAACAGGGTCCCATTCTTTCTCTACCTCGAGGTCTGTCTGTCCCTCAAATCCTTTTGAAATAGAAATGACGGCTTTTTCGTCGTCTACCCTCACTTGGAATCCTCCGCTTGCTGCGATCCTATCCTCGAACCATGTGATAGAGGCTTTGATGTTTTCAGGTTGAATTTCGATATCCTCATCCAACACATCGTTCCAATTAGCCAAATCTTTTAAAACTAATAACACATCGGATTTCATCTGTTTAATATTTGGAGGAACCTCACAACCAAATTCGAAATGTATGCTATCGCTAATCTCAACAGGTCTAATTTCGCCAGTTTCCTTATTCTTGACTTTGAATCTCATTTTAATTACCTCCTGTATTTTATCCAAACAACTAAACTTATAAATAATGATACACAAGCTGATAAAGAAACTGCTTGCAATACCCAGCCACCCTTTTCTGAAGCAAATGCGTAAAATATCCAGAAGGCATTGCCGAAGATGTAAAGAATAATAATCTCTACCCTGACCAAGCCAATGCTTTTGTTCCTATATATCTCGTATGGTTGCCTCAGGGTTACCAAAGCCATACCAACAGAAACTATGAGGAATATAATCCCCTTCTTGGGGTAGAAGTAGGCAAAAATGGTAAACAAGAAAAGCAAAATGAACACAATTTTTTCCGTTTTACTAAACCCCTTCCTTTTCCATAATCCCAATATAAGAGGAATATGCGCTAATGTCCTAACTATCCCATTAACCTTAATAGGAGTGCTACCAATATTATAGGCGTATATTATGGTAATAACGGATAAAAAGAACATATAAGAAAACCATATTACGGAAACTGATTTTCCTTTTTCTTCTTTTTTAAGCCATACTAGAACTGTTTGCAAAACTAACGGACCAGCCCCGATAAAAGCAAAAATAACAATACCCCAAGAGGCTATTTCCTCAGAATTTATTTGAAACCACTCAAGCATCCTCCTCACCTCTCTTTCTATTTGTTGCTTATTCTACTATTAATGACCAAAATTTCAGCTTACCTTCCACACTACTCCGCATTTTTAAAAAATCAAATAAAAAGTTCAAATTCTATTCGGGGTATAGCCCCTTCGGCCATGTTCAGAGCAAACAAAAAGCCCCTATAAAAAAAGGCCTTTTAAGGGTGCCTGCGCTGAGGGCTTCGACTGAGCTCAGCCGAAAGTCCTTGTCGAAGTGCTCCGCCTGTTGGACGAAGTTCGAACATTTTATCTCCCCCACACCACGAGTTGCGCTGGTGAAACACACAACTGGTTTTTCCAAAATTTTAATAATTTATAAAAAATTCCCCTTACCTTAAAAAGGAGGGGGAATTTACTTTTTGGAACAAAAAGTTTTAAATATTTTGAAGGCACGATCCTCTCACAATCGTACCTTCAACTTTTTAATATTATTTTGTTACTATGTTTTTACCCCATTTTGACTCATCGCCAATTACGATATCTTTCAAATAAGGACTTAGCGGATATGGGGATACTACTATTTCTGGCTCAATATATATAGGTCGAGGTTTGCCAGTTTCTGGATCAATAGATATTACCCATGTTGCTGTTGATGACACTGGCATAAAAAGACCATTTGGGTCAGCCTGGGGTAGGGTCATTGGATAATTAACACGCCCCGGGAGATCATAGCCAAGTTGCTGATCTCCCTGAACTACTTTCTCTGGATTGGTAAATTGAGCTGAAAAGGGAATACCGTACCCTATGCTTTTACACATAAAAATTAATTTTCCCATATAATCAGCCTTAATGTATGTGTAAGTAATAAGGTCCTCTCTATCAGCTAATTCATAAATCCATTTCATCATTTTACGCTGTTGAAAATTAACAATAGTGGGCATCCCTATTTGTCTTTGAGCTTCCGAAAGAGACTCTTCTGTTTGTTTTGCTTGCTGGCTGTCAGAGTTGCTCGCCTCGCCACAGGCGAAAAAATTAGTTACCACCACAAAACTCAAAATAACAATCAAAATTTTCCTCATGATTCTTCTCCCTTCTCAATGATTGTTTTTAATATCCCCTCATAGATATCAAAAATTTCCTTAAATTAACATCAACAACTTTGTTAGAGTCGAACTGAGCAAACTGTTGGATAATTAATTGCTTAATTGCCTCTTTCGCGGCTATGTCGTCTGTTTTCTGATACTCGTTATGGTACTTCGACAAATCTTGAATTTTCCCCTGTACATAACTTTGTGATTCTTCGAATACCTGACGGTCAACTGCCGCATGTCTTGGGGCAAAAATCATTTTATACGCAAGACCTGCCCCACCTAATATAAACACTATCACAACAACAAGAACAACCCAACTTACGGCTATTCCAAAAACTCTCACTTCATCTTTCATGCTGTTTCTCCTTTCAAATATAACCCCCCAAGAGGGGTGTTTGTTAATAATACAAAACTTTGAATTACCCCCCATACTATACTTATTCCCCTAAAAATCAAGTATTTTACCTTTTAAAACCAAAAAGCCGTGGGGTTTTTGGCCCCACGGCTTTTGTTTTATTTGCTAATTATTTGTCTATTCCGTAATCTTTTCCGGGTATAGAGCGATTAGGTTCTCTCCCTGCTTTCTGGCTTCTTCGTCAGAGATTTCCTCTCTGAATTTCTCTTTATAAATTTGTTTGTATTTCTCAATTGCTTCTTTGCTTAATGCCATTATTCTATCTTACTCTATTTCTTTGTCGCGTAATTTTCGGCTGCAAAATTATATTGATCAATGAATATTTTTTTCATTGGAATAATTGAGTTTATCTCGTAAAATACTAACATAGCAGATCGATACTCTTCTTCGTCAATACTACGATACGAAAGCGGGGCAAGGGAGTGGGAAATTAAAAGCCCATTGGTCATAAGTCGAGCCGTTCTTTTGTTACCATCTTCAAATGGCTGGATATAACTTATACCCAGAAGAGCCAGCAACGCTTTAGCATAAGCTGTTTTATTCTGTGAGATAACTTTTGAAAGATCCTCCACCGCCTCGGTAATCTGATAGACATTATCAAGCGGGCGATAAATTGACCCAATGACACCAACGGGTTTTGTTCTAATCCCCAGATTAACATTTAAATCTTTAACGATTACGGAGTGCAATTCTTCTAAATTTTTTCTTGTTATTGTTTTAAATTGAGATGAGTATTCGCGAATATAATTAAAAGCGTCTTTATGATTTAAAATCATTTGTGTCTCGGTTTTGCTGTGTCCTAACGCTTCCTTATTTTCTAAAATTAATTTTTCTGTATCCAAGAGCGTGTAAGTGTTGCCTTCAATTTTTGACGATTTCCAAGAGAGTTCAATAACTAATCGTTCCAGCTCCTTTTTTTGGATAGTTGTCGACAAATTAGCAGTTCTCTTATTGTATTCATTTGTCGAGGTCTCTAATCTATTCAATTCTTCATCTGTAAAAATATCGTCTGGAAATGATTTTAATAAATCAAAATTATAACGGCGTAGGCCGTAGCGATTATCGGGTTCAATTGCTGTGTATTGTTTAGAATCAATATCTGCGAAAACACGGCCCCTTGAGCTTATATCATAAATTGTTGACCGCCCCGAACCCGACACTTCTAAAATTCCCTCCTTAGCCATTTCTGACAATGCTCTTTTAGTAGTAACCAAAGAAGTATCTTCGCCATTTTTGATTATTTCACTGTGCGCTTGCGATGATTGCATTTTCCCCTTTATAAGAAAAATTTGAACAATGTTTTGTTGTTTTTGGGTTAATTTATTCATTTCCGTATCATTTAATTAAAATAATTGTATCATATTGATACGATTCCGCAAACCGCCAAACAAAAAGCCCTTATAAATAAAGGCCTTTTATCGGTGCTCGCACTGAGGGCTTCGACTGAGCTCAGCCGAAAGTCCTTGCCGAAGTGCTCCCCTCACCGCAGTAACTAGTTTGCAATCTCTAAGCATAGAAAATGTACCTGAATTAAAATGTAAAAAATGCAACAGAGTGCTTGGCACGCCTTATATTTTTGAAAAAGAAAAGCGAAAAGCTTTTCGCTTGTACCAAGACGCAGTTATTAAACGAGTAAGAAAACTGAGTGAGTAATAAACTATCTCCCAGTGTCAGACATATGCCTGACACCACTTATTCACATTGACAAACCAGCTCAATTTGCTACTATAACAGTGTGCTTGTGGGGCGTCAGCCCTATTCGGCTAATTCCTAAGCTGAAGGCAGGCATAACAAAGCCACCGCAATAAGCGGTGTTTTTGTTTTAATCCAACGATAAATCGCCCTTGGCAGTTGATATCATTTTTATGCCGTTGTAATAGCGAATAGTCCATGCTGGAATAACGCTATAAAAATGTTTTTGTCCATTCCCCACTTGCCTAACAATTACCTTAACACGACAATTTTTAATAATAGCCACTAATCCCCAATATTTGACTTTAACTGACTCATTTACTCTCTTTTTAAATTTTTTCTTTTGAATATTAACAAGCCCCTCGTCATATTCTTGATAAGTAGTTGTAACCCCAACAATTTCCTTAGCAATAGTCAAAAGCTTAAGTTTAGTTATTTGATCGTCTTTAGACCGCTCTCCTCCCCTCTTATAAATTAAGTGATTAAAACCATCTGAATTAAAAACAACTGGTTCGTTAAACACGGGGCAAAACAAACGGCCTATTTCTTTATAAAATTTCTCCGCTGTTTCTTTAATTTGTTGGTAATTTGGAATGTCCTCCATAAATTATTTTTTAGTATATTTCATTATACTACAACAATAGCTAATTAAAATAAAACCCCCTTTTAGGGGATTTTATTTTAAAACAAAATTTTATTCCTGCGCTCCGCGGGTAGGCTCCCGATTTCTTATACGGTACTCCGTATGTTGAAATCGCAGTCCCTTGGGAAATTCGAAGAGTTTGCCCGAAGATATTGCTCCCTCGCCTGCTGGCTCGGGACAATTCGGGAATAGGTTCTCATAACACGCCTCACAGAGCAACCAAAAACCTCCTTTGATAGGAGGATTTTGTTTGCTCCGCCTGCTGGACGAAGTTCGAACCTTGTATCTCCCCTGCGCCACGAGTTGTGCTGGTGAAACATCTAACTGGTTTTTCCCAAATTTTGAGGAATAAAAAAACCACTCTTTCGAGTAATCTTCCTCCCACATCTAAACCCACAAATAATTTATGAACTTAGATATAGGTAAGTGGCTAATTTTTCATTTTCTGAAAAAATTAACCACTTACAAAATTTTTAATTGACGGCAGGTGTTGTTTTGCTTCTACGACCGCCAACTACTACGAACTTAAGACAAAGATGCTTTTGCTTTGTCTACAAGCTCGTCGATTTTTCGGTATCGAGCCACCGGAGCGTCAATACTCATAGAAAATTTCCTTACTGCTTGAGGAAATAGTTCTATAATATACCCTAGATCCTCTATCCCCAGTTCATCTATTTTGCAGATGGACTGGAAACGATAAATCTGATCGCTCCCCGGCTTCAGAGTAAACTTAGACCCTAAGCCCTTGAAAGAGCTCTTGCCACTAATCTCTGCATCCTCCAAGTGTCTAAAGGATGTAGTTAGTTGGCTCCATTCCTGCAAGAGGATACTAAGCCCTTCTTTAGCGGCTTTTTTGGCTTCTTCTGTCAGTAGAGCTGCTTGGGTGATTTTTGCTTTCAATCCAAAGCCAATTCTACCTTTTTTGCCGAGAGCCTTCAGTATCTTGATCACCAATTGTGGAGTGATTTCTCCATCCTCATTAATAATTTTCCTGAAGCTATTCTCGGCCTCGGTTAAAGCCGTAGCGCCATAGGCCTTTGTTGACCAATGTATCACAGCCCGAAGGTTGCCTTTTTCATCCACTAGCTCCGTAGAATAGGGACCAGCAACATCATCGGTTTCGCGATAATTAACCATCAATAACCCTGCCCATCTCGCCCCGATACCAACCTTTACTCTTTCCATTTTTTCTCCCCTTGAACACATATGCGCTCAAATAAAGTTCAAGATTGGTAACCAATCTTGGTTGTCGATCAGGACAACCCCTCTCTAGGGATTAAAATTAACATGGACTTCTCTATCTTACTCAAACGAATCGAAAACCCCTCTATAAGGATTAATTAAATGAAGTCCATAACTTTTTTGGAGAAAAAAATCATTCAAAGAACAATGGCAATATAATAACACTATTATTACGATATGTCAATATATTTTGCCCCAAAAACCAAAAAGCCGTGGGGTTTTAGCGCCACGGCTTAAAATTCGTCAATTGATTCTTTGCTTAACGCCATTATTATATTCTACCCCATTTCTTTCCCCTTTCCCAACCCTAGGCCTACCCTTAGTGCTTCGACTTTGCTCAGCATAAACTCCTCGAAGGGTTCGAACATTGTCCAGATCTTTTTATGGTTTCATCTTTAATTCTATCTTGAGTAGTTTTTCGATCATATTTTCTATTTCCTCAATTTCTTGGTTATACTTTTTTTCTGCATTAAAAAACTTTAAGTATTCTTCAATATTAATTTTTCTAAATTTATATAGTTTAATCCAAGAATTTTTTCCACGACCAAGAAGCAATTTCTTTAACTCAAACAAAGAACTTCTAAGCATAGTGCCTGCCAAACGATAATTTTTTAAATTTTCATAGTTATAGGCAGCTGTTAAAAACCAATAAAAACTTACATCTGGAAAATTTGCTTGCCTACAGATAATTGCTAGAGATCTTGCTGTCTCTGATCTTAATTCAAACTCAAGACTCTTAAATTTTTTATCTATTTCTCTAATTCTTTCTTCTTGTTGCTCCAAGAACCACCTCCCCAAGTCGTCAGTTTTCTCATCTATCTTATTTTGAAAATCGGTGGTTAGCTCTTGCCTCAAAAATTCTATTTTATTACTTTGGTTCTTTAATATCTCCTCTTGTTTACTAATTTTTTTAAGATAGGGACCTAAATTAAACACATAAAAAAGACCACCAGTTGCAAGAATGATTGTGACCGCTAAACCTAAATAAATCGCCTGAGTATTAATTAAATTTTGTTGTATCTCTAAAATATCTTTTCTTTCTATAAAATCTCCTGTGCTCGTTGAGGCACTAACAAACAAAAAACTGCCAATCCAAAAAAATAACACTGCAGTCTCAAGTGCTAAAAGTTGAACAGTCTTGCGTTTAATCCCATCTTTCATAAAATAATTTTTGTTGATTTTTCAAGGCGTGGAAAATTGCTTAAACAAGCAATTTTCCACGCCAAAAAAAGGTTGGCTCCGAGCTGTGAGAGAACTTAGAACTATTATTTTAAGCGGTTGGAAGTCCTACGAACTGGACGCAGCCGTAGATATGCTGGAAGGAAAATTCCCAGTAAATATTTAAATCTGACTTCTTGTCGATATTTGATACTTTTTCTTTCTCCTATCAAAAGCCCTTTCTCCACCTTCCAGGATATCGCATACCTGCTCAATAATTCCATTCTCAAACTGGTCAACGGGCATATTTGGTAATTGTCTTGCCTGATCCTCGAGTGAACCACAATCATACTCAAGACGAGGTGTGCGCTTGCCATTATAGTTTGAAACAATGATTTGCTCGGCGTCTGTATTGACGACAAGATTAGGATTGTGAGTCACTATTATAATTTGTCGGTATTGTTTCCTTGATCGGAAATAATCGATTAAATCTTTATAAACCGACAGATTATCCAGATTTTCTTCTGGTTGGTCTATAATAAGCGGCCTATAATCTCCTTTATCTATCTCCAAATAAAGCATTAAAAGAATAATACCTTTTTGACCAGGAGATAAGAGGTATAAATCTGTGTCATCGAATTTTAGAGACGAAATAATCTTAAAATTCGTTGGATCGAAAAGCCAATTAAAGAAATCGTCGATACTATAATTTTCCCGCAGCTGTTCTTCAATAGAAATAATACCACCCTCAAAAGCGGTAAAACTCTCTAAAATTTTATTAATCTGTGCTTCTAACATTGCATCAGCAAAATCACCTCTCATACATTCATCCCAGAAATAATTTAGTATTGTTTTTAGCGTGTTGATTTCTCTAAAATTTCCACGTCGCGTTCTGTCAATAATATCTAAACCACTTCGATAATGAGAATCGAGCTGGTAATTGATCTGTGCTTCAAATACAAGCTTTTTATCTGTGTCAGTTCCAGCAGAAAGTATGTCTTGTAATGGTTTGTACAACTGCTCAATCTGCGTTTTTTCCTCTTTTAATAATTTAAAATAAGAACAGTAAGTAGTCATTCTATCTTTCTCTAAGCGTTCTTTCTCTGGAGTAGATTCTGTTTTTATTTTAGTTATTTCATTCTCTAAGGCTTTAATTGATGCCTCGACAGATAGGGCCGTTTTCTTTTGTTGTTGATACTTAAGTTTGGTTGTCTCAAAGGCTCTCGTTTGTTTTTGTTTTTCATCAATCCCGTTATTTAAAGACTGCAGATTATCAAAGGGTAAGTCGATGGCTTGGATTGCAAGCAATTGAGCCACATCTTTCTTGGCGCCTTCTTTTAGGGTTTTTAGTTTTCCGCTGATTTCATTTTTCTTTTGATCAAGCAAAGTTTTAATACCAGACTCATCGATATCAACTTTAAAGACCGAGGAATTAGTAATGCCTACATCTTGTAAAAGAGTTCCTGTTTCCTCTCGAAATTCTTCAATATGAGTTTTAAAAACTTTTACTTTTGTTTCAATTTCAATAATTTTACTGATTTGTGCCTGTAGTTCAATTATTTTGTTTTCAAATTTCTTTTTTATTTCAGATAAAGCCGCGAGTTCTTCTTGACCCTTCTTATCTTCTGCTGGGAGTTCGGGCAAGCTTTTATTAAGTCTTTCTAATTCTTTTTTCTTTTCATCAAAGGTTTTTTCTTTGTCGGGCAGTGTTTTAAGGATCGTGGACAAAGAGCCTATTTTTTTGTTTATGCCATTGATCTTCTTTAATACTTGGTCTTTTTCATATTGAAAAGAACTTAATATTCGAGATTTTAGTTCATCAAAATCGGAAGCTCCAATTCGTTCTGTTTCATCAAGTGCCTGAAAAATAACATTTTCTATTTGTCTTTGTAGCTTCTCGCTATTCTTGTGTGAGCATAAGTCTTCCACTGCACCCTGCGGCAAATACTGAACCAATTCTTGATCCTTAGTAAGGTTACCGACTTCAAATTCAGTCTTCGAATCGTCGGCCCAATCGATTGTTATCTTAGTATTAGAAATACTACTTTTATGCTTGGCTGCTTTTTTCAAAAAAGCATCTTCGTTATCGTCTTTACTGCCAGCACCATAAGCAATTGCTTCGACTAAGGCCGACTTTCCAGAACCCCTACCACCAATAACCGCAATCAAATCTCGGTTCAATTCTAATTTAAAGTTATCAGGAAACCATCCGTTAGATGAAGGTATTGATATCTGTTTAATCACTTTATGGTCTGGCTTGAAATTGGGGGGCGTGACCCCGATAAAGACGCGCGCATCTGGTTCATTCAGTACTTGCTTCAAGCCAGCAAATGTCGGATCGGCTTTTATCCAAAGTAAAGTTTCGCCGATACGATCGATCTTGTGAGCGTCTGACGAATGAAGGATAAGACTATTTAATTTATTAGTGATAAGGTCCTGTTTGTTTTCAAGAATTTTTGCTGGATCGTCTAAGCTTGTTAAGGAAAAATTAGCAGTATTAATAATCGTCCGCTTCTCGGCCGCAGCTTGATTCCACCTTGATTGGTCCCATTCGGAATAGCCAATGGCAGTTACAAACCTTCCTTTAAAACAATTCTTCTTCAATAATTCTTCTATATCCTCTCTTTTATAGGTGATATTTTCGAAACCAACTTCCAGGTCCGATTTGCTTTGAACAGAGTTATCACTTGGCGCAGCTGCTTTAATTTGCTGGCCAAGCTCCTGAAGAGATCGAACTGTTGGCGTTTGTCGCCACTCGGTCTTATCCTGAATCTTATATCCAGTAGATAAACAATTTAACAATTGATCTTTAATATCTTGAACTGAAACTGATGGATCAAAAAGGATGTGAAAATTATGACGCTTAGCACTATCTGCTGTGCCACTAAAAGTATTCAGTCGGAATTCGATATTTGGAATAATAAGCTCTATATTCGGTATCTCGTTTTTTCTTGTTAATAAATGTTCGTATCCTTCACAAAAAAGATAATCGGTTATACCAATTACCTTTATTTCTTTGGGAAGCGAAGCAAGCTTAGTAATGAATGCATCCCAAGACGTTTTGTTATCTCCGCCATACTCCTGAATTATCGATTTTGGGGTGTGAATGTGTAGGTCCCATTTACGCCACTCAGAACCCATTGGGTATTTACTATTCATATTTTTATAAATTCAAAAACTCCCAATCCTTCAGATTGTTTGGATCGTAAGAGTACTTATCTTTACTATTAACGCGCCAGCTGTTTTTATCCTTAACCACAATGCCACCAAATAATTTCTTCCCAGCTTTGTTTAACTTTTTAATGTAAGCTTGTAAACCTTCGGCGCGGTCCTTTGCAGTTTGAGCATAGATGCCACCTTTAGTATCAAACAAACCAATGCGACCATCTTTCATCTTCACGATAAAATCGACATAAAATGGTTTGTCAGCTCCCGCCTCTGTGTATGGCACGGCGAAATAAGTCGCATCACTCTTGCCGTTCTTAAACCACCACTCAATTTGTTTAGCTTTTTCCAAGTACTCAATAAATGAAACCTCAACATCACTATCTTCTTCGAACAATGAGAGAGTATTATTGCCTTTTGTCTTCGCGTAATAAGGCTGAATAATCGATTTTTTGTAGTCCTTCTTTGCGAAAGTTAGATTGTAATTAATCGTGCCAGGAACGTTCCATGACCCCTCGTTCTCGATTAATTCATGCTTGCCTCTGCCAACAACGTCCTGGTAAAGCTCTTTTGCTTTATTAATGACATCTGTAACGATTTGTCTGTTTTCTTCGGCTAACACGATGGCTTGAATCTTCGGCCAGTCATCAACACCCATCTTAAATGCCTTATCAAAAAAACGATAAATAGAATCATTGATACGCTTAATCGATCGCAATTCAGGAGCAAACGGGGTTAAATTTTCACGAGCAAAATAATCAAAAGCGTTCTGTAATTCCACTTCATTCTTCGGTATATCAAGCGTTCCTTTTTTCTCAACGCTTTTTATTTCTTTATCAACATCGGCAATGCGGCCACTGGCGATAATTTTAGTATCGACAATGCTGTGTTTAAGAGAAATGTGATCCTTTAGCTTAAGCTCGTCGGCCGCTTTAAAAAAGATAGGCACGAAATCAGACGACAAACGAGTTTCCTCACGAAAACGTTTAGAATGATATGACGGCAAATCAATATTTTTATAATCATCACGGCGCTTGCCTTCAAAAACTGTTATGTATTCTTTGGCAATATCCTCAGCAATACCAATATCGCTTAAGCTCGTAAAAACATAACCAAGATTTAGTTCAGGAGTCTTGTAGTGATGATGCTCTGGCATACGCATGATACGGCCTATAGTTTGAATTGAGAACACAACACTCTTCCATTCACGGAACAAAACTAATATCGCAGCGCGAGGGCAATCCCAGCCGACTGCAATGGCTTGCTTAAAGATCATCACCTCAACCTCGTTCTCATCTTTTTCAATATTCTCCAGGTTTATTTTGTTATCTTTCTCGGAGAGATAAATTGCAAGTTTTCCATTCTCGGTAGTGATGCCATACTTACCCAATAATTGAATTACGGAATCCTTTTTATCTATTCCAGCGTGGGAGTCAGGTATCTGTATTAGCATTAACGGATTAACATTTGACCCCTCGGCTGTGTAAAGTTTTGTCAACTCAACTCGTTTCTTGAGCCCCGCTTCAACAACGATTTCGTCTGCCGTTTTATCGGCTAACTTCTTATCTAAATGAAAACTTTCAAACCCAGGGTTAATAACGATTTCCTTCTTAATCATCCCTTCGTCTTTAACTTCCTTAAGTTCAACTTCAACACCACGAAAAACACCTTTGAGTTGCGGAGTAGCAGAAACCTCAATAGTTATTTTGGGACCAATCTCTTCGATGAGTTCTTTTGATTTTTCAGTTTCAGCGTTACGGTGACTCTCATCGATTACCAGGATAATTATTCTGCCTTCGTCTTTCGTTCTGGTAATTACATTGGAAAGGTTATTGTCGCGTTCGTTAGCGCGAACATAAATATTTTCTTTTTTGTTTATACTGGCCCAGTTTAAAAACAGAATTTCGTTCTCTGCGATTTTTCTATCTTCTAAATCCTCATAATAAGAACACTTCAAACCAACACCAAACTGATCATAATATTTTTTCAAGCTATTGCGGCTTTGATCATGTAGCTTATTTACTGCGATCCAAACAAATGAAAATTTACGTCCATCAATTCTTGAATCAATAAGACGCTTTAAAAACTCGGCCATCATAAGAGTCTTTCCTGAGCCAGTAGGTGCTTTAAAAATACAGATTTTATTACCTTCTGCTTCTAATAAATCGTTAGCCTCTTGTTTGAGTTTTACGATCGCTTTTTCTTGATAATTTTTGAATTCAATCCACATAATATTTTATTTGAAAATCTCCCTATATACTTTCAGAATCACTTCAGGAATAGCACAAAGCGTGACTCGACTGCGCACATCCGTAAACTGCTTCTCGTGCGGATCATCGCCCAAAGAAAATACATAGACATTGAAGTGGCCTTTAATTTTCTTTATTGCTTTCTTAAAGTCATCGATAGCTTCCTCGTAGAAAACAATTCCTAAATATTTATCACTATTTTTATAAATCTTAAAGTCACCTTTATCCTCAATAAGCTCAAAAGCATTCTCCTTAATACAAAGCATCTCGGTTGATTCATTAACCAATTTGCGTTTGTTGCGATCAGTTGGCTCAGCTTCTACGAAGTCACAGGTATAATATTTCAAATTTCCACCAAGTCCTGCTATATTTTTTCCTTCGCCATTTTTGTATCCTTTAATAACTTTCTTCAAGCGTGGGTAACAAACATCAGTGCAGATATTATTTTCGTTGTTTGTACAAAGAATAAACTGGCGATTACCCCCATCGCTTTTGTTCAATTCTATGACAGCCTGTCCTGTAGTACCTGAGCCCGCAAAGAAATCTAAGACGATTAAATTATCATGGTTAGGAACTGAATTTATTAAATATTTAATTAGCGATAATGGCTTAGGGTATGCAAACTCGGCTTCCGCGCCAAAAACTGCTCTAATATCTTTTTTTGAGATATCATTTGAATAAGCCGATTCCATTAAATCTAATGTAGATAGATTTTTTGCTCTGTCTACAGGAACAATTTGATACTTTCCATTAATTTTTTCTATAACGACCTTAAAATATGTTTTGGTATATATACGAGGTTGCCCATTCTTTCCCTTTTTTATCACAATAAAATCATTTTTATTACCAAAGTCGACAAGCTCTTTACCCCATCGCCAAGTCCAGTCCGAGGCTCTATGTTTGCCTGATTTTCTGATAAGAAAAGCTTTTTTATCTCCTCCAGGATAATATATATGCTCATCGAGTTTAAGTTCATAATCTAATGAATCGCTATAAGATAAGCTGTCATAGTCTAATGTTTGTGACAATGCATATGGTCCTCTCTCAGAGTAATACTTGTCTTTATATTTGTAGGCGCTGTCATCAATGCTAATAGCGTTGAACTTGACTATCTGTCGATCCTTAGCATAAACCAAAACGTAATCATGATTTAATGAAATTGTTTCAGTTGTTTTTCCAGCTGATTTTGTCCGTCGAGGCATATTTACGATAAAGTTTTCTTCTCCGAAAATTTCATCACACAACATCTTCAGCGGAGCCTGTTCATGATCATCAATGCTGATTAAAATCACACCCGTACTTTTAAGGAGATTTTTAGCAAGCTTTAAACGCTTCTCAATAAAAGAAAGCCATTTGCTATGTCGAAACGGGTCCTCTTTATCTACAAACTTATCGTTGTATATAAAATCTTTATTCCCAGTGTTATAGGGCGGATCAATATAAATAAGGTCAATTGCTTCTTGATGAGTAAAATTTAAAACCGCAAGAGAATGGTAGTTATCTCCCTCGATTAAAAGATTGATGAGTTTTTCTCCGCTGCCATTAACATCTTTAGACTTTGCCTCTTTAAGAACTGGGAATGGCCTTCCCGCCATTTCATTTGGGAACATTTCATTGGGAGTGCGAGCATCAGGATTAATAAGAATATCTATCTTCTCTTCTGGAAGATCGCGATGCCAAACAAGCCCATATTTTATTTCCTTAATATGACGCAATTCTTTAATCAGCTCTTCTCTGGACCAATTGTCGTAATTAATTTTTCTTGCCATATCTTTTATTATCTTTAAGATTGCTCGTCTTTTCTAAAAAGGCGTGCAAATCAGACTCCTTAATTCTCCACACGCCGATTTTTGATGCCTTAAGCTTCCCAGATTCGATATAACGCGTAACCGATCGGCCGCTAACCCGCAAAATTTTAGCGACTTCCTCAATCGTAAAAAGTTTGTCGATGTTTGAATTCATAAAATTATGTGCCTCTGTAATTGGTTATTATCATTTTAGCTCTTTAAATATTCATTGTCAAAGATGACATTTTTTGTCATAATGGGGATAAACAATGAAAATAACTATGAACCTGGCCGAACAACAATCAATAATTAAGTTGTGGACAATTCTACAAGAAATAAGCGAACAAGTTCTCCTACTGGAGAATGACGACGCTTATATTGAATTACCGAAAATTCCCAGGGGAATATATCTTCAAAAGTGGCTGGATATTTTAGGAGAAGACATTACCGAAGAAACAATCATGGGCGAACGAGCATTGCTTATAAATGCGCTCTGCCGAAGAGAAGTAATTGATTTTGAAGAAGAGTTATCAAGTGCAATTCGATTTATAAAGACCAGTAAATTCAATAAGTTTTGCAAAGAGATAGAATCTAAATATAATGCCATCCCGAAAGACTACAAAATCAAAATTACTGCAAAAATGCCGTTAAGAGATAAGAAAGGAAATAATCTCATTACCAGGGATAGATATGGAGATTATCACTTCAATGAAAAGAAAGTCGTAATGAATAAAGAAACTACTTATTATCAAATATTTGATATTTTATTTCTCGAAGGCGAGCAGAGCGGATTTCTCTCTTATGAGGAAATAGAAAAAGCCTTGACCAAGAGAGGCTATCCAGAATCTAAAACCGATGAATCCAGAAACAAGAGAATCAATAATGCGATCTTTAATAAACAGCAAGGATTGTTTAGGTTTGCAAAGATCAATAGCAAACGACTTGAAAATAAATTACCAAATGGCCAGCAACTAATTGAATTGATCAGAGGAAAAGGATTAAAAATCAATAATCCCAAGGCGTAAAATTAAATATCTTGTAATTTCTTGTGGACAGCCGAAAATCGGCTGTTTTTCTTTTTGATTTAAGAGAGACCCTCTTTATCACAAGAGGTTTAAAGAAATTCAAAGCGTTCCTTTTGCAGCAGAAAATAAAGACAGGATTAATGAATATGACAAAAACATTGCTGCAAAAAGATAATTTTTATAAGACCAGTGACTTTGCCCTTGCTGTGGTTTTATCTTTGTCGTTTCCAATCTACGAAATCGACAAAGAAAATCCGCGCAGGGCTTATTTTGTTTTCGAACAGACAAAGGAGCTGGACGAAATGGTCGATAGCTACTATCGGGACGATTTAAAGATCAGCCCGATGGCTTTTTTTAATCAAACACGGGCGTTAAAAGCACGCCTGTACGACCGATAAATATGGCCCCAGAAGAAGCTGTAAAACAATTTGCCGATATTTACCAAAAGAAATACGGGATCAAACTCACTCCTGGTGAAGCTTCTTTTCGGGCCAATAATTTACTCAATCTCTACAAGGCAGTTTATATCAACTCAATCGCTGAACCTGAGATAAATAAAAATAACAATGACTATGTTAACAAACCCATTCGAAAACCTAAAAATAAGTAAGAAAAAGACAAACTTTTTTCTTGCGCCGCATAAACCCTATGACGATGAAGAATTAAAGAAAAAGCTAACTCATGCGGAACGGGATTTTTATATGACGCTGTGCCATTTAGAAAACAGATATGGCAAGGGTGAGGACGGATGGTTCTGGCATACAGATAAGTCATTTCCAAATCGTGACGGAAAAAGTTTAGGATTTGAATCTTTCGGCTTCGGTCTATCAACGTGCAAACGTGTAAGGAAAAGATTAAAAGACCTGGGATTAATAGAAACCAAAAGAGAGTCCCTTAAGAGCGGAAAATTAGGAGGAACAATGTACCGCATCAATCGACAATTTTTAATCCAAACCAGAGACCATAGTGAACCCTGGCTAAGGACCACCATGAACCAAAGGTCGAGACCACCATGAACTCCTTATTAAGAAAGAGGATTAAAAAAGATTTATTAATATAGCTTAAATAAAGCCTACGGGGTAGGACAAAAAATGCAAAATTTAAGATCATGACCAATAAAATAAAATTAAAATTATCAATAATGGACGGAGAAAACCTAAGACAATATTGGGCATGGCTTCTCTATTGCGAAATGGAAAGCGTTAATAAAATGTTAGGTAAATGGAA
>JAQULB010000002.1 GCA_028718785.1 Minisyncoccota bacterium
CTCAATTCTTTAAAAATTTTAATTGAGGTCATACTTTGGTTTTTCACCCCTACAATGGGGGTGTTTTCATTTTAGCAAAAAATAGAGGTTTTAGTTATTCATAGGACATTTCGTAATTCAAAGTAATTTAATAAAAATCTTATAAAATAGAGGCTCTCGAAGCTCAAATATAAAAGATAATATTTGTTTGCATGAATATATTATTTTTAGACGAGCATCGGTGCAAATGCGGAAAGCTTTTATTAAAAGGTATTTTTTTTGACGGCACATTAGAGATTAAATGCAAGCGATGCGGGGAAATAAATAAAATAGGCAATATTAAGTTGGTAGACGATGCCACACACTATCTATTAGTTACCAATAGAGACGGCACAATTGTTAATGGAAGCGAGGCGGCTTGCTATATTTTGGGCTATTCTCGCTCTGAACTCATTGGCAAACATTTCACCCAAATTAATCCTACGATGCCGAAAGAGATTGGGGAAAAATTCTTTGGGCCGGAGTCAGTTTTAAACGAAAATAATTATTTTCAGATAGATACTTTTCACCAATCCAAAAGTGGAAAAAAAATTCCTGTTACTGTTTTTTTGAAATTGTATCAGCCAGCTGTTAAAGAAAAATATTTATTAGTAATAGCAGAACCAAAAAACATTGAAAGCAAGAAAAATTTTCTTAAAAAAGATGTACCTGAATTTTTAGATTGCGCCTGTGATTTTTATTTTAACATAGATGAAAATGGGGTAGTGGAGTGTATAAGCCCGTCAGTAAAAAAACTTTTTGGATTTTGCGAGGAAACAATTATTGGCAAAGATTATTTTAGCATTGCCCCGCCCGAAACAGCGGATGAAAGAAGAAAGGTATTTGGGTATTTTTCTGTTAATGGGCAGCCATATCGAGTATCGCACGATATCGGAATAGATGGAGATGGCAAGATAGTGCACAATGAGCTCTATTTTACCCCTCAATTTGATGATGGCGGCAAATTTTCTGGTTATCGCGTTTTGGGGTGGGTGATAAATCCTGAAACTCAACAGTTTATAATTTGAAAAAAGATATTTTTTAACTATAATTTAACTAATACAAACAATTAAATAGGCGATAAAGAAGCTCTTGAAGCTCAAGCAAGTGTCGCTTGAGTTTTTTTATAAAAAATATGAAAAAAAACAAACAAGAATTCTTAATAAATCAAGAACGAGTAAAAGAGAGGATGTGGCCAAAACAAGAAATTTTGGAGGCAATGTTTCTTTCCGCTGGGGATCATATAATGGCGATGGTGGTGGTTGATAAAAATGGGAGAATAATCCGTGTTAACAAGGGCTTTGAAACTTTAACTGGCTGGAGAGAAAAGGAAGCAAAAAATAAATTTTTAGTGAGAGTTATTCCGAGAGAAGATGAAAACAAAAATAGGGTGCCATTTAAAGAAAGAATTCTTTCAAGGGTGCTTTCTGGAACGATACTAACCAACACTGCCACAGCCGCTGGGGGTGGCATTGAAAAACTGCCCACTTTTTATTATGTGCGAAAAAATAAAACAAGGTTTCCCGCAACTAGTGTTATAAGTCCTGTTCTGTTTAACAAAAAAATAACCGGGGCGGTGGAAGTTTTTTACGATATCACTAAAGAAAAAGAATTGGAGCGAATTAGAATGGATTTTTTGTCGCTTGCCTCTCATCAATTACGCACTCCGCTTTCTGGCACAAAATGGCTGATTGAAACAATGCAAAGCGGAATTTTAAAGAAGAGTGAGAAAAAGCAAAAGGAATATCTTCATGATATCTATGAAATCAATGAGCAGATGATTAACCTTGTTTTTGATATATTAAATACATTGCGCCTGGAAAGCGAGGAAGCGATCATAAAGAAAGAAAGGATTTCCGCGCAAAAGCTTTTTAACGATGTGTTAATTTTAGTTAGGGCCGCAGCCAAAGAGAAAAAGATAATATTGCAAAGTCCGCTAAACCATCGCGCGCTTTATATTCATACGGATCCAGAAATATTAAAATCAATTCTTGGATCCTTTCTTTCTAACGCCATTGATTATTCAACGGTTGGGCAAAAAGTGATTTTAGATGTTCAAGAAAAACTAAAAGAAATTGTGTTTTCTGTTCGCGATTTTGGCATTGGTATCCCAAAAAAGGAGCAGAAAAGAATGTTTGAAAGATTTTATCGCGCTTCAAACGCAAAAAATTTTAAGCCAAACGGTACAGGCCTTGGTTTGAACATTGCTAAAATACTCGCCGAAAAGATTGAGGGAGAAATCTTATTTGAATCTCAAGAAAATAAAGGGTCGGTTTTCTATCTAATCCTTAAAAAAAGGTCGGGAAAAAATAAAAAAATATGAACAACATATTGATTATTGAGGATGAGGATTTTTTAATCCGGGCGCTCAAAGATAATTTGCTTGCCGAAGGTTGCTTTGTTGATGTTGCTAAAAACGGAGAGGAGGCGATTGAAAGGATGAAGGGGAAAGAGCCAGATCTTATTTTGCTTGATATTCTAATGCCCAAAAGCGATGGTTTCCATGTGTTAAAGGAGATAAAAAGCCATACTAAATGGAAATCTGTTCCAGTGATTATTTTGTCAAATCTTGGAGAGGAGATGGTAATTAAGCAGGCCCTAAGAGCGGGCGCCAACGATTATTTTATAAAATCCCAGCATCCAATCCATGAAGTGATTAAGAAAGTAAAAGAATATCTTTATGGAAAATGATAAAAAATATAAAATTCTTATTGTTGAAGACGAGCCTGTTCTGCAAAAAACGCTTGCGGATAATTTGATTAGCGAGGGTTTCAATGTTTTACAAGCTAAAGACGGGGTAGAGGGTTTATCTATAGCTATTAAACAGCGTCCAGATCTTGTTCTGCTTGATATTTTAATGCCACAAATGGACGGGTTGGCAATGATGCAAAAATTGCGAGCGAAAAATGTATGGGGAAAAAAGGTGCCCATCATTATTCTTACAAATTTAGGCCCAGATGAGGATAAAATTATGGAACGGGTTACCAAAGACGAACCAGCGTATTATTTAGCGAAAACAGAATTAAATGTGAGCGATATAATAGAAAAAATAAAAGAGCGACTTGACCAACCTAAAAATTAAATATTTACAAATGGTTTAGACTTTTTGAACCAAAGAAGCTTTTGAAGCTCAAACATTCTTGTTTGAGCTTTTTTTATAAAAATAATCGCAAGAGCAATATGTTCAAATTTTTAAGCACAAGTCAAAAGAAAAAAAGCAAAAGTTTTGCCCTAGGCCTAAGAAGGGGATTTGCGCTTGCCTTTTTTGCTTTAATCTGCGCTTTAATTGTTTGTGCAATAGCAAGCGGGCCGAATAATCCGTCAATTGGAGCAGACGATTCTTCGACAGGAACTATTTCATGGTCAAATCCCACCAGAATTGTTTCTTCTAATAATAGTTATGCAACAGCAAGGCTTGATGATAACCAGATAAGCCACTATCTAAAAGCAACAAATTTTAGCTTTGCTATTCCTTTCGGGGCTGTTATCAATGGCATTACTGCTGAAATAGAAAAAAAATCATCTAATGGGTCTCGCATTAAGGATTACCAAGTGAGAATTATCAAGGGCGGAGCTATTGGCGCAATCAACAGGGCAATCTCAAGCTGGTGGGGAACGTCGGATACTTATGCAACATATGGCAGTTCATCTGATTTGTGGGGTGAATCATGGACATACAGCGATATAAATGATGCAAACTTTGGAGTTGCCATTTCAGCTTACAAAAATACAGCCGCTGGAGGCGTTATAACAGCTTCCATAGACCATATTAGAATTACTGTCGCTTATACTGCAAACACTGTCCCAAACGCTCCAATCTTAATATCGCCAAACAACGGCTCAATTACGAATGATAATACCCCAACCCTATCTGCCAACTATTCAGATGCGGATATTGGAGACACTGGCACAACTAATTACAGAGTGGCAACAAGTGCGGCTAATTGCACTGCAGGCACAGTAGTAGCAAGCGGCACTTCTGCCCAAACAGCCAGCAACAACCAAGACACCGCATGGACGCCGGTTTTTTCAATTGGAAGCGACGCAACTTATTATTGGTGTAGCCAAAACAATGATGGAGTCGCTACTTCCTCATGGACGAGTATGGGGAATTTTGTATTGGATGCTACCGGCCCGGTAATTACTATCATAGCCTCCATTAAGTTGTCTAGCTCAACTATTACTAATACCACAATCAGCATAGCTGACAATAGTGCCGTTGTGGCTGGCGGTATAGCTATAGACGCTTCAACAACAGCAGGATATTCTAATTTTAATTGTATTCAGGCTGATACTAACATAGTTAATTGCACTATTGCCATTAACTCGTCTGGCGACCTTGTAATCAAGGCAGTTGATATTTTAGGTAATTCTGCTACTCAAGCAGAAAATAACTATATAATCGATACTGTTACCCCATTTATCACCATTACAGCGCCAGCCAAAATTTTAAATACTTCAATCACAAATACAACCGTTCATGTATTTGATGATATTGGAATTTTGTCTGCAAATGTAATCGTAGATGCCTCCACAACCGCAGGAACGAGCGCTTTTATTTGTATGCAGACGGACCAAAAGACCGTTGATTGCGCGATTCATATAGATTCAAGCGGCAGTTTAACGATTCGCGCTTTAGATAATGGGGGAAACATTGCCACGCACATAGAAAGCGGGTACTTGATTGATACAATAGCGCCAACTGTTCCCGGGGGCTTGCAAGCGGTGATTGGCGCTAATTTAACATCACAGAATTGGAGCTGGACAGCTTCAACAGACATTGGCTTGGGAGTGGCGCGCTATCTTTGGCGGGTAGACGGCGGGCCAAGCGGCACAACAACCGATACGGCAGTTACCACTAATTTGCCAGAAGGAAGTTGGAAATTTTATGTTAAAACAGAAGACAGCGCCAGCAACCAAAGCGCTGAAAAATCATCATTGCTGGCCATTTTTTCATCATCTGTAAATATGATTCCTATTGATTGCAGCGTTCCGCTTGTTCAAGTTGCTGTTGCTGGCAGTATTTCTAATCCATACCTTGATTTAACGCCAATTATTGTCCAAAATGGAGATTTATTAGTGGCAGATGTTAGTTGTGAGATGCAATTAAAGACTTCGCTCCTTTCGGCTGTTATTACTGTTAGCATCCCATCAGGAGCTAATATCAGGGGTGTGGCTAGCGCTTGGCCTGATAAAATTATTGTTCCGCCTGTTGCTACTAACATCGCTGCTAATTTATTGCCTGCTGGGGGCCAGGTATCATTGGCAATCATAGTTGGGCACACGGCCCTTTCTTTAGAAATTACCAAAGGAGTTAGAATTTTTATAGAGGGGCAAGCTGGGAAAAAGGCTGGCTATATTTCAAATAATGTGTTTACCGAAATTGCCAGTATGTGCGCTGGCGATTCTCAAGATGTTGGCGATGCTTTGGGAGCAGGGCAGGACTGCAAGATTAATTCTGGCTCTGATTTGGTTATTTGGACTAAGCACTTTTCGGAGTTTATTATCTACACTATAGCCCAAGCGCTTCAAAACTCGCCTTTAGCTGGAGGTGGTATTGGTATGCCCGTGGAATGGTACAATCCGCCCAAACCGCCAATAGGGGGTTTTGGTATTTCAATCAACAATGGAGTTGAGCTAACAACAATTCCAGAAGTTGTCTTGAATTTAAAAGGCGGTTATGATACCTCCAAAATGGCTATTTCCAATTCCCCAGATTTTCAAGACGCTGGACAGGAAAATTATATTTCATCAAAAATTTGGAATTTGTGCTGGAAAAATTCAGCTCTGCAGTTTCCTTCAACCTGTTTGGATGGAACATATTCCGTTTATGCCAAATATTATACGCCCTGGGGCACTGCTTCTGATATTGTTTCTGATAAGATAATTCTCAAAACATCAAGGCAGCTCTTTGCTAAAAATCTCAAATTTGGCCAAATTTCAGCTGATGTCAAACGGTTGCAGATTTTTCTCAATCAAAGCCCTGATACTCAAATTGCCAAATTTGGCGCTGGCTCTCCAGGAAATGAAACGAGCACCTTTGGTTTTTTAACCAAAGCCGCCATGATTAAATTCCAGGAAAAATATGCTGATGAAATTTTGACTCCGAGCGGCCTGTTAAAAGGAACAGGCATTTGCGCCCAATACACTAGAGCCAAAATAAACAAAATGCTGGGCTTTTAATTATGTGCATTTTCAACCAAAAACCCTTCGCTTGCGAAGGGTTTTTGGTTAGCGAAAATTTGAGTAAACGCTAATTAGGGAACATTAAATTAAATTTAGTTAACAACTTCAATCTTGGCTGTTTGCACTCCAAAGTGAAGCGCTTGTTCTTTTGATGGCATCCAAATATCAAATTGATACCAACTTTTTCTTTGGTTCATTCTGTCTTGAACCACGAATATTTTATCTCCAAAGATTTCAGGAATTCTTATTTTATCCCCAAACCTTAAAAGGTTGTTGGCGATAATTCCGTCCTGAACTGTCATGCCCGATGCGGTTGTAAAAGGAGTGTCATCAGTTTCATCAACTGATGAAGAATAAGCAGTTAATACCACATTCATTGTTTTCACAACATCTGGCACGGGTGGTTTGGCGCTTGGAAGCAAGGTTGTGTTTTCAATAACTGGCAAGTTATTAGCCAATTCTTCCATTATCACCCCGTTTTCTGCTTGAACCTTGAGGCCTAAAAAATACACCCCGAATACGCCTAATAAGACCAAAATGGCCACTAAGCGCGCCCTCTCTTTCACTAGCATATTTTGTGTGGTCTCTCAAATTTTACCCCCCTTGTCCTGTAGTGAGCTATTTACCCTGTAGTGAGCTATGCTCTACTACCGGGGTGCTCTTCTACGGGGTTTTAACCTTGGGGTTATACCCCAATTGTAGCATATTTAGTTAGAAAAATCAAGCATTTTAGGGCCTAAAATCAAAAAGGAAGCCCGCCCAAAAAAGGCGGGCCCCGGGGTATTTTAACGCCAAAAGTATTTGGCTAAAATGCCCGTTAAAGCCATATTATGGCTTTAACCCCTACCCCCCATTAATGGGGCAATTTATTTAAGCCAAAAGTTGGCCTAAAATGAGCGGGAGACGGGATTCGCACCCGCGACCTATTCGTTGGCAACGAATTATTCTACTGCTGAACTACTCCCGCGTAAATTTATTTTTTATTATGTGCCGTGACTCAGAATTGAACTGAGATGGCGCCTTTTTCAGAGGCGTGCCTTGACCAACTTGGCTATCACGGCTTGTGCTTTATGTGGGCGGTACAGGACTCGGACCTGTGGCCTACTCGGTGTAAACGAGTCGCTCTACCAACTGAGCTAACCGCCCTTTACCGCTTTGCATATCTAATACGGAATATTATTTGGAGTCTTTCCCGGGGAATTTTCACGGCAAAGGTATTTGCCTAAAATTCCCGTTAAAAGCATAATATGCTTTTAACTCAACTGAGCTAACCGCCCGAGTAATCTCCAGTGAGTGCCCGGGGTGGGAGTTGCCTACAAATAAATTTTTCTTCCGAAAAATTTTTCGCAGGCCACCCCCCGCCATTCTCCTCGCCCATTGCTCGTCGAATATGGCTGCGGTCTTCAACTCCCAACGCAAGGAAATCAATTTTCCTTGCTCCCCACGCAAAATTGTTACGCAATTTGTGCCCGGGGTGGGAGTTGAACCCACAAGAGTTTAACCTCACCAGCTCCTTGGGCTGGCGTGTTTGCCAATTTCACCACCCGGGCCCAAAAGCCCATTAGGCCTCGGTTTGTTCTGGAGCTTTTTCTGTTATTGTTTCTAGGGTTTGAGGCGTTTTGGTTTTGCTTATTTCTTGTCTTTTGAGCTTGGATTTTTTTCCAATTCTGTCTCTTAAAAAGTAAAGCTTTGCTCTCCTGGTTTTGCCATGAGCAACCACCTCAATTTTAACAAGATTTGGGGAGTGTAAAGGTATCATTTTTTCCACCCCAACTCCGTCAATTATTTTTCGCGCAATTATTGAGCCAGACACGCCTTTGCCGTGTTTTTGGGCAATAACCACGCCTTCAAAAATTTGAATCCTTTCTTTTTCACCTTCTTTAATTTTTTGGTGCAACTTAACAGTGTCCCCAACCCTTATTTCGGGCATGTCAGTTTTTAGAAAACCCTTTGTAAAGTTTTGTTGTTTGGTAATCATATCAATTATTTTTATTCTACATTATGGCTTTAAATTTAGCAAAATTTAGCCAAAAAAACAAGCTCCCGAAGTGCTTTCGGGAGATTAGAGAATCTATTTAATTAGATAGCAGTAATTACTGCTATCACTTCTTTTGAGGTAAAATCGCTTACCCATTGATCTTCCTCATTATGTAGAGGGTCAGGGTACCAGACATCTTTTTTATGTCCAGTTATTCTTATTTTTATTATTTCAGTTTCATCAGCCATTATTTTTTTTAGTTGCTCTGATATGGTTGGAGCGGAGCAATTCATTTTTGAGTTGGCGGAGCCATAATTGGTAGTGGCTTCGCAAAGATTGCTTTCGCCCCTAATTGTTTCTATGGCTACACTCAATTTGTATGTGAGTGAGCCAAAAGTGGATGACCAATTGAAATGGAATGGCCACATATTTATAAGAAATAGTAAGTTCTTTTGGTTTTCGGTCGCTTTTTTGAAATCTTTAGACTGTGATATTTTGGATTCATCCATTTTTAATACCTCTCTGTGAATTGTTATTTTAATGAACCTGTTGAGCTAAGACCCCGTTAGTAATTTTAATATTAAAATTACTAACGGGGTCAGCCCAATGTGGGCGATACAGGAGTCGAACCTGTGACCTCATACACGTCAAGTATGCGCTCTAACCAGCTGAGCTAATCGCCCGTAATTTAAACACAGTGCGCGTGGGTGGGCTCGAACCACCGAAACCTCCCGCTTATAAGACGGATGCTCTACCACTGAGCTACACGCGCGCTTTGTGATGTAATTTTTGGAATAAAAATTACATCAAAATTCGTCAACATTAATGCTGAATGGTTGACTTCTTTTTGCAAATAGGGCACCGGAAGGTTGAGCGGACATTTCCCTCAATCACGCTTGCTGAAACCTCTCTCTCTATCACCCAGTGCAATCCTGTTTTACATAGGAGAACTTTTAAAAGAGCTATCCCTATTCTTTTGATTTTGACCATTTTATTACCTCCCTTCAATTTTATTTTTTAGTCCTATCAACTGCTCAAACTCTTCTTTTTCAATTGATTCTTTAGCAACCAAGATGTTAGCTACTTTTTCAAATAGTTTTTTCTTTTTTAACAAGGTCTTTTTAGCGGTTTCCTGGGCTTCCTTAATAAAGTTTTCGGTTTCTTGGTCAATTTCATGAGCCACTTTATCAGAGTAATTTCTTTCAGTTTCTTGTTCATAGCCAATAAATTCCAAGGTTTCTCGTTTGCCAAAAGAAATTGGCCCCAGTTTTGACATTCCATATTTAGTTACCATTTTACGAGCTAATTGACTGGCTTTTTCTAAGTCGTTGGAAGCGCCAGTTGAGATTTCGTTAAATTGGATTTGTTCGGCTGTGTACCCAGCCAACAAAACCGCCAACTCGGCTTGAAATTCGCCTTTAGTGCGGATTCTTCTTTCTTCTTTTGGTAAAGCCAATGTGTATCCAGCGGCCATTCCTCGAGAAACAATAGAAATTTTTCGCACTTCTTCGGCCTGAGGCAATAAAGCTGAAACCAAAGCGTGTCCAGCTTCATGAAAAGCTGACACTCTTTTTTCTTTTTCTGACAACAAATGGCTCTTTCTCTCAGGGCCCAATAAAACTTTTTCAATGGATTCTAAAATATCTGTTTGTTCAACTTGTTTTTGATTTCTTCTGGTGGCCAAAATGGCGGCTTCATTCATTAAGTTTGCTAAATCAGCTCCAGAAAATCCCGGGGTTCGTTCAGCCACTTCTCGCAAATTAACAGCTGGTGAAAGCGGTTTTTCTTTTGAATGGATTTTTAGTATTTCATCTCTGCCCTTCACATCTGGCTCGTCTAAAATTATTCTTCTATCAAATCTGCCTGGCCTTAATAAAGCTGGATCTAAATATTCTGGTCTATTGGTGGCCGCTAAAATAATAACATTGGTGGTTTTTTCAAATCCGTCCATTTCCGCTAAAATTTGGTTTAAGGTTTGTTCTCTTTCATCGTGCCCTCCCCCCATACCAACCCCTCTTATTTTTCCAATGCTGTCTATCTCATCAATGAAAATAATTGAAGGCGCGTTTTTTTTGGCGGTTTCAAATAAATTCCTCGCGCGGGATGCCCCAACTCCCACAAAAAGTTCAATAAACTCTGAGCCCGACATTGAATAAAATGGCACGCCCGCCTCGTTGCTTATTGCTCTTGCCAATAATGTTTTTCCACAGCCCGGAGGGCCAATTAATAAAACACCCTTGGGAATTTTAGCCCCCATATCTAAGAACTTTTTGGGCACTTTTAAAAATTCCACAATCTCCCCAACTTCTTCCTTGGCTTCTTCAAGTCCAGCCACATCTTTAAAAGTAATTTTTTCAGCGTTTTTGTTGCCCGAATCAAAAAGTTTAGCTGGGGACTTTAAAAAAGAAAAGCTTTGACCTGCCCCGCCTCTTGACTGCCTTATTATCATCCAAAAGAAAATACCAAAAATAACTAAAGGCAAAATAAAAGAAAGAGGTATTATCCAATCCAAAAATCCGCTCTTTTCTGGCTGTATTGTTATTTCAATCTGGCTTAAGGCCTCTTGATTTACATTGTAATTTTTTAAGGTTTCATCTATTGACGAGTTAACTTCTTTTCTGGAGATAACTTTTGAACCATCTTTTAGGGTAATTGTTAAGTCAGTTCCAGAAACGTCAATTTTTGAAACTTGGCCTTCGTTTATTTTTTGCGCCAAATTGCTTATGGCAATTTCTTGGTTTTTTTGAAGAGCTCCTGGATTAAGCAAGGCAAAAACTGCCGATATGGCAATAAAAACTAAAATTATTAACCCAAAGTTTTTAAGGATTTTTGACATATATTTTAATAACGCGTCTATTTAAGAGAAAGATAAATTTTATTATTGGCAACTTCAGTTATTTTGGCCTGCACTTGCTGGCCAATTTTGAGGTCGGTTTTTTCTGGGATTTCCGAAGATGGCACAAGCCCCTCTAACCCGCCTTCAAAAACTAAAAACGCGCCAAAACTTGTTACTCCGCTAATTTCCCCCTGGATTATCTCGCCTGGCTTGAATTTTAGCATTTTTTCTTCAAGCTCTTCTTTTTTTGTGGCTTTTTCAGATAAAATTAACTTGTTTTCCATTGGGTTTAAATCAAAAATTCTTACTTTTATTTTTGAACCCACTATTTTTTGAAGTTCTGTGGCGATTCTGGCTGGGTCAGCGCCTTCCACTTTGGGAAAGTGCTCGGGTAGAAGCTGGCTGGTTGGTAAAAAACCCTGAATACCATTGATTATGCAGATTAAACCTCCTTTATTAGCTGAGTTAATTGCAACTTCCAGCGTGGATTGGTTTTCTTTGGCTTCTTCTAAATCTTTCCAAGCCATTTCTTGGTTGGCTCCCACCATTGAAAGTTCTCTCATTCCATCTTCTGTTTCCAAACCAATAAGTTTGGTGGAGATTGGGTCTCCTGGTTTTAAATTTTTTAGAGCTGGTTTTGAGTCAAAAAATTCTTTGCCATAAATTACTCCAATTCCTTTTGCGCCCAAATCAACATACAAAGCGCTTTTGGCTCGGTTTATAATTACGCCCTCAATAATTTCACCCACTTTTGGCGGGCAGATAACTTCTTCTTTTATTTTTTTTAATGTTTTCGCTATCATAATAATAGTGTATTCTTTTTCCGAAACGCTTCCGCGTTGGATTTAATATACCCGAAAACTCACATTGTTGCAAGGGTGAATGGATTTTGATAAGATAAAGAATAATGTTATGAGTTCTATGTTATACGCTCTATGAATATTGTTTGGCATGGACAATCTTTTTTTGAAATTGGAGTTAAAAACCGCAAAGAAGGGGAAGTAAAAATTGTTATTGATCCGTTTGAGGCGGATTTTGTTGGCTTAAAGTTTCCCAAAACCGAAGCAGATATTGTGTTAATTAGCCATAATCATAAAGACCATTCAAACTACAGGGCAGTTGGGGGGAGCCCTTTTATTATTGACGCTCCCGGAGAATATGAAGTAAAAGATGTTTTTATAAAAAGCGTTTTAGCTTTTCACGATAATGTGAATGGCAAAGAAAGGGGCTCGGTGATAATGTTCACTATTCAAGCAGAAGGAATGAAAGTTGGCTTTTTGAGCGATTTGGGACAAAAAGAACTAACGAGCCAGCAAGTTGACGATTTGGGAGATGTGGATATTTTACTTATTCCGGTTGGGGGTACTTATACTATTGGGGCAAAGGACGCTGCTGAAATTATTAACCAAATAGAGCCAGGCATTGTTATTCCCATGCACTACAAAATACCGGGTTTAAAAATTGAATTAGAAGATGTTTCTAAATTTTTAAAAGAAATGGGAAGCGAATCCATTGAGCCATTGCCAAAAGCAAAAATAACCCAAAAAGACCTACCCGGAGAGGACGAGGAAATGAAAATCATTTTACTTGTCCCGTAGTGAATTTATTCTACCACTGGGGTTTTAACCCCGTAAAATTATGGATAAACCAGGAAAAGTAATTTTAATTGGAATTGTTTTATTGGCTATTGCTGTCCCGTTGGGATTTTTTATTAAATATAATTTCAGTCAAAGATTGGCGAAAATGACAAGCCAAGGAATTGACTTTGGTTTGGGATTAGATTCTTTGGGCGCTATTGATAAAGCCAAAGAGGCAGGTGATTTAACCGACCAAACAAACCAAGAAATAACCCAAATGATAGAAAATATAATGGGCGCAACCACCTCTCCAGAAAGTTCAGAGCAAACCCAAACAACAAGTTCGTTAGAAGAAATAAACGCAAACGAAGCAACTTCAACTGATTAATCTATGGCCACAGAAAAAGAACAACCAATGCAAGAAATTGGATATATAAGGGATAGAGAAATAACTGATGAAATAAAAGACGCGTATTTGGATTACGCTATGTCGGTTATTGTTTCAAGAGCTTTACCTGATGTGCGAGACGGATTAAAGCCGGTTCATCGCAGGATTTTATACACAATGCATGAAGATGGTTTAAGGGCCACTGCAAAATTTCGAAAGTCAGCTACAGTCGTGGGCTCTTGCCTTGGCCGCTATCACCCGCATGGGGATGTAGCGGTTTACGATTCTTTAGTGAGAATGGCCCAGGATTTTTCTCTGCGATATCCGTTAGTTAAGGGTCAGGGCAACTGGGGTAATGTTGACGGGGACTCCGCAGCCGCTCAAAGATATACTGAATGTAAGCTTGCTGTGATAGGTGAGGAGATGTTAAATGATATTGAAAAAGACACAGTTAATTTTGTTTCAAACTATGATGCCACCAGAAAGGAGCCATCTGTTTTACCCTCTCCTGTGCCTCAACTTTTATTAAACGGGTCTTTTGGCATTGCGGTTGGCATGGCAACTTCTATTCCTCCCCACAACGCCACAGAAGTTTTGGAAGCAGCCATTCATTTAGTTGATAATCCCAATGCCACCACTGAGGATTTATTTGAGTTTGTAAAAGGACCAGATTTTCCAACCGGGGGAATTATTTACAGCAAAAAAGAAATTATTTCCGCTTATTCCCAAGGCAAGGGGCCAATTTTAACAAGAGGGAAAGCGGAAATAATGGAAAGCAAAAAAGGCAATTCTCAAATTGTTATCACGGAAATTCCTTATCAAGTGCAAAAATCATCTTTGGTGATACAATTTGCCAAATTGGTTGAGGATAAAAGAATAGACGGAGTTAAAGACATTAGAGATGAATCCGACAGGGAGGGGATGCGTATAGTTATTGATTTAAAAAAAGAGGCCTTTCCCAATAAAGTTTTAAACGCTTTATACAAATATACTGACCTGCAAAAAACATTTCATTTAAATATGCTGGCTTTGGTTGATGGAATCCAGCCAAGGGTTTTGTCATTGGCTGATGTTTTAACCTTTTACTTAAAACATAAACAAGAGGTGGTTGTGAGGCGCACAAAATTTGATTTAGCCAAAGCCAAAGAAAGAGCCCATATTTTGGAGGGTTTAATGATTGCTTTAAAAAACATAGACGAGGTTATAAAAACTATCAGACAATCAGAAAGCAAAGAAGCGGCTCATCAAAACTTGCAGAAAAAATTTAAATTATCAGCCATTCAAGCCACAGCTATTTTGGAAATGAGATTGCAAAACTTAGCTAAATTGGAAAGAGATAAAATTGAACAAGAACTAAAAGCCATAATGGAGAAAATAAAAGAACTTTTAGTTATTTTGGAAAATCCTAAAAAATTAAAAGAGGTTATCAAAAAAGAATTAAAAGAAGTTTTAGAAAAACATCAAGACATTCGTCGAACAAAAGTGGTGGCGGGGAAGTTGGGAGAAATTGGAGATGAGGACTTGATTCCCAAAGAAGAAGCTATAGTTATTTTAACTCAAGGAGGGTTTATAAAGCGATTTAAGCCATCTGTTTATAAAACTCAGAAACGAGGCGGACAAGGAGTAACAGGCATTGAGGTTTCTGATGAAGACACAGTGGACCACCTCACCACGGGCAACACATTGGACAAGCTTTTGTTTTTCTCGGATTCAGGAAAAGTTTTTCAATGTTTTGTTTGGGAAATTCCCGAAATGGGGCGAGCCACGAAAGGCAGGGGGCTTTTAAACTTTTTGGAAATATCTCAAAATGAGAAAATTTTAAGCTTAATTCCCTATAGCAAGCAAGACGAGGCAGATAGTGGAAAATTTTTAGTAATGGCAACTAAAAATGGTATAATTAAAAAAACAGAATTGTCTGCTTTTAAAAATGTTAGAAAAAATGGACTTTTAGCCATTAAACTACAAACCGGGGATTCTTTAAAATCAGCCAAAATTATTGATAAAAACGATGAAATAATAATGATTTCAAAGCTTGGCCAGTCCATTAGATTTAAAAATGCGGATGTTCGGGCAATGGGACGGGGGTCTTCTGGGGTTAGGGGAATGAAGCTTGGCAAAAATGATGAGGTTATTGTGATGGACGACATTAAACCAAAAATTGATGGCAAAAACCATGTTTTAATAATTACCGAAAATGGCTATGGCAAAAGAACAAAGTTGGAAGAATATAGGTTGCAAAAAAGAGGAGGGTCAGGAATTAAGGCCGCCAAAATAACAGAAAAGAACGGAAAAATAGTTTTTTCAAAAGTTTTATCTGAAATTGACACTGACTTAATTGTTATTTCAACCAAAGGACAGGTGATTAAAAGTGAAATAAAAACTATTTCTGTTATTGGCCGGGCTTCTTCTGGAGTGAGGATAATGAAGCTAAAAGCGGGGGATAAAGTTGCTTCAGCCATTTGTTTAAATGACACCCCGCAAGAACAAACCGAAGCTACAGAATAAAATTTTAATATGTCCCCAACAGGATTTTTAGATCCCAATGAAATTTTAAACCAATTATCGCTGGAAAAAGATATGGTAGCGGTTGATTTTGGTTGTGGGTCTGGGGGGTGGGTTATTCCTTTAGCGCGAAAATTAGATGATGGAATTGTGTATGCAGTGGATGTTCAAGAAAGCGCTTTATCAGCCATGATGAGCAAGGCCAATCTGCAAGGCATAAGCAATATAAAAAAAGTGTTGGCTGATATTGAAAAAGGCGTTAAACAAATAGAAAGCAGTTCAATTAACCTTGTTTTAATGACAAACCTTTTGTTTCAAGTTGATGATAAAGAAGCGGTTTTTAAAGAGGCCAAGAGAATTTTAAAAGAATCGGGCAAGGTTTTAGTAATTGAGTGGGATTTAGAATCTCCCTTTGGCCCCATGCAAGAAAACAGAATTTCCTCGGGGGGGGTGCAAGAAATTGCTCAAAAAGTTGGTTTTGTTTTAGAAAAGGAAATTGAAACCAGTGGTTATCACTACGGACTTTTGTTTAATCTTTTAAAAAAATAAGAGTTTTAAATATCTGATTCTTAAGGGTTTTTGAAGTTGGATATTAGGAACTTTTTTTAAAATATGCCTCAAAAATTTAAAATAATCTCAGCGCTAATTTTTATATTGGCGTTTTTTTATTTTATTGATTTTACTCAAGCTCAAAGCCCTAGCCCAACAGCGTGTTCTTATAACAGCCAATGTTATGGGGATTTCTATACTAATGTTAACACTAAATGTAAAGAAGGGTTTTTGCCATACTGTTTAGATAATCAGTGTCAATGTTCAAAGTATTGTTCCAATGACAGTGATTGTAGCGTGATGTGTGAAGCAGATAAAAAATCAAAATGCGAAGTGGAAGTATCTCAATATAGTCAAAAGTTTTGCCAGCCATGTTCCAATGCTTGTTTAACAGGGACGGATTGTTCTTATTTGCAGTGTTCAGATAATCAAGAATCATACTGCAACACCAACCAGCAATGCGCCTGTCGAGCAACCGATAATCCACTTCCCAAAAATTTTTATAATGTTAATGTGCGAATGGTTGATCAAAACAATCAAATGGTTGGAAGTGGAGCAGAAGTTTCACTTATGAAAGTTACTGACTCTGGGGAGGGAGTAGTTGCAAGTTGTTTTATTTCTGACACGGGTTCTGGGGCCAGCTGTTCTGCTGTTTTGCCTAAAGGAAATTACAAGGCCTTAATATCAAGTTTTTCTAATCAGTTTTTTACTTGTGTTTCTTTGGGGTGTCCTTTAAATTTCAGCGTTATTGATAAAAATTTGGATTTAATTTTGAAGATTTCTAAAGCCACAAATGTTCCAAGTAATTTTTGCAAAGAGTATGGGGGCAGGGATTATTTTACAAAGGGCTCGGTGATTGCCAACTTTATTGGATATGTTGATTCCTGCAGAGGCGGAGGAATGCTTTATAAGAACTCTTGTTCTGGGGGGCGAAATAGTGTTACAAAATTTCAATGTTCCAATGGTTGTTATGATGGCGCTTGTGTTCAGCTTTGTGATTCTGGATATGAATGCAAATCAGGAGAAAAGTTAGATAGCTTTAGATTGCAATGTCCAAACCAAAAAATAAAACTTGACCAACTTTATGGTCCCCATTGCAACGCGTTGGGAGGAAATTATTGTGTTGCTTGCAAGCCAGAATGTGATGTTAATGCTGATTGTTTGGAGGTTTCTTGTTCAACAAACCAAATTCCTCAGTGCGTAAATGAAAAGTGTTTATGCCAAAATGTTTCTCCTGATTTAACAATCATAAGCGATATTTATTATCAACAAAAAGTATATAATGTTAATGATTTAATTTCTGGGCTTTCTATTAATATTAAAAATATTGGCTCTGTTTCAACATTAATTGCCCCAAAGGTTAATTTATATGACACAACCAACAATCAACAATGGCGAATACTAAGCCAAGTGGCCACCTCGGGCGCTCTTAATATTGGAGCTTCAGCTGCGGTTTCATTTGGTAGTTTTAGTTTTTCTGCTCCAGGTATTTACAATTTACGAGCTTGCGTTGACGATGACCCAAAAGAGATTGTTGAGTCAAACGAAAACAATAACTGTTCAGATGTTTTATCTATTGAAGTTAAGGCAACGCAATTAACTTGTTCTGACTGTGGAAAGCAAGGAGTTTTTAATGGAATTTTAAATACTTGCGATGACAAAGAATGCTCTAATTTGGGGGATTGCGTGTTTTTGAATGGGTTTTTGGGTTTAACCAATAAGTGTTTTAATCAAGCGGATTGCAAGGCGTTTTGTCAAAAGCAAACAACAAATTATGTTTGCTCTAACAATGAAAAAACTTATGTAAATGAATGTATGGCAAAATGCGATAAGCAATCTGTTTCTCATTCTGGTCAGTGCGGTCAACAAGTTATTGATTGCGCTTTGACATATGGAGCGGGTTGGTGGTGTGGGGTTTATGATGATTGGAAAGGCCAGTGTTCTGGAGGGGGCACACATCAATTATTAAGCAATAAAGATACTTGCAAAGAAACTGGTGAAAAATATTGCATTACCTGCGGGGTAAAAACAACTTTTAAAGCCCAATCAGCAGGAGATAATATTATTGCAATTGAAGGAGCGCAAGTTTCATTAACTATGAGCGATGAAACTTTGGGTGATAGTAAAGTTTCATGCTTAACTGGAAAAGATGGAACTTGCTCAATAGTTTTAATCCCGGGAGCCAAATATTCCTTGAGCGCGTTGTCTAATGGATATAGTTGTTCTAACTGCGCTAACAGCGCCTTTACCGCTAAATTGGATGATATTATTCATACTTTAAGTTTTAATAAAATAACAACAGCAACAAAGTGTGAAATAGATAAAGATTGCGCTAACTTATCTTGCTCAACCAATCAATCTTCACAGTGTGTTGACGCTCAATGCGTATGCAAGGACAATGTGGTTTCTATGGAAAGAATTAGTTGTCAGCAAGTATACGGGAATGGTTGGTGGTGTGGGAGCTATGATGATTGGAAAGGCCAGTGTTATGGATCGGGCGATTACAAAGAACTTGTTAATCAAACTTGCAATGGAAGGGGAGATGGTTTTTGCAACACTTGCGGAGTGAAAGCATCTTTTAGCGCTATTACCAGCGATAAAACACCGCTGGCTGGTGTTCAGATTTCAGCGAGTCAAACAAATGTTCCGGGCAACAAGAATACTACTTGCGTGACTGGTTCAAATGGAATGTGTTCAATGTCTTTAATTCCCGAGGATGTATACTCGGTGAGCGCGCTATTTGCTCAATACAAGTGCCTTAATTGTTCTAATAGTTTATTTACTGCTTTACTTGATGATTCTATCCATATTTTAGTTTTTGACAAAGCAACGATAAAGTGTTCAACAAATAATAATTGCGCCAATCTTGCTTGCCAAAACAATCAGGTTCCTCAATGCGTTGACGCTCAATGCGTATGTAAAGATGCAACGGCCCCAGAAGTAATTAATTGCCAAGAAAAATACGGCAAAGATTATCAATGTAATACCTATGCGTATTGGCAAAAAAATTGCTTGGGTGGTAGCAAGTTTGTTGAGTTATTAAATGGAGCGGTTTGTGATGATTTGGGAGCTGGACGCGGATGTTTTACTTGCCCAAACAACATTTCAACAACAACCCCCACGTCTACGCCACCCGTGATATCGCCTACATCCACGCTACCTGCCCCGGGATTGATTAATTGTCAATATAAATACAACCCAGCTTATTGGTGTTCAAATTATGTTGATTGGACAAAAGAGTGCGCAGGCAGGGCAGACCCCAATGCTATAAAGCAAGAAGGTTTTTGCAATGAGAGTGGTGGGGACTATTGTGTAACCTGTGGCTCATCCCCAAAACCGCTTTCGGTTTGTTCTGACTGTGGCAAGCAAGGATTACTTAATGGATTATTTAATCTTTGTGATGTAAAAGAATGTCAGGGTTTGGGAAGCGACTGTGTTTTTTCTGGGGGTAAATGTTCTGTTCAAAGTGAGATAGACAATAAAGCTATTGTTAATGAAACAGGAATAACTATTTCAAGCGGAACTTTTTTAAAGCATGTTAATGTTGTAGTTGCCACAATTCCCATTTCTTCTGTTGAAGATGTAGATAAGCTTTCTGGTGTGGGAAAAGTAGTGCAAGTTTTTGATTTTTCTATTACATACGACAATGGCGCAAAAGCCACTTTTGACGGATACACAATACCCATTCAAATTTCCTATGCTGATAAATATGCTAGCGGAGAAATAAATAAAAACAACGAAGACAATCAAAAAATTTATATTTACAACCAAGACACAAGAGAGTGGGAGGCATTAGCAACAACAATTGATAAAAAGAGTAAGCTCCTCAAGGCCCAGGCAAAACATTTTACAAATACAGCCGATGTTCTTGGAAGCAATCCTTGCGATCCCTGCACCACCGAAACTAAGGACACTTCAGGGGGCTGTTATGGGCCTTTAAGTTGTGTTAATGGTCAGTGCCAACCAGACAGTCCAGTTATTTGTTCGCTCACAAAATTTGATAATCCCGACAAGCTTATCGACAATATCTCCGGGTGGATTTTCAAATTAGCTTTAATCATCGCTCCCTTGCTTATTTTACTTGGCGGGTTTTATATGCTTACCGCCGCTGGGGATCCAAGTAAATCAACTCAAGGAAAGAAAATAATTACCTGGGCGTTGATTGGTTTGGCTGTTATATTAGCCGCTAAAGCGTTTATTTCCATTATTACTTCTGTTTTAAAATGAAAATGCTGTTAATACCAAATACCAACAAAAAAATAATTTTAATTTTGTTGCTAATTTTTTTAGCGGGAGCTTTTAATGTTGGATGCAGTTTTGCTAAAAGCGATATTTGCGGGCCTTGTTGTGAAAAAGCAGATTGTAAGGTTGGGGAGTGCGTTGGCTCTGGAAAGGACTCTGCTGATAAACCTTGCTTAATTCAATCTGATGACAAAGGAGTGATTACAATAAAACAGGGCAAGGGTGGTCAGTGCCAAAAACCTGATGAAACAACTTTTTGTCCGCTTTCTTCTTACACGGAAGTAGACAAGCTTGTTGAAAAAGTTTCAAATTGGATATTTATTTTGGCTTTAGTGGTAGCGCCCTTAATGATTTTGCTTGGTGGATTTTATATGTTAACGGCCGTGGGGGATCCAAAAAGATCGACCCAAGGAAAACAGATAATAATGTGGGCGGTAATTGGTTTGGCTGTAATATTGTTTGCTAAAGCGTTTGTTTCCATTATTAAATCGCTTTTATAATCTGCAATGAAGATAAACAAAATTGTTAAGTATTTAATTTTAAGCGACATTGCTTTTTGGACTGGCTGGGGGCTTTTAACTCCGGTTTTTGCCATTTTTATTATTGATAAAATTCAGGGTGGCAATGCTTTGGTGGTTGGTATTTCCTCAGCTGTTTTTTTGGGAGTGCGTTCAATTTTAAGAATACCGCTTGGCAAGGCGCTTGATAATAGAGTTTCAGAAAAGGATGATTATTTAGTTATGGTTTTGGGAACATTTATTGCCTCTTTGGTTTCTTTTGGTTATATTTTTTCTTATTTGCCTTGGCATATTTATTTATTGGAAATAGTCCACGGAATTGGGTTAGCTTTGGCCTTGGCAGGCTGGACTGCCATATTTACCCGTCATATTGACAAGGGCAAGGAGTCAACTCAGTGGGGATGGAATGAAACCACTTTGGGACTGGGAATGGGGGTGGCTGGGGCTTTGGGCGGTTTTTTTGTGACTAAGTTTGGCTTTAATTTAGTTTTTTTATTAGTGGGTATTTTGGGAATTATTGGAACAATTTTATTGCTTGGGTTAAAAAATGAAATAAAAGGCGTTTTTGACCACGGCCTAAAAGTGCCAGTAAAGGAGATATTTAGCCCCAATGTGTCAAATAAAATTTGAATAAGCACCTAATTTTTGGCCAAAAGTTTAAAATTAAGATTCGAGGAGATAGTTATCAATAACACATAAAAAACTCTTAGTATATGACATTTGATTTTTCTGGAATTTTTTTTAAAAATGTTTCATCTATTGCCAGTTTATTTTTAATTGGAGCGTTGGCCTTTATTTTGGGAACTTATGTTATTATTGAAGCAGGAAGAATAGAAAAACTTCAAAAGCCGCTACCACTCTATGTGGGGCATTTTTCAACCACAACTTTTTTAGGCGATTATTAAAAAATAATAAATATTTTATAGTTTTTATTTATGGCAACACAACAAAATATAAATCAGCCCCAAGAGGAGGGAAAAACTCCCGCTCCAGAAAATTCAACTGAACCGCCACAAAAAATTAGTTTAGTGTGGGTGCTTTTTGGCATTGCTGGTGTCTTGCTTATGTGGTTTGTTTCATCTAAGCTGTTTTAAAAGCAATATTAATGCAGTGGAGATATATTCCAATTTTTTGGGTTTTGTTTGCAGTAATTTTTTTAATGGCTGGTTTTTTTATTTTTTCAAAAGAATCAACTTTTTCTGTTTTATCAGCTCGCATTGATCGGCCAATTCAAAAAAATCAAATAACACAACCAATTGTTTTAATGGCAGTGGGAGACATTATGCTTGATAGGGGAGTTAAATATATGGTTGATAAATACGGCAATGGCGATTTTAATTTTGTTTTTAATGGAATTAAAGATTACTTAAACAAGGCGGATATTCTTTTTGGCAATTTAGAAGGACCAATTTCCAACAGAGGAGTTAGGGTGGGCAGTATTTATTCTTTTCGGTTTTCACCAACATCAACCTTGGCTCTAAAAGAGGCGGGATTTGATATTTTATCAATTGCTAATAATCATATGTTTGATTACCAAGCAATTGCTTTGGGAGACACAATGGCTAATTTGCAAAAATCCGGCATTGATTATGTTGGAGCAGGCAATAATGAAACAGAAGCCTTTAGTTTAAAAGTAAAAGAAATACAAGGGGTTAAATTTGGGTTTTTGGCTTTTGAAAATTTGGGACATGAAAGCTGGAAAGCTGGCGGGCCCGCCCAAAGCCCTGCGGGCAATGAGGCGGGCGGGGACAAAACTGGAATGGCTTGGGTTGGTTGGGGTGATTTTGATGAGGTAAAGGAAACAATTGCTCAAAGCAAACAGCAAGTGGATATTTTGGTTGTTTCTTTGCATGCGGGAGTTGAATATCAAACATTACCCGATGATTTTCAAATTGCGTTTGACAAAATGGCAATTGACTCTGGGGCGGATTTGGTAGTTGGCCACCACCCGCACGTTATCGAGCCCTTAGAAAAACATAACAACGGCTGGATAATTTACTCTTTGGGTAATTTTATTTTTGACCAGTATTTTTCACCCCAAACAATGGAAGGAGGACTTTTGAAAGTGGAAATTGTTGATAAAAAAATTAGCAATGTTATTTTAGAAAAAGTAAAATTAAATAAATACTACCAGCCCATTTTATTATCCACAAAACTTTAGGTGGATCAGATAGAGCTGGTAGTGGATAAAATTTTTAAGTCAAAACTCCCCCGCCTTTCGGCAGGGGAGTTTTTAGTTTTTAAACTTAATTCCTAATTCCTAATTCTTGATTCTTGATTCTTACCCCTTGGCTTTCTCCACAATCTTTTCAAATACTTCTGGTTTATCTTGGGCTAATTGGGCTAATACTTTTCTATCAAGCTCGATATTATTCTTTTTTAAGCCAGCAATAAATTTACTATATGAAAGGTCAAAGTGTCGAACAGCCGCGTTAATGTTTATTTGCCACAATGCTCTGCGGTTGGATTTGTTTTTCTTTCTGTCTCTGTAAGCATAAGTCCAGGCCTTTTGCATGGCTTGTTTGGCCTGAGCGAATTTTGATTTTCGGCCCCATTTAAAACCCTTTGTATTTTCCAACAAATGTTTTCTGCGCTTATGAGCAATTGTTCCTCTTTTTACTCTTACCATAGATTTATAAAATTTATACTCTTATACTTTTAATCCGGCTTTCTTTATTCTTTTTACAATACTTGGGTGCAACGCAATCCAGCTTCGCTTTTGGCGAATTTGTTTTCCGGTTTTTTTGGCTCGGTAGTGGTTTTGTCCGCCAACCTTTCTTAAAACCTTTCCGTTCTTTGTAATTTTAAACCTTTTCATTAAGGCCTTTCTTGTTTTCATAAAAATATATAATGCTAATTTACGAATTTAATGCGAATCTACAAATATACGAATAGGATTTCACGAGCAAACATTTGCATATTCGCAACATTCGCATAAAATTTGTAGATTTGTATTATGTTGTTTTGGCGATTATCATTGTTAAGCCCCGAGATTCCATTTTTAACTCCCTTTCAATTTTAATGGGGGTGGTGGTTTTTAACACTTCTAAAAATTTTAATAATTTCTGTTTGGCAAATTCACCCAAGCCCTTTTCTCGTCCCCTTAAAACCATTTCAATTCTTACTTTATACCCGCTTTTTAAAAATTTTTCAACCGCCTGAGCTCTTGTTTCCATATCATGGGGAGAAATGGCAAAACTTAATCTTATGCCTTTTATCTCGCCTGCTTTTTGACTTTTACCCATTTTCTTTTCTTTTTTTCCCTGTTGGTAAGAAAACTTTCCATAATCAGCTATTTTACAAATTGGCGGAACAGTTTTTTCAGATATTTCTATTAAATCTAATCTGGCTTCATGGGCTTTCACTAAGGCCTGTTGCAAAGTAACAATGCCAAGCATCTCTCCTTTTTCGTTGATGAGCCTAACTTCAGGAGCTTTTATTTGATTGTTGATTAAAATTCTTTTTTGCAATGGATAGATATAATACAAATCTACAAATTTTATACGAATACTGCGAATATGCGAATAAGTATCTGTAGATTAGCATATTTGTAGATTCGCATTTTATTCGTAGATTAGCATTATTTTTTTAGTGGAGATGGAGAGATTGAACTCTCGTCCAAAAACAACTTACCTAACAATACTACAAGCTTAGTTAATTTAAAAGTTTAAAGGCCTAAAATATAAAAATTAACAAAATTTTTAGGTCTCGATCCCAAATTTTTCAGCAAATAGTTTGGGAGGGCTATTTGCCAATCCTAATAATTTGTCACCTTGTTCTGTTTATTAGAAATCAACAGGCAAGATGGCCGCGACTTAAAGCCGGGCAGGCCTACGCTACTGCGTAAGCTGGTTGTGCGTATGTGTATGTTGCACTTATGTTTTTCCAAAAGTTTTTCGAGATTCTGGAGCTCGGCTTGCTCATTAAATAACTCATTCTTGTCAAAACATGCACCCCCATCTTTAATGTTTTAACTTGGTAGATAAAGCACTAAAGACGAGGCATTATTTTAAAAATGCTTCAAAGTTCTTTCAATTTCTCTGTTTGCTTCCCTGGTTTTTATCTTTTCTCGTTTATCTGCTTTGCGTTTGCCTTTACATAAGGCAAACTCTATCTTTACTTTACCCTTGTGATTATACACTTTTAAGGGCACCATAGTCAACCCCTTTTGCTTATTTTTGCTGATTAACTCGCTAATTTCGGATTTTTGCAAAAGAAGTTTTCTGGTTCGCTTTGGCTCGTATTCTCCATAAATATTATTTGGCTGATAGGGTGGAACGTCGGCATTTAACAAAAAAACTTCGTTTTCTTTTAAAACAACAAAACTTCCTGCCAAGCTAATGCGCCCGTTTTTGATTGACTTTACTTCTTGGCCGTTTAAAACAATGCCTGCCTGATACTTCTCTATTATTTCGTAGTCAAAAAGCGCTTTTCTATTTTCTGCTAATACACTGCCGTTCATTCTTTGATTTTAGAGCAGATTATGCTAAAAAGAAAGCAGTTACATTCTACAGTATTATTTTGGAGGTGAAAAAGATTGAAAGAATTAAGGGACAAAAAATATTTTTCAGGGTCCCTGAAATGGACAAAGGATTTGGAACATCTGACAGACCAAGGGGCAGAACAGATCCTAATAGAACGATTAAAGGGAGATGCGGAGGCGGAAGGGTTTACTCACTATACGGTTGGAGTTATGAGTAAATCTTTAGGGAGTCCAGAAATTTTAGATTCTTATGGGGGTTGGACTTTTAGTATAATGGCTTATCGTGAGGAGGTGATATAGGTAGGGAATAACCCTGCCTTTTATTTTATTTAAAAATGTGATAGGATAAAAAATAAACTTATGGCTAAAAAATTAAATCAATTTAAAGTTGTTATTGAGCAAGACGAGGACGGCTTTTTTGTGGCCTCTGTGCCAGCTCTTCCTGGCTGTTATACACAAGCAAAAACATTAGGGGATTTAAAAAAAAGAATTCGTGAGGCGATTTTGCTTTGCCTTGAAGTGGCAAAAACAAATCCTAAATATTACAAGCAAATTAAAGATTTTTCTTATGAGCCAAGCTTTATTGGGCTTGAATTGATAACAGTATGAGCCAACGAGTAGCCACATTAAAAGCAAAAGATGTTATTAGCGCTTTAAAGAAAATGGGTTTTTATGAAGTTCGCCAAAAAGGTAGTCATTTATGTTTTCAGCATAGCGATGGTAGGTTTACTTTGGTGCCTTGTCATAGCGGTGAAGATATTGGCAGAGGTTTGTTGAGGCAAATTTTACGAGAAATTAATGTTTCACCAGTCGAGTTTTCAAATTTTTTATAAATTTTATTTTTAGGAGTTTTTGGCGGTTTTTTAAGCCGTCTTTTTTTTTACCTAAAAATAAGCTAAATTGAATAATGCTGAAAAAAGAAATTGAAAATTTAATTGAAGGGGCTACTGGCAAAAAAGCAATCGTGGAAACGCCGGATAATTTTAGTTATGGAGATTTTTCAACTAATGTGGCGATTAGAGAAAAGCTAAACGCACAGGAGGTTGTCGACAAATTGAAAGCGAGTCCCTTATTTGAGAAAATAAAGGTTATTAATGGGTTTATAAATTTTTTTCTAAAGCCAGAATATTTTTTAGAAAATTTAAAGCAAATTTTAAAACAAAAAGAAAAATACGGCTCTTCAAGTATTGGCAAGGGCAAAACTATTGTTATTGATTATTCAGCCCCCAATATTGCCAAGCCCTTTGGCATTGGGCATTTGCGATCAACCATAATTGGCCAGGCCATTTACAATTTATATAAATTTTTGGGCTACAAAACTATTGGCGACAATCACTTAGGGGATTGGGGCACACAATTTGGAAAATTGATTTATAAACTCAAAACTCAAAATTCAAAACTCACAGCATTGACTGTTGAGGATTTAGAAAAGTTATATGTGGAGTTTCACAAAGAGGCAGAGCAGAACCCTGCTTTAAATGATGAGGCAAGGGCTTGGTTTAAAAAATTAGAACAGGGCGATAAAAAAGCCAAAGAAATTTGGCAGGCCTGTAAAGAGATTTCTTTAAAAGAATTTGATAGAATTTACAATTTGCTTGGGGTAAAAATTGACAATGTTTTAGGTGAGAGTTTTTACCAAGATAAAATGCAAGATATTTTTGAGGAAATGAAAAAGAAAAACTTAACCAAGCAAAATGAGGGCGCTTGGGTGGTGGAGTTTGAAAACAATGTTTTGCCAAGTTTAGTTTTAATGAAATCAGATGGCGCTACCACTTACTTTTTGCGGGATTTGGCCACAATTAAGTATAGATTAAAAAAATGGAAGCCAGATATTATCGCTTATGAGGTTGGGGTTGATCAGTCGCTACACTTTAAACAATTATTTAAAACTATTGAAATGCTTGGCTGGGCTAAAAATGTTTGTTTTGAGCATATTGTTCATGGGTTGATGCGCTCAAAAAATGGCAAGTTTTCAACCAGAAAGGGAGATACAATTCATTTAGAATATGTGTTGCAAGAGGCTATTAGCAAAGCAAGCGATTTGATAAGGGAAAAACCCGCCGAAAGCCCTGTGGGCAATCAGGCGGGCAAGGGAAAAAATGAATTAGCCAAGCAAATTGGCATTGGAGCTGTAAAGTATAATGATTTAAGCCAGCATCATTCTCGGGATATTGTTTTTGATTGGGATAAAATTATAAACTTAAAAGGCAATTCTGGCCCGTATTTACAGTATGCGTTTGCTCGCACCCAGAGCGTTTTAGAAAAAGCCAACGGCAACCGGGTTGCCGTAAGCTCTAAAATTGATTTTAATGAGTTGGGCGAAATTGAAAAAACGCTTTTAAAAAAACTTTTGCATTTTAGTGAAATTATTGAACAAGCAACCAAAACCTTTTCACCAAACTTAATTTGCAATTATATTTTTGATTTAGCGCAAAGCTTTAATTTGTTTTACAATGAAGTTCCAATTTTAAAAGCCGATACCAAAGAACAAAAAGAATTTCGCTTAGCTTTAACGTTTGCCGTGGGCCAAATTATCAAAAATGGCTTAACTCTTTTGGGTATTGAGTCGCCAAATAAAATGTAAATTTATGCAAACATCTTTACTGATTTCTGGTAGCCCCAGAAAGGGCAATACTGAATTTATCTTAAGAAGCATTTCTGAACAATTTATTGGGAATAAAGAGTTGTTGCTATTAAGAGAGAAAAATATCAAAAGATGCTGTGGCTGTTTATCATGTGAAAAAAGCAAGAAGTGTGTTCAGCAAGATGATATACAACAGGTGTTTGAGAAGATGAAGCAAGCTGATGTTTTGGTTTTAGGTTCTCCTAATTATTTTTATAACGTAAGCGGTTTAATGAAAGACCTCATTGACAGAACAAACTCTCTTTATAAAACCAATGTTTTTAAGGGTAAAAAAGTATTTTTGGTGGCTGTTAGCGGTGGCCAAGTAAAAAATTCTCAAGGGGTAATCGAAGCTTTTAGTAGTTTTGCTAAAATACACGGATTAAAAATTATTGGAAGCCATTGTTTTCAATTTTTTTACGCCAATGACGCAGAGAAAAATTTAAGAATAGCTAAAAGCATTAAAGAAATAGCGGGAAAATTAAACTCTTTATAAAGTTTGTGAAGAGTTTAAAGAAAATTTTTTAAAACTGTATTATTGTATTTTTAGTGATATTTTATGTGTAATTATTATGCGACCGCACAAAAAAATACACATTGGTTGGTTTAATGAATAAAAACAAAGCGATTAAAATTTCTAAAGAAATTTTAAAATATCTTCTAATAAGCGGAGCGATTTTAATTGCCGCGTCTTCCCCCTACTTTGCGTCAAGTTTAATAAGAGATATAAAAAGATTTAAGGCCAAAGATAAGCAAAAAGTAAATAGCGCTTTTCAATATTTAAGAAGAAATGGACTTATTAAAGTTGAAAAATATGGTTTTGACGCTCGTATTTCTCTTACCGAAAAGGGTAAAAAGAGGGCAGGAAAATATCAAATTAACGACTTAAAAATTGAAATTCCTAACAAATGGGATGGAAAATGGCGAGTAATTATTTTTGATATTCCAGATATTTCTAAAACAGTTAGAAATATTTTCAGAACTAAATTAAAAGAATTTAATTTTTATTCATTGCAAAAAAGCGTTTGGGTACATCCCTATAATTGCAAAAAAGAAATTGAGATTTTAAGAGATTTTTTAGGAGCAAATAGCAACCAAATTCAATTTATATTAGCTGAAGAAATTGAGCATGAAGAAAAATTAAAAAAAGTTTTTAAAATTATTTAATTTGATGTGTAATTTTTGTGCGGTCGCATAATAATTACACATTGTGATTGGGGAGGAGTTTTTATAATATAACTTTTATAATATAATAAAAAATAAGTATAAGAATGTAAGCCATGCAGACAGAGTACGAGGCGACTTTTATAAATATTGATAAGGATGAAATTAGAGAAAAACTCAAAAAGGTTGGGGCAATTTTGGTTAAGCCAGAGATTTTAATGAAAAGATATATTTTTTATTTACCACAAGGTCATGATAAGCCAGGCGCCTTTGTGAGAGTTAGAGACGAGGGAGACAAAATTACAATGAGTTTTAAAGTTATTGCTCGTGGTGGTTCTGCAAACATAGAAGACCAGAAAGAGCTTTGTTTAACAATAGATAGCTTTAACAATGCTGTTGAATTTTTAAAAGAAATGGGTTGCACAGAAAAAGCATACCAAGAAAGTAAAAGAGAAGTTTGGCAGATAATTGAAACTGAAATTTGTATTGACGAGTGGCCGTTTTTGGAGCCGTTTGTGGAAGTTGAAGGTCCAAGCGAACAAGAGGTTAAAGATGTTTCAGAAAAATTGGGCTTTGATTATAGTCAGGCATTATTTTGTGCTGTTGGCACAATTTATGCTAAAAAATATGGCAAATATAATATTGATGAAAAGAGAATCAATAACGAAACTCCCCGCATTGTGTTTGATATGGAAAATCCGTTTGTTAAATAAGGTACTATTAAAATAAATAAAAAGGCCCATAGGAAATTCGGAAATCCTGCGAGGCCTTTTAATTTTTTATATTGCTCAATATGCCCTTGTCCATTAGGAGGACAATCCGAATGGTTTTATCGAGCACAGATGAGCCAATTCCTCAAAATTCCACCGCTTCAAGTCCTCAGCTCTTGTGAGGTAATTACTACGCCGTATAGCTAAAAGAAACACGATGGTTTTTTGAGGGTTGAAAAAATGAACAGATTCCTCTGGGAGAGGAATTTCGATCTGCGGCATAAGAACCGCGAAAAGCATAGAGTTCATTTTACCCTCCAGAGTTGACCTCTTCCTCAGAAGAGGCGAATTGATTTGTGTTAACTTTTGATTAACAACTTTTATATTATAGATATTTTTTAAAAAAAGCAAGAATTTAATTTGAAAGTTTTAGCGAAAAATAGTACATTAAAGATAACTTTATAATATGGAAAATGATTTTGTAAAAAAAGAAAAAGAGATATTAAAGTTTTGGGAGGATATTGGACTCTTGGAAAAGCTGAAAGAAAAAAATACCCTTCAGCATACTCAGGGCAGGGGCAAACCGTGGAGTTTTTTAGATGGCCCAATCACCGCCAACAATCCAATGGGCGTTCATCACGCCTGGGGAAGAACATATAAGGACTTATTTCAAAGGTTTAAATCAATGCAAGGGTTTAGCGAAAGATTTCAAAATGGGTTTGATTGCCAAGGGCTTTGGGTGGAAGTGGAAGTGGAAAAAGAGCTTGGCTTTAAAAATAAAAAAGATATTGAAAAATACGGCATTGCTAATTTTGTGAACAAATGCAAAGAACGGGTGCATAAATATTCAAAAATTCAAACCCAACAATCCATAAGATTGGGTATGTTGCGGGATTGGGGCAACTGGCAAACTGAGTTTGATGAAAAAGGCGAGTGGATGCAAAAAGCCCACTCTTATTACACAATGTCTCCTGAAAATAATTATGCTATTTGGCATTTTTTAAAAAAATGTCACGAAAAAGGGCTTTTATACAAAGGCCATGATGTGGTGGCTTGGTGTCCAAGGTGCGGCACAGCTATAAGTCAGCATGAAATCTTAACTGAAGAATATAAAGAAATAACCCACAAAGCAATTTATTTTAAACTGCCGGTTGTTGGAGAAAACGACACTTACTTTTTGGCTTGGACAACTACTCCCTGGACATTACCCGCCAATGTTTTTTTATCAGTTAATCCAGAATTTATTTACGCAAAAATAGCTGACCCAAAAACTGGCGAGATTTATATTTTATTAAAAGACAAAGCCAGCTTAATTGAAAATGGTCAAATTTTAGAAACATTTAAAGGTAAAGCATTAGAAGATAAAAAATACATTGGACTTTTTGATGAGCTACCTGCTGTGAAGGAGGCATTAAAAAATTATCAACATAAAGTTATTTTATGGAAGGATGTTACAGCTGAAGAAGGCACAGGGGTTGTGCATTCTGCTCCGGGGTGTGGGCAAGAAGATTTTGTTTTGGGGAAAGAACGGGAGTTGCCTGTTATTAATCCCACCAACGATGAAAGCTGTTACATTGATGGTTTTGGTGAGTTAACAGGGCATTTTGTGGGTAAAGAACTTGTGAGAGATTTTATTTTTGAAAATTTAAAAGCCAAAAATTTGGTTTACGAAATAGAGGATTACACTCATAGGTACCCAACTTGTTGGAGATGTAAAAGTGAGCTGATTTTTCGCTTGGTTGACGAATGGTATATAGCGATGACAAAGTCATCGAATTCAAAAATCAAAATTCAAAAATCAAAAAAAATAGAAGAAGACCTGAGAGGTGAGTTAATGAAATCGGTTAAGAAAATAAACTGGATGCCAGGGTTTTGTTTGGAAAGAGAGCTTGATTGGTTAAAGAATATGCATGATTGGCTTATTTCTAAAAAAAGATATTGGGGCTTGGCTTTGCCGATTTATGAATGCTCTGAATGCAAAAATTTTGAGGTTATTGGCTCAAAAGAAGAATTGCAAAAAAGAGCGATTGAGGGTTGGGAGGAATTTGAAGGCAATTCTCCCCACAGGCCCTGGATTGATAAAATAAAAATAAGATGCTCAAAATGTAACGCTGTTGTTAGCCGAATTTTTGATGTTGGCAACCCGTGGCTGGATGCAGGCATTGTGCCATTTTCAACTATTAGCGATGATAACAGGCACGAAAATATTCCATATTTTCATAACAATAAAAAAGAGTGGGACAAGTGGTTTCCTATTGATTTGGTTTGTGAAAGTTTTCCCGGGCAGTTTAAGAATTGGTTTTATGTTTTATTGGTAATGAGTCAGGTTTTAGAAAACAAAACTCCTTTTAAAAATTTATTGGGGTTTGCTTCAGTGGTGGATGAAAAGGGTGAGGAAATGCATAAATCCAAAGGCAATGCTATTTGGTTTGACGAGGCAGTGGAAAAAATTGGAGCTGATGTGATGCGCTGGATGTATGTTACGCAAAACCCAGCAAATAATATGCGATTTGGCTACAATGTGGCTAAAGAAACTGAAAGAAAAATTTTAACCCTAACTAATTGTGTTAAGTTTTTTGAAACATACGCAGACAAATCAAAAATCAAAAATCAAAATTCAAAAATACAAATTCAAAATTCAAAAAACATTCTAGACAAATGGATAATATCTAAATTGAATAATTTAATAAAAGAGGCAACTGAAAGTTTGGAAAAATTTGATCCAATGAAGGTCTGTTTGGCAATTGAAAGTTTTTGGATCAATGATTTGTCGCTTTGGTATTTGAGGCGTTCTCGAAAAAGATTTCAAAGCTCTGAAAACCCAGAAGACAGAGAGCAAGGAGAGCAAGTTTTTTATGAAGTTTTGTTAACAATTTGCAAGTTAATTGGGCCATTTATGCCATTTTTAGCTGAAGATATTTATCAGCAGTTAAAAAGTAAGGATATGCCAGAGTCAGCGCATTTGTGTGATTGGCCCAAGGAAAACAAAAAATTTATTGACCAAAGTTTAGAAAAAGAAATGCAAGAGGTTCGAGAAGTTGTTTCTTTGGCTTTAGCTAAAAGAGCGGAGGTTGGTATTGGGGTAAGGCAAGCGCTCGCTTCGCTTAAAATTCGAAATCCGAAATTCGAAATCCGAAACAAAGAGGAATTTTTAGCTTTAATAAAAGATGAAGTAAATGTGAAAGAGATTGTTTTTGATGAGAAAATTAAAGACGAAATTGAGCTGGATACAGAGATTTCAGAAGAGCTAAAAAAAGAAGGGCTTATTAGGGAAATTATTAGAAACATTCAAAGCTTAAGAAAAAAAGCAGGTTTAACTCCAAACGACGCAGACATTGTGATTAACTATTTTGCTGGCGAAAAAATAGTTAAAGTTTTAAAAGAAAACCAAAAACAAATTTTAGAAAGCACTCGTTCAAAAGAAATAAAAGAAATCAAAGAAAGACAACCTGTCCGCAATGCTTCGCCCGTCAACAACGCTTCGCGTAGCGATGCGGGCTGGCATAGCGATGCGGGCGGGGGAGAATTTTTGGCCCAATCTGAATTCAAAATAGATGAGGAATCGGCTTGGTTTGGGTTAGGAAAATAGCTCAAAGGAATTGCTTTTTTTTATTTTTATAGTAGGATTTTAGTATAAGCTTGTTTAGCTTATATATCTTTAATAAAAAGGAGGGTTGATGCAACATGAGACAATTCGTGTCTTTTGCAGGATAGAATTTACAGAGGAAAAACAAAAAAAAGAGGCGCACCCCTCTACTCAAAAGATTTTATAACCTTCGTTTAATCCCTAAACCTGCAAGGGGGCAAACGAGCAAGATTATAAAGTTTTGGTGCATACCTGGTAGAGTAACGCTTGTAGAAGCACTACCAGGATTTTATTTATTAAAAAAAATGTTAAGATTTAACTAATATTAGTTTATTATTATGGGCATATTAGATAAAGTTCCAAATTTGTTCAAAGAGGGGGGAATGAGAAGTTTTAGAAAAAGCAGTTTTAAAAAATTTGACAAAAAGGCCTTGTTTCCTGGTCGAAGAGATTTTATTAAAAGAGAAGAGGTTATAAAAAAGATAACATTGGATAAAACTCGTATTCCCAAAACTGGTTGGGCTCCAGCCATTAGGGGCAGTTATTTAAGCCGAACTAAAAGGAAAGAATTGGCGGAAAATCTTTTTCCCAAAGAAAAATTTGGCGATTATATATCAAAAAAGAAGTTTAAAGAAATGATGATTGACTTGCAAAAGAAAACAAAAGAATATAAGCCCTCTATGGAAAAGTTTCAGGCCCAGCAAAAATACGATTATTTAAAGAAAAAATCAGGGCTATAATGCATCAACACTATCGGACAAAGGGGATTGTTTTGTTAAAAAAGGATTCTGGGGAGGCGGACCAGATTTTTGTTTTATACACACAAGATTTTGGCAGAATAGAAGTGGTTGGCAAAGCAATTCGCAAAATTACATCAAAATTAAAGTCCAATATTGATGTTTTTTATTTTATTGAAGTGGAGTTTATTCAGGGTAAAAGCAAGAAAATTTTAACTGATGCTGTTGTTATTGATAAATTTTTGAGTTTGCGGAAAAATTTTAAAAAGCTTGTTTGTGTTAGTCAAATAGCCAAAGCCGTTAGCGCTTTAGCAAATAAAGAACAAATAGATGGCAATGTTTGGGAACTGCTTTTAAAAACCTTTAAAGCAATTGAAAATTTAGTAATTGAAAATTCATTGGAAATTTTAAAGCATTACTTTTTATGGAATTTTTTTTCTTTGCTGGGTTATTCTCCAGAGCTTTTCGTTTGCTCAGTTTGTTCACAAAAGCTTTTGCCCCAAACATTTTTTTTGTCTCCCCATCATGGAGGAGTGGTTTGTTGGGAGTGTTGCAATAAAATGCAAAAACAAAATCAGCAATTTATATTTAGCGAAATTTCAGTTAACGCAGTTAAGCTTGTTAGGTTTTTAATCAATCAGCCAATAGAGATGTCTCAAAGATTAAGTTTTTGCGGAAATGATTTGCACGAACTAACAAGGGTGAGTGATGCTTATTTTAATTTTTTAATTGGAGGATAAAACGGTTGACTTTGATAGCTTTTAAGCTATAAAGTAGACAGTGTTATTAATTTTTAAACAGAGCTTTATTTTGGAGGAATCAAAAATGTCATCACCAACTTTGAGCTTAACATCGACAACATTTCTAATGTTAGCCAGTAACTCCAACTCTATTATTAAAAGAAGCATAGGAACAGGAGGTAGAAATAAAAATCTCGATGTGGGGGTGGAGAAAAGGCGATACTTTAAAGACAGTAAGAAGTTTTCTGACGGGAGAGCTTACTGTCGGAGATGTTAACTAAAAAGTTGTAAGACGGGGCGCAGGGAAGTATTCTCCTTGTGCCCTGTTGTTTTTTATAAAGTGTTGAAAATGGCTGGTGAAAAGAGTAAAATAAAATCATCAAATTAACCTGTTAGTTTTTAAGCAAAATTATATATGCGTAAATTTTTAACTTTTTTTCTTTTATCAATGGCTTTTTTGTCAGCCATTGCTTTTTGGTATTGGCGGGGAAATATTTATTCAAAAGAGGTTTTAAAAATTGAAATTTTGGGGCCAGAACAAATTCAATCAGGAGATGAAATCGACTACACAGTTAAATTTAAAAACAATGGCAAGGTGCGTCTTGAATCAGCTGAATTGGTTTTTGAGTATCCAAGCAACGCATCACCCGTTGAAGACACAGAACAAAGGGTTACAAAAAAATTAGAAGATATATATCCGGGAGAGGAACGAACAGCTGTTTTTAAGGCAATAGGCATTAGCAAAGAGGGTGATGTGCTGCAGGCCCAGGCGTCGCTCACCTACAACCCCAAAAATTTAAAAGCTAGATACGAATCAACAACTAATTTAGCAACCAAAATTACTTTTGTGCCTTTAACTTTAGAGTTTGATTTGCCAGTTAAGGCCGAACAAGGAGGGGATTTAAGTTTTACGGTAAATTATTTTTCTAATATGGATGTTACCTTAGAAAATTTGCGCTTAAAGGTTATTTATCCCTCTGGGTTTTTCTTTCAAAGCGCAAATCCAAAAGGGTTAGACATTGGAGAATGGTCATTACCCACCTTAACTCAAGCTAATGGAGGCAGAGTTAATATTAAAGGCCAGCTAAGCGGAACGCAGGGTGAAAGAAAAGTTTTTAAAGCTCAGGTGGGCATTATTAAAGACGGGGGATTTATGATTTTAAAGGAGGTTACGGGCTCCATAGAAATTTCAGACCCTTCTGTTTTTGTGTCCCAAATGATAAACGGCTCCCAAGCCGGTTCAGTTGGCATTGGAAATTTACTTCATTATGAAGTTTATTTTAAAAATATTGGAGCCACTGACATAGAAAAAAAGTTTCTTTTGGTAAAATTAAACAGCGATTTTTTTGACCTCAGTAGTTTAAAAACAGAAAACGGCAGTGTGGGGCAAGGGGATAACTCTATTATTTTTGATTGGAAGGATGTGCAAAGCTTGCGTTTCTTGGGCGCTGGGGAAGAGGGAAAGGTGGAGTTTTGGGTGAAAACAAAAGATATTTCTTTTAGCCGAAAAATTACAAATCCTATTTTGCGAGATACAATTTCTTTAAGCGGAGTGGAAAAGGTTTTTGAAACAAAACTGCAAGGAAAAGTTGATTTTGCCCAAAAAGTTATGTTTATCAATGACGCTTTTCCCAGTGTTGGGCTAACTCCTCCAACAGTTGGAACAAGCACAACCTATTCTGTTTTTTGGCAGATTAAAAATTATTGGAACGGCTTAAACAATGTAAAAGTAAAAGCGATTTTGCCTCCCAATGTTAGGTTAACCGGCCAAACAAATCCCCAAGACGCTCCTCTCACATTTGATTCAGCTTCTCGAGAGGTGGTTTGGTCAATTGGGAGTATGGGGGCTTTTCAGGGGTTTGACGCTCCATATACAATGGCGTTTCAAATTGAGTTAACTCCTGATATTTCACAGGTTGGAGCAACAGCCCCATTGATTGGTGAGGCTCAAATAACAGGAGAGGATAGTTTTTCTGGCACGCCTATTTCAGAAAGATCAGAAGCAGAAGATACTGCTTTGCCCCCAAATTACTCAACTAACGGGGACTCTGGAATAGTAAAACAATAGGTGTCAATAACTAATTGAAAAGATATGGATTTAATGCAAAATATAACATCTTTATGCAAAAGGCGGGGTTTTGTTTTTGCTTCCTCGGAAATTTACGGAGGTTTTTCAGCTGTTTATGATATGGGACCATACGGGGTTGAATTGGCAAACAACATTAAAAATGCCTGGTGGAAAGCAATGGTGCAAGAAAGAGAAGATATAGTGGGGCTTGATTCGGCCATTTTTATGCATCCCAAAATTTGGGAGGCCTCTGGCCATGTTGGCGGGTTTTCTGACCCATTAACTGAATGTAAAAAATGCCATTCTCGTTTGAGAGTTGATCATTTGCTTGAAGATGTAAATATTTTTGCTGATGAAAAAATGACTGAAAAAGAAATTAACGAACTTTTTGATACTCATAAAAGCAAGATAAAATGTCCCAACTGCGCCAAATCTGATTGGACAAAAGTTAAAAAGTTTAATTTATTAGTTAAGGCCAATTTAGGAAATTTTACTGAGGACTGGAATAAAGACCCAGTTTATCTGCGAGGAGAGACCTGTCAGGGAATTTATGTTAATTATTTAAATGTTTTAAATTCAAGCAGGGCGCAAATTCCTTTTGGCATTGCTCAAATCGGCAAGGCGTTTCGCAATGAAATAACCGCTCGTCAATTTATTTTTAGAACTCGCGAGTTTGAACAAATGGAAATGCAGTATTTTTGCTCGCCCGATCAAGAAATGCAAGAATATGAAAAATTAAGGCAAGCAAGATGGCAGTATTATTTGAATTTGGGCATTGCAGAAAAAAATTTAAAATGGCACAAACACGAAAATTTGGTTTTTTACGCCAAACAGGCCTACGATATTGAATATAATTTTCCATTTGGGTTTAAAGAATTAGAGGGTATTCATGCCCGAAGCGATTATGACTTAACTCAGCATAGCAAGTTTTCTGGAGTGGCTTTGGATTACACTGACCTAAAAACCAAAGAAAAATACATTCCTCATATTATTGAGTCATCAGTGGGAGTGGGGCGGACAATGTTGGCTGTTTTAACAGAGGCCTATAAAGAAGAAAAAGCTGAGGGGGGTGAAACTCGGATTGTTTTGAAATTTCCCGCTAAATTAGCGCCCATTAAAGCTGCTATTTTTCCCTTATTGGCCAACAAGCCAGAATTAGTGGAAAAAGCCAAAGCTATTTTTAATGAATTGAAAAAAGATTTTATGGTTGAGTTTGATGATTCAGGAAATATTGGCAAAAGATACCGCAGGCAAGACGAAATTGGTACGCCCCTTTGCGTTACAATTGATTTTGACACTTTAACAGATGACACTGTAACTTTACGCGATAGAGACACAATGAAACAAGAAAGAGTAAAAACAATTGATTTAAAAAATGTTTTGCAAGAAAAATTAAAATAACAAATGAAAAGAGAATTTAGTAAAAACGATTTTTTTACCCAAAAAGCCAAAGAACAGGGCTATCCAGCCCGTTCGGTTTATAAGCTTCAAGAAATAGATGAAAAATTTAATCTCTTGCAAAAGGGCTTTTTTGTTTTAGATTTGGGAGCGGCCCCTGGGTCTTGGCTTTTGTATATTGCCAATAAAGTTTCAATGACTGGGAAAGCGGTGGGGGTGGATATTTTAGATTTAAATACAGAATTACCCAGCAACGCAATCTTTGTTAAAAAGAGTGTTTTAGACACCGATTTTTTAGAAAGCGGAGCCCTGGGGTCCGCCAATTTTAATGTGGTGGTTTCAGACATGGCCCCAAACACAACCGGACTTCGCGAGGTTGATGTGGCTAATTGCTTGGAGCTAACCCAAAAGGCCTTGGAAATCGCCAAAGAGGTTTTAGTTGGGGGTGGCCTTGCCACGCCGAAGCCGAGCGAAGCCCGCCTTCGCCCTAGCGGGCTTCGGCGAGGCGAAGGCGGGGATTTTGTTTGTAAAATTTTTGAAGGTCCTGGCACTGACAATTTTGTGAAAGAAACAAAAAAATATTTTAAAATGGTAAAAAGATATCGTCCCAGAGCTGTTCGGCGTGGTAGCAAAGAATTTTACCTCATCGCCAAAGGATTTAAGGGCAGTAAAATTTGACTTTGACTTTTTGATAATCTATAATAACTTTTAAATATGGCAAATGGACAAACAGCAACAATTAGTTTAAGTGAGCAAAAATTAAAAACTCTTATAAAAGAAAGCGTGAGAGAGGGTATAAAAGCTGAAATTCTAAAATTAAGAGTGGCGTTTTTGTCTTATGTGGACAACGCAGAGCAAAAAGAAATAGAAAAGAAATACGGAAAACCTTCTCGAAAAGTTGCTAAAACATACGAATGTGAGATATGACTTGGAAAATAAATCTTTCTAAAGAAGCGGATAGGTTTTTAGTAAAGAATAGGATGGGCAAAGAGGAAATTTTCGAAATAGTGGGCAATATAATTAAAAAGTTGCAGGGCGAGGATATAAATGTTGATGTTAAAAAACTAAAAGGCAAGTGGCTTGGATTTTATAGATGTAGGGTTGGAGGCGTGAGAATAATTTTTGAAATAAATTTTGACGAATTTTCAGTCTTTATTGAAGTAATTGATTTTAGGGGTAGAGTTTATAAAAAATAAAATTTAAAAGTATAGAAAAGAAAACGGCGTTCTGCTGTTTTTTATTTTATTCATTTTTACCCCCACACCAAATAAATTTATGGTGTGGGGGTGAACGACGACTGTTTCAGAATTAAATCATTTGTTTTATTATTATTTTTTGTTTATTTTTCAGCAATAGAAAAACTCATGTTGCTTTTTGTTGAAGCATTTTTTTGGTAAAGTGGAAAATATGAAAGAGATAATACAAATTCAAAGATTTTTATTAGCTTACCTTATTTTTCTTCCTGCTTTCTTTACCACCTTGTTTTTCGTTGTTAGAAAACGGTATAAAAATTATTCTGTTTTTACTTTCTGGATAAGCAATCTTGGTGTAAAAAAGTCGCATAGCCAACTTATTTTTAGTATTTGTTTTTTTATCTTTGGTTTTTTTAATGTGTTGTTTTGTTTGATATTATTTGAAACTTTACCAAAAACATTATTAACCTCGTCGATATTATTTTTTCTCTCCCTATCCACCATACTTATTATTCTTGTTCCATTTTTTCCGATGGACGAAAAAAGAAAAGTCCATGAAATGATTGCCATCTTTTTATTTATCTCTATCTTGACAGCTTGCTTGCTATTTGCTTATTTTAATTTAATTTCACAAATGTTCTCTGTCTATTTAACAATTTTTAGTTTAGCTGTGGTTGTTTTTTCTTTCTTATTAAGCTACTCTTATTTGAAAATAAAAGCAAAATATGGTGGGTGGGCGATGAGCGATTTGGCACTTGAAAGAAAAAAAGAAAAATCATTCATCATAAAGAATGCTACATTGTGGGAATGGCTTACTTTTTTTTCAGTAATTGTTTGGCTTTTTGTTTTAGTGATAAACATTTTACTTGCTTACATTATTTAAGAAAAAATGAAAAATAGCAACTTAAAACAAGAGATTGTTTGGCTGTTAAATGAAAAATATGGGGGAAAATTGACAGATAAAGCGAAAAAGGATATAACTCGTTTGCGAGCAGGAGAACCGATTGATTATATTATTGGTCACAAAAATTTTTGTGGGTGTAAAATTGACTTACGATACAAACCGCTTATCCCAAGAGACGAAACAGAATATTGGGTGCAAGGCAACTGCTTGCCTTGCACGGGCGTTTTAGGCGGAGCTCCTGCGGAGCCGTTAAAAAACGCCCCGGAAAATGCTAAAGATACCTCAATAGGCAAAAAGATACCCACTAGATTTTTAGACATTTTTGCGGGGTCTGGGTGTTGTGGGATTGCGGTTTTAAAAAATGTTGCAAACAGTCATTGTGATTTTGTGGATATTAATGATAACTGCTTAAAACAAATTCGGTTTAATTTAAAACTGAATGGAATTGATAAAAAAAGATACCGCATTATAAAATCAAATATTTTTGAAAAGTTGAAGGGGAGGGCCTGCCCTGAGCGAGCGAAGCGAGTCGAAGGGTATGATGTCATTTTAGCTAATCCGCCATATATTGGGCTTGGCGAGAAAAGCAAAGTTCAAGAATCGGTTTTAAATTTTGAGCCAAGAATAGCTTTGTTTGCCAAAAATAACGGTTTGTATTTTATTGAAAAATTTTTAAAGCAAGCCAGAAGTTATTTGGCTCCAGAAGGTGTTATTTATATGGAATTTGGCTATAATCAAAAAATGGACATTGAAAAATTGCTTAAAAAATTTAAATATCAAAATTTTGAATTTCACAAAGACCAGTTCGGAAAATGGAGATGGGTGATGGTCAAAAAACATGTTGGTGTTGACAAATTGAAATAAATATTGCAATATGTTGGAGGTAGTGTTTTGTTCTTTTTTACAATTATAATTGAGAGGAGATGGTGAAAAAAAGATTAGAGAGGTTTTTTTATTTCTATTTTACTTTAGCGACCTAAGACGAAAGGAGATTTAAAATGGCAAGACCAATTACGCTTTTTACAGGACAATTTGCGGATCTTCCGCTTGAAGAGCTTGCTGATAAAGCAAAAAGTTTCGGATATGACGGAGTTGAATTAGCATGTTGGGGCGATCATTTTGATGTAAACGCCGCTATGAAGGATGCCAGCTATTGCAAAGGTAAATGGGAACTTTTGAAGAAAAAAGGGCTTGGTGTTTGGGCAATAAGCAATCACCTTGTTGGGCAGGCAGTCTGCGATAATATTGATAAAAGGCATGCTTCCATACTTTCCCCATCTATTTTTGGAGATGGCGACCCCGAAGGCGTCAGGAAACGTGCCGCTGAAGAGATGAAAACTACTGCCCGTGCCGCAAGGAAACTCGCTGACGTAGTCGGACACGAAATAGTTGTTTGCGGATTTACGGGATCAAGTATATGGCATCTGCTTTATTCGTTCCCGCCTGTTTCACCAGATATGATTGATGCTGGATACAAGGATTTCGCAGACAGATGGAATCCCATCCTTGACGTTTTTGATGCGGTTGGTGTAAAGTTTGCTCTGGAAGCGCAACCAACGGAGATCGCATTTGATGCGTATTCAGCGATGAGAGCAGTCGAAGCGCTTGGTTGGCGCAAGGCTTTCGGATTCAATTACAATCCAAGCCATTTTGGCTATCAGGGCGTTGATTACGTTGAGTTTATCCATATGTTCGGAGATCGCATATATCACGTTCACATGAAGGATGTTGGCTGGTCATCAGTACCAAAGCTGGCAGGCGTTTTTGGTGGACATACGAATTTCGGTGACGTGAATCGTTACTGGGATTTCCGCTCACTCGGTAGAGGTAACATTAACTTTGAAGAAATAATCCGTATGCTCAACAGAATCAATTATCAGGGACCGTTGAGTATTGAATGGGAAGATTCAGGCATGGATCGTTGGTTCGGTATCAAAAATGCCATAGAATTCTTACGGCGTCTTTGTTTTCCACCGTCTTCAACAGCCTTTGACAGAGCCTTTGAGAGAAAGTAATCGTTCAAGATAAGTAATGGATGAGCGGAGAATCCCCATCCATTACTTATCGCAATTTTATTAAAATTATAGGCCTAACAAAAGTTAGCGCTTTTATTTTTAAAATTTATTTGCTAACTTGCCGTATATCGGTTATGCTGAAAAAATAAGCTTGTAAATATACTATGGATTACAAAAAAATAGTTTTAGACAATGGTTTGCGGGTAATGTTGGTGCCAAATAAAAACACTCAGGCAGTGACGGTTTTGGTTGTGGTGGGGGCGGGGAGCAAATACGAGACAAAACAAAACAATGGCATTTCTCATTTTGTGGAGCATATGTTTTTTAAGGGAACAAATAAACGGCCAAACACTTTGGCGATTTCTGAAACATTAGATAGGGTGGGCGGTTTTTACAACGCTTTTACCAGCAAAGAATATACTGGCTATTTTGCTAAAGTTGATTCAAAGCATAGCGATTTGGCTTTGGATTGGGTGAGCGATATATTTTTAAATTCAAAAATTGATAGCCATGAAATTGAAAAAGAACGGGGAGTTATTAGCGAGGAATTGAATATGTATTTAGATACCCCTGTTAGGCATATTAGAGATTTGTTTGAAACGCTTTTATATGGAGACCAGCCAGCTGGTTGGGAGATAGTGGGCACAAAAGAAAGCATAAAAAAAATTCAAAGAAAAGATTTTATTGATTATATTAAAAATCATTATTCTGCAAGCAACACTATCGTTTGTGTTTCGGGGAATTTTAGCCAAGAAAAAATGGCTCAAGATATAAAAAGGAAATTTAAAACAATAAATAAAGAACAACCCCAAACAAAAGAAAAAGTTATTGAAAAACAAAGTTGTCCCCAAGTTCATTTAAAGTTTAAAGAAACCGACCAAACCCATTTTTGTTTGGGCGTAAGGGCTTTTGATTTGTTTAGCCCCAAGGTTTATATCCAAGAAGTTTTAGCCACTATATTGGGGGGCAATATGAGCTCTCGGTTGTTTATTAAAGTGCGAGAAAAAAACGGCTTGGCTTATTATATAAAAACCGAAGCAGAGGGTTTTACCGACTCTGGGTATTTGGTTACTCAAGCGGGGATTCCCCATTCTGCTTTGCCAAAAGCAGTGGAAATGATTTTAAAAGAATATAAAAATTTAGCTCAAAAAACCATTACAGAACAAGAGCTAAAAAAAGCTAAAGATTACTTAAAGGGGAATTTGGTTTTAAGCTTGGAAAGTTCAGACGCGTTGGCTTCTTTTTACGCTGGTCAAGAGTTGCTAACTAATCGTATTTTGACATTGCAAGAGGAGTGTGCCAAAATTGATAAAGTAAAAGCAAGCGAAGTTAAGGCCTTAGCCAAAGAAATTTTTCAAAAACAAAGCTTAAGTTTGGCGGTTATTGGGCCCCATAAAAATGAAGAGTCATTGAAAAAGCTAATGATTTTATGAACGAAACAACCCACTATAAACTGCATATGGATTGGCAAACCGTGGCCAAGCTGGCCTTATTAGTTATTTGCCTTTATCTTATTTTTATTTTAAAAGATGTTATTATCTGGTTTGTTTTTGCTTTGGTTATTTCCGTATTATTTAATTTTTTAATTGACGGACTTCAAAAAAGGAGAGTGCCTCGTATTGTTTCCACCACTGTTTTATATCTTGGATTTTTTGCTTTGTTGGGGTTTTTTATTTATAAAACAGCCCCAATTTTGCTTTATGAAATTCAAGAGTTTATAGCTAGTTTGCCTGCTTACTTAAAAAAGATATCGCCATTTTTTGAAAAGTTAGGCATTACTTCATTTAAAAATAGCAAATTATTTTTGGGCAACTTGCAAGATAGCTTAAATAGCGCTGGGGGGAGTTTTACCAATGCCATGGCGAGCATCTTTGGGGGAGCGGCCTCTACCGCCCTGGTTATTGCTATGGCTTTTTTTATTTCTTTGGAAAAACAGTTTGTTGAAAAAATATTAAGCGCTTTTTCACCTCCCCAGTATAAAGAATACTTGTTTGGATTGTGGAGGCGGTCAAAAAAGAAAGTGAGTGGCTGGTTTGTTACCCGATTGATTGGAATTGTTTTTGTGGGTTTGGGAATGTATGTTGTTTTAATGATTTTAAATGTAAAATACGCTTTTATTTTAGCTGTTATCGCTGGGGTGTTGGACTTGTTGCCTTTTATTGGGCCATTGGTGGCTGGAGTGGCTTTGTTTGCGGTTGTTTCGTTGATTTCTTTCCCTCAAGCGTTATTTGTGGTTTTAGCTTTCTTTATTATTCAAGAAATTGAAAATCATATTTTATTTCCCATTATATTTAAAAAGCTTATTGGTTTGTCTCCGGTTTTGGTTTTGGTGGCTTTTGCTGTGGGAGGGGAATTGTGGGGAGCGTCTGGAGCTATTTTGGGAATTCCTTTAGCTGGGGTGGTGTATGAAATTATTAAGGATTATTTAATAAAGCGTCAAAGACACGAATTGCCAGAGCAAAGCAACGAATAATAAAAAGTAAGAGATATTTTTATGGCAAGTTTGTATGTGGTGGGAACGCCTATTGGAAATTTAAGCGATATTTCTCAGAGAGCGTTGGACACTCTAAAATTAGTTGATTATATTTTATGCGAAGACACGCGGGTGAGCCAAAAAATGCTCACTCGTTTTGGCATTAAAAAGCCAATGATTTCCTATCATCAACATTCAAAATTAGATAAGGTTGATTGTATTTTAAATTTATTGCGTGATGGAAAAAATTTAGCTTTAATTTCTGATGCTGGAACACCAGGAGTTTCTGACCCTGGTGGCCAGCTTGTTGAGGCAGTAATAAAAGAATTTGGGGATAGCGTGGGGGTGAAAATTGAGCCAATTCCGGGGCCATCAGCTTTAACAGCCGTTGCAAGTGTTTGTGGATTTTCAATGGATAGATTTATTTTTTTGGGTTTCCCGCCAATCAAGAAAAAACGCCAGCAATTTTTTGAGGAAGTTGTAAATTCAAAATACCCAGTAATTTTTTATGAATCACCCTATAGAATTTTAAAAACCTTGAATGAAATATTGAAATATCGAGATGTTGAGATGTTTCTTGTGGTGGGCAGGGAATTAACAAAAAAGTTTGAAACAATATATCGGGGCTCGCTACAAGATGTTGCAAAAAAAATTGAAAGTGATAAAGTGGGAGGCAGTATCAAGGGCGAGTTTGTTGTAGTAATCAAAAATTCAAAAGAAGGTGATAATATTGACACAGCAACAGCAAAATTTTAGTATGGGAACTGTTGTATCGGGAGAATTGAAAGTTATGATAGAAGGAATCGGTAGCTATGGAGCGATTTTCCAAGGCTCTTCGTTGAGATGTTTTGCTGGGAATGTTTATGTGGTATTGACTGGAAAGGTTTTGTTTGACAATGGAGATTTTTTCGAGCTTGTTTCCTTTGATCCTGATAAGAAAGAGTTAGTTGTCAAAATAAAAAATAAAACACAATAATATTTTAGGACTTGCTCGCGAGCAAGCCCTATTTTAATCAGATAAAAGGAGAGTTTGTGGTGGTGGTTAATAAATAAAGTTGGCTTGTAAAAATGGCAAAGCGGCAATCAGGTTCTTGCTAATGAAGCAAATGACTGATTGCCGCTTTTTATTTTTAAAGCTTGGAGTAAGGACTTAATCCAAGCTTTGTTTTTCTTCTTATAGATTGAAAAAAGATTTTTTTTGCACGACTAATCTTTTTTCGAGCGTGGGTTGGTATTACATTTGACACAATAAGGACCACCCCCACAAAAAAGGGAACTGCCGACCAAAGCCACTCTAATCCAACCGGGCCGGTTGGGCGATGAGCAATAAACCCATCTGCCCTATATTGAGGAGCATAAGCGATTATTAAGAGAATTGCAGAGAAAAACAAAAGAGCAACCCCAATCCAAATTTTTTTGTTCATTTCTTACTCCTTATTTCTTATTTTTAATACTTTAAAATTTGGAGAAATATAAATATACCATAACACTTTATTTTATTATGTCAAGGTTAGAAATGTAAGAAAAATTGTGATAGAGTGGATTTAATAAAAAAAATGACAGAAAAAAATAATAAAATTTATTTAACGACTCCTATCTACTATGTCAACTCAGTTGCTCATCTCGGGCATGCTTACACTACTTTAGCAATTGATGTTTTAACTCGCTATTACCGGGAGCTGGGAAAAGACGTTTTCTTTTTAACTGGCACAGATGAGCATGGCGCTAAAATTTTTGAGGCCGCTCAAAAAGCAGGCAAAACTCCTCAAGGGTTTTGTGATGAAGTTTCAAGTTTATTTAAAAAAGCGTGGGGAAATTTAAATATTGGCTACTCTTATTTTATAAGAACAACCGATAAAAACCACGAGGAAAAGGTGGCTGAATTTCTAACTATATTAAAAGACAAGGGCTTTTTATACGAGGGAGAATATGCTGGCAAATATTGCGTGGGCTGTGAAAAGTTTGTGACAGAAAAAGATTTGGTTGATGGCAAATGCCCTGACCACAAATGCGAGCCCCAAGATGTGGCTGAGGAAAATTGGTTTTTTAAATTAAGGCAATTGTTGCCAAAAATTCAAGAACTTATTGAAAGCGATAAAATATTAATAAGGCCAGAAAACGCCAAAAGCGAAGTTTTGGGCGTTATAAAACAAGGGATTGACGATATTTCAATTTCTCGCAAAAATGTTTCTTGGGGAATAAAATTGCCTTGGGATGAAAGCCAAACAATTTATGTGTGGGTGGACGCTTTGCTTAATTATTGGACTGTTTTGCAAAACTTTAATAAAACTGAATTTTGGCCAGCAGATTTGCATTTGGTGGGTAGAGATATTTTAAAGTTTCATTGTATTATGTGGCCAGCCCTATTGCTTGCTTATTATAAGGAGGGCGCTATTGACCAGTTGCCAAAACAGATTTTTTGCCACGGATATTTTACAATTGATGGGCAAAAAATGTCCAAAACAATTGGCAATGTAATTGATCCAAATAATTTAATAAAAAAATACGGGATTGACGCCACCAGATATTTGCTTTTAACCCAGTTTCCATTTGGCAATGATGGAGATGTTTCGCTTGGTCGATTAGATGAAAAATATAATAGCGATTTAGCGAGCGGATTGGGAAACCTCACTGCAAGGGTGATCACTCTTGCGAGGAAATCAAACATCAAAAATCAAACATCAAAAATAAAAATTAAAAGTCAAAAAGTAAAACAAGCTATCTTGGAGGCAAAAAATAAGCATAACTTTAGTTTGGCTTTGGAAAATTTAAAAATTGATGAAGCATTGGGGGCTGTTTGGGAGTTGATCGGGGCTTGTGATAAAATAATTGATACCGAAAAACCATGGGAGGTGACAGATCAAAAATCAAAAATTAAAAATCAAAAGGTTATTGAAGATTTATTGTTGGCTTTGCAGGAAATCGCAGAGTTATTGAAGCCGTTTATGCCCCAAACCGCAGAGAAAATTACAGGGCAAATCAAAACCGGTAAAAGCGAACCGCTTTTCCCCCGCCTTAATTTTTAATTTTATGTATATTGATACTCACGCGCATTTAGATGTGGAGCAATATGACAGCGATAGGGAGCAAGTGATTAAAAACGCCATAAAAAATGGCGTTGGTTTTATTGTTAACCCCAGTTTTGATCTACAAAGCGCCAAAAAAGCCATTGACTTAGCAAATAAATATGAAAATATTTTTGCTGGTGTTGGGTGCCATCCAAAAACAAGAGAAGAAAGCGGATATGTTTTTAATAAAAAAGATTATTTAAAAATTATTGGAAACAAAAAAGTGGTGGCTGTTGGGGAGTGTGGCTTGGAATTAGCAAGTTCTAAGATTCCAGAGGGGCAGAAACAAGAATTATTAAAACACCAAAAAGAAATTTTTGTTGAGCAAATAAATTTGGCAAAAGAATTTAATTTGCCAATAATTGTGCATTGTCGTAATACCCATAAAGAGGTTATTGAAATTTTATCAAAAGAAAATAATTTACAAGGAGTTATCCATTGTTTTTCGGGCTCTTGGGGGGATGCTCAAAAATATTTAGAAATGGGGATTTATATTTCGTTTACTGGCATTATTACTTATGCAAACGACTACGATAAAGTGGTAAAAAATACGCCATTGGATAGAATTTTAATTGAAACTGATTGCCCGTATTTATCGCCTGTTCCGTTGAAGGGGCAAAGAAATGAGCCAGCCAATGTTAAATATGTAGCTCAAAGAATTGCAGAGATTAAGGGGGAGCCATTAGAAAGAGTTGCTGATATAACCACCCAAAACGCTAAAAAACTCTTTAATTTAAGTTGATTTTGGCGTACAATATAACATTTATGGCAGAACAAGAAAAAAAATACGAGCCAAATAAAATTGAGCCCAAGTGGCAGAAATATTGGGAGAAGGAAGGGTTAAACAGGGCAAAGGACTTTGACAAAAATCCCGCCCAAAGTGCTACGCATAATGAGGCGGGCAGGCCAAAGTTTTATTGTTTGGATATGTTCCCATACCCCTCTGGCGCTGGATTGCATGTGGGCCATCCTAAGGGCTACACTGCCACTGATATTATTTCTCGCTATAAGAGAATGAATGGCTTTAATGTATTTCATCCAATTGGCTGGGACGCTTTTGGCTTACCAGCAGAAAACTATGCCATTAAAACCAAAGTCCACCCCAATGAAAGCACGCATAAAAATATAGCTCATTTCAAAGAGCAGATTAAGTCATTGGGGTTTTCTTATGATTGGGAAAGAGAAATAGACACCTCGTCACCCGAGTATTACAAATGGACGCAATGGTTTTTTCTTTTTCTTTACAAAAATGGCTGGGCATACAAAGCAAAAGCAGCCGTTAATTGGTGCGATTCCTGCCAAACAGTTTTAGCCAACGAGCAAGCGCAAGATGGAAAATGTGAAAGATGCTCTAGCAATGTTTTACAAAAAGATTTGGAGCAGTGGTTTTTTAAAATAACTGATTTTAGCGAGGAGTTATTAGCTGGCTTGGATAAGATTGATTGGCCAGAACCAATTAAAATAATGCAAAAAAATTGGATCGGCAAATCTGAAGGATATGAGATAGATTTTAACATAAAAAATAGTGTAACAAAGTTAGCCGATCGGCACAGTTTGTTACAGATTAGAGTTTTTACAACAAGGATAGATACAATTTTTGGCTGTACTTATTTGGTAATAGCCCCTGAACACGAGATAGCCAAGAATCAAGAATTGGGAATTAAGAATTATGAAGAAGTAAAAGATTACGTTGAGACAGCGAAAAAGAAAAGCGAACGGGACAGGCAAGCTGATGTAAAAGATAAAACGGGCGTGAAGTTGGAAGGCGTTACGGCAATTAATCCAGCTAATGGAAAAGAAATTCCAATTTTTGTGGCTGATTATGTTTTATCAAGTTATGGCACGGGAGCAATAATGGCAGTTCCCGCTCAAGATGAAAGGGATTTTGAGTTTGCGAAAAAATTTAATTTGCCAATTGTTGAAGTTCCAAATTCTATGGAAATGGCAGAAAAAGGCATAGCAAAGAAAAAAATAAATTATAGATTAAGAGATTGGCTGGTTTCACGCCAGCGTTATTGGGGAGCTCCCATTCCCATTGTTTATTGCGAGAAATGCGGAGAGCAGGCAGTGCCAGAAAAAGATTTGCCGGTATTGCTGCCAACAGATGTTGATTTTATGCCAACAGGCGAATCGCCCTTGGTAAAATCAAAAGAATTCCATAAAGTTAAATGTCCAAAATGCGGCGGGCCAGCTAGGCGGGAAAGCGATACTATGGATACTTTTGTTTGTTCGTCTTGGTATTTTTTTCGCTATCTTGACCATAAAAATAAAAATGAATTTGCTGATAAAAAATTAATTGATTATTGGCTACCAGTTGATTTGTATGTGGGCGGGGCGGAACATGCGGTTTTACATCTTTTATATGCTCGTTTTTTTGCTAAGGCGTTGAAAAGAATTAGCTTGATTGGCTTTGACGAACCATTTTTAAAGCTGAGAAATGTTGGTTTAATTCTGGCCGAAGGTGGAGTAAAAATGAGCAAATCAAAGGGCAATGTTATAAACCCTGATGATATTGTTAAAGAATACGGCGCTGATACTTTAAGGATTTACGAAATGTTTATGGGGCCTTTTGACCAAGCTATTGCTTGGGATACAAAAGGGGTTGGGGGGGCGAGAAGATTCTTAGACAGGATATATAAATTAAAAGAAAGAGTTTCTGCTAAGAGCAGTAATTTAGAGCTTGAAAAAGCAGTTAATAAAATAATTAAAAAAGTCGGGGAAGATATTGAACAGATGAAATTTAATACAGCCATTTCTTCGTTAATGATTTTGCTTAACGAAATGGAAGGGGAAGAAGAAATTTCGGGTGATATTTTTGAAAGGTTTTTATTGCTTTTAGCGCCTTTTGCCCCGCACATCGCTGAGGAGTTATATGAAGGATTCAAGATTCAAGATTCAAGATTCAAGAATGGATCAATCTTTGAGCAAGAGTGGCCAAAGTACGATACCGCCTTACTAAAGGAGGAAAAAGTTAATATAGTGGTTCAAATAAGCGGCAAGGCAAGAGGAGTTGTGGAAGTTGAAACAGGTGCGAGCGAACAAGAGGTTTTAGATATAGTCAAAGCAGATTCAAAGATAAATAAATGGATAGAAGGGCAAAATATTAAAAAAGTCATTTTTATCCAAAATAAATTAATTAATCTAGTTTTATAGTTTTTTGTTTTTGTTTCTAATCATTAAAAATTGATTAAAAATTAAAAATTAAAAATTAAAAATTATGGTGCATAAAGTTGTAATTGCAGCAGCCGGGCAGGGCACAAGAATGAAGGAGCTTTCAAAAGACAAGCCAAAGTCTTTGATTTGCGTTAAGCAAAGGCCATTTTTAGCTTTTTTGCTGGATAATTTAATTGAAGCGGGATACAAGGATTTTATGCTGGTGGTTGGCTTTCACGCTGAATTAATGGAAAGATTTGTTAAAGAATATTTGGATTTTTGTTCTCAAAAAGGCAAAACAGATGTGAAAATAGATTTGGTTAACCAGTTTGAAATTTTGGGACCAAAAGAAAAAGAATATGGCACTTTATGTCCAATGAAGTGCGTTAGGGATTTTGTTGGCAATGAAAACTTTCTTTCTATTTACGGAGACAATTTGTTTTCTGTTAGAGACCTGCAAGCAATGGGCATTGAAGATGAATACAACTATATTGGCGCTTCCACAACCGACCACCCAGAAAAATATGGAGTTTTAATAACTGATGGAAATGGGAATTTAAAAGAAATTATTGAAAAGCCAAAAGAGTTTGTTGGCAACTTGGTTAATAAAGGAATTTATAAATTTACCCCGGAGGTTTTTGACGTGCTTCCTCAAGTTTGCATATCTCCGCGAGGAGAATACGAGCTAACTGACGCAGTTACTTTATTGGCAAAAGAAGGAAAAGTGAAGGTGAGAATGTTGCAGGATTACTGGCTGGATTTTGGCAACCCCGACGATATCGTCAAAGTAGAAAACTTTTTAAACGAACAAAAAATCTGCGAATAACCGCAGATTTTTTGTTTTGATATTAAAAACGTACATTGCAAAATTTTTCAATAAAAAAGAGAAGAGCCGTACCATTTTGAAAACGGTACGGCCTTGAGTGAGGGGGACGGTTCTTGTTCTGCCCAATGTCTCCAGAAGTGGAGAGAGAGATCAATTACCCGTTTAGAAGTTTGACTTACCCTGTCACTCTCACCTTTGGAACATATTCCTGCTTTGGTTTCGCGAATGTTTCTTCAACTAGTTCGCGAACGATTAACTCTGTGAATTCCATGGTTTCCTCGAGAGAAATACCAATGGCCTTCGCTTCGTTTCCTATTTCCCGTCTAATATCCGGAGTAAGGCGGACCCCTTTTTGGCGGAACAGTTGTTTAATTAACAACAAGGCAATTTCTTTTTTTCTTTCGTTGGTCATGATAACCTCCTAAAAATGTACTGATACCACGAAACCTCCGTGGCTTGGATTCCCAATTTATTTCAGGAATGTTTTATATATACTACGAAACGAAATGTTTGTCAAGTCAAATAGTGCGTGATGCTTATAATTTTAGTGCCGGGGGAGGGACTTGAACCCTCAAGGGCTTGCGCCCACAGCATTTTGAGTGCTGCGTGTTTCCCAATTTCACCACCTCGGCTTTATGGCTTTTAGTATTGCAAATTTTAAGGGGAAATTCAAGAATTAATCCATTTCGCAGGGATTACCCGTTCAGGCCATTTTTGTTTTAATTCAGCCAAATTTGGGCAGGTTTCTTTGTGGATTGAGGCGCCTTCTCCTTGGGTAATAAAAGCTAAAATTGGCTCAGGTTGTTTTGGATGGCAACACATCGCTAATTTAAAAGCAATTCCTTGCTCTCCTCCAATTAAAATTTTTGGCGCTTTGATAAATCGCTCAGGGATAATTTTTTTAATAAGAGCAACTTTTTCAGTAATCGCTGAAACAGCGGCTTGGGTTATTGATTGAGGGGCTTGGCCCAGGGATTGTTCTATAAATTTGCTGATTTTGTTTTTGGCTTTTTGAGTTTTAACAAAATGCAACCATTTTTCAGAGGGAGAGTGGTTTTTACTGGTTAAAATTTCCACATGGTCGTTGTTTTGAAGTTTATAATCCAAAGGAACCATTTTTTGATTAACCAAAGCGCCTTCACAATGATCTCCAATATCTGAATGAACAGCATAAGCAAAATCAACCGGAGTAGAGTCCTTTGGAAGATTAATAACATCGCCTTTTGGCGTGGAAACAAAAATTAAATCCTTAAATAAACCCTTTTTAATATCTTTTGAGAGCCCATCCATTGTGGCTGTTTCAGTTTTCCATTGCCGAATCTTGTCAAGCCAAAAAAATTGTTTGTATGCTTTTGAATTTATTTTTCCCTTATAGCCCAAATGAGCGGCAATGCCAAACTCGGCTTCTTGATGCATCTGGATTGTTTTTATCTGGATTTCAAAGTTTTTGTCCTCTGGGCCAATAACGGTTGTGTGAATAGCCCGATAGCCATTTTTTTTGGGATTGCCAATATAGTCCTTTGTTCGGTTTGGTAAGGGCTGGAAAAATTGATGCAAAAATCCTAAGGCCTTGTAGCAATCATCCGTGTTTTCAAGCACCACTCTCACAGCCACCACATCAAAAATTTGGTTAAAGTCCATATCGTGTTTTAGCAGTTTTTGATAAAGAGAAAACAGGCCTTTTGCTCGAGAAAAAACCTCAACTTTTACTAACCCTTTGTCTTGGAGAATTTTTTTAATTTTTGGTTTTATTTTTTCGGTGTAGGCCTTTATCTTTGCTCTATCGTCAGTAAAGTTTTTAATTAGCCAATCATATTCTTTTGGATAAAGAATGGGGAAAGCGGCGTCCTCAAACCTCATTTTTAAACTTTCCATACCAAGCGCGTAGCATAAAGGCGCCATAATTTCTAAAGCAATTATGGCCTGGTTTTTTTGTTTGTCTTTGTTGTAGTATTTAGTTAAACTTTCTATTTCATCTAAAGAGTCAGCTATTAAAACCAATATGGGCTGAACATCTTTTGTTAAGGCAAAAAAGGACTTTCTGATATTTTCTGACTGTTCGTCAAAAAGAATTTTCTGCCAATCTTTAATTGATTTTACTTTTGGCTCTTTTAAAAAACCAAAAGAATCTTTTAACTTTTTTGTTAAAAATATAATTTCTTCAATTTCTTTTTGCTGACTTTCTTTTGTAATTGATGTTGGAAGGATGAGGTCTTTGAATTGATAAAGAATTCCAGCTAAAATTGTTTCTTTTGAAGAATTAATTTCACCTAATATTTCGCCCGTTCTGATGGCGTGGTTAAACAAAAAGGCCTTGTTTTGAGGGGATTTTTCATCCGTTAAAACAGGCCTAAAATTCGCTTCTTTGGCAAGCTTGATTATTTCTTCAAATAAATCTGGGGAGTTAAGTTTCCTTTTTAAGTTTTTTATTTTCTTTTGCATTAATAATTGAGGGGCAAGTTTTATTTGGACACTTTATTGTTTTGCTTTTAGTTTCAATCATTATTGAGTGGCAGTCCGGACAAAACTGATTAACTGGTTTATCCCACAAAGCAAAATCGCATTTGGGCCAGTTTGAACAGCCATAAAATACCTTTTTTCTTTTAGTTGTTTTTTCAGTTATCTCCCCTTGGGCGCACTTTGGACATTCAATGCCCAAAGTGGGTTTTTTAATTGGTTCGGTGTGCTTGCATTCTGGAAACTTACTGCAAGCGTAAAACTTTCCATATCTACCCAAACGAAGAACCATTGGATTTTTACATTCTGGGCAAATTTTGTCGGTTTCTTCTGTTAAATCCAACTTTTCCACTGTTTTTTCTTTTTGTTTTAAAATTTGTTCAAATGGCATATAAAAATCTTTTAAAGTTTTTTGAAAAGTATCTTTTCCATCAGCTACTTCATCAAACTCTTTCTCCATTTTAGCAGTAAATTGAATATCTACAATCTGGGGAAAGTTTGTTAAAAGCATAGTGTCAACCATTATTCCTATTTGAGTGGGTTTTAATTTTTTATTTTCATCTTTTTCAACATAATTTCTTTGTTGAATTGTATCAATAATTGGGGCATAGGTTGATGGACGGCCAATGCCTTCTTTTTCTAAAACTTTTATTAAAGTTGCTTCTGAATATCTGGCTGGGGGCTGGGTGAAGTGCTGAGATGGCAATAATTCTTTTAGCTCTAAAACTTCACTTTCTTTAAGCTCTGGCAATTCTGTTTCTTCAAATTTTGTTGGGTAAATTTTTAAAAAACCATCAAACTTCATTGTTTGTCCGGTGGCTCTAAAGGTGTAGATTTGATTTAAGTTAGCTGAGGAGTTAGCTTTTATATCAATTGAGCAACTGTCAAAAACGGCCTGTTGCATTTGGCTGGCTATAAATCTTTGCCAAATCAACGAGTAAAGTTTTGATTCGTCGGGAGTTAACTTGGCGCTTTTTTTAAATCCTTCGGGAGTGTGTTCTGGGTGGGTTGGCCTTATGGCTTCGTGGGCCTCTTGGGCGGATTTTGATTTTGTTTTAAATTTTCTTTCAAACCCTGGCCAATAATTAGCGCCAAAGCTGTCAATTATAAATTGTTTGGCTTGCTGTTGGCTTTGCTCACTTAAATTTAAAGAATCGGTTCGGTGGTAGGTGATGTGGCCTTTTTCATAAAGTTTTTGAGCAATAGCCATTGCCCTTTTAGCGCCAAATCCAAGCTTGTTAACAGAGGCCTGTTGGAGAGTGCTGGTGGTAAAAGGAGCTCCAGGGTTTTTAATAGTTTCTTTTTTTTCAACGCTTTCAACAGCGTAAGTTGCTCCACTTAAGTTGTTTAAAATTTCATCGGCTTGTTGTTTGTTTTTTATTTCTAATCTGTCAATTGGTTTTCCGTTTTTGGCAATCAAATTTGATAAAAATTCTTTGTCTTTAAAAAGTTTTGCTTCCAGTGTCCAATACTCAACTGGTGTAAATTTTTTAATTTCATTTTCTCGCTCGCAAATCAAGCGCATAGCCACTGACTGCACCCTGCCAGCTGATAATCCTCGCATTATTTTTTTCCAAAGAAAGGGGGATAACTTATACCCAACCAACCTGTCTAAAACCCTTCTGGACTGCTGGGCATTTACTAAATTCATATCTATTTTTCTTGGGCTTTCAAGAGCTTTTTCTATGGCTGTTTTAGTTATTTCATGAAAAACAATTCTTTTGGGTTCTTTTAATTTTAAAACTTCAGCCAAGTGCCAAGCAATGGCCTCGCCTTCTCTGTCCTCGTCAGTTGCTAAGATTATCTCATCGGCTTTTTTGGTTTCTTCTTTTAAAATTTTTACTTTTGGTTTGGCCTTAACTGGCACAACATATTTAACCTGAAAGTTTTTTTCAACATCAACGCCCAAAACACTTGTTGGCAAATCGCGCACATGACCAAAAGAAGAAAGAACCTTGTAGTTCTTTCCTAAGAATTTTTCAATTGTTTTAGCTTTTGTGGGACTCTCCACCACAACTAATGTGTTGCTCATATTTTAATTTAATGAATAAATATTTCCTCCTAAATTTTTTATTTTATCTTCTAATTCCATTATACAGATAATTCCAGATATTGCTTGAGAAGGCAGTTTTGTTATTTCAATTATTTTATCAATATGTAGAGGTCCATTTTCCAGAGCGCTTGCCACTAATAGTTCTTCTGGGGGTAAAAATAGGTTTTGGGTTTGATTGGTTTTTTCTTCTCCAAGCTCTTTTAAAATATCATTGGCGCTTTCAACTAATTTAGCGCCTTGCTTAATTAGCAAATGAGGCCCTTTGGAATTTTGATTGTGAATGTCTCCTGGGATAGCGAAAATTGGTTTTTTGTATTTTTTTGCGTATTTAGCGGTTATTAGTGCCCCTGATTTTATTTTTGCTTCAACCACCAAAACCCCAGCTGACAACCCTGCTATTATGCGGTTTCTTTTGGGAAATGTAAAGTTTGCGCCCCTAGTTTCTGGAGAATATTCTGAAATTAAACATCCGTTTTTTTCTAAAATTTCTTTAGCTAATTTTAAGTTTTCTTGAGGGTAAATAACATTTTCGCTAAGCCCTGTCCCAAAAACTGCCATTGTTGAGCAAAAATTAGCGGAAGTCCGACGTCCGCTAATTTGGACGCTGTAGTTTTTTAAAGCGCCTTTGTGACTCCAAGTGTCAATGCCCAATGCCATACCAGAAACAATGCAAAAGCCCGCTTGAGACAAATCTTTAGCAATAGAAAAAGCGATTTCTTTTCCATAATTACTAGGCAATCTTGTTCCCACAATAGCAAAAAATTTTTCATTGGGTTTGAAATTACCCCTAAAAAACAACTCTTGTGGAGCTTCAGCAATATTTTTTAGAGTTTCTGGGAAAAGCGAGTCGCTTGGAGTTATTTTTTGAATTGGAAAATTTTGTAAAAACCTGTCCATTGGTTATTGTATCAGCTAAAATCTTTTTAGCCAAATCTTGTAAAATTTGATAAAAAGTGTAATATAATGCGTATTGAGTTTTGGGTGTGTTGTTGAATAGTTGCAGAGGTCCGACCTCCGCTAATTTTGAAGGAGGCGATTAAGTTGGCAGAAAAAAATATTTATCGCTTTAGATGTAAAGATACAGAGGAACATTTGGTTGAGATCTTGGGAAAGCCCGAAGATTTCGAAAAATCAGACGAGATGTTTTGCATTTGGTGTGGCAAGAAAGGCCTTATCTTTTCTGGGGCAGAGACGTCTTTGGATCAGATGGTTCAAGTTTTAAAAAGGGAAAATGAAAAGTATTCATAACCTTATAATTTCGACTATTAGTATTACTAATAGTCGTTTTTCTTTAATTTTTCTACGGCCTCAGATAACATTTGGCAGTATAGATTTAGGCCAATGCGGTTAACCGAGCCAGATTGCTCACGGCCCAAAATATTGCCTGCTCCTCGAATTTCCAAGTCCGCTTGCGCAATTTTGTATCCACTACCCAACTCTTCAGCTTGTTTTAAGGCAGTAAGTCGCTGTTTGGCCAAACCCTTTAAAGTATTTTTGGGATATAAAAAGTAGGCGTTGGCTTGGGTATTGCTTCGGCCAATCCGGCCTCGCAACTGATAGGCCTGGGCCAAGCCCAAGCGGGTGGCGTTGTCCACAATTAAAGTGTTGGCATTGGAAATATCTAATCCGTTTTCAATAATAGTGGTGGCTAAAAGCAAGTTAGTTTTTCCGGTTTGAAAATCGCTTAAGGCCTTTACAATTTCTTTGTCTGGCAGTTTGGCGTGCAAAACGCCAATTTTAACTTTTGATTTTTCTAACTCAAAGCGTATCAAAGTTGGCCGATCGGCACAGATTGACACACTTTTGGAAGATGGTTTTTTGTTAAGAAGTTCCTCTAACAAAAGCTTAAAGGCATTGATTGTTTCCACTCTGTTGTGCAAGAAATAAATTTGTCCGCCTCGTTTTAGTTCATTTTCAATAGCGTTTTTTATAACATCTTTTTTAAATGGTAAAATAAATGTCTTTACTGGTTTACGGCCTTGGGGAGGAGTTTGAATAAAGCTGATTTCTTTTAAAGACGACAAAGCCAAGTAAAGAGTGCGGGGGATTGGCGTGGCCGAAAGATAAAGAATGTCAATTGAGGGATTTGTTGTTCTTAATTTTTCTTTTTGTTTAACACCAAACCTTTGCTCATCATCAATGATTAAAAGTCCCAAGTTTTTAAATTCAATATTTTTAGCTAAAACGCTATGGGTGGCAATCAAAATATCCACGTTGCCATCTTTTAAGCCCTGTAGAATTTTGGGTTTTTCGTTTTTGTTTTGAAGCCGTGAAAGTAAAGCTACTTTTACGGGCAAGCCAGTTAGCCGTTTCTGAAAAGTATTAAAATGTTGGGTGGCCAAAATGGTGGTGGGGCACATAATTACTGCTTGCTTGCTGTTTTCAGCAGCCAATGTGGCTGCCCTTAAAGCCACTTCGGTTTTGCCAAAACCAACATCCCCGCAAATTATGCGGTCAATGGGTTTTTGTTTGCTAAAATCGTTTTCAATTTCGTTTAAACACTGGGATTGGTCTGGGGTTAAAGTATAAGGAAAAGTGGCCTCTAATTTTTCGTAAATTTCTGTTTTGCTGTATGCGGGTCTAGTGGCAAGTTCCTTTAAAGCAAACATTTCCAAAAGTTCTTTGGCAAATTTTTCAGCGTCTTCTTTTATTTTATATTTTGTTTTTTGCCAAAATATACCTCCAAGCCGGGATAATTTTGGCTCAACAAAACCAAGATATCGCGTTAGCTTTCTCTCAAGCCCAACAGGCACAAAAAGTTTGTCTCCTTGGGCGTATTCTAAAACATAGTATTCTTTGGCTGGCGAAGTGGCGGAAACCTTTTCAGGGTACGCTTGTTCGCCCAGCGCGCTCACTCGCTCCTGTCCTCGGCTCGCTCTCTCACTATGTTCGAACCCTGCCCGCTCGCCTGCGGATGCCCCTGAAAAGGTTTCTGCCACTTCGCTTTCTTGAACCGTTTGTATTTCTAAGAATCGGGAGATGCCGTGGTCAAGGTGTACTAAATAATCCCCGGTTTTTAGGCCTTTTAAATCGCTAAAGATTTTTTGGGATTTTAATTTCTTTTTTAAAACATTTTTGGCGGTTTCTTCGTTGGTTATTTCAATTGGCAGTTTTTCGATTGTTTCAATGGTGTTGCCTAAAAAATCTAAACGAAAAGCAAAAAAGGAGTTAATGGGGAAAATTTCCACAACTCCTCCAATTTGAGAAAATTCGCCTGGCTCGGTTATTTTGAAAACTTTTTCATAGCCCATTTCATCAATTTTTTTTAAAACTTCAGAAATGTTTATTTTTTGATTTGCTTCTAAAAATAAAGTATTGTCTTGCCAAAAGGCCTGGGTTTTTTGAGATTTTTTAATATGGCTTAAATTTTCTGTAAACCAAAGAATTTCTTTTTCAAGAAAGTAGGGGGTGATACTAACAATTAAAGCGCTTTGGAGCGCTTTTTTACTTGCTAAATCCATATTATGGTTATAGTATGGCAATTAGTGAGAGTTTGCAATATTTTACTGTTTAAAAAGGAGGACAATAATGAAAAAAGGAGAAATATTTCTTGTGGTTGTGATAATAGGGTTGCTTGTTGCCGCTCTCTTTTTACGAAATGTAATAAAAGTTTCAAATCCAAAGGAGAGTTTGCCGTCGGTAGTTTGGAGCCAGGGGGATTACCCAGATCAAATAATGGCTTCGTTTGAAAAAAGGAAGCCTTACTTTGATGTTCGAGAATTGGCTGATAATGAGGTGCGTCGTTGGTACAGAAACAACCCAGAGAAAGAGATTACTGCAACCTCGCTAACGGTTATTCTAACCGTTAGCGATCGTAAAGAAAGGTGAGAAATAAAACCAGGGCACAAAAGGAGCGTGGCCCTGGTTTTGCATTTTAAAGAAGCGACATAATGTTGTGGCTGGCTTTTTCTAACAAGTCAGCCATGTTTTTTTCTTCGGCTTTAGAAAATTTTTTTAAAACAAAATCTTCAGCTTTTAGGTTTGCGGCAACCGGGTTGCCGTTAGCTGGGCGAAGTCCTGTAGTGAGCCCTGCTCTACTGCTGGGGCGGATGCCGATACGGATCCTTTTAAAATTTTGGGTTTTTAGGTTATCAATAATTGACTGAACTCCGCGATGACCACCACTGCTTGAGTTTTCTGCTATTTTTATTTCTCCAAATGGCAAGTCAAAATCATCATGAACTACAATAAGCGTAGAACATGGAACGTAGAACGTAGAACATAGGGCTTCAACAGAAAAACCAGAGTTATTCATAAATATCTGGGGTTTGGCAAGTAAAACTTTTTGGCTACTAATAACTCCTTTTGAAATTTCCGCTTTGGATTTTTTGTCTAACTTAAATTTTGGGAAATTGTTTTCTTTTTGCAAAAAATCCAAAAACCTAAACCCTATGTTATGACGGGTTTTGCGAAATTTTAAACCAGGATTGCCCAAACCAACAATAATTTTCATGAAACATGAAACATGAAACATGAAACATATAAAAAAGTTTCAAGTTTCAAGTTATAAGTTTTAAGATTTTATAATTATAGCATTTTCTTGTTGTTATTTAAAATATCTGCTAAAATATATTTAAATTACTTTTAAAAATATTAAATTTATGAGCATAAAAGCAGGTTTTTCTTTTATTTGGGAGGTTTTACAGGTGGTTATTGTGGCTTTGGCCATTGTGTTGCCAATTCGTTTTTTTGTATTTCAGCCCTTTATTGTAAAAGGAGCGTCAATGGAGCCAAGTTTCCATGGGGGGGATTATTTAATAGTTGATGAAATAAGCTACAGATTTACAGAGCCCCAAAGGGGAGAGGTTTTGGTTTTTAAATACCCATTAGACAAAACTCAGAGGTTTATAAAAAGAATCATTGGTTTGCCAGGAGAAAAAGTGGATATTGAGGCGGGCAGGATTACCATTACTTCACCCCTGGGAGATAAAAAAACGCTTGATGAACCATATATCACAACCCCTTTATCGGAAATGATTTTAGAAAATAACTCATTAAAATTGGGAAGAGACGAATATTATGTAATGGGAGACAATAGAGCTCATTCCTTTGATTCTCGAAGCTGGGGAGTTTTAAAAAAAGAAGACATTGTGGGCAGAGTTGTTTTTAGGGCCTGGCCGCCATTGGATGTAACTCTTTTCCCAGCTTTAAGCTACTAAAAGTATAATTGCCACAAAGCGACACCTAAATTTTTACTTTTTAATTTATGTTAAAATATCAAACACCAACAGGAATGCACGATTTGTTTCAAAAAGATTTGGAACAAGTTGCCAAAATAGAACAGTTAGCCAAAAAAATGGCGGATTTTTACGGGTTTGAAAAAATTGAAACTCCAATTTTGGAATTTTCGGAAATTTTTGAAAAAGGCACAGGAGGTTCCACTGACATTGTAGAAAAAGAGATGTATTCTTTAAAAACTAAAGGGGGGGATCTTTTAACTTTAAGACCAGAGATAACTCCCGGGGTGGTTAGGGCTTATAGTCAAGCTGGAATGCAGAACTTGCCAAAGCCAGTCCGGCTTTGGTATTTGGGGCCTTGCTTTAGGCATGAAAGACCACAGGCTGGTAGATACAGGCAATTTAATCAGCTTGGTTTTGAAAGCTTGGGAACCCCTCATCCAATTATTGACACTATCACCATTTTAATATTTTATAACTTATTAAAATCTTTGGGTTTTAAAAAGCTAATAGTTGAAGTGAGCTGTATTGGAGATGGCCAGTGCCGAGGAGCTTTTAAAAAGGCCTTAACAAATTATTTTCGTTCAAAAGTTTCTTCTTTATGCGCTGATTGTCGCAATAGATTAAAGAGGAATCCTTTAAGAGTTTTAGATTGCAAAGAAGAAAAATGTTGTGTTGTAAAAAAGAACGCTCCCCAAGTATTAGATTATTTATGCAAGGATTGTAGCGATCATTTTAAAAGTTTGTTGGAATTTTTAGAAGAGCTTGAGATACCTTATAGCATAAATCCTTATTTGGTGAGAGGGCTGGATTATTATACCAGAACTGTTTTTGAAATAATTGAAGACACTGAAGAAGGCAAGGTTCAGGGCTCTTTGGCGGGCGGGGGAAGGTACGATGGTTTGGTAAAGCTTTTGGGTGGAAAGGACACTCCGGCTTGTGGAGGGGCAATGGGAGTGGAAAGAGTTATCAATTTAATAAAAGCTAAAAATAAGCAAGCAGAAAAAGAAAAACAAACTTGCGAGGTTTACTTGACTCAGGTTGGAGAATTGGCTAAAAAAAAGGCCTTAAAGCTTTTTGAGCAGTTAAGGCAAGCCAACATTAAAGCTGGAGAGGGTTTGCACAAAGAGTCATTGTCAGCCCAATTGGGAGCGGCTGACGCAATGAAAGCAAAGTATAGCTTGATTATTGGTCAAAAAGAGGCCTTAAGCAACCAAGTTATTATTAGAGAAATGAAAAATGGCCGTCAAAAAGTTGTGGATATTGATAAGGTGATTAAAGAATTAAAAAACAAAATATAAAAAATTCTAAATTCTAATATCTAAACTCTAAACAATATCAAATTATCAAAATACAAAATTCAAAATGAGCTCTTGTTGTTTTGAATTTAAAACATTTGAATTTTGGATTTGTTTAGGATTTAGGATTTAGATATTAGGATTTATTTTTATGGATTGTATTTTTTGCAAAATAGTTAATAAGGAACTGCCAGCGGATATTGTGTATGAAAATGAAAATGTTTTGGCGTTTAAAGATATTCACCCCAAAGCAGCTGTCCACATTTTAGTAGTTCCAAAAATTCATATTGAGTCAATAAACTCTGAAAATTCAGAAAACATTGTTGGGGACTTGATTTTAGCGGCTAAAAATATTATAAAGAGAGATAACATCACAGGATATAAATTACTTTTTAATATTGGAAGAGAGGGCGGGCAAATGGTTGATCATTTGCATATGCATCTTTTAGCAGGAAACCCCAGTTAAACAGCTCCCTGAGGTCGTTTAACACTCGGAGCCACCCCAGTTGAATCCGCCCTTAGGCGGTGTTTCGCAGAAAGCGAAACAATTTAACGGGGTATAAGAACTTCTAAATTCATTCGTGGCTAAACGCCACTTCATTCATTAAAGAATTTCTAATATGCCAATTATAGCTCAAAAACAAGGAAAAGAAACAACTCAAAGTTTGGTGAGGCGTTTTACTCAAAAGCTCAGAAAGAGCGGAACTTTGCTTGAAGTGCGAAAAAGGCAGTTTCATAAAAAATCAAAATCAAGACCATTATTAAAACGTTCGGCCTTGCGAAGATTAGAAAAAAAGCAGGAGTTTGCCAAGCAAAGAAAATTAACCGGCGCTCCAACTAAAACATTCACCAGATATAGCAAATCTAAATAATATTTAAAAAACAAAACCGCCCTGATTTTAGGGCGGTTTTGTTTTGTTTTTCCTTATCTAATTTTGCCAATCAAGGGAATTAGCAGAATGCATTTTCCCCAGTTTGCTAAAAAATAAAGGTTTGCTAAAATAATTAAATGATTGAGATTATAAATTTGACTAAACAGAAAGTCAGAAATGATTTGGTTGTGGATATTGTCCAAAAAGTTTTGGCTGGAGAAAAAGCGAATAACTGGGACATCTCCATTGTTTTTATTGGTTGTGCTAAAATAAAAGAATTAAATAAAAAATTTAGGAAAAAAGATTCTTCAACTGATGTTTTAAGTTTTTCTGGGCTTGAAATAAAAGGAGGCCAGGAAAGAATTGGTGAGATATTTATTTGTTTAGAAAAAATACAAGAGAATGCTCAAAAAGATGGCCAAAGTTTTCAAAAGGCGCTAAACTGGGCAATTAGCCATTCAGTTTTACACCTGCTTGGCTATGATCACGAAAAATCAGAAAAAGACGCAAAAAAAATGCGTCAAAAAGAGGAAAAATATTTAAAAAAGTAGTTTTTATTTTCACAATATGAGAAATTTAATTTTAACAGCGTTAGACATTGGCTCTGGAAGCATTAAGGGAGTAGTTGGTGAAAAAAATCAGGAAACTGACGAGATAGAAATTTTAGCTGTGGCTGAAAAATCTTGCTTGGGTGTTAGAAATGGTGAAGTTGTAAACCCAGAACAGGTTTCATTGGGTATAGCGCAAATAAAAGAAGAACTTGCTAATTCGTCTGGGGTTAAAATTAGAGAGGTTTTTACTAATATTGGAGGCACGCATTTATTTTCTGTTCCGTCTCAGGGCCTTGTTTCTGTGGCCAGAGCTGACCAGCTTATTTCCAAAGACGAAATCCAAAGGGTAAAAAAAGAGGCAGAAGCTGTTAATTTACAATCAAAAAACAATGAAATTTTAGAAGTTTTTCCCAAAGAGTTTATAGTTGATGGTGAGGGGGGAATAAAAGAATCTGCGGTTTTGGGATTAAGGGGAATTCGTTTGGAGGTAAAGGTTTTGTTGGCTTGTATTTTTTCTCCGGTTATTCGTAATTTAGAAAAAGCCATTAGTCTGTCTGGATTAAATTATCTGGACTCTTTTATTACCCCAATGGCGGTTTCAAGCGCGGTTTTAAGTCAAGAACAAAAAGAACTCGGGGTGGCGGTTTTGGATATTGGGTTTTCTGTTTCATCTTTGATAGTTTTTAACAAAGGAGAAGTTGTGGATTTTGCTGTTTTTCCCTTGGGGTCTTCGCATATAACTAACGATTTAGCTATTGGCTTGAGAACAGAAATTCAAACAGCCGAAAATATTAAGAAAGAGTTCGGCACTTTAAAAACCGCTATTAAGAAATCATCTGGGGATAAAATAAAAATAATTGATGGAGACATAGAATTTTCGAAAGCGTTTTTAAAAAGCGTGGTTGAGTCCAGAGCCAATGAGATATTTTTTGAAGCTCAAAAAGCTCTTAAAAAAATTGTTGGGCAAAATCTGCCTCCAGCGGGAATTGTTTTAGTGGGCGGAGGTTCTTTATTGCCAGGAATTGTGGAATTTGCCAAGCAAAAAACAAAATTGCCCTGTAGAATTGGAGAAATAAGAGGGGTAAAGGGAGTAGAAAATTCTTGTTTTGCCACATGTTGTGGAATTTTAATGTTAGGGTTTGACGATATGGAAAATGATGAAGGAAAACATTCTTCTTATGGAATTGGCAGAAAAGCAAAGAGAGTTTTCAAGGCCTTTTTACCCTGAAGATTATGAATAATATACCTAAAATTAAGGTGGTGGGAATTGGCGGTTCTGGAGTGAACGCTGTTTCTCGTATGCATAAAGAAAAAATTGTTGGGGTTGAATTGATTGCTGTGAACACCGATGACCAGTCGCTTAAAATTTGCCCTGTGGCTAAAAAAATTTTAATTGGCAAAAAAACTACTGGGGGATTTGGATCTGGAATGGATGTATCAGCAGGTGAAAAAGCCGCTAGAGAAAGTTATAGCGAGTTAAAACAGGCCATTGAAGGAGCGGAGCTTGTTTTTTTAACTTGCGGGTTGGGCGGGGGTACTGGAAGCGGCGCTATTTCAGTTATTGGGGAAATTGTCAAACAAGTTGGAGCATTAGCAATTGCTGTTGTTACTTTTCCATTTGCTTTTGAGGGAACGCAAAGGAAAAATATCGCTAATTGGGGGTTAAAAAGATTAGAAAATAAAGTTGATAGTTTTTTGGTAATTCAAAACGACCGGCTTTTAAAAATGGTGGGGCCATCATCAACTGTTGAAAACGCTTTTTGGGTTTGCGATAGCATTTTAAGAGAAGCTGTTAAGGGAATATCGGATTTAGTTTCTCTGCCAGGCATTATCAATGTTGATTTTGCTGACTTAAGAAGCATACTTGTGGGTTCTGGGAGAGCGTTTTTAGGCATTGGTAGGGCCAAGGGCGAAAAAAGAGCGCTATCAGCGGCCAGCTCTGCTTTGCAGTCGCCTTTGTTGGATTTTTCTTTAAAAAATGCTCAAGGGATATTGTTAAATATTGCGGGGGGAGATGACTTGTCAATTACTGAGGTTAATTTAGCGGCCACTTTTATAAAAAAGAACGCTTTGCCCCAAGCAAAAATTATTTTTGGCGTTTCAGAGGATACGCATATAGAAAGCGGAGAGCTTAAAATTACATTAATTGCCACATCAAAAGGATAGTTTTTTTAGAGCCTGCCGTTCGGCTGAGCTCACGATGAAGCCCTGAGCGAGCGAAGCGAGTTGAAGGGTTATCCACAGGTTGCCTATTTTTTTTGAAGGCATATAATTAAGTAATCCAAAAGACCTGTTAGAGGTTTTCTAAAAATTATTTGTTAAATTTAAGAAACTTCTAACAGGTTTTTTGCCCCTAAAAAAGCCGAAAAAGTTCAAAAAGAATTAAAAAATATGACCCAACTTGCCAAACCAATTGAAAAAATTCGCAAAAGAGATGGAAATTTAGCTGATTTTGAGCAAGATAAAATTACCAAAGCAATTGCTAAAGCATTGTCAGCCAGTGGGCAGGAAAGTCAAGAAACAGCAGAAAAGGTTTCCAACAAAGTTGTGGATTTTTTGCAAAGAAGGTTCAAAGAAGATCAAATTCCTGAAGTTGAGCAAATCCAAGATATTATTGAAGAGGTTTTAATGTTAGAGGAATTGGTTGAAGCGGCCAAGGCCTTTATTCTTTACAGAGAACAAAGAAGAGTATTGAGAGAAACAGAAGTTATTTCAGATGAAGCAGTGGAAATTTTTGAAAAATATATCGGTGAAATGGATTGGCAGGTAAAAGAAAATGCCAACATGGCTTATTCTTTGCAGGGGCTAAATCATTACGCAGTTTCTGTTTTAACAAAAAGATATTGGCTTAATAAAGTTTATCCAAAATATATAAGAGAGGCCTATAATTCTGGGGATATGCACATTCATGATTTGGATTGTTTGGCAACATATTGCAATGGCTGGGATTTATATGATTTATTGATAAGAGGGTTTGGGGGAGTGGCTGGGAAAGTGGAAACATCTCCAGCCAAACATTTTAGAGTGGCATTGGGGCAGGTGGTGAATTTTTTCTATACAATGCAAGGTGAATGTTTTTCAAAAGATACACAAGTGTTAACGGATTCTGGGTGGAAATATTTTTTTGATGTGGCAAAAAGTGATAAGATTTTTACGCTAAATAATCAAACCAACGAAATTGAATTGCAAGAACCCTTAAAATTTTTTGAATTTGATTATAATGGCGAACTTTATAATTTTAAAACAAAAAAATTAGACCTAATGGTTACTCCCAACCACAATATGGTAGTTGACCAATATTGTCCAGGATGTTCGTTTAAGCAATTATCTCAATTTCAAGAGCAAGAAAAAGAAGTTGGAGCAGAAAATAGTTCAATTGGGGTTTTAAATCAAGTGAAAAAACAAGTTTTTGCTATTGAACCCCTTTATTATCGTAAATTTATTAAAGCAAAGGATTTTAATCCAAATCAGCATTTTGTTCCCAAGCAATCAGTTTGGATGGGGGAAGAAAAAGAATTTTTTGAGTTGCCAAGCATTGAAATTAAACAATATCGAAATTTTGGCAAAATATACGAAACAATTAAAATAGCTCCTAAAAAGATTTTAATAAACGATTGGGTAGCCTTTTTTGGTTTTTTCTTGGCCGAAGGCAATATCTATAAAAGAATAAGAAAAAGAGAAGAAGGAAAATCATATCACGAATATTGTGTGCGGGTTTCTCAAAATCAAGGTCTGGTTAGTCAGGATTTTGAAGCAATTTTGCAAAAACTACCCTTTAATTACCGAAAAAAAATAACAGACAATAAAATTACTTTTGAAATTACTGACAAGCAACTTTTTTCTTATTTAGAGCAATTTGGCAAAGCAGGCAATAAATTTATTCCAAGCGATATTAAGAAGCTGCCAAAGGAACAATTGAAAGTTTTGTTTGATTGGATGATGAAAGGGGATGGTCATATTAGTAATGGCTTGGTGGAGTATTCTACTAAAAGTCAAAAATTAGCTGATGATTTTCAGGAAATAGTTTTGAAATTGGGCTGGAGCGCCAACATATATAAAAGAACAAAGGGAGAGTTTGCTTGGTTTGATGTGGGCGTTTCAATGGCAAAGCATTTTAGATTTCAGCCAGAGAGTGTGCAAAAAGTTTTTTATCAGGACAAAGTTTATTGTTTAGAGGTGCCAAACCATACTTTGTATGTTAGAAGGAACGGAAAGGCCTGTTGGAGCGGTAATTCAGCTGGGGCGCAGGCCTTATCAAGCATTGATACTTTGTTAGCGCCCTTTATTAGGTATGATAGTTTAGATTATGCTCAGGTAAAACAAGCAATGCAGGAGTTTTTATTTAACTGCGCTGTGCCCACAAGGGTTGGGTTCCAAACTCCTTTCAGTAATGTTACTTTAGATGTTCATCCATCTCTTTCTTTTGCCAAACAGCCAATTATTATTGGAGGCAAGCCCCAAAAAGAAACCTACGCTGAATTTCAAGAAGAGATGAATATGTTTAACAACGCCTTTTTTGAAGTAATGATGCAGGGCGATAAAAACGGACGGCCGTTTACTTTTCCCATTCCCACAATAAATATAACCAAAGATTTTCCCTGGGACGATTCAAAATTGGATTTAATGTGGCAAGCAACCGCTAAATACGGCATTTGTTATTTTACAAATTTTATTCAATCAGAGATGAAACCAGAGGATGTTAGAAGTATGTGCTGTCGGCTTCGGCTTGACAATAAAGAGCTTTACAAAAGAGGCGGGGGCTATTTTGGCGCAAACCCTCTAACCGGCAGTTGTGGCGTGGTTACAATCAACCTTCCTCGGCTTGGTTATTCAACTAAAACTAAAAAAGAATTTTTTGAAAAATTAGCCAATATAATGGATGTGGCGCGAGATTCTTTGGAAATAAAAAGAAAAGCCCTTGAGGATTTGATAAAAAAAGGGCTTTACCCATATTCAAAAGTTTATTTATCGGGCATTGAAAAAATGCGAGGTAAATATTTTGGCAATCATTTTTCAACCATTGGTTTACTGGGACTTAACGAATGTTTGCTCAATTTTATGGGTGAGGATATTGGCTCAAAAAACGGGCAGGCCTTGGCTTTGGAGGTGCTGGACTTTATGAGAAATAGAATTATTGGTTATCAAAAAGAAACCGACAACTTATATAATTTAGAGGCCACGCCCGCTGAAGGAACAAGCCACAAGTTAGCTTTAAAAGATCAAGAAAAATGTCCGGGCATTATACAAGCAGGCACAAAAGAGGCTCCATATTATACCAATAGCTCTCAACTGCCAGTTAATTACACTGATGATATTTTTCACACATTAGAGCTTCAAGACGAACTGCAATGTAAATATACGGGAGGGACTGTTCAGCATTTGTTTTTGGGCGAGCAAATAACTGATATTTCCAATATGAAGGCCTTGATAAAAAAAGTGTTTGAGACATTTCATCTGCCTTATATTACTTTAACCCCAACATTTTCTATTTGTCCATCGCACGGATATATATCCGGAGAACACTGGACTTGCCCAAAGTGCACCATTGAACAGCCCTGCGAGGTTTATTCAAGAATAGTTGGGTATATTAGACCAGTAATGCAATGGCATAAAGGAAAAGCCCAAGAGTTTAAAGAGCGAAAAACTTTTCAAGTGCCTCAAGTTGTAGAAAAAATTTATGAAAATAGGGGGGTTACAGAAGTTAACATTGATTGATTATCCCAATATTTTAGCTTGCACAGTTTTTTTAAGCGGATGTAATTTTCGCTGTCCTTGGTGTTATTCATCAGAATTGGTTTTGCCAAAACTTATATCACATCAGCCAGAAATTAAAGAAAATGAATTTTTTGATTTTTTAAAAACAAAAAAAGGGCTTATAGATGGCGTGGTTGTTTGCGGAGGCGAGCCAACTATCCATCAAGAGCTGCCGCTTTTTTGTTCAAAAATAAAAAATGCCGGGTATAAAATAAAATTAGACACAAATGGTTCATCGCCCGAGATGTTAGAAAAGCTTTTTAAATTAAAGCTAGTGGATTATGTGGCCATGGACATAAAAGCTCCAAAAGAAAAATACACCCAGGCGGTTGGTTTTGAGGGAACAACAGGAAATTATTTAGTGGATAAAATTGAACAATCAATCAATATTTTAAAAAATAGCAACATTGACCACGAGTTTAGAACCACAGTGGTGCCAGGAGTGCACACTAAAGAGGATATTGTTAAAATAGCCCACTGGATAAGGCCAGCCAAAAAATATTTCTTACAAAAATTTAGACCTGAAAAAACTTTAGACCCAGCATTTGAAGAAAAACAAACCTTTGATGAGGAAGAGATGTATCAAATAAAAGAGTGTGTTGCCCCGTTATTTGACGCAATTTATCTTAGATAAAAATGCCTCAGTCCAAAATCTTTTTTATTTCCTGCCTTTGTTTTATTGGCAGTATTTTTATTTGTTCGTTTATTTTTTTAAACTCACCCCCAAAGAAGTTAAACTCCTTCCAAAGCTCTGCAAGGAGTTTAACTCCTTGCAGTTCTGTTAAAGAAAAATTTAGGGAAGTTATTAACACTAATTTGCCAAATCCCCAATCAGCTATTTTGGCTGGCATATTGCTTGGAGATAAAGCCAGTTTTAGTGGCGAGTGGAAGCAAAAACTATCAAACACTGGCACAAGCCACATAGTGGCGGTTTCGGGAATGAATATTGTTATGCTGTCTCAAATTTTAGTTGTTTTGGGGGTGGCTTTGGGGCTTTATCGAAGGCAGGCCTTGTTTTTTTCTTTAATTTTAATTTGGCTTTTTATTGCTTTAATTGGTTTTCAGGTGTCAGCTGTGAGAGCTGGAATCATGGGTTCAATTTTAATTGTTTGCTCTCTTTTGGGCCGGCAAAATGCCAGTTTTCGGGCTTTGGTTTTAGCAGTGGCTGTAATGTTGGCAATAGATCCAACATTGTTAAGGTATAGTTTAAGCTTTCAGCTTTCGGTTTTAGCCACTCTGGGGCTTATTCAATTAAGCGGGGTTATAAAAAGTAAGCTTTCTAAGTTGAAAATCTTTAGAAGCAATAAAGAACTTACAGAAATAATTTCAGCCACCATATCTGCTCAGATATTCACCTTACCGCTTTTAATTTACACTTTTAACGCTGTTTCTTTGGTTGGTTTGCTTGTTAATATCTTAATTGTGCCGTTATTATCCGTGGTGATGGTTTTGGGAATTATATTTTTAATCGGCGCTTTAGTTTACAACCCCTTGGGAATTATATTGGGTTGGCTGGTTGGAATTTTACTTTCTTTCATTGTCTGGGTAATTGATATATTTTCTAAAATTCCATTTGCCATTTTAAGGTTTTGATAGTGGCAAAAAACGATTTTTTGTGGTATATTAAAAAGCATAAACTCTCAAAAAGAGCTTTGAGCTTAAAGGTGAAAATAAAAATTTAAAAAATATGCATATAAAAAGTATTATTAACGCTCGCAAACAGGTCAATAGCTTTAAAAATTCTTTTCATGGTTTAAAAGTGGCTTTTTTTGAAGAACAAAGCTTTAAAATTCAAGCTATACTGGCTTTAGTGGTTTTTCTTTTAATGTTTTCTTTGCCCTTGCATTCCATTGAAAGAGCTATTTTGGTTTTAGCGGTTATGTTTGTTTTGGGCTTGGAGCTTTTAAATTCTCAAATTGAAAGAGCACTGGATACCGCGCAGTTTGATCATAATCCTAAAATAAAAGATATAAAGGACTTGTCAGCGGGCGCTGTTTTGTTGGCTTCTATTGGCGCTTTAATTATTGGTCTTTTTATATTTATTCCATATCTTACCTAAAGTGAAACTTTTTTTCGCTTTTTTCGTAATAGTATATATGGGGAAATACCCAATTAAATAAACGATTTCTAAGATATGTATATAGAGATTTCATCTAAAAAAATTCAAAATAAAATCAAAAGTTTTCTTGCAACATTAAAGGGTTTAAAAATAAGTTTTCCAAAAATAAAAATAAAAGGCATAGCTAAAACAAAAATCAGTTTTGTTTTTTTGGTTTTAGCTATTTTTTTGGTTTTTGCTCTTGGTTTTTGGGGCGGGGATTTTTTTGCCAAACAGGCCAAAGGAGAATTAAGCGGACTTTTTGGCCAGGTTAAAGAATTTGTTTTAAATAAAGGATTTAATCAAGCTCCAATACTTCCCCCTATTCCCCTTGAAGAATACAAGCCCCAAACATCTCAAGAAGAAGCAATTATAAATGTGGTAAAAAACGCTTCTCCTTCAGTTGTGAGCGTAATTATTAGTAAAGATATGCCAGTTTATGAGCAGTATGTGGAAACACAGCCCTTTTCTGATTTTTTTGGCGGGCAAATTCAAATCCAAGTTCCCAAAACCCGTCAAAAAGGCACGCAAAGACAAGTGATTGGCAGTGGAAGCGGGTTTATTGTTTCTTCTGATGGCACAATAATAACCAACAAGCATGTTGTTTCAGATCAAGACGCTTTCTATGAGGTGATTACATCAGAAGGAAAAAAATATCCAGCTAAGGTTTTAGCTAAAGACCCCTTGCAGGATTTAGCGATTATGAAAATAACGCAAAAAGCCACTTCAAGCCCTGAGGTTTTTCCAGCTGTTAGTTTTGGCAACTCTGATTTGGCAATAGTGGGCCAAACTGCCATTGCCATTGGAAACGCTTTGGGAGAATTTAGCAATTCGGTTTCTGTGGGGGTGATTTCTGGGCTATCAAGAAGCATTACAGCTGAGGGCGGGGGAGTATCTGAGGATTTACAAGATATATTGCAAACTGACGCGGCTATTAACAAAGGAAATTCTGGAGGGCCTTTGTTAAATTTAAAAGGCGAGGTTATTGGAGTTAATGTGGCAGTGGCTGAAGGCGCTCAAAGCATTGGCTTTGCCATTCCAGTTAATAAAGCCAGAAGAGATATTCGCCAGTTAAGGGAGCAAGGCAAAATATCTTATCCGTTTTTGGGTATTAGATATGTTTTAATTAACTCCGACATTCAAGAAACAGAAAAATTATCAGTTGATTATGGCGCTTTAGTTTCAAAAGGCGACACTGCCAATGAGCCAGCCATTGAGCCGGGCTCTTCTGCTCAAAAAGCTGGCTTAAAAGAAAACGATATTATTTTAGAGGTGGATGGGGTTAAAATTACCTCAAAAATTCCATTGGCTAATATTGTTCAAAACCAGCATATCCCGGGAGATAAAATTGTTTTAAAAGTTTTGCGAGGCGCAAAAGAAATGGAAATTACCGTAACTTTAGGTGAAAAATCCAGCGAATAGATTAAGGAAATAAGAAAAGTGTACAAATCTGTGCCGACTCGCCTTGCTGGAGCCTTCGGCGTAGCGCAGGTCGGCTAACTTTTGACACGGTTTATTTTCTCATTATTTTGTGGTATTGTTTGACAATAAGAGAGAAATCATATGAAAACAATTTTAATTGTGATTTTAGCGGGTTTAGTGATAATAGCAGGAGCGTTTTATTGGTATTCTTGGAGGCCGACACAGATTAGGCAGGAATGTGTAGACGCTACTCTTTCGGGGGTTGTAGTAGATGGAGCTTATGAGTTATGTTTATTAAGACACGGATTAGAAAAATAATTTTTAAATTAGAAATTAAGTCATTAAAAATTATTTAAAAATTAAAAATTATTTTACGAAGTTACCCCAGTTAAACAGCTCCTTGAGGTCGCGTTTAACGGGGTGTAAGTTCTCGTAAATTCGTTTCACTCATTAACGATAACTAACATGCCATTTATACAAGGGGGAGAATTTACATATAAGGCCCAAGAGGCAATGATGAAAGCTCAATCATTCGCTCGGGAGCGGAATCAACAGCAGGTTGACGCCTTGCATCTTTTGCTTGCTTTGTTGATTCAAGAAGAAAGCGTGGTTGTTAGTTTGTTGCGAAGCTTGCAGCTTGACATTGATGATTTAAAACATAAAGTTGAAACCGCTTTAAACCAGTTAAAGCCAGTGGCGCCTGGGGGGCCAACCGTAATGGGCCAGTTTTACTTAACGCAGGACTTGGCTATGGTGTTGGAAAAATCAAAAGAAGAAGCAATGGCAATGGGGGATGAGTTTATATCCATTGAGCATATGTTTTTAAGTATTCTTTCCAATCAAACCAGAGCTTTTGAAGTATTACAAACCGCTCATTTTACTTCTCAGCTAATATCGGCTCCGTTGGAAAGGGAAATTGTTTTAAAAAAATTAGCGGAAATTAGGGGTGGTGAAAGAATAAGCGACCCCAACCCAGAAAGCAAATTTGAAGTTATTAAAAAATATTCTCGCAATTTAACCGCTTTAGCCATTGAAGGAAAATTAGACCCAGTTATTGGTAGAGAGTCAGAAATAAGGCGGGTAATGCAGGTGTTGAGCCGTAGAACAAAAAATAATCCTGTTTTAGTTGGAGAGGCTGGAGTTGGCAAAACCGCGGTTGTTGAAGGCCTAGCTAAAAAAATTGTTTCTTTAGATGTGCCCGAAAGCTTAAAAGGCAAAGAGATTATTGCTTTGGATCTGGGCTCTTTAGTGGCAGGCACAAAATTTAGGGGCGAATTTGAAGCTCGGCTAAAGGCCTTTGTTAATGAAATTGAAAGAGCTCAAGACCACTATATTTTATTTATAGACGAGTTGCACACATTAGTGGGGGCTGGAGCGGCTGAGGGTTCAATTGACGCTTCCAATTTATTAAAACCCGCTTTAGCTCGGGGAGAACTGCGAGCCATTGGAGCCACCACCTTAAAAGAATATCAAAAATATATTGAAAAAGACCCGGCCTTAGAAAGAAGGTTTCAGCCAGTTTTGGTTGTTGAGCCATCAGTTGAGGACACCATTGCTATATTGAGAGGCATAAAAGAAAAATACGAACTGCACCATGGCGTTAAAATAAAAGATGCGGCTTTAAAAGCCGCCGCTGAGTTAAGCTCACGGTATATATCTGACAGGTTTTTGCCCGATAAAGCCGTGGATTTAATGGACGAGGCCGCTTCTTCTTTGCGTCTTGAAATTGAATCTGAGCCAACCGAACTTGAGGACTTAAGAAATGAAATTACAAAACTGGAAATTGAAAAGCGGGTTTTAAGCAAAGAACAAGGCAATATCACTCGACTAAAAGCGGTTGAACGGAGTTTAGCTGATTTAAACGAAAAGGTTTCAGCTATAAAAATGAAATGGGCAGGAGAAAAAGCTATTATCACTGAAATAAAAGAGCTAAAAAAAGAAATGGACCAAGTTTCTTTTCAGGTGGAGGTGGCTCACCGAGAAACTGATTTGCAAAAAGTGGCTGAATTAAAATACGGAAAAATTCCTGAGCTAAAAAAGCGAATGACAGAAGCAGAAAAAAAACTGCAAAATATCCAGCAAAACAACTCTATTTTAAAAGAAGAAGTAACCGAAGAAGATGTGGCCATGGTGGTTTCTCGTTGGACAGGCATTCCAGTTAATCGTTTAATAGAGGCAGAAGCGCGTAAATTAGAAAAAATGGAGCAAGAATTAAAGAACAGAGTAATTGGCCAAGACGAGGCAATTATGGCTGTTTCAAACGCTATTAGGCGAGGCCGGTCAGGTATTGGAGATGAAAGCCGGCCAATGGGAGTGTTTATGTTTTTGGGGCCAACAGGCGTGGGAAAAACCGAAACCGCTCGAGCCTTAGCTGACTTTTTATTTAGCACAGAAAAATCGCTTATAACTGTTGATATGAGCGAGTATATGGAAAAATACAGCGTGTCTAAAATTTTGGGCAGTCCTCCCGGATATGTTGGTTATGAAGAAGGCGGGCAATTAACTGAAAAAGTAAGACGCAGGCCTTATAGCGTGATTTTGCTTGATGAAATTGAAAAAGCTCACCCAGAAGTTTTTAATATTTTGTTGCAAATTTTTGAAGAAGGCCGTTTAACTGACGCCAAGGGTCGGCCGGTTTCGTTTAGAAATTGCATAATTATAATGACCTCAAATGTGGGCAGTGATTTTATTGCTCAAATGAAACCAATTGGTTTTGAAATGCAAAAAGGCGACAGCCCGGCCCAAAAGAAAGACAACATTCAAAAGAAAATTCAAGAGGCCTTAAAAGAGGCGTTTAAGCCCGAGTTTTTAAACCGAATTGATGAAATAATCACTTTCAATTATTTGGGCGCCAAAGAAATAAGGCAAATTGTGGATTTAGAGCTAAATAAAGTGGAAAAAAGATTGGCAAAAGCTAAAAGTGTTAAATTAAAGTTTTCCAAGGCCTTGTGCGACGCTATGGCCCAAAAAGGATTTGACGCTGATTTGGGAGCAAGGCCTTTAAAAAGAATAATTCAAAAGTTAATTTTAGATCCTTTGGCCTTAAAAATTATTATTGGGGAAATAAAAGAAAAAGACGCAGTATCAGCTGACTTTAAAAATAACGAAGTGGTTTTTGTTGTGTCTCATATATCGCCCAAAAAACGAGAAAAAGCATCCATTGCCAAGTAAATTTAAAAATTTAATTTAAGTTTTTACCCTCCGCCTTAAGCGGAGGGTTTTGCTTTTTTAAATTAAAATGTTAAATTGAAATTGGAAACGAAAAGTTTAAAAATTATCAACCCAAACAGAAAAGGAGTGGACAATGAGGGGAATGCTGCGGATTTATTCATCTATTTATTCTTGGAAATACCCCGGAAAGAGGTGATCCAGCGTCTACCTGCATGCGGCTCCTTTTTTAAAGCAGGTTTTTATATTGAGTGATACGGGGTCACTCCAAAAATGGCTTGAGTATTTAAGAAACTAATCGACCAGCTTAAATATTTCAAGCCATTTTTTCTTGTAATTTTTATTAATTTTGCTATAGTTATAGTTGATAGGGCATTGCTTAAGGTTCATTTTACGATCCTTCGTTTATGAATTTTTGACTAATGCTTTATCCTCCGAAAAAAGAAAAAAAGTCCACCGTATGGTGGCGAAAGGAGGATAGAACTTTGAAAAAATTTTCTCGGAATTTTGGGCTTAGTAAGCCATTATGAAAGAATTCCGAACAAAACAGTTTTCCAACACAGGGTCAAAAGCGATGGCCCTGTTGTTTTTTTGTTTTTAAAAATAATAAAAAAGCCAAGTGTGGTTGTAAACTACGATGGTAATTTTTAAAATTTATTGGTAAAGTATTTAATAAGTCATTGGGTTTTTTATTGTCTTTGCGTCTGTATCGTTCTATAAAAAATAGGAGGAGAAAAATGGCACAAGGCAAAAAGAGCTTTTTTGAGGAGATGATAGAAATTACAGAGGATGGTCTTCAAGATGTTCAAAACGCTAACGCCAATGCTGGGGTAATTATGGCTTTTGATGGAGATATTCATTTGGACAATATGGCGGTATCTATGATGGGAAGATATCAGATTCCAGTAGAGGAAATGGCCATGTTCATTGTGGCAATGGGAGTTAAGATTTTTCAAGAAGCGAAAAGGGAAGTTTCTATTACTGTGGTGATGGAAACCCCCAAGATTGAGCAAAAGGTTGAGTAAAATGTATATAATAAAAAATGCCTTTCCATATATATTGGAAGGGCATTTATATTATAGAAAGGCGATTGGGGCATTTGAAAGGGAATTTGAAGGGGTACTTGGAAGACATTTGGAAGGCATTTTATGTATACTTTATTTATAGAAGTGAGTTTAAAAGCGTGTCAAAGTTGGCCGATCGGCACGGATTGACACACTTTTAAGTTTAGTGATAAAGTAAAAAATAAATAGAGAATAGAAATATGAAGTATTCTTTCCAACAAAAGAAAAGGTCTGTCACTTATAAACTTTTCAGCAAAGGCATAGACGCAACAACCCATATTTTATTAGCCTTGTATGAAAATACCCAGTTAGCTAGAGAAGGTTTTCTTAGAGGTTGCCCTCAATATTCTGGTTTTGGATTAGCAAGAGCGGTATTTGGGAAAGATAGTTATCCACAGCCCAAAAAAGAAGCAATCCGTACCGATCTTTCTCGTTTGCAAAAAGAAGGTTTGATAAAAAAAGACCCAAAACAAAAAATTTATTACTTAACTGATAAGGGAAAAGAACTTGTAAGCTACATCGAAAATCGTTTTTTAATTTTACAAGAACCTTGGGATAAAAAGTTTCGTGTTGTTATTTTTGATGTGCCAGAAAAGAAAAGATATTGGAGAGTTTTCTTAAAAAGAGAGTTAGAATTAATGCAATTTCAACAACTCCAAAAAAGTGTTTACATTGGCAAGTATCCTTTGCCAGCAAGCTTGATAAAAGAAATAGAGGCCGATAATATGGGGGAGTTTGTTTATATTTTTACAGCGGAGAATATTGACAGGCAAGATGAGATTTTAAAAATGCTAAATGAATAGTGTGTCAATCCGTGCCGATCGGCACGGATTGACACACTATTTAATAAAGAAATTAGCAACGGGGTTGACAAATAGATGTGGTTTTGATAGGTTTGCTGTAAGTAAATAAAATAATAAATATGGAACAAACAAGCCTAAGTTCAAGCGTTTCAACAAAGAAAAGTTCAAAAAAGTTGGCAATTTTTTTAATTTTGGGAGTGGTAATTCTGGCCGGTATAGCTGGAATTTTTTATTATAAATATAAAAGTAATGGAGTTTATGGTGAGCTTGCCGAACCACCGAAATTGTTTGAGAAAGGGGATTATAAGGTGGAAGACAGAGCTGATGGCCAGTATATTGTGGTGGATAAAGTGGGCCTAACCGCCAAGGTTCCAGATGGCTGGAGGGGTTGAAAGCATATTATTCTTTCAACGGGAATTTTAGCCAAATGCTTTTGGCGTGAAAATTCACAGGGTCGTGCGGAATATAATATTTATTCTTTTTCCGCACGAGGAGTTTGAAAATACTTTTGGTCGTTGATTTTGAAAATAAGTCGTTTTATTATTTCCAAAAAAAGCGTCAGATAGATGGTGAATGTAGTTAAAAGTGTTTGGTTTAAAGATTGAGAGTTATCCACAGGTTGCGTAAGTTTTCTGTTTTGTTAAAATTAAATATAAAATACATACACTAACAATTCATTGTCTCACTGGCAAGCGAGACAGCAGGGCGAACAATAAGCATCGGAAACACCTCAATAGCGGTGCACTCTGTGGGGGGAAACCCCACAGCTTGCCAAAATTTGTGGGGTTCGTGATTGAATTCAGGAATCCTACAGAGTGTCCTGCTATTGGGGTTTTTAATTAAGTATACTTACAAAAAAAGTAATTACAGCGGGAGGTTGGTAATAGAAATAATGATAAAAAAATGTTCAGAATTAGAGAATCAACGATGCTTTCTAGTTGATGGTGGTAGAGTATGTAACCATAGAAAGCTAAAAGATGGACTATGTGCCATTTCCAATAAGATTGGGGGGTGGCTATTCATGAAGGACAAGGTTATAAAAAAAGATAAAACCCCAGGTCATATTGAGGTTTTATCAAATGTTAAGTCTAGCTCTTAATAATTGTTAACCGAACCGCTGTAATTACTCATTAGGCACGCTGTAATTACTTTCTTTGTAAATATTTAACTTACTTTTATTTTCACAAAGATAGAAACTTCTGTCAAACATCCCCAAGCTCTATTTCTGTGGATAACTTTTAATAAGAAAACACTACCATAGTGTTTCTTTTTTTACAAGAGTTTTGATAAATACTGTTTGTAATTATAATACGAACGATCAAGTCTCCCTATTGGAGAATAGTTTTTTTATTGATAATATGAAATTAATGAATAATTTAGAATTGACCATTAAGAGCTAACTAACTTTTTAAATAAAGTAAAAACAAAAAAATGAGTAAGCTAACGAAAATTTCCAAAAATAAAATAAAAAATAATGGGCAAATTTATACCCCAGATTTTATAGTAAATAATATCCTTGATATTGTCGGATATGATGGGAATAGTATTTTAGAGAAAGATATTATTGATAATAGTTGCGGAAACGGAGCTTTCTTAATCGGAATAGTAAAAAGATATTGTGGGGCTTTCTATAAAAAATACGGTAAGTCCGATAATGAAAAACTAAAAAGCCACTTGGAGAAATATATTCATGGTGTTGAGGTGCAAAGCGAGGAAATTGGAGGCTGTGTCGCTAACTTAAATAATGAAGTTAAAAATTTTGGGTTATTAAACGTTAAATGGGATTTAATTTGCGCAGACGCATTATCGGTTGATAGTTATAACGGGAAAATGGATTTTGTAGTAGGAAATCCTCCTTATGTTAGAGTTCATAACCTAAATGAAAGCTATAATAAAGTGAAAGAATTTAAATTTTGCAAAAAAGGAATGATCGATTTGTATATAGTTTTCTTTGAAATAAGTTTAAAAATGCTCAATAAATCAGGAAAGATGTGTTTAATAACTCCCAGTTCATTTCTGAGAAGCAATGCTGGTGCAGAATTAAGGAAATATATATTTGAGAACAAAAATTTAACGAAAGTCATAGATTTGGAGCATTTTCAACCATTTAATGCTACAACCTACACCATGATAACCCTTTTTGAAATGGGTAAAAAATGTAATCAAATAGAATACTATATATACGACGAGGATAAAAAAGAACCAAAAAAGATAGAGAGTTTAAACTATTCAGATATATTTATAGATGGAAAGATCTATTTTTCAAAAAATGAAAATTTGAAATTTTTAAGAGAAGTAGAGGTTTATAATACTAATAACAAAGCAGATTTTGATGTTAAGAATGGTTTTGCAACGCTGGCTGATAGTGTTTTTATTAACAAGTTAAACTTTGAGAATAAAACCATTCCCGTATTAAAGGCCTCTACTGGTAAATGGTATAGCTGTTTTTTTCCATATGATGAGGCGGGAGAACCAATCAATTTTGATGAAATAAAGCAAAACTCACAGCTATATAACTATTTATTGGACAATAAGGCGATGTTAGAAGAAAGAAGTTTAGAAAAAAATAGTAGCTGGTTTTTATTTGGTAGAAGTCAGGGGATAAAAGATGTGTTTAAGAATAAAATAGCGATAAATACAATAATAAAAGATGTTGACAGTATAAGGATTGAAGAAGTTCCGTCTGGTAGTGGTATATATAGTGGATTATATGTCTTATCAAATATGTCTTTTAACAAAGTAAAGGAGAGCGTTAAGAATAGTGATTTTATAAATTATATTAAATTATTAAAAAATTATAAAAGTGGAGGATACTACACTTTTTCTTCTGGCGAATTAAAGAATTTTTTGAATTATAAAATAAAAAGATAATAATATGGAAAATAAAGAATTTTTAGAAATAATAAGCTCGTCATTTGTTAAGTTTTTAGAAACCTCTGCCAGAAGTAATAAAAAATTAAAAATACTTCACGGGGCGATAGCTATAGATATAGAGAAAAGGCTTGGGAAAGGTTATGCCATTTGCTCTCTCGGTTGTGGCGAGGGTAAGGAAGTTAAAATAAGTGGGAGATATATGGATAAAACGGTTGACATAGCAGTTTATAAGGGCGAGAACGACATAGCGGCGATCGGGGTTAAGTTTGTAATGAATAATTATTCCCAAAATTCAAACAATTATTTTGAAAATATGCTTGGGGAAACTGCCAATATAAGGGCGAATAAAAAGAAGTATTTTCAAATTTTAATTCTTCCCGAAGAATTACCCTACTATGATAATTCTGGGAAGATTACGCATTGGGAGAAAATTACAACTCATAACATCAATAAATATATTAAATTGTCTAATGACGATGAAGATGTATTTTTTCATACACCTATCAAAACGCTTATTTGCATAATCAAACTGCCAAAACTTGATATTCAAACAATAACCAACAAAACCCAATATAAAAAACATTATTTAGATATTGGGAGTATTAAATTGGATTTTTCCACAAACATATCGAATAGTTTTGGTGAAAGGGTGGTTTTGAATGATTATGAAGACTTTATCAAAAAAGTAGTTTTCTTTCTTAAAAGTATCTAATCTACTAAAATACACTGGTCTTACCAGTGGAACTTCTACTATTTCCAATATTGCATCAGGCATGGCTTGGCCGGGGTTTCAGGATAATGGCGATACATTAACCGACTTGCGTACAAATTTAACTTGGCAAAAAGATGCTTTAAGCTCTATAAACAATTTTGGAGCCAGTACCACTCAAGACAATGCTGTTGATTTTATAACAGGACAAAACAGCGATTGGCGCTTGCCAAATTTTAAAGAGTTAGCCAGTTTGTTTAGCTATGCCCTCCCCAATCCCGGAGTGTGGAGCGGATTTTTAAACATAAAGCCAGAAAATTATTGGTCAATAAGCAAAAGAATGATTAACGCTCCCACTTGGGGCATACCTCCCCGGTACAGTGGCTGGTCTTTTAATTTCTTAAATGGAATAGTTGAAAATAATATTTATGACTTGGGGCAAGACAATAATTTTTATTCTTTTATGGCCACTAAAAATCAAGGAATCCCCGGTGGGCTATCGGGTGATGATGATTTTGATTTTACCGACAATAATGATGGCACAATAAAAGACAACAAAACTGGCTTAATGTGGCTTAACGCAAATTTATCCCATGTAATGGGCAATCGCAAAAATTGGAATTCGGCTTTTATGCTTGCTAATAATGTTGCTTTATGCAACGACGGAACTTTGCAGGGCAATGAAAACAAAGCTGGGGATTGCTTGGCTAATGGGGGAGTAAAATATGATGACTGGCGATTGCCCAATGTTCAAGAGTTAATGGAAATAACTAAACTGGACAATCAGCCCGGGATTCCTTCAATTTTGCCAAACTTGAGCTTGGGTGTTTCTTTCTACTGGACTGGCACAATGTTTGACGCAAATAATGTTTGGTATGTGGGAGATGGGTTTTGTTTTGGTATGGTTAATTACAGGGCAAAAATTGGCGAGGAGTTTAATGTTCAGCTAGTGCGGGAGGAGTAACCGTGTCAAAAGTTTGCCGACCTGCGCTACGCCGAAGGCTCCAGCAAGGCGAGTCGGCGCAGATTGACACGCTTTTGGTTTGATCTTTAGGTGGGGGAATAATTTTATAAAAAAAAGGAGAAACAGCATAATTGCTAATGGGGAAAGGCGGCGACCTTAAAACCATTTTTTGTTTATGCGAGTTTCTCCTATAGAGGAGAAGGGCAGGTTGGGCGAAAGCTGTCAAAATTCCGTGGGAGATGGATATTTTGACGACTTTAGGCCTGCCCCTCTTTTTAAAAAATTTTTAAGGCGCTTGCCACCCTTAAGGGGGTGGCTTTGGTTTTTAATGGTGATGGGGTGGCTCGTGGTGTTCCCACGGTTGTCCACCGTAAGAACAACAAGGCGTTGCTCCGTTTCCGTTTTTGCAACCATCAATGTTGGCATTTGTGCCAACTAAACACCCAACAGCTGACATTCCCTCCTTACATCCAGCAGTGGGATTAGATCCCGGCTGACAAATCACGCATCCCCTTGTTTCGTGAGTGTTGAAAAGTTCCGGTTTTTCGTATTTTCTTTTTTCCAAAAGATTACCTCCTTTTTCAAAGTATAGAACAAAATTTGTTTATTTTTTATACCACAAAATTTGTAGATGTGCAAATAAAAACAGGGAAAGCGTTTTGGTCTGGTTTATTTTAACAACCCCTTACGGAGTTAAAATAAAGCAATTTTTTAAAACGCTTTCCCTTTGTTTTGGAGGTCTTTTGCTTGACGAAAAAAAGCAAAAGACAGAATTTAAAAGCATAGCATTAACCCAAAAACAAGTCAAAAAAAATACAAGTAAATATCAAGTAAAATTGTTTGACAAAACAGGGAATTTTTGCTATAAATACAAGCATAATGGCGTAAAAGTAAAATTTTTAAGGTGGTATTTTTCGCCACTTAAAACCCCTCCACCTTATTTACTTTTACGCTCTTTTTTTAAAGTTGATTTTTATTTTAGGTGTGATAAAATCTAAAAATGTTTGAAAGGAGCCATGTTATTAAGCTCACCATGGTTTTATATAAGGTGAGTGATTTTTTTCCTGAAAAAGAACCATTGAAAGCTCTGATTAGAAAAAAAGCTGACGAAGTGCTGGCTGGTTTGATATTGCTGGAAAAAGATAGTAATTTGGCAGTGCAGGTTTTGGGAGATATTGAAATAATAAAAGCTTATATTGAGCTGGCCCAAAATCAAGATTGGCTAAAAAGCGAAAATTTTGAAGTTTTAAAAAAAGAGTATTGTTTGATTAATGATAAAATAAAAGAACAGATTATTTTTGAAAAAAATACCACTAGCCAAGAGCAAGAAAAAAAGAAATTTGTTTCTGCTCTGCCACATTCAATTAAGACAAACAATGAAAGTGAAGATTCAAGAGTTCACCTAAACGAAAGACATAAAAAAATTATTGGTATTTTAAAACAAGGAAAGTTAATTCAAGTAAAAGATTTAAAAGATGTTTTTCCAAACATTAGCAAAAGAACAATAAGAAGAGATTTTGAATATTTATTTGAAAATGGCTTAGTGGAGAGGGTGGGGGATAATAACAATACAGAGTATAAATTAAAAAGTAAGTAGGACACGACCTGCCTTCGCATAAAGCTTCGGCAAGGCAGGTAGGACATAGCTTCGCCGTCGCTAAAGCTATGGCGGACAAGATAGGACATAGTTTTACTATAAATATGGCAAGTCCAGAAAACAAAAAGTTTGCTAAAATTTACGATAAACATATAGATAAAATCTATAGGTTTATATTTTTAAAGACAGGAGTAAAAGAGGTGGCCGAAGACATCACTAGCCAAGTTTTTACTAAGGGCTGGAGAAAATTTAAGCTACAGGGCTGTGAGGTTAAAAATATGTCCGCTTATCTTTTTCAAATTGCCCGAGCTGAGGTGGCCAATCACTATAGAGAAAAAAACAAGTTTCAAATTATATCCGCACAAGCAGTGGAAATAATTGATGACCAGCCAAACCCAGAAACAACCCAAGAAATAGTGGTCAATACTCAAGACGCCCAAAGTGCCTTAAGGGAATTGGAAGATGGCCTGCAAGATATTTTAATTTGGCATTATGTGGAGGGAATGAGCTTTAAAGAGATTGGCGGTTTATTAAGCCGGCCAGAGGGCACGGTGCGAGTAATGGCGCACAGGGCTTTGAAAGAATTACGTGAAAAAATGGAAGAATAAAAATGTATCAATCTGCGCCGACTCGCCTTGCTGGAGCCTTCGGCGTAGCGCAGGTCGGCCAACTTTGATACGCTTTTTTGAGAGACGAAGGTTGGCCTTGTCTATTTTTGTAACGAATTGGTGATTTTTGCGTCATAATAATAATCAGGATATATGCAGGAAAAGCAAATCATCTCACAATTAAAAGGGCTAAAAACTATAAAACCAGCCAAGGACTGGGCTGTTTTAGTTAAAAAAGACCTGCTTTTTGAGCCACTTGAATTACAAAACATTAAAGAAAAAAATAGTTTTGGAGAATCAGTATTTTCATTTTTTGCCAAACCAGCTTTTGTGGTTAGTTCTATCGTGGTGGTTGGTTTGATGATTATGGGTTCTTTGGCTTATTTTGGCTTGCAAAAACAAAATTACGATTTACAGGCCTATGTGGATAGCTTTGCTCCTCAAACAGAAGAAAACAAACAAGCGATTGCTGGCTTGCAAGATATCCAAAACAAAATGGACGAAGTTAAAGCGGCTTTGGTGGCTTTAAAATCATCTAACAACCCAAAAGAAATTTTATCAGTGGCTGGAGTTGTAAAAAATGTGGCCAAAAATAGCCAAACAGCCATAGAACAAATTAAAAATTCCAATACTAACTTATCAAAGCAAGGACAGGCCTTGGCTAGTTTGGTAAAAGAAAGTTCTCAAGAAATAGTGAACACAACAGCCGACTTGCAAGTTGAAATGTTTAAAGCGCGATTAGCGGAGCTAAAAACAAAAACATTAACGCCAGAAGATCAGGAAAGATTAATTGCGGCGGAAAAATATTTCAATGAAGGCAATATTGACAGCGCCATTACTTTAATTGTTAGAATTGGGGAAACAAACTAATAGAACTGTTCTAATTATTCTAATTGCTCTAATTATTCTAAATAAGCACCAAGCTCCAATTGGGAATTGGTTATTGGGATTTATTTAGGTTAATTAATATAATTAGGTCAATTAGGTTAATTTTAAAGTTTAGGGCAGTCAATAGTAATAATTGATAATTATTGTTGTTGTTTGCCCTGAAATGTCGTTTGGGGCAATTTATTTAGTAATCCAAGCCAGGCATTAGTTTAAGGAAATTTTTCTTCGCTAAAGCTATGGCGGGTAATAAAGGTCGAAAAAAATAAAATAGATTATAAAATTAAAAAAATGAGTAAATTAGCAAAGAAATTCGCAACAATTGCAACAATCATCACGGTTGTGGCAATGGTTGTGGGTCCTGTTGCTCCAGCTCAAGCGCAAACCACAGCTGAGCTTCAGGCCCAAGTAGCCGCTTTGCAAGCTCAATTAACTGCTCTACTTGCCCAGCTTAACGCAACAACTGGTGGCACCACCGGCACAACCGGAACATTGCCATCTGGCTGTTCTTTTGACAGAAATTTAAAGCAAGGCATGTCTGGAGCGGATGTAAAATGCTTGCAACAGGTTTTAAACTCTGACGCTGACACGCGAGTGGCAGTTTCTGGAGTGGGATCTGCTGGTAATGAAACAACGTATTTTGGCTCCTTAACCACAGCCGCTGTTAACAAATACCAAGTAAAACAAGGTATCGTGGCAGTGGGAACGGGTTTTGTGGGTCCTCTTACCAGAGCTAAATTGAACGCAGGTACTACAGGAGGCGCCACAGGCACAACATTGCCTGCAGGATGCACCACAAATTCGGGCTATAGCCCAACAACAGGCCAGCCATGTGGAAGCGGAACAGCTGTGGTTATTCCAACCACTGGCGTTGTTACTGCTTCTTTAGCCAGCGACAATTCAGCTTCGGCTTCTATTGTTACTGATTCAACAGCAGGCGACGGCGCGCAGTCGTTAATTCCAATGCTTAAAGTTAATTTAAGCAATGGAACAGCTAGCCCAATAACTGTAACCTCAATGAAGTTCACTCGAAGCGGTATTTCCGATGACAGTGATATTTCACAGGCCTACCTTTACGATGGGGATACCATGTTAGCTGACTATAGTTCTTTCTCGTTGACTGTTTTAACCTTTAATTCAGCTTCGTTGATAACAATTCCAGCTAATACTGTTAAAACAATTACCTTGAAAGTTGACTTGGCTGATACAACAGACGCAGGTGGAAAAACTATCAGGTTTGGCATAAACGCCGCTTCTGATATTGTTTCTAATGCTTCTTCAATTGGGGGAGTATTTCCACTTACTGGCAACTATATGACAACTGCTCAAACAAGCAGTTTGGGAAAGTTGACTGTGGCTGTTCAAGCAACAAATCCAGCCGCTCCTGATCCAGGCGCTGGCGTTGAAGTGATGAAATTCACTTTAGCTGCTGCTGATCAAAATATTCAGGTTAAAAAATTAGTGTTCACTGATGTTGGAACTGTGGCTTACACTGACTTAACCAACTTCACTTTGTTTGATGCCGCTACCCCGATTGGTTCGGTTGTGGCTTCAGCCAATTCTGATAAAACAGTTGTAATGGATTTGTCAGCAAGTCCTATCTTGATTGAAAAAGGCAACACCAAGAATATGACCTTGAAGGCCGATATTGTCGGGGGCACAAGCCGAGATTACACATTCAAGTTCCAGAATATGTATGACATTGTGGCCTATGACACTCAATACGGCATTTATGTTAAGCCAAATCAGTCAGATACTTGGACAATTTTAAGCGGCGCGAAAGGAACCATTAATAATGGTACCGTAACCGCCACTAGAGCAACCGATTCTCCAAGTGGCAATATTTCGGCCTCTTCAACCAATCAGGTTTTGGCTAAGTTTGTCTTAAAAGCCAGTGGCGAAGATGTCAAAATTTCTGATTTAACTTTAAAGATTTATGGTTCTATTGGCGTTGTCGGTATGTATCAAACCAGTGTTTATTATAATGGCGCCCAAGTGGGGCAAACAACCACTACAATGGATACTCAGGCAACCGCAGGAGCTACTGAGGGTGTAATTTTTAGCTTTGGCAATACCTTAATTCTTCCAGCTGGAAGTGAGAAGGTTTTGGAAATTAGGTCTGATGTTAAAAACGCTTCAGGAGGTTCAATTGCGGCTGGTTCAACTTTAACCGCCCAGGTTTCTTCCTTTACGGCAACTGGAAAAACATCAGGAGCAAGCGTTACAATCGGCTCGGTGACTGGTTATCAATTAACCGTGTCAGCAGGCACGCTTGTTGTAACGGAAAATCAAGCTGTTCCTGATTGGTCTTCTTCAACTCCAACAGGAGTGGCAGGAGCCACCAATGCTTTGATTGGTTCGTTTATTCTTACAGCTGGTTCTGGAGAAGGAGCTAGTGTAACCGCGCTTACAGCGCAGATTATTGGCACAGCTAACACAGAATACCAAAATGTTCGAATCTACAAAGGAACATTAGCAAGCGGTGTCCAACTTGGCGCTGCTTTGAATAATGGGGGAACTCCAACTGTGGCAACTGACTATACCGTATATCCAAGCCCATATCTTAGTTTGAACGCTGGAGAGCAAGTTGTGTTAAATGTTTATGCTGATATTTTAACCGGCGCTTCCACAGCCACAATTAAGAATGTTAAAATGGGCGTTGTTTATGGAACAGGCAAAGTAACCAACACCTCAGTTAACAGTTCTGGAACAGTAACCGGCCAAAACTTAGTTGTTTCTTCTGGCGGTTATGTGGGCGTGTTTGCTGATACAAACACCCCATCGGCTGGATTAGTGGTGATGGGAACAACTGGCGTTGAGTTTGCTAAATTTAAATTATCAGCAAGCTCTTCACCAGAAGCAATGACAATTTCTGGCCTTGTGGCAACAACCACTCTTAATGCAGGAACTGCTTTGGCCCCAACAAGTTCTGTAAGTAGCATTACATTGACTTCAGCTCTTAATCCTTCTTGGAGTGTAATACTACCAAGTTTGAGTTCTGCTGGTGTTGCTGACTTCACTGGTTTGATGACAGCAAATCCATTAGTTATCCCAGCGGGCGAAGAAGATGTTATCACCTTGAAAGCCAATATAGGTGTTTATGGAGCTGCTGATTCTAATTCATATATTGTTTTTGGATTGGCAACTACAACCTATAGAGGAGAATCAGGCAGTCCAACTACCATAGCTCCAGCTTACAGGGTGGCGGGCACCGCTCAATATATCTACAAGAGCAAGCCAACCGTTACTTTAATTGCTCAGCCAACTGCTGGATCTACATTCTCTGATGGCACGCAAACCTTGATTAAATTCAGGGTGGCCGCTGATTCCAAGGGCGCTATTGACCTTAACAGGGTTAATATTAAGGTGGCAATTAATGATATTGCCACTTCAACAAGCAACTTGTATCTTTCGGGAATTAGTTTGTATCAAATTGGCAATAGCACTGTTTTAAATAGCGCTGTGAGCATCAACGCAACAAGCTCAACAAGCTATATTGATTACTCAGCAAGTTCAACTGTGTCCGCTTCTAAGTTTGGAGGCGCTTTAACTGGCGATCCTTTATCAAAGACAGGTAACATTTTGTTGTCAAATACAGATGGAACTGCTTTGAAACAAATTGGAGCTGGCAACTACGTTGACTTTGAAGTAAAAGCAACTGTTACGGGTTCGGCTCAATACGATACAATGACCTTTAGCTTGGACAACCTTGGCTCGTCTTCAACAGACACTAATGCCATTAAGTGGGGTGATACCATTACCAATGTTATTCCTGCCACCTATGTGACCGGTTTGCCAACTGACACTTGGTCATATACTAGATAGAAAAGGAATAGCTAATAGTAAGTAGCAGACAGTTAGATAGAACGAACAAACCCCTTCCGTCTTTGGCGGGGGGGGTTTTGGTTTTGGCCTGCCGTTCGGCTGAGCTCACGATGAAGCCCTGAGCGAGCGAAGCGAGTCGAAGGGTTATCCACAGGGGTTGACAAGAAATTATGTTGTATAATAAATAAATCTTAAAAATTATAAAAAGGTCGGAAAATTATTGTTTTTGATTTTCACCCCCACACCAATCTTTTTTAAGTTTAAGTTGTATCAAGTAAGTAAAAGATCTTGATCGGATTGGCGTGGGGGTTAATAAAAAATTTTAAATTAAATTATGCAAAATAAAAAACAAACTATTGCTTTAATTGTAAGCGTGGTTTTAGCGGTTGGTTTGATTGTTGTTGGGGTTAACGCTGTTACCACAGTTGGAAACAATGTTTCGGTTGGAGGCACTTTGGCTGTTGGTGGCACAGTAGCTTCTGTTGGGAATCTCAGCGTTGGCTCAAAAGCCACCACAACCGCAGCTTCTGGTAATTTTGCCACATTGGGAACCATAACAAGCACAGGCGATTTATATGTTGGCGCCAAAGCCACTACCACAGCCGCAAGCGGAAATTTTGCCACTCTTGGGAGTATAACTGGCAATGGAGATTTGTATGTAGGTGCTAAAGCCACCACTACCGCTGCTTCTGGAAATATTGCCACCCAAGGAACAATTACCTCAGCAAGAGCCACTGATATTGGCTGGGCCGTGGCGTCATCAACAAATGCGGCTTGCAATACCACTTGCACAAGCGCTTGTGTTTTTGGTTGGGATGAAACTGATGCTGTTATCACGAATTGCACTGAAGCTACAGCCGATGTTTGTGTGTGCGCTGGATCTAATTAACGATTATTATTTATATGGCAAAACTTTTAGTTAAGAAAATTGTAGTTTTGCTCTTGTTTGTTGTTTTGGGTTTTTCAGCAAGCTCTGCATTGGCTGTTTACAATGATGTGCAGTACACTGCTGGAGATAATGTAATTATTTACTTAAGTGGCGAAGCGCTTAACTTAACAGTAATAAGCGGGAATGTTGCTTCAACAACTGTTAACGCTAGCAATGTTGTGTTTAGAATGGTTCCCAGCTCCACAATCTCGCTTACTTCAAGCAACAGAAAAATAATGTCCAATTCTTTGGGCATTAATACAGTTTGCACCAATTCTGAATCGCAGATTTATTTGCAAGCAACGAGCACCACATTAGCTGATATTACAGTAACTATTGGAGGAGATTGTCCAGCGGTTAATACGGGAGGAGAAACGCAATCACCTGTTGTGACTATTACAACGCCAGTCACCTCAACAACTTCATCGCAGGAAGCTACAACAACCACAACAACCGAAACAGTCACCCCAACAACCACAGCGCAAGCAACCACAACTATAACAGTTCCAGCTGTTACCTCTTCGACAAGTTCAGGGCAAGCAAAGCCGATTTCAGAAATGACTGTTTCTGAATTGCAGGCAGAAATTACCAGAATTACCGCTTTGATTAGTCAATTAACCGCCAGTATTGGAGGAGGAACAACAGAAACAGCCAGCAAAATTACCAAGGTTTTAAAAATGGGGATGAAAGACACTGAAGTTACATTATTACAAACATGGTTGGCAAAAGATGCGACCGTTTATCCTGAGGCAAAAATAACTGGTTATTTTGGACCCTTAACCTTTGGAGCGGTTGTTAAATTTCAAGAAAAATACGCCAGCGACATCCTAACTCCATTGGGATTGTCAAGCGGGACGGGTTTGGTGGGAGCTTCAACAAGAGCAAAGCTAAATAGCTTATTTGCCCCGTAGTGAGCTATGCTCTATTACTGGGGTTTGGAAATTAAGTTAGTTAAAACAAAAACGCTTTTGTAATTTTATTTGCTAAGCGTTTTTGTTTTTGCTAAAATAATAATATTAAATCTCGAATTGCAAATTTTCTAAACCATGGATTTAAATAAAGGTAAAAGGAATATTTGATATTTAATATGCATATAAAACAAAAATTAATTTTGGCAGTTTTTATTTTTGGTTTAGTTTTTTCTTTTGCGCCGAGATTTTTTGTGTTAGCGAAAAGCGAAGGAGACAGGGAAATCTTTTTTGTTGAAAAATTATACGACCAAAACCAAAGAAGCCAAGTTGAGTTCCGCTTGGTGAAAATTTCCAACAATGCCTACTTTTATGTTGAAAGCAATTGGTATTTAACCATAACTGATCAAGAAAGAGGGTTAATAAATCAAAATTTAGCTATTTTAGCAAGTAGTTTTGATAAGGAAATTTATCCAAAATTAACAAATTTTTGGGGAAGCGAGTGGAATCCGGGGATTGATAGTGACTCAAAAATAACAGTTGTTTTTGAACAGTTAAACAAAGGAGTGGCTGGTTATTTTAATGATGCTAATGAATACCTAAAACAACAGTCGCCTTTTTCTAACCAAAGAGAGATGGTTTTTTTATCAACAGATGTTCTAAAAAGCAGTTTAGCAGAAAGTTATTTAGCTCATGAATTTACCCACTTAATTACTTTTAATCAAAAAGACCGGCTTACTGGAACAAGCGAAGATGTTTGGCTTAATGAAGCCCGGGCTGAGTACTCTCCTTTTTATTTGGGTTATGATGGTCAGCAGAATCAATACAGTAATTTGCAACAAAGAGTAAATGATTTTAGCAACAAGCCATCTGACTCTTTGGTTATTTGGAATGGAGAAGAAAGCGATTATGGAGTAGTGGATATTTTTATCCAATATTTAGTTGAAAAATATGGCCAAAATATTTTGGTTTCTTCGTTGCATTCAAAAAAAACAGGCGTTGACTCAATTGACGAAGCATTGTTAAGCAGGGGAGAGGGTAAAAGTTTTTTGCAGATTTTTAACGACTGGGCAACAGCTGTTTTTTTAAATGATTGCTCTTTGGGGGATGTTTATTATTATAAAAGCAAAGAGTTGATGAATTTACGTTTGCCAGCTAATTTAATTGTTTTGCCTTCAATTGGAAAAACAAATTTATCGCTTAATTATTCTTTAATGCCATGGTCAAGCAACTGGTATAAGTTTATTGGCTCTGAAGGGGATTTAAAGCTTACTTTCAATTTTGATTCCAAAGCGCTTTTTGCTTTAAAGTATGTTTTATGCGAAATAAAAGACGGGTGTTCGGTTTTTGGTTTTGATGTTTCTGACTCAAAAAAAGAGTTGGTAATTAATAACTTTAGCCAGCATTATTTAAGCTTAACCTTAATACCATCAGTTAAACCAAGATTTTCAAATGCAGCTGGACTGGGAGATGTTTATTCTTTTTCAGTTGTGGCTCAAACCAGCAACGAGCCATCAAAGTTTCAAGAAGAAGAGTTAATTAAATCGCTTTTAGCGCAGATCGAGCAATTAAAAATTCAAATAGCCAAAGTTCAGGCCCAGCTTTTAGCAATGGGAAAAACAAACCTTGTGTGTTCTGGCTTTCAAACAAACCTTTATTTTGGCTTGAGTTCAAGCCAAGTTAGTTGTTTGCAAGAATTTTTAAAAAATCAGGGCCCCGATATTTATCCACAAGGCATTGTTTCTGGATATTTTGGAAATTTAACTAAAACGGCTGTTATTAATTTTCAAGAAAAATACGGGATTGCAAGCACTGGGTATGTGGGAGTGTTGACAAGAGCGAAAATTAATCAAATGCTATTGCCAACGCAGCAAAAATAGGGCAGAATATTATTAAATTAACCTAATTAACCTAATTATACTAATTAACCTAAATAAATCCCAATGACTAATTCTCAATTGGGATTTGGGGTTTGGTTATTATTTAGAATAATTAGAATAATTTTATGAAAGTTTTAGTAACTGGCGGAGCTGGGTTTATCGGCTCTCATTTAGTGGATAAATTAGTGGAGTTGGGCCACTCTGTTTTGGTTTTGGATAATTTAAGCAATGGCAAAAAAGAAAATATCAATCCCAAAGCCGAGTTTCACCAAGTTGATATTTGCGACTTTGAAATAATGTGTTTGTATTTTAAAGATATTGATTATGTTTTTCATTTAGCGGCTTTACCAAGAATTCCTTTTTCCATTCAAAATCCAATAGGCACTTCTAATGTTAATATAATGGGAACTATCAATGTTTTTGAAGCGGCAAAACAAAACAAAGTTAAAAGGGTAATTAGCACCTCATCTTCTTCGGTTTATGGCAATCAAGATAAACTGCCCCTAAAAGAGGATATGGCGCTTAACCCAATAAGTCCCTATGGATTGCAGAAATGGGTTGGAGAGCAATTTGCTAAACTTTATACTGAAATATACAATTTGCCAGTTGTTTCTATAAGACCCTTTAATGTTTACGGGCCTCGTCTTGATGTTGAATCAGATTATTCTTTGGCCTTGGGAAGATTTTTAAAATTAAAATCTCTCAACAAGCCCTTAACTATAAATGGGGATGGAGAACAAACAAGAGGGTATTGTTATGTTGAAGATTTAGTTGAGGCGTTTATTTTGGCAATGCAAAGTCAAAAAGTAAAAGGCGGAGAAGTTATAAACGCGGGAAGCAACAAGGCCTACTCCATTAATTTTTTAGCTGATTTAATCGGGGGAGAAAAAGTTTATGGTCCAGAAAGGCAGGGAGATATAAGACACACTCAAGCGGATGTTTCTTTGGCAAAAGAGCTGTTGGACTGGGAACCGAAGATGGATTTTACAGAAGGAGTAAAGAAAACAATTGAATGGTTCAACGAACAAACGAAAAACGAAAAATGAAAAACCACAAGTAAAAATCAAAAATGAGCGAACTTTTTCACTTTTAATTTTTAATTTTATTTATATGTTAAACAAAAAAATTAACGAAATTACAATTGGGATAATGGGCGTTGGCATGGTGGGAGGAGCTTTAAGGGATTATTTTGAAAAAAAAGGCAAGGCGGTTGGGAAAGATTTATTTTTATATGACCCGTTTAAGGGTTTTGATTCTGTTGATGAAATCAACAAAGCGGATGCTATTTTTATTTGTGTACCCACTCCTTATTTGAAAGATGGCAAGGGATTTGATTTATCTTATGTTGAAGACGCTTTTTCTAAAATAAAAGGAGAAAAAATAATAGTTATAAAATCAACTGCCCTGCCCGGAACAACGCAAAAGTTTCAAGATAAGTATCCCCAGCATAAAGTTTTGTTTAACCCAGAATTTTTAACAGAGTTAACCGCTGAGCAAGATATGAGTTATCCGGACCGTCAAATAATTGGCGCAACAGAACAAAGTTTAAATGTGGCTAAAGATATAATGATGCTTTTGCCGTTGGCGCCTTATGAAAAAATAATGCCCTCAACAGAGGCGGAAATGGTAAAATACTTTGGCAATAATTGGTTTGCTGTTAAGGTGGCTTTTGCCAATCAAATGTATGATGTTTGCTCTAAGTTGGGAATAAACTACGATATTGTTATGGAGGCCGCCGCCGCTGACAAACGCATTGGTCCGTCGCATTTAGTGGCTTTACATAAAGGATATCGGGGTTATGGGGGCAAGTGCCTTCCAAAAGACATTAAGGCGTTTATTCAGTTTGGGGATTCTTTGGGAGTTGATTTAAAAGTTCACAAAGCCACCGAGGCGGTTAATAATGATTTAATGAAAGCTCAAAATATTGAAGACCCAGAAAAGTATTCAAAAAGAGAATAAAATAATAAAAGAAATAAATGTATGACAAAATATGACGCAATAACAAATTTTTTAACTACTCAATCAACGCAAATTTCAATTACAGGCTTTGTTGTTGGCTTGATTTTAACGGCTGTTCTTTCGTTTGCGCTTGGATTTATTTACATTAGATATGGAAGATCTATTTCTAATAAAAGAGCGTTTGCTAAAAATTTTATTTTAGTGGCCATGACCACAATGTTTATTATTACAGTGGTTAAGGTTTCTTTGGCTTTATCTTTGGGATTGGTGGGGGCTTTGTCTATTATTAGATTTAGAACAGCCATTAAAGAACCAGAGGAATTAGCTTATCTATTTTTGGCTATTAGTATTGGTTTGGGATTTGGGGCTGGGCAAATTTTAATTACTTTAATCGCTTTTTTAGCTATAGTTTTGGTTATTTTTATAACTGCTTTTTCTTATAAAAAAGAAAAAAATCAAAACCTTTATCTTACAATCTCCGCTGAAAATTTAATTAATGTTTCTTTGGAAAAAATTGTGGAGATTCTTAAAAAATATTGTTCGGGCGTTGTTTTAAAAAGATTTGATGAAACAAAAGAAATTTTAGAGGCCTCTTTTTTGGTTGAGTTTGCCAATTTTGAACAACTAAATAAAAGCAAGGCGGAATTGAGGGGGCTTGACGATTCTTTAAAGATTAATTTTTTGGATAATAAGGGCGTTCAATAATGGAAATAAAGAGAGCAGAAAAAAGAATATTCGCGCGTTTTTTCGTTAATAATTTTAAAAAATTAGTGTTAAAGCGCAAGAGGATAAAATGGCTAATTTTGTTTGTGGTGAGCTTTTTTGTTTTATTGAGCATTGTTTTGTTAAGTATTTATTATGGAATGATTTTGCACAGGTCGGGAACAGCTGTTAATATGAAAGAATTTATTTTGGGAGTTTATAAAGAAAATTTTAAAATTATTCCCAATTATTTAAGTGGAGTTTTTTTAGCCAAACCAGAAAAAATTTTAATTGATATATCTTTTAAAAATTATCAGAAATTAGCTTCTGCCCGTTTTATAGCTTTAGAAACCGGAAGTTTGCCAAGCTCTCCAGATTATGAGGTGCCCTGTTCCATAAGATATAAAGATAAAACTTATAAGGCCAAAATTCAAGTTAAGGGCACCAGCAATGACAATTGGATCCAAAAAAGCAAATGGTCTTTTTCAGTGAAAATTGAAAATAATGAGGCATTGTTTGGGATGACCGAGTTTGCCTTGCAATTACCAAGAATTAGAGATTACTTAAATTGTTGGACCTTGCATCAAATGCTTGCTGATTTTGGACTGCCTCATTTAAGATACAATTTTATTGACGCTACTATTAATGGCATTCATCTTGGCATTTATGCCATGGAGGAACATGCCACCAAGCAATTGGTTGAGAGTAGCGGTTTTTATGAGGCGCCAATTATCCGGTTTGACGAATCGCTTCTTTGGCAAAGAGAGTTGCCTTTTATTGATGATAATGAAACTTATTCACAAAGCGCGATTGATGGATTTCAAACCAACAAGCTGATAAAAAATGAAGAGCAGTCAAAAATGTTTGAAAAAGCCAGAAACCTGTTAGAGTCATTTAGAAGGGGGATTTTGCCAGTTAGCAAAGTTTTTGACACAGAAAAATTAGCCAACCTTTTTGCAGTGATTGATTTGAGCGGGCATCACCATTCAACTGGTTTTGGGGTTATAAGATTTTATTATAACCCGGTTACTTCCTTGCTTGAGCCCATTGGCTATAATAACCAAATGATTATTCCTTTGGAGTTTCAGGGTTTGCGGAGCGAAATAAATGCCAACGAGGTTGAGCCAATAGAGCTTATCCAAAGCAAACATTTAAATTTTCAAAGCGCTTTTTTTAAAGACAAAGAATTTTTTAAACAATATGTGAGAGCTTTAAATAAAATTTCTCAAAAAGAGTTTTTAGATAATTTTTTTACCAAACACAAAAAGGACATGCAGGATAAATTGCGAATTTTGTATCAAACTTATCCCGGTTATAAATTTGACAACAAAAAAATTCTTTATAAAAATCAGGACTACATAAAAGTAATTTTAAATCCCAAACAGGCCTTTCAGGCCTATTATAAAAGTTTTTCGCGGGGCTCTTTAATTCTGCAATTGGGCAATATTCAGTCCTTGCCTGTTGAAATATTGGGAGTTTCTTTTGAAGATAATGAATTTTTTAAACCAGAAAAAGAAATAATTCTTCAGCCAAAAAATACTCATCAAGTAATTGATTTTGGAGAGTTTATTTTTAAAACGCCAAACGATTTTAACTTTTCTTCTGTGGATCTTGCCAAAATGAAGGTGCAGTATAAAATTCTTGGATTAGACGATGTAAAAACAGAGTCAATTGACAACTGGCCGTATTTTGACCAAAGTTTTCTTAATGGCGATTTAATTAGACAGAATCCCAACTGGAAAATGTTTTCTTTTTTGCAAACAGACGAGCTATCAAAAGTTATTTATATAAAACCCGGTTTTTGGAATATTAAGCAAAATTTAATTTTTCCTTCAGGATACACCATAGTTGCTGATAGAGAAACAACTTTGAATTTGTCTAATAAGGCAACTATTTTATCTTTTTCTCCGTTGCGGTTTTTGGGAGAAGCAGACCATCCAATTATTATTGAATCTCAAGATAAAACTGGATTTGGCGTGATTGTTTTAAATGCTAAAGAAAAGTCATTTTTACAGAATGTTCATTTTGAAAATTTGTCTGCTCCTGCCGCCTCTTTTGATGGCAATTGGTTAATGACGGGCGCTGTTAATTTTTACCAATCGCCGGTTGAATTTTCTTTTTGCAATTTTGGGGCTAATTTGGCCGGGGACGACAATTTACATTTAATCCGCACTCAAGTGAATATTTTTGATTCTGTTTTTAACATGAGTTTGGCTGATTCTTTGGACGCTGATTTCACGCAGGGCAAAATAGCCAGGACTTCTTTTTATAACTGCGGGTTAAAAGATAGTAATGGAGATTGTCTTGATTTTTCTGGAAGCAATATTGAACTTGAAGATGTTTTTATTAATAAGGTTGGGGACAAGGGCATAAGCATTGGGGAAAACACTAATATTTTTGGAGATAGAATAAAAATTCAGAATGCTTCTATTTGCGTGGCTAGCAAAGATAAGTCAGTGGCGGTTTTTAACAATATTTCAATTTTAAATAGTAAAATTGGGTTGGCTGTTTATCAAAAAAAATCAGAGTTTGGTCCAGCCCAGCTTTCGATTAAATATTTGAATAAAATAAATATCAAAAGGCCATATTTAGTGGAAGAGGGCTCAATAATGAAAGTTGATGAAAAAAATATTAAGCCCAATGATAAAAATGTTGCTGAAGAATTATATGGAAAATAATTACAGGTTTGAAAAAAAGTTTTTTATTTTCCAACTAACTAAACAAGAAGTGGAAAACAATATAAAGTTTCACCCCGCTGTTTTTTCAGAGATATATTATGAACGATTTATAAACAATATTTATCTTGATTCTTTTGATTTGCGCAATTATTTTGATAACGCCAATGGCGTTAGCGAGCGACGTAAATTAAGGATTAGGTGGTATGGAAATATGTTAGGTAGGGTGGAAAAACCTGTTTTAGAAATAAAAACCAAAATTAGTAATTTGGGATATAAAATTTCTTATCCATTAACTGAATTTTTTCTTGATAAAGATTTTACAATTAAAACATTAAAAGATATTTTTATTAAATCTCAACTTTCTCAAACATTAAAAAATGAGCTTTTTTCTTTGGAATTCACTTTACTCAACCGGTACAAGAGAAAGTATTTTCAAAGCAAGGATAAAACATTTAGAATTACCCTTGACTCTGAAATGCAATTTTATTCTCTTTTATCTAACTGGAATAATTTTTTAAATAAAAGAACTAGTCAAGAAAATATCATTTTGGAGTTAAAGTGTAATAGTAAGCAGAAGCAAGAAACAATAAGTTTTATTACTAATTTTTTACCCCATAGAGCGACTAAAAGCTCTAAATACGCTCTTGGGGTGGAAGCATTAAATCCATGGTAAATTTTAATCAAAAAAAATTGGGTTTGTTTTTTTCTCATGGCATTTCATTAAAAAATTGGGAAGACATTGGCCATTTAAACCGCGAGATTGCGTTTTATAAAAGAATAGCCGATAATTTTGAAGAAATTATTTTTTTTACTTATGGCGGGAAAAATGATTTAAGGTATCAAGAAAATTTGGGACCCAAATCTAATATTAAAATTATTCCCAAACCCTGGGGGCTGCCAAAAATATTATATGGTTTTTTATTGCCTCTTATCCATTGGGTTAAATTAAAAGATATTAGTGTTTTAAAAACCAATCAAATGTCTTCTGCTATTCCAGCGGTTATTGCCAAATTATGCTGGAGGAAGAAAAAATTGATTATTAGAAACGGCTACGAATGGCTGAAAATTTTAGAAAATGAAAAAAAGCCGTTTTGGAAAAAAATTGTTGTTTATTTATGGGAGAAAATTGCCTATAAGGTTGGGGATATTGTTGTTTTTACTTCCCAAAAAGATAAGGATTTTGCTCAGAAAAAATTTAAAATACCAGAAAGAAAGATTAGGTTTGTGCCAAATTATATTGACACAGAGCTTTTTGGGCCCTTGAACATTCCAAAAGAAAAAAATTCTGTGATTTATGTTGGCAGGTTGTCTAAAGAAAAAAACCTTTTCAATTTAATATCTGCCATGACTGGATTAAACGCAAAGTTGGCTGTGGTGGGGCAGGGGGATTTGCAAGGCGAGTTAGAAAAGCTGGCTAAAGAAAAAGAAGTTTTAGTGGAGTTTAAAGGAAAAATAGACAACAAGGATTTACCCAAGGAGCTTTCAAAAGCTGAGGTTTTTGTTTTACCAAGCTTGTACGAGGGCTGCCCTAAGGCGTTATTGGAAGCAATGAGTTGTGGTTTGGCTTGCATTGGAACAGATGTTGAAGGCATTAAAGAGGTGATAATTCATAAAGAAAATGGATATTTATGCCAAACCGACAGCCAGTCAATTCACCAGGCGTTGAAAGATGTTTTGAATGATAAAGAATTAAGAGAAAAAATTGGCGAAAAAGCTAGGAAAAGCATTTTAGAAAATTTTTCTTTTGAAAAAATAATCCAAAAGGAAAGCTCTTTTTTTTCAAATCTGAAAGTCTTGATTTTAGCTGGGGGTAGGGGAGCTCGGCTTTGGCCATTGAGTCGAACAGGCAGGCCAAAGCAGTTTCAAAGATTAACCAGCGCCAAAACAATGCTCCAAGAAACTGTTTGGCGGTTGTCTCCAGATATTGCTTGGGGAGACATTTTTATTTCAACAAATAACCTTTACGAAAAAGAGATTGCAAAAGAGCTGCCAAAATTACCAAAAGAAAATATTATAGTGGAATTATTTAATAAAGAAAGATTGGCTGCTTTGTTGCTTTTTTTAGTTCATTTGCCAGAAAGATTTTATAATGAGCCACTTTTGATTTTACCATCTGATTACAATATTCCCAATGCGGATTTGTTTAAAAAGGTTGTCTTAACGGGTGAGAATTTTATTAAAAGAAATCCTGATTACATTTTTATGATTGGTTCAAAACCGGATTTTCCAAATACCGGGCTTGGCTATATTAAAAAAGGCCAAGTAAAAGAACAGGAGGGCTTTAATATATTTGAGGTTGATAATTTTATTGAAAAACCAAGCATTGAGAGGGCCGTTTCGTTTGTGGAGCAGGGGAACTATTTTTTTAATATTCCTGTTTATGTTTTTTTGCCTCAGTTGATTTTAACCCTAATTAAGCAGTACTTGCCAAACAGCTTTGCGAAATTCCAAGAAATTAAAAAAGCGATTGGGAGATCGGATTTTAAAAATATTTTAGCAAAAGAATATCCAGAAATTGAAGAAACCTCTTTAGAAAATAGTATTTTTGCAAAATATAAAAAAATTGTTGTTTTGGAAATTAAAGATAATTGGAGCGATTTAGGCTCATGGGATTCTTTGAGGGATTTTTTATCAAATAAAGATGAAAATTTTACCATAGGAAATCATATTGATTTGGATTCAAAAAACATATTAGTTTTCAGTCAAAATAACGAACAGTTAGTGGCAACAATTGGAGTGAGTAATTTAGTTATTGCTGTTAGCAAGGATGTTATTTTGGTTTGTAACAAAAACGATTCCCAAAAAGTTAAACAAATAGTTGAAATTTTAAAAAAAGAAAATAAATCTAAATACTTATGAAATATTTATTAACAGGGGGAGCGGGGTTTATTGGTTCAAATTTAGTTGAGTATTTGCTTGAAAAGGAAAGCGATGTTTTGGTTATTGACAATCTCACAACAGGCAATAAAGAAAATTTAAAAGGATTTGAAGACAAAATTGAATTTATTCAGGCCTCTTCTGGGGAATGCTTAAACATACCTCAAATTAAAGACATTGATGGCATTTTTCATTTGGGAATGCCTTCATCTTCGCCTTTATATCATAATGACCATAATATTTTTGGTCAAGCTATAAATGATTTTATTGCTATTTTGGATTTAGCAAAAAGAGAAAACTGCAAGGTGGTTTTTGCTTCAACTTCTTCAATTTATAACGGCAATCCCTTGCCATGGAAAGAAGATATGCCCGTTTTTGTAAAAGATTTTTATTCAGAGGCAAGGTATTTTATGGAAAGATTGGCTTTTATGTATAATAATCATTGGGAAGTTGATTTTGTGGGGTTGAGGTTGGCCAGTGTTTTTGGTCCTAAAGAACGCAACAAAAAAAGATTGGCTAATATGGTTTCTCAAATTTTATGGTGGATTTTAGATGATAAAAGCCCAATTCTTTATGGTGACGGAACGCAAACTCGGGATTCAATTTATGTTAAAGATGTTGTGAGAGCTTTTTTAATAGCTATGGAATCAAATGTTGAAGCGGATATTTTTAATGTTGGTTGCGGAGAGAATAAAACTTTGAATGAAATAACCCAAATAATCTGCCAAATTCTTGGTAAAAATATAAAACCCGAATATCAAAAAGTGCCCATAAAAAACTATATTGCCAACCAGTTGGCTGATACCACAAAGGCAAAAAATATTTTAGGTTTTATTGCCCAGTATTCGTTAGATCAAGGAATAAAAGAACTTATTGCTTATGAAAAACAAAAGTAACCCGCTATTTGATTTTTTGTTAAAAATTACTCTGGCTGTTCACAGTTATTTATACAAAGCTATTTCTTTTTTGGCTATAAGGAAAGAAGGTGGAAAACATCCAAAACATCGAATTTTAAATTACCATCAGTTTTTCTTGGAAAATATATTATCCCAAAGCAGGGTTTTGGATGTTGGCTGTTCAAGCGGAGAACTAACTTTTGATTTAGCAAAAAAAGCGAGAAAAGTAGTTGGTATTGATCTAAATGAAAAATATCTCCAAAAAGCCAAACAAAAAAATAATGCCCACAACATAGAATATATTTTGGGAGATGGGGCAAGCTATGATTTTAAAGAAAAATTTAATTTTGCGGTTTTATCCAATGTTTTAGAGCATATTGAAAAAAGAGAAGATTTTTTAAAGAAAATAAGCTCAATTGCTGATAAAATATTAATAAGAGCGCCGCTTTTAACAAGAGATTGGCTTTCTGTTTATAAAAAGGAAACGGGCGTTTGGTACAAATTAGACAAAACACATTTTATTGAATACACGAAAGAACAATTTATTTGGGAAATTGAAAAGGCCGGGCTTAAAATAGAAAAAATGGAAATAAATTTTGGAGAAATTTATGCAATTATCAGTAAAAAAAATAATTAGCAAGGGACTTGCTGTAAAAGACAATATTTTTTCTAATAAAAAATACAAGCTTTCTTATATTGTTGAAAATAAAGATTGGATTGTGAGCCGGATTGGAGAAAAATTGGTTGAATGTTTGAGTAATTTAGGATTTAAACAAGCCAAAACAACTATAACTTCTTTGGGCTTGCGAAATCAAATAATTCATTTTGGCTCAGTGCACACTTTTTTAAAAGAAAAAGGATTTAAAAAATTTCATATTTCAAATCAAGCTGTTTTAACTTGGTTTCATTTTGTTGCTGAAGATAAAAGAATTAAGCATCTTTTGGAAGCTCAAAAATATTTAAAAATAATCCACACATCTTGTAGTATTACAAAGCGCAATTTGATTGATTTTGGCGTAGATAAAAATAAAGTTTTGGTCATTCCTTTGGGGGTTGATTTAAATTTATTTAAAATAGTTAATGAGCAAAAAAAACAAGAAATAAAAGAGGCCCTATCTATTCCCAAAAATGTTTTTGTGATTGGTTCTTTCCAAAAAGATGGAGTTGGCTGGGGGGATGGCGGGGAGCCAAAATTAATAAAAGGGCCGGATATTTTTGTTAAAGCGGTTGAAAAGATATCAAAAAATTTTCCAGTTTTTGTTTTGTTGACAGGACCATCAAGGGGGTATATAAAAAAAGAGCTTGAAAAAAGAAATATTCCCTATAAAAGCGCGGGTTTTTTAGATGACTATAAAGAAGTTGCTTATTATTACAATGCTTTAGATTTATATATTGTGGCCTCTAGAATCGAGGGGGGGCCTGAGGCGATCGTGGAGTCGATGGCTTGTGGAGTTCCGTTAATTTCAACAAATATGGGAATGGCCCCTGATATTATTATTGATGGAGAAAATGGATTTTTAGCTGAAGTGGAAAATGCCAGTGAAATTGCCCAAAAAGCTATGCTGGTTTTTACCCAAACAGAGCTCAAAGAAAAAATAATTAAAAGTAGCCAAGAAACAATTCAAGAATATTCTTGGGAAAAAATAGCTAAACGCTATTTTGATGAAATATATGCAAAACTCTTATAATAAATTTGATAATGTTTTTTTAAATATAAAGGAAGAATTTGAAAAGCAAAATCAACTTCTTTCTAAAAAACCAAAAAATGGGAAAGAAAGTAATTTTTTGTTTAATATTTTATCAGTTATGTTTGGTCTATTTTTGGCTTTGCTTTATAAATGTGGCATTTTACAAAAGCTTTTTTATTCCAATATGCGCTTGAAATGGTTCTTTGATTTTAAAAAATTTTGGGTGGATTATTTGGGAAATCGCAATATTGATGTTATTGATTTTCATTTTTTAAGAGATTCTTACAGGGCAAAATTTCAAGATGTTTCTTTAGAGCATACAGACGAAAAAAATCCAGAAAAATTTTTAGCTTCTTGGCAAGGCCAAGGAAATATATTTTATCTTTTTCAATCAGTTTGGAATTATAGCAAAAAAGCCTATTTGGACTGTTGGCTTTTTGTTAAGTTTATTAAAAAGAACAGTCATGTTTTAGAATACGGGTGTTCAGTGGCTCCCATAACTCAAGGGCTTATAAAATATTTTGGCTATAAAAATTTAAAGTTTACCATTGCCGATATTCCCCAAATTGCTTTTTTGTATGCAAGGTGGAAACTAATGACCAATAAAAGGGTTGGGTCAATTGTGCTGAATCCAAGCCAAAAGAATAATTTGCCCCAAAATGTAAAGTATAACACTATTGTTTGTTTAACGGTTTTTGAACATTTACCAAACCCCATAGAAGTTGTTGAGGGCTTTTTGAGCCATTTAGAGAAAGGCGGGGTTTTAATTTTTGATTACATAAAAGGAGAGGCTGGGGGACTCAACAGCATTGCTGGAGAAAAAGAAAGAATAGAGGTTTTAAAAATAATTGAAAGAAATTTTAAAGTTTTAAAAGGCAAAATTGATTTTGAAAATTCAATGGGCCTGACCATAGCGCAAATAAAGAATGACTAACCAATGAGGATACACATTTTATTTTCATTTAAAGATAGTCCATCAGGAGGAGGAAACCAGTTTTTAAAGGCCATGAGAGATAGCTTGCGAAATTTTGGGGTATATGAAGAACGAGCAGAAAACGCTGATGTTATTTTATTTAACAGCCACCACGAATTAAAAAAAGTTTTTTGGCTAAAGAAAAAGTTTCCTGAAAAAGTTTTTGTCCACCGATTAGATGGCCCCATTCAATTATACAGGGGAAAAGATAAATCAATTGATAATTTAATATTTAAAATCAACAAGCTTTTAGCTGATGGGGTAATATTTCAATCAAATTGGTCAAGAGAACAAAACCGCAAAATACATCAAAATTTTCCCAAGTACCAAACTGTTATTTACAACGCCCCTGATTTAAGTATTTTTAACAAAATCGCAAAAAAAGAGTTTAGCGCTTTTAGAAAAATTAAATTAGTGGCTGTGAGCTGGTCTAATAACCTCAAAAAAGGTTTTGATGTTTATAAATATTTAGATGAACATTTAGATTTTAAAAAATACGAGATGGTTTTTATTGGTAATTCGCCTGTTGATTTTAAAAATATTAAAACAATAAAGCCAGTTGGTTCAAAAGAATTAGCTGTTATTTTAAAACAAAATGATATTTACATAACTTCCAGCCAAAAAGATCCTTGTTCTAACGCTTTGATTGAAGCGTTATCATGCGGTTTGCCTGCGGTGGGTTTAAATGATGGGGGGCACCCAGAATTAATAAAAAAAGGGGGAGAGTTGTTTTGGGGAACAGGAGATATTATTTCAAAAATTGAAAAAGTGGCCAATAACTATTTATATTATCAAAATAAATTGTCAGAGTTTTCTTTAAAAAAGGCAAGCGAGCAATATTTTTATTTTTGCTTGAAAATTTTTGAAGACGCTAAAAACGGATATTATTTTCCCCGTCAGGTGGGTGTTGTGTCAAAAATTTCTTTTTATTTTAGCGTTATTGGTAATTTGTTAGACAGAGCAAGTAAAAGATTTTTCAAAAAAGTATGATTAAAAAAGGCATTTTTAAAAATTATTTTTCTTTTTCTTATAGAAGAAAAGCTTTGGATAAGTTATTGGAAAAAAATAAAAATTATTACAAAGGAATTGTTTTGGATGTTGGGGGAAGAGACAGGGGAAATTTTGAAAAGCCAAAAACCAAAGTGGAAAAATGGATTTTTGCTGATATTATCTCAGAGCACAACCCAGATGTTGTTTTGGATGTTGCTAATATGCAAGGAATTGAGTCAGAAACAATTGATGTTGTTAATGCCATTGAGCTTTTTGAGCATGTGGAGCAAATTGAAAGTGGATTAAAAGAATGTTATCGGGTTTTAAAAAAAGGCGGGGTAATGATTTTGTCTTGTCCGTTTTTAACTCCTTTGCATGGCGACCCTTTTGATTTTCAAAGATGGACTGAAACTAAATGGAAAAATAAATTAAAAGAAAATGGTTTTGTTGTTGAAAAATTTGAAATAACCGGGTTTTATTTTACAATTTTGGCTGATTTTAAAAAAGCGCTTATTAGAAGCTTGCCAAAAGTTGTTTCTTATTTTTGCAAATTATTTTACCCTTTGTTGGATTTGGTTATTTCGCTTGATAAAACCAGATGGGTTTTAAAAAATCCCAAATTAAACAAATTCCATAACGGGTATTTTATTGTTGTTAGAAAATTATAAAAAAAATTCTCTGGCAAGTTTGGGTTGCCAGAGAATTTTATTATGAAGGGAAAAAAAGAGTGGCTATCAACATTCCTGTTGCATTGGTTGTTGGCATGTCTGCAAGTTTCATGGCTTCACGCCATGGAATAAACTTACAGCCCATTATTTTTTCTGCAACAGAAGAAATGGGTTTGAGAACTTCAGGTTTAAACTGATAGATTGTCCCCGAGCACCAGTTTAAATCTGTTGTTTGTTCTAATTCTGTGGGAGAAATTAGGAGAGAGAAAGTTTGGATTCCTTTTCCATCAACCGTGTTAAAGTAACCACTGTCTTGGTTTTGGGGGGCGTGAGAGAGTTGTTTGATTCGTTTTAAGTTTGTAAAATTAAAACGAGTTTCCTCCTGGTTTTCTCGAACAGCCGCTTGGAAGTGGTTTTCATTTAAGTTCATAAATCCTCGGGGGATATTAAGAACCCATCCTCCCATATTGTATCGAAGCTGTCTTAAAACTCCGATATGGAGGGTTTCTTCCATAATACAATAAGGGGCTATATTTGCTCCTCCAATTTCGGTTACAACAATACTGTCATAACCGTGGGTAAGCATTCCATAGTCCACAGCGATACCTATATTTCTATTTTCCATGTGAACGCTTTTAACATTTTGGATTGGTTCTTGATTTATACTTACATCCCAATCCTGTTTTTCTCCATCCCTTATTTCTCTTATGATATTTGGATTTAGCATTGCGACCTCCTTTTCAGGGCTAAAGGTGAAGGTTTAAATTTTTAATGAATGTATTACAATACGATATAAACTAATCTATGTCAAGGTTGGCAAAAGATTAAAAATTGGTATAATAACTCATTATAAAAACTAAAAGATATGGACGACAAAAAAACAATTTTAATAACCGGTGGGGCTGGTTATGTTGGCTCAAAATTAGTGGAAGCTCTTTTAGAAAGGGGCTATAATATAAGAATCCTTGATAAAGGATATTTTGGTTTTGATTCTTTGCCAAAAGGAGTTGAAGTTTTGCGGGGGGATTGCAGAAGGCCATTTGAAGGTTTAATGCAGGGAGTATGGGCGGTTATTCATTTGGCGGCTTTTTCCAACGACCCAACCGCCGACTACGACCCAGAAGCCAATTGGCAGATAAACTTTGAAGGCACAAAGGCCTTAGCTGATTTGGCTAAAAGATCGGGTGTTAAAAGGTTTATCTACGCTTCTACTTGTTCCACTTATTATCAAACAGGCAAACTATTGCAGGAGATATTTGATGAAAATTCCGAGTTGGTTTGCGAAGCACCATACCCAAAATCTAAATTAGCCGCAGAGAAATACTTGTTTTTAATAGCTAATGAAGATTTTCAACCAACCATTTTAAGAAAAGGCACAATTTATGGCAAGTCCCCCAGAATGAGATACGACTTGATTTTAAATACCTTTGTTAAAGACGCTTTTTTAAAAGGTGAAATTAAAGTTCACGCTGAGGGCAAGCTGTCTCGGCCAATGCTTTCTTTAACTGAAGCTGTTGATGTTTATTGCCAAATGATTGAAGCTCCTTTAGAAGAAATTGGCAAACAGATAATTAATGTTCCTGGAGCAAATTATCAAATTATGGAAGTGGCTTTTGAGGTTTACCAAACGCTTTTAGAAAAAAGAGGGGTGAGGATTAAGTTGGATATTTGGAGGCATAATGAGGGGGTAATTAGAAGTTATCAGGCTAGCGATGTAAAGCTAAAAGACATTTTACCCAATAGGAAAAAGCAAAGTTTGTCAGAGGCAGTCCTTGAAATATGGGATGACATTGTGCGCAAGTATGACCCAAACGACCCAATTTACTACAACATTCGCAACTTAGAAGAACTTAAAAGATACGAACAGCGTTTAAAAGATTTGGGTGGTGTTTTGTAAAAAATAAAAATAAAATTTATAAAATTTATGGCAAACTCAAAAATGCAGATAGTAAAAGAAAAGCCCTATAAAATTCCGCTTTTTTATCCATATATTTCTCCCAATGCTGTTGGGGAAGCGGTGAAGGTTCTTTTAAGCAAATTTGTGGGCCAGGGTCCGCTTATCCCAGAATTTGAAATGGAGTTTGCCAAAAAATTTAAAGTTGATTATGCTGTGGCTTTAAACTCTTGCACTTCAGCTTTGCATTTAGCTTATATTTTAGCTGGCGTTAAGCAAGGAGATGAAGTAGTGGGGCCGTTGATGACATGTTCGGCCACATGGCATCCTGTTTTACAGCTTGGGGGAGTGCCGGTTTTTGTGGATATAAAAGATGATTTTACTTTAGATGTTGATGACTTGGAAAAGAAAATTACCAAAAAAACAAAAGCTATTGTGGTGATGCATTATGGAGGGTGTTTGTGCGATATGGACAGGGTGATGGCAATAGCTAAAAAATATAAACTGATTGTTATTGAAGACACAGCTCAGGCCTTGGGAGCTTATTATAATGGCAAAACAATAAAAGGATATGCTGGAACCATTGGGGATTATGGCTGTTTTTCTTTTCAGGCCATTAAATATTTAACCACTATTGACGGGGGAATGTTAACAATGAAAAATCAGGATAAGTTTGAAAAAGCTAAAAGAATAAGATGGTTTGGGATTGACAGAGATTTAAAAATTAAAAAGGGTTGGGCGCAGTTTAAGGACTGGGAAAAAAGAGAAATGACTTATGATGTGTGGGAGGTGGGGTATAAATACCATATGAATAATTTTAACGCAGCTATTGGGTTGGTTCATATAAAGGAAATAAACGACATCCTTGGCCACTGCAAGCAGTTAAACGACCTTTATCGCAAACTTCTTTCTAATGTGAATGGGGTTAAACTTTTACCTCAAAAAAGGGGAGACACCAGCTGGTTGATGACGGTTTTATTAGATAAGCGGGACAGGGTTGCCCAAAAATTAAAAGAAGCCGGGGTGGAAACAAACAGCGTGCATATTAGAAGCGATGTTTATACAATTTTTAAGCCGTTTGCTAAAAATCAAAAATTTTCCAATATGGATAAAGTGGAGCTAAAATATTTATGTTTGCCCATCCATTATAAAATTACCACAGAAAATGTTGAAAAAATTTGCCAGATTATAAAAGAAAATGCCTAATGAAAAAATAACAATTTGCGTGGTGAGTTTCAACGATTATGGGTTTATTGAAAACACTTTATATTGTTTAAGAAAAATTACAAAAAATCCCTATAAGGTTGTTATTTTAGATAATGGCTCAAGATTAAAAAATTATAAAAAGCTTGTTTCTTGCGTTAAAAAATATCCAGAAGCAACTTTATTTAGAAAAACAACAAATTTACGAGGTAGTGCGGCTCATGGAACAGCTATGAATGATTTGACAATGATGGTTGACACTCCGTATTTTGGTATTTTGGACGCTGATGCTGTTTGGCTTATTAAAAATTGGGATGAAATTTTGCTGGCGCGTTTTACAGAAAAATTAAAAGTTATAGGCACTCAAGATGTGGTGGGGGGAAATCGTTTTTTAGATTTTCCAACAACCTTTGCAATTTTGTTTGAAAGTGAAACTTTTAAAAAATTGAAAATTGATTTAAGAGCAAGAGATATTGCCAAAGGAGAAGACACTGGCTATGAGATGAAGGGGAAATATTTAAGCGCTGGTTTTTTGGGAGAAATTATTGAAATGAAAAACACAAGGAATTACAAAGAAGGGCCTTTTGGGGATTTAGTTGGCGTTGGGGAATATTATCTTTTTGGATATAATCATATTTTTGCTTCTCATTTTGGCCGGGGTTCAAGTTTGGGAGCGGCAAAATACACCAAGGGAAATTTTATTTTTAAACTGCCCGTGATTGGAAAGTTTTTTCGCCAAATAAAAGGCGCAAAAGAAAAAAAGAAGTGGATTGAAACATGCCACAACATTGTTAATAGTTAATATTTTAAATTGTAAAATATGATAGAAATAAACGCGGATGAATTCAATAAGTTGAAAATCTGCCCAAACCCTGAATGTTGCTCATCGGGGATATTTTTTTTATTTTCTTGTCCGGACCGATTAACTAATTCACCGGGTGAGTTTTCAGTGTATAAATGCAAAAATTGCGGATTTGTTTTTCAAAATCCTAGAATTAATTTAGAATGCCAAGAAACTTATCATCCCAAAAAAATTTGGCACAGCATATCTAATATTGAAAGTTTGCTCAAAACAAATCAAAATAATTCTCTAAAAGATTTTTTTAAAAAGCAGGCCTTGATCAATCATTTCAATTATTCTTTTGCTAAGAAAAACATCTTTTACTTTTTTTTATCCTGGCCATTTAGGAGGATTTTAAAAACTTTTTGCTTTCCCAATTTCCAGCAAGGTGGAAAATTGCTGGAGATTGGCTGTTCAAACGGATATTTTTTAAAAGAAATGCAAAATCTTGGCTGGGAAACAAAAGGAGTTGAGCCAGATCAAGAAAGTTCTTTTGTAGCGAGCAATAGTTGTGGATTATGTGTTGAAAATAAAAAAATAGAGAATTGCAATTTTAAAGAAAGTGAATTTGACGCAATTGTGGCCAGAATGGTTTTGGCCCATCTATACAATCCTTTTGAAACATTGCAAACAATCACCTCTTGGCTCAAGAAAGACGGACAACTAATATTTTCTATTCCTTATTTTTTTGGTGTGGAGTTTAAGTGGTTTAAAAATTTTTGTTATGGCTTGCAACTGCCAACAATGATTTCTTTTTTTTCAAAAAAGATGTTAAGGGATAATTTAAAAAAAATAGGTTATGACCAGATAAAGTTTTATCATCATTATTTTGATAGAGACATTGTGGCTTCAGCAAACTATAAATATCAGGCCACAGGCAAGCTGTTTTATAAACTATTGTCTGAAAATAAGTCGGTTCGTTTGTTGATAATTAGGCCATTATCGGTAATACTTGGTGTAATGGGTTTAACAAGCCGGGTGAGCGTTTACGCTACATTATTAAAAAAATAAATTTAAAATAATGAATTATTCTTTGACCTTGCAAAATAAAATAATTTCTTATTATGAAAGATATTACAAAATATGCGGGCTTTTGGATTTTAAAGAAAGAGCAAAGAATCGCCTTAATGAAGAAGAAAGAGACGCTAATCAATTAAGAGACCTAAAGAATATTTTTAATTTTGATTTTAATAATAAAAAACATTTAGTTGTGGGAGCAGGAACAGGGGGATTGGGGGTTGTTTTGAAAAGAGAATACAACGGAGAAGTTTTTGGCATTGAGCCCAATGAACAAGAACTTGAAATTATAAAAGAAAAGTGCAGTGAAATGGGGCTTGATTTTTCAAATTTTAAAAAAGAAGTTGCTGAAAATATTTCTTTTAGCGATAATTTTTTTGATTTTGTTTTTTGTATTACGGTTTTAGAGCATGTCCAAAATGTGGAACAATCTATTAAAGAAATGGTCAGAGTTTTAAGGCCTGGCGGTTTTTTGTATATTAATACTCCCAATAGCTTGTTTCCAGTTGAAAAGCATTATAAAGTTATTTTTCCCACCTTTTTACCAAAAATTTTTGGGAAAATTTATTTGTTTTTTCGGGGAAAACCGACTGCGTTTATTGGCTCAATTAATTTTTTCACAGAGAGAAAGATTAATAAAATTTTGTCAAAACAAGGCGATATAGTTTGGACAAGAATTTATCAATCAGGGTATATGAGCGATAAGAGCGGTTTAAAGGGATTTATGTTGAGGTTTATAATTAAAAAATTATTTATCTACCCTGACCAAGAAATTGTAATTAAAAAGAATAGTTAAAAATGAAAATTGCGTTTTTAATTGAACGGAATACCTATTTTCGGTTTTTGGGGGTAATTATTGATGAGGCGTTGAGAAGAGGCCATGAGGTTTTTTGTTTACATGATTATAGCCAGCCAAAAGTTGGCTCAAAAGGTTATCAATTTCCCGATATAGCCCAAACTCCCCATTTTAAGAACGGCAAGTTGGTTTCTTTATCTTATCAAAACCAAAGCGAGTTAAAAGAAAAAATTTTACAAAAAGAAATTAAGGCAGTAGTCTCTTTGGAAGTTCCGGCTATTATTTTAAATTTACAAAAAGAGCTAAAAGAAAAAGGCGTTTATTGGGTTTGTTTGCAGAATAGTTTTGACATTGCTTTCTCTGGAATTAATATGGACAAGCCCGATAGGTTTTTTGCTTATACTTTAACTTGGACAGATTGGCTTTTTGAATATTTTAAAAAAACAGGCAAGGCCTCAAGGGAAAAAATTGATGAGCTAAAAAAGATTGTCGGCGCAAAGGTTAAATTTGTTGGTTTTTGGGGTTTTGGTCAAAGCAATGCAATTGACAAAAATGAGATAAGAAGAAAGTGGGGGATACCTCAAAGCAAAAAAGTTTTTTTATTGGTGCCTTTTCCTTTCGATTCCAGCTTAAAGCATTTTTGGGCAAGGTTTGTTTATGGCATGGATAATAAGTTTTTACAGCTTTTTTTAAATTTGTTTAATAAAACAAATAAAAATAGGTTTGTTTTGCAAATAAAAAATAGAGAAAACGATAGGCAGCTGGTTGGGTCAATAAGGGAGTTTTGTGATAAAAATAACGCTTTTTTACTTGTTAAATCAAGAGTAAAAGATCCTGTAAGAAAGTATTTAGCAAAAATGGCTGATAAAGTTTTATATGATGAAAGTTTTTATCCAACAACTATAATGGAGTGTTTAGCTGTTTCGGATATTTGTTTAAGTTTTTATTCAACCGTGGCAATGGAGTCAGCTTGTTCTGGGGTGCCTCATATTTGTGTGGCTCCCGCAAAAGAGGATTGGAGGGATTTGCAAAGTCCTTATTTTGAAACAATTTTTGAAAAAATGGGCGATTTTTTTAACTTTCCAGGTGTTTCTTGGAAGTTGTCTATTCCCCAAGCAATAAAAAAATTAGAAGGAGCAAGCTTTTTAGATTTCATTTTAAATGAAAACCAACTTGAGAAGTATCATCAAAAGTTTATTGGAGATTTGTCTGGGAATTATGCGGCCAATGTTGTTGATGAAATTGAATCTCTTTAGTAATTTTGTTAAAATCCATATATATGTCTAATCAATCATTACCATTAACAGATCGAATTGAGAAAAAAAATATTGACGAAGTATTTTTTAAAGAATTTGGCCAGGAGTATTTGGATTATCGGGAAAATTGGAAAAAATCTGGGAAAGATTATATTCCAGATTTTCCTGTTAATTTGGATATTGAGTGCGCTGACGATTGTAACTATAGGTGCAATTTTTGCTATAGAAACGCTAACTCAAAAATTACCGAGGATATTAATACTGGGGTGAGGTTTAATATGGATTTATATGAAAAGATTTTAAAAGAGGGTCAAGAAAACAACTTAAAAGCTATAAATTTTGGTTTTTCAGGAGAGCCCTTAATAAATCCCAACTTGGCGGAAATGGTTAAAATGGCCAGAAAGTATGGCATTATTGATGTTAGGATAATTAGCAACGGGGGCTTGTTGACCCAAGAAAAAATTGAAAAGCTTTTAATAGCAGGAGTTACATTTTTTTCTCTTTCAATTGACGCTATTAACGAGGAAACATATTTTAAAGTTAAGGGTTCAAAACTTTTTTATAAAGTGATAGAAAATTTAAAATTTTTATATGAAACAAGAGAAAAAATGGGGAAGTCATTGCCCGTAATAAGGGCAAGCTTTTATTCAAATCCAGAAAATAAGGGCCAAGAGGAGCAGTTTATAAAAATGGTTTCACCCTTTACTGATTTTGTTGATATTCAGGCGTTTTCTGATATAAAAGATAAAAGCCGGAAATTAAAAAGAGTGTATGATTGCGACATGCCATTTAGAAGAATGGGCATATTTGCCAACGGAAAGGTTTGTCCCTGTTGTTCTTTTTACAGCAAGCTTTTGATAGTGGGGGACGCAAACAAAAACACAATAAAAGAAATTTGGAATTCTCAAGCTGTTAAAGGGGTTAGGGACTCATTTATTAACCAAAAACCAAATGAAGTTTGTCTTAGGTGCTTGTCGGCTGTTTGTTAAAAAAATAAAAATTATGCTAAACAATAAAAAAATTTTATTAACTGGCGGAGTGGGTTCTTTTGGCTCAAAGTTTGTCGAAATAGTTTTAAAAAATTACAACCCTGCTGTTTTAAGGGTTTTTGATAATAACGAATACAAGGAAGTGGAAATGGAAAGGAAATTTAAAGACGAAAGATTAAGGTTTTTTATTGGGGATATAAGAGATTTTGACCGCTTAAAAATGGCAATGAGGGGTGTTGATATTGTGGTTCACGCGGCCGCTTTAAAGCACATTACGGTTTGTGAATATAACCCAATAGAGGCCATAAAAACAAATATTGATGGGGCTATTAATATTGTAAAAGCCGCTTTAAGTGAAGGGGTGGAAAGGGTTATTGCCTTGAGCACTGATAAAGCTGCCTACCCGGTAAATCTTTACGGGGCAAGTAAAATGGTAATGGAAAAAATATTTATTCAGGGGAATACTTATTCAGCTAAACAAAACATTCGTTTTTCTTGCACTCGGTATGGAAATGTAGTTGGTTCGTCTGGTTCGGTTGTTCCTTTATTTAAAGAGCAGGCCAAGACCGGAAAAATCACCATAACTGATGAAAATATGACAAGGTTTTGGATAACATTGGAGCAGGGAGTAGAGTTTGTTATTAAATCTATTGAAAGAATGGAGGGAGGGGAGATATTTGTTCCCAAGATTCCTTCAATGAAAATTATGGATTTAGCCAATCTTATAGCTCCAAAAGCAAAAAAAGAAATTATTGGAAAGCGACCAGGTGAAAAGTTGCATGAAGTTTTAATTACCAAAGAAGAATCCACTCACGCAAAAGAACACGATAATTATTATACTATTGAGCCAGATTTTCCATTCTGGCCTTATAATGAAGATAGGGGCGGAAGGGAATTGTCAGAGGGGTTTTTTTATTCAAGCGATACGAATACCCAGTGGTTAAAAGAAGAAGACCTGGGGGAGATAATTACTAATTCCTAATTTCTAATAACTAAAATGGGAACAGGGATTTTTATTCATTGAGGTCTGGTTATTGGGATTTATTTAGGTTAATTAGGTTAATTTATTTTTTTATGTTTGATAAAAAATTTATAATTCCATATGGAAAACAATGGATTGACCAAAGCGATATTGAGGCGGTGGTTGAGGCGCTAAAAAGCGATTGGCTCACTTGCGGGCCCAAAGTGGATGAGTTTGAAAAATCTATTGCCAATTACTGCAATGTAAAGTATGCGGTGGCTTTTTCTTCTGGCACAGCGGCTTTGCATGGGGCATATAATGCTTTGGGCATAAAACAGGGCGATGAAGTTATCACCACGCCCTTGACTTTTTCTGCCACTTCAAATGGAGTGGTTTACTGTGGGGGAAAACCAGTTTTTGTGGAGATAAAGCCAGAAACATTAAATATTGACCCAGAAAAAATTGAAGAAAAAATAAATTCAAAAACAAAAGCTATTGCCATTGTAGATTTTGCTGGTCAACCCTGTGATTTCAATGCCATTGAGGCAATTGCCAAAAAACACAATTTACCAATTGTGGAAGATGGGGCGCATGCTTTGGGTTCTGAGTATAATGGTTCGGAAGGCTCACCACAAAAAGTTGGCTCTTTGGCTGATCTAACAATTTTAAGTTTTCATCCCGTGAAAACAATTTGTTCTGGGGAGGGGGGAATGGTTTTAACCAACAATCAAGATTTTTACGAGAAAATGAAAATTTTTAGGCATCATGGCATTGTAAAAAAACCAGAGGGCGGGCCTTGGTATTATGAAATAGAAGAATTGGGATATAATTATCGCTTAACAGATATTCATTGCGCTTTGGGGATTTCCCAGTTAAAAAAATTAGATAAGTTTGTGGATAAACGACGCGAAATTGTGGCAAAATACCAAATTGCTTTTAAAAACATACCAGAGATTATTTTGATAAAAGAGGAAAGTTTTGCTAAAAGCGCTTGGCATATTTATCCTGTTCAGTTTAATTTATTAAAATTAAAAATTAACAAAAAAGAAATTTTTGAAAAATTATCAGAAAAAGGAATAAAGTGCCAGGTGCATTATGTGCCTGTTCATTATATGCCTTTTTATCAAAAAACATTTGGCTATAAAAAGGGGGATTTTCCAATTACCGAGCAGTATTATGAAAGAGCCATTACCTTGCCCTTATTTCCAAAATTAACTGATGAAGAACTTGACTATGTAATTGAATCTGTAAAGGAAATTGTGAATTATGCAAAAAAGCAGTAACAAGATTTTAGTGGTGGGAGTTGGATCAATTGGCCAAAGGCATTTAAAAAATTTAAAAACATTGGGTGTTGATAATTTAGGTATAGTTGAGCCAAACAGCAAAGGCCTAATTTCTGCTCAATTAGCAGAAGTTAAACCTTTGTTAATTTTCAGTGATTTAAAAACAGCGTTAAAAGAAAAATGGAATGCGGTTTTTGTTTGCTCTCCAAGCTCAACGCATTTAAAGATTGCTTTGGAAGTGGCAAAAATAAAAACTCCGATGTTTATTGAAAAGCCATTAAGCCATAATTTGCAAAATTTATTGCAATTGCAAAAAGCAATTAAAAATATTAAGCCAGTAATGGTTGGCTATAATATTGATTTTCATCCTCAATTTAAAAAAGTTCAAAAAATTATCAAAAGAAAAATTTTAGGAAAGATTTTGGGAGTTAAAGCGGAATTTGGCTATTATTTGCCTGATTGGCGAGAGAAAACAGATTACTCAAAAACATATTCTGCTAAAAGAGAGTTGGGCGGGGGAATTTTGCTTGACGATATTCACGAAATAAATTCGGTTTATAATTTGTTTGGCCCTATAAAAAAAGTTTTTGGAGTAACAGCCAGAGTAAGCAATTTAAAAATTAACACTGAGGATTATGTGGAAGCAATAGTGTGGTTTGAAAATGGAATGATTGGGCAAATTCATATGGATTATTTGCAAAGAAATTATTCTAGAAGTTTAAAAATTATTGGAGAAAAAGGTTCGTTAATTTGGGATTTAAATGAATCAAAGATAAGTTTATATACAGCTTTTAGCAAAGAGTGGAAAGTAACTGATAAAATTGCCAAATTTGATTGGAACGAAACTTATTTAGAGGAAGTAAAAGAGTTTTTGCAATGTTTACAAAAAAAGAAAAATCCAGAAAGCGATTTTCAAAGGGGTTTTGAAACTTTAAAAATCGCTCTTGCCATTAAGCAATCTTCTGTTTTAAATAAAACTGTAAATTTATAACAAATCTTAATTCCTGATTCTTAATTCACAATTCTTTTTTCACTATGATAGGCGCCATTATTCAAGCAAGGGTTGGGTCAAGCCGATTATCTAAAAAAGTTCTCAAGCCAATTTTGGGGAAAACAGCCATTGAAAGAGAAATAGAAAGAGTAAAAAAATCGGTCTTATGCCAAAAAATTATTTTGGCAATTCCCCAAAGCAAAGAAAACAATGTTTTAGAAAAAATTGGCCAAAAAGCCGGGGTTTTGGTTTTTCGGGGAGCAGAGGAAGATGTTTTGAGCAGGTTTTATGAGGCAGCCAAAACTTTTGAATTAAAAGATATTATTCGTCTTACCGGGGATTGTCCTTTGTTTGATTGGCAGGTTTGCGATGAAGTGATTAGTTTCTATTTAGACAATAAATTTGATTATGTGAGCAATGTGAGGCCCCCAACCTTTCCTGACGGAATGGATGTTGAAATGTTTAGTTTTAAAGCATTGGAAGAATCGCATCAAAACGCTAAGTTAAAATCAGAAAGAGAGCATGTTAGTTTATATATTGCTAATCATCCAGAAATTTTTAAAATTGGAAACTTAATAAGAAATGGGAATGATTTGTCTGAGTTAAGGTTAACTTTAGACGAACAAAAGGATTTGGTTTCAATAAGAAAGATCTATGGAGCTTTATACAAAAAAAAGAGATATTTTACTTTGGCTGATATTTTGAAAGTTTTTCAAGAAAATCCTGAGTTTGTAAAAATAAATAAAAAAATTAAGCGCAACGAGGGCCTAATTAAATCATTGCGTGAGGATAATTTATGAACCTTCAAGAAAAAAATAAAAAAGGTGTTGCTCTTTATAAAAGAGCCAAAGAGATAATTCCCGGAGGAACACAGCTGTTAAGCAAAAGGCCAGAGATGTTTTTGCCAAATTTATGGCCAAGTTATTATCAAAAAGCCAAGGGCTGTTATGTTTGGGACTTAGATGGCAATAAATACCTTGATTTTTCTTATATGGGCATTGGCGCTTGCATTTTGGGTTATAGCGACGATGATGTTAATGGGGCGGTAAAAAAAGCGATAGATAACGGCTCAATGAACACCTTAAATTGTCCAGAAGAAGTGGAATTAGCCGAACTATTGTTAAAGATTCATCCTTGGGCTGGTATGGTTCGTTACGCTCGAACTGGCGGGGAATCAATGGCAGTGGCAATGAGAATTGCTCGGGCTTATTCTGGTAAAGATAAGGTGGCATTTTGCGGGTATCACGGATGGAGCGACTGGTATTTGTCAGCCAACTTGGCGGATGATAAAAATTTAGACGGTCATTTATTGGCTGGATTGGAACCAAACGGGGTGCCTCGAGGATTGGTGGGAACAATGTTGCCTTTTCATTACAATAAAATTGAGGAATTAGAAAAAATTGTGGCAGAAAATAGCGATATTGGCGTTATTGTGATGGAGCCGATGAAATTTCAAGAAGGTCAAGACAATTTTGTAAAAAAAGTTCGGGAGGTTGCTGACAAAATAAATGCTGTTTTAATTTTTGATGAAATAACAGTGGGCTTTAGGTTTAATATTGGGGGGGCGCATTTGAAATTAGGCGTTAATCCCGATATAGCGGTTTTTGCTAAAGGCATTTCTAATGGATTTCCAATGGGGGCTATTATTGGCAAAAAAGAAATTATGCAATCAGCTCAAACAAGTTTTATATCAAGCACTTATTGGACAGAACGAATTGGCCCAACTGCCGCTATTGCCACAATTGCTAAAATGCAAAAAGAAAATGCGCCAGCATATTTAGAAAAAACTGGGCTGGAAATTAAAAGAGGGTTGTTTGAAATGGCTCAAAAGCGCAACATAAAAATTCACATTGAGGGGTTTCCAGCCATGTTGCATATTTCATTTGATTATCCTAATTCACAGGCCATTAGAACTTTATACACTCAAGAAATGTTGAAAAAAGGAGTGTTGGCTTCTGGGGGAATATATGTTTCTTTGGCTTTCAAAGAAGGGCATATAAAAGAGTTTTTAAAAGCAGTTGATGATGTTTTTTTAACTTTAAATAAAGCCATAACAGAAAACAAAGTGGAGCAAATGCTGGAAGGTCCAATAGCTCACGCCAGTTTTCAACGGCTAAATTAATTTTAATACCATGAAAATCATTCTTAAAAAAGCGGATTTTACTGATATTGAGTTTTTGTTTTATTTGCGCAATATCCCCCAGTATTATAAATATTACACCCATCCAAGGCCTGTTGAATGGGAAGAGCATATTAATTGGATAATGCCAATTTTGCTTGAAGTGGACAAAAGGGACTTATATATAATAATGGCTGATGATATAAAAGCTGGGCAAATTAGAATTGACTACACAGCTGATATGGCTGAGATAAGTGTTGCTTTAGTGGAGCACTTTAGGGGTAAAAACATTGCTTCTATGGCTTTAGAAAAAGCCATAGAAAAAGCTAAAAAAGAAAATAAAGTAAAAACTTTTAGAGCTCATGTGCACCAAAATAATATTGCTTCTCAGAAATTATTTGAAAAACTTGGCTATCAAATTGAAATGCAAGATGGCGCTTGGATAAAATACGTTAAAAATGTTTAAACAACTTAAAAAAACTTTAATTATTGCTGAAATTTCCGCTAATCATAATGGCGATTTTCAAAAAGCCAAAGAGCTTGTAAATCAGGCCTGTTTAGCTGGAGCTGATGTGGTAAAAATTCAAACTTACACGCCAGACACAATGACATTGGATTCAGAAAAAGATTATTTCCAAGTAAAAGTCAACGATGCTTGGAAGGGCCAAACTTTGCATAGTTTGTATCAAAAAGCTTGCACTCCTTGGGAGTGGTATGATGAGTTAGAAAAAATAGCCAAAGAAAATGGCTGTCTTTTTATTGGCACACCCTATGATTTAACTTCGCTTAGTTTTTTGGAAAACAAAAACTGTCCATTTTATAAAATTGCTTCTTTTGAGGCCACAGACATTGAGCTTTTAAGGGCGGTGGCTAAAACCAAAAAACCAGTGGTAATATCCAGAGGAATGGCAAGTTTTGAAGAATTGTCTTGGGCCATAAAAATTTTGAAAGAGAATGGCGCGATAGATATTGCTATTTTGCATTGTGTGAGCGCTTATCCAACAAAAATTGAGGATTTGAATTTATTGACTATCCCAGAAGTTCAAAAAGGATTTCCTGATGTGGTTGTGGGGCTTTCTGATCATAGTTTGAGTATTGTTTCTGGAGCGGTGGGGGTTAGTTTGGGAGCTAAAATAATTGAACGACATTTTATTTTAAAAAGAATCGACGGAGGGCCAGACGCGGCTTTTTCTTTAGAGCCAAACGAGTTTTTTTTAATGGCTAAACAAATCAGAGAAACAGAAAAAATGCTGGGTGAGCCGTTCTTAAAAACAGCAGAAAGCGAAAAAGAAAACAAGCAATTTAGAAGGTCGTTGTGGGTTGTAAAAAATATAAAAAAAGGCGAGGTTTTCACCAAAGAAAATATTGGCAGTTTTCGCCCGGCTGTTGGGCTGGAGCCAAAATATTTAGATGAGGTTTTAGGCAAACAAGCTTTAGAGGATATTGAGTTTGGAACACCTTTAACGAAAGAATTAGCTGGTGGTTTGTAAAATTTTGGCTTTTGCATTTTAATTCTTGGTAGCAACGCTTTATGGGGCAATGGGAGCTGGTTCGATTTTTTATATTATGTTTAAATACGGAATTAAAATTTGGAGCGTCAATAAGGATTGGTTTAGTGAGGTTGTTGAATTAATCAAGCAAGGCAAAGCTGATTTTGTGGAAATATATTTAGTTCCAAGTTCTTTTAAATTGAGCGATTTTGATATTTTTAAGCAAAATAATATCCAAGTTTCCTTGCATTGTCCTCACACTTCCCATAATTTTGATGTTTTTAACTTAACAAAAAAAAGTTTGGATATTTGGAATAATCAAGTTGTAAAAACTGCTGACTATTTGAATAGCCAATTTATTATTCTTCATCCCGGAATTGGAGAAAACAAAGAAACTTTTAAAAGGGAATCTCTTAAAATAAAAGATTCGCGAGTTTTAATGGAAAGTATGGTTAAAGTTGGCTTTGTGGGCGTGGAAGAGGGTGGGGTTATGTGTTTTGGTTATTCTAAAGAGGAATTAGAATTTATTCACAAAGATTGTGGCTTTGATATTTGTTTTGATGTTTGTCACTCTTTGGCTTCGGCTGCTTGGCAAAAGATTGATTCTTATGATTTTATTAGCGAGTGCATTGATTTGTTAAAGCCGAGATATTTTCACTTAGCTGGGGGTAATATTGAAGACGAGACAGATAGGCATTTGGATTTATGGGAGGGTAATTTTGATTATAAATTTATAAAAGAAAAGCTTGCGAAAGCGCAGCAAGCAGAGGATATATATTTATCTTTTGAGGTTCCCAAAAAAGGCGATGGCTTGGAGAACGATTTAAAAAACATAGAGTATTTTAAGAATCTTTAAAAATACAAGGCACTCAGTGCCTTGTATTTTAAGTAATTCTTTTAAACTGCCAATATTGCAAAATAAAAGTTATAAATTCCAATAATAAGAAAGAAGCAATAGCCCCCCAAATGCCTAAAGTTGGGGTTAAAACTAAAAGTAAAACCCAATAAACAGGAGACAAAACCAAAGCGCCGATGTAAAGTTCTTTGGTTTTTTGTTTGGCGGTTAAAACAGAACCAGATAAAATTCTGGGATAGGTTAAAAGAATTAAAGCGTAAAATTGGGAATACATTACATACTGGACATATTGGGGGAAAAACCACTTAAAGACCAAAGGAACTATTAGAATATATAAAATCATTATTGGGAAAGATAAAGCAAAAAGTTGAAGGGTTTTTTGGGGGATTGTTTTTTTTAGCTCTAAAATTGGCCTTACCACTAATTTTGGCATTGCCAAAGAGCCAATTATTTTTAAAATTTCTTTTATTTTATCAGGCATCATCATCACCACAGAATAAATTGCCAAAGGAGCTGGTCCCAAAAAGTGCCACAAGATTATTTTGTCAACTTGGCTGTTTAAATTAGCAAGTCCGCCCAATAAGCTTAAATGTTTGCCAAAAGCAAGCGTTTCTTTGCTGGCTTGATTATTGAATTGGAATTTCTTTTTAACTAAAATAAAAAAAATAATATAGCATAAAGTTAAAGGTAAAAAGTAGGCCAGTAAAATTAAAAAAATATTATTAGTAAAAAATAAAGTAAAAGCCATTGCTGATAGCGAAACAATCTGAACCAATATGTTGAGCTTATTTTGCAAATCAAATTTTTTTTTGCCAGCTAAAAAGCTGTCATACAAAGAAAAGCTATTGAAAAATGGCAAAAAACAAGCCACAATTAAAAAGCAAATAGACAGGGCATTGTTCCCTTGGAAAAAGTAATATCCAGCCACAATTAAAGAAGCTAATGTTCCCCAAAGTCCCCATTTTAATTTTAACTGGAAAGCTCTCAAAAAAGAGCCATCTTCGTTTTTTGAAGCGGCATTCAGAACAGCTGAGTTTAGTCCAGACAGAGAGGGTATTGATAAAATTCCCAAAAGCGATAGAACATACTTATATGTGCCAAAAGTTTCTTTGGATAACCAATTAGTAAAAATTATTATCAGCAGAAAATTGGCCAAAAATCCAACTGCTTGGCCAATAAAAAGCCAAAAGCCCCCTTTGGCCACATAGAGCATATCAGTTTGGGTGTATTTTTGGCTCCACAAAAGCCAATCCTTAATTTTGTTTTTTATTTCCATTTCTTTATCATATTGTAAATTATGGCAAATTTCAATCCAAAAATCTCAGTGATTATGGCAACCCATAATGGGGAGCGATTTATTGAAGAGGCGATAGATAGTATTTTGGGACAGACCTATGGGGATTTTGAATTTTTGATTATTAACGATGGTTCAACTGACTTAACTGCGGTTATGCTGGACGAGTATGCTCAAAAAGATAAGCGGGTAAAAATAATTACAAATCCCCAATGTTTTGGCTTAACCAAGTCCCTAAATATTGCCCTTAAAAAAGCAAGAGGCGAATATATTGCTCGCCAAGATGACGATGATATCTCATCAAAGAATCGCTTTGCTTTACAGGTTGAATTTTTAGATAAAAATCAAGAAGTTTCTTTATGTGGGGCTTTGGGAGATGTTATTAATGAAAAGGGTGAAGTAATAAGGGAGAAGAATTTGGCTTTAAGTTATCGCGATATTAAAGAAAAGCTTTTGTTCAATAATCAATTCATACACTCATCTTTGATGATGCGAAAAATAATTTTAGACAAAGAAGGTTTTTATGATGAGAAATTTAAAAAAGCTCAGGATTATGAATTAGTTTTACGATTAGGGAGAAAATACCAAATGGTTAATTTGCCAGATCGGCTGATAAAATGGAGGTTTTTGCCAAGCTCAATTTCTAACAAGAACAAAGAACAGCAAAAATTTGCTATTAAAGCAAGATGGTTGGCTATTACAAAGTATGGATACCCAAAGATACGGGGGCTACTTCAAATTATCTTAAGGGTTGCGTGGTTATATGTACCCAAGAAAATAAAGATGGCACGATATCATTAATTTTTAATTTCCAATTTTTAATTTTTAAATAATTTTTAATGTCTTAATGTTTAAAAATTTAGATTTGAGATTTATTTAAAAATTACAAAATTAAAAATTCAAAAATTGTTTTACTATGAGGCAGAAGATTTTACAGATAATAACACTTTCAAATTGGGGGGGAGCTCAAAGGGTGGTTTTTGATTTGGCGGATAATTTAGATAAAGAAAAATTTGAAGTGGAGGTGGCCTGTTCTCCAAATGGTTTATTGGTTGAAAAGTTAAGGGCTCGGAATATAAAAGTTTATGAAATAAAAAATCTTGTCCGCCATCTTTCACCCATTGATGATACAAAGGCCTTTTTTACTTTAAAAAAAATAATAAAAAAAGGAAAATATGATATTGTTCACTGCCATTCAGCTAAAGCTGGGTTTTTGGGTAGAATGGCTGGAAAGTTAGCTGGGGTAAAAAAAATTTATTACACTGTTCATTCCTGGAGTTTTTACAACAAAGGAGAATATGGCTTTGCGGAAAAGGTCTTTTTGTTAATGGAAAAAATCGGTTCTTTGGGAGTTTCAAAAATTATTTGCGTTTCCAATAGGGTGATGGCTGATGGAGTGAGAAATAAAATCGCCAAGCCCAAAAAGTTTTTGTTAATTAAAAACGGAATTGATTTTAATGTGGAAAACAAGCGAGATGAAATTAGGGTAAGTTATGGCATTAAATCAAAAGAAATTGTTGTTGCTATGGTTTCAAGATTAGCTTATCCAAAAGACCCGTTTTTATTTTTACAAATTGCTTGTGAAATTTTAAAACAGGAAAAAAATATTAGGTTTATTTTGGTGGGTGATGGCTCTTTGTCTAATAAATGCCATGATTTTGTTGCTAAAGAAAAATTAGAGGAAAAGATTTTGCTTGTGGGTGAAAAGTCCCCCATTGAAGCTAGAGAGTTGTTTTTGGCCTTTGATATTTTTGTTTTACTTTCTCAATTTGAAGGCCTGCCCATTACAATTTTGGAAGCAATGTTTGCTGGCTTGCCAGTTATAGCAAGCAATGTTGGGGGTATTTCTGAATTGATTGACAGCGAAAAAGGAGGCTTTTTGGTGAGAAATAATTACTTTAAAGAAATAAAAGAATCTATTTATTATTTAATAAAAAATCCCCGAATTAGAAAACAAATGGGGGATTATAACTCCCAGAAAGCTAAAGCCAGTTTTACCTTAGAAAAAATGATCAGAGCGTACACAACCCTGTATTTGGAAGGAGTTTAACTCCTTCCCTCTATTCGGTTTTGAAGAATAACAAAAAGGTTTTAAGCAAAATGCCCAGATCCAGTAAAAAGGATCTATTTTTTATATAGTATAAATCGTATTGAAATTTCTCATGGCTTTCCTCTTTGCTTCTGGCGTATTGGATAAATCGCGTTTGCGCCCAGCCCGTAAACCCTGGTTTTATTATATGGCGTAGATGATAATGGGGAATTTCTTTTTCTAATTGTTTTACAAATTCTGGGCGTTCGGGTCGGGGGCCGGTTAAAGAAAGCTCGCCCTTTAAAACATTAAGCATTTGAGGAAATTCATCAATGTGGAACTTTTTTAAAACTGCGCCAACTGCTGTAACTCGAGGGTCTTTTTTTTCAGCCCACACCGCTCCTTTTTTTTCAGCGTTCACAACCATTGACCTAAATTTAAAAATTAAAAAGTTTTTTCTGTTTTTTCCAACTCTTTCTTGTTTATAAAAAATTGGACCCCTGTCATCAAGCTTTATGGCAATTGCTGATATAAGCCAAATAGGGGAGGTTATAATAATTAAAACAACAGCTATAATAAAATCAGTTAGGCGTTTAATTTTGTCGTAGGTGGACTTTTCGTTTTCTGACAGGTTTTTTAAAAACCAGGCCTGGTTCACAAAGTCAATAGGTATTTTACCCAAAATTTCTTCATAAGCTTTATCTAAAGATAAAAAAGTGGTTTTTAGCCCCAAGCATCCATAAAGCTGTCCTGCTAAAGCGGAATTTTTTTCAATATTTTCACTAATAACCAAAACGCTAATTTTATATTTTTTAATTTGGGCTGAGAGAGCGATTTTTTCACTTAAAAAACCAATTAATTTATAACCAAGCTGGGGCTGGCTTTTTATTTCATTTAACAAACTTAAAGCTAACGGCGCTTTGCCCAAAAAAGCTATGTTAGCTCGATATACTGATGAAAAAAGAGCGTAAAAGAGTTTGCGCCATAAGAATATAAAAGTAGCGAAAATCCCAATATCTAAAAGCAGATTTGTTTTTGGAGTAATGCCGAAAAAAGGTATTAAGTAAAAGAAAGCTAAAGCAACAATCAAGCAAACTGAAAAGCATTGGAGCATTCTTTTTGGCAATTCTCCTTTTGGGCCAATTATCTTTAAATCGTAAAGTCCAAAAATATAAAAGAATATAATCCAAACAAAATAAATAATGCCAAAAGGTATTAAGTGTTGATTTAAAATATTGGAATTAAAGTTGTTCAAATAGCGGATATTTAAAGCTGAAAGCAAAGCTAAAAAGGCCAATACAATATCGCCAATAGTTAAAATAAATTGTCGTAGTTTAATCATGTCTTAGAAGTCGTTAATAAGCGAAGCGAATTTACGAATTCTTAGATCCTGTTAAACGCTCCTCTCAGAGAGCGTTTAATCGGGATATTCCTTAAGTCGTTAATAAGCGAAGCGAATTTACGAATTCTTAGATCCTGTTAAACGCTCCTCTCAAAGAGCGTTTAATCGGGATATTCCTTAAGTCGTTAATAAGCGAAGCGAATTTACGAGTTCTTACACCCCGTTAAACGCAACCTCAAGGAGCTGTTTAGCTGGGGTATTATTTATACTACAACAAAAAAAGTTGAAATTAAATAATAAAACGAGTAATATGGGGATTAATAACTAATAATAAATAAATATGGGAAAACAATCGCGAATTAAAAAAGAAAGGAAAACGCAAATTCAAGAGGGAGAAAAAAGCCCAAAAGAGGAAAAGCAAATTTCTTTTGGCTGGGAAAAGTTTTTAAAAACAATAATTTTTTGGGGCGCTTCTATCGCGCTTTTAACCCCCTTAATTTACAGCTCTAAATATTATTTTCCATTTGTGGGTCCCAAAAGTTTATATTTTATGTTTTTTTGCCAAGTAATATTTTTTGCTTGGCTAATTTTGGCTCTTTATGATAAAAAATATCGACCCAAAATGAATACTGTAATTTTAGCTTTTGGCTTGTTTTTATTTTTTATGACTGTGTCAAGCGTTTTCGGCGTTGATCCCTCTAGATCTTTTTGGTCTAAGTTTGAAAGAATGTCAGGGCTTTTGATGTGGCTTAATATGGCTGGGTTTATTTTGGCTGTTTCTTCAACTTTAAAAAATGTTGATGAGTGGAAAAAAATATTTTTTGTTTCTTTGGGCGTGGCTTTTTTTGTTTCTTTGTTTGGCATATTGGAAAGATTGGGGGTAAAAGCAGTAACATTTTCTGATAGAATGGGGGTTACTTTGGGGAATACTTCTTTTTTAGGGTCTTATTTAGTTTTTAATTTTTTTATTGCTGTTTATTTATTTTTTCAGGAAAAGAAAAATTTAATTTTGAAAATTTCTTTAGGGTTTGTTGCGGTTTTGGCGGTGGTGGCTATCTTTCTTCAAGAAGCTAGGGCGGCTTTGGGGGTTTGTTTTGGAGGTGTTTTATTGATCGGTGTTTTATACTTAGCTTTTAAGGTAAAAAACAAGGGGGTTAGATTAGGCGGTAAAGTGGCTCTTGTTTTGGGGTCGTTGGCGGTTGTTGTTTCGGTTATTTTGGTATATTTGCCCAATAATCCTGTCCATAACTTATTTGGCAAAATGGCCACTGAAGGAAGGTTTGCTAATTGGGAAATTGCCCAAAAAGGATTTTTGGAAAGGCCATTTTTTGGCTGGGGACCTGAAACATACGATATTTTATTTCCAAAATATTTTAACCCTTGCTTGTTTACACAAAAATGCGGAGGAGAGTTTTGGTTTGACAGAACCCATAATATTATTTTAGACACATTAGTTGGGACAGGAGCTTTTGGTTTTTTAGCGTATTTGGGAATATTTTTTGCTTTAATATGGGTTTTGCGAAAAAAATATTTTAAAGACAAAACAATTGATTTTTGGACATTTGCTGTTTTTATTGCTTTGCCCGTGGCTTATTTTATCCAAAACCTAACTGTTTTTGATATGGTGGGCAGTTTAATGATGTTTTCTTTAGTTCTGGCTTTTGTTGCCTTTTTAGCTGTTTGGGGTAGCCAGAAAAAAAATGAAAATCGTTATATTCCAAAAAGCAAATGGCCCATGGTTATGGCTTTGATTTTTGGATTTTTAGTTATTTATTATTTTTCGTATAAACCTTGGCAATTGGACAAGGGCGTTATTTTGGCAGTTCAAAACCAATATCAAAACGACAGATTACAGGCCTATCAAAAGTGTTTAATGACTTCTTCTTTGGGAAAATATCAAATAACGGATTTTTTCTCTGATTTTTCTCAGAACATTGTTCAAAACAACCTTGAAAAAGCCCCAAAAGAAGATTTAATTAGAGAAATTGAGGCAGTGGCGAAACTTTCCGAGGAAAGAAAGAAGGACTCTCCGCTTGATTATCGCATTACTTTAAAATTAGCTCAGATTTACAATACATATGTTTTATTAGACCCTTCAAAAATTGATTTAGCTGAGCAATATGGCAAAGAAGCAATGAGTCAGTCCCCAAATAATCAGCAGTCATATTGGGTTTTGGCGCAAACAGAGCTTTATAAACAAAACATTGAAGAGGCCAATAAATTGGCTCAACAGGCAATTGATTTGGAGCCGGGTGTTTTAAAGTCATACCAAATAGCGTCTCAAGTGGCAGCAATTTCTGGCAATCAAGAAAAGGCCATAGAGATTGCGAAAAAAGCGGTTGAGATAAATCCGGACTGGTTGAAAGATTTTAGCATATTGCCTCAATCACAAGCCACAAGCGCAGAGTCATTGACAAAATAACATTTATTTGCTATCATACAAGCATAAAGTGAGCGAACTTCAAATGTGGCTGAAACCCCCTTTCGGGGGTTTTTGCTTTCTTATGGTAGAATTTTGACAAATTATTTATTCGCTAAAGGCGTTTGAAATTTTACAACGGGGTTGCTCCACTCTATTTATTAGTGTTATACTAAAATTGGATGGGAGCTGGCACTCACTTTATAACATTTGGAGTATAACCCTCCCGTCCATTGGCAAAAAACTATTTTTATAGTTTTTTGCCAATGGACAATAAAACGAACAAAATGCAAAAGAATATTTTGTTAAAGGATTTAACCACTTTTAAGATTGGAGGTGTGGCAAAATATTATTGCCAGGCCAGTAGCCAAGAAGAAATTATTGAGGCCGTAAAATGGGTGCAAGAAAAAGGCGCGCCGTTTTTTGTTTTAGGCGGGGGAAGCAATGTGTTGATAGGCGATAAAAAATATAAAGGATTAGTGATACAAATAAAAAATCAAATCTTAAAAATCAAAAACACAGATCAAAACTCAAAAATTATAGAAGTGGGGGCAGGGGTTCCTTTGGGAAAGTTGGTTGGAGTTGCTTTGCAAGAGGGATTAACTGGAATGGAGTGGGCAATGGGAATTCCCGGCACAGCGGGAGGGGCTGTTTATGGGAACACGGGAGCGTTTGGCCAGTCAATGGGAGATATAGTAGAAGAGGTGGAAGCAATAGATATATCAAATATCAAATATCAAATATCAAATATCAAAAAGGAAGGTTGCAAGTTTGGATATAGAGATTCTATTTTTAAAAGAAGTAAAAACTTAATAATTTTGTCAGTTAAAATAAAATTGCAAAACGGAGAAAAAGCAGAAATTGAAAACAAAATGAAAGAATTTTTTCAAAAGAAAAAACAAACTCAGCCCTTAGAGTTTTTTTCTGCTGGATCAATTTTTAAAAATGGCGAAAATTATAAAGCCGCGGACTTGATTGAAAAAGTTGGGCTAAAAGGCAAACGTATTGGAGGGGTGGAAGTTTCTCAAAAACACAGCAATTTTATTGTTAATAACGGCCGGGGCAAAGCCAGAGATGTAAAAAAATTGATTGATTTAATTAAAAAACAAGTCAAGAAAAAATTTAATATGGAACTTCAAGAGGAGATCCAATATCTTGGGTTTTAAAAATTATAAAATTAAAAATTTTATACTTATCCACATGTTGACACATTGCGTTAAAGTGCGAAAATAAATAAAGGATGGCAGCATAGTCGACTGTCAAAAAAAGATACTAAAACGATGCCAGCAAAAAAAAAGAAGAAAGCAACAAAAAAGAAGAAATAGTTTTTCTTTTGTTGAAACAGATCCCCGCCACGCCAGAGCTTAAAATTTTTTGAGCTTTCGTGTGGCGGGGATTTTCGTTTGACTGGCAGTTGTTTTTTAAGTTTTAGTATGCTAACAATAAAGCAGGTTTTGATTATTAAGTTTTAATCTTAAAAAGGAGAAATAAGATGCAACCAGATATAGCGATTGCTTTGAAAGGGCTAATGTTTATAGTAATTCCATTTGTTCTATTTTTTGTTTTTATAGCAAAGGTTTATCCTAGGATAGTTGACAGGAGAGAGTTCAAAGATTTCTTTGGGTTTACTTATAATTGTTTTAATGTTGAACAATTATTAAAGGAAAGAACCCTGTTTCTTGAAGGAGAATTTCGCACCCTGTTGATGAGCACAATTGAAATTTTTAAACCCTTAGCTGATATGGATATTTCTAGTAGCGATACAGATTTTTTGCTGGCTATGTGGAATGAGCAAACAAAAATAGTTCAAAGAAAAGCAAGAGAACTTGAGAGAGCCAGGACCCTTGCTGAAAAATTTGGTTTCAAAAATGAAAAATTCTTAGTAAGCACATCGTTGGATTAAAAATAAAATAATAAAAAGCGCGCAAGGAGGTGAAACCAGCGCGCTTTTTTAATGGTTTTATGGTAAAATGTTATTAAAATAAACAAAAACTCCGCCTTTCGGCGGGTTCCTGCGAGTTTAACTCGAAACAAAATCTGGATTGTCACCCATATTTAGTATATCATTAAGTATCTTTTTGTCAATGTAGAAAATTGTGGATAAAGAAATATGTTGGAGGTACGGGGAGTTGAACCCCGAAACTCTAGGTGACAATCCAGAGTTTGCTACCGAGCTACCCCCAACACAATCGAATTATATCATAAACATATGGGATTATTAAGTAAAATTTTAGGGGATCCAACAGAAAAGTTTTTAAAAAAGGCCTGGGTGGATGTTGAAAAAATAAATTTTTTTGAAGAAAATTTTTCAAAATTTTCCGCTGAAGAATTAAAGCAAAAAACTTTTCAATTTAAAGAACGATTAAGCAAAGGGGAAACATTAGATGATATTTTGCCCGAGGCCTTTGCTTTGGTTAGAGAAGGAGCAAAAAGAACTCTTAATCAAAGGCATTTTGATGTTCAGCTTATTGGGGCTATGGTTTTGCATCAAGGGAAAATTGCGGAAATGAAAACCGGAGAAGGAAAAACCTTAACTTCAACTTTGGCTGTTTATTTAAACGCATTAGGGGATGAGGGAGTTCATGTGGTGACAGTTAATGATTATTTAGCTAAAAGGGATTCGGTTTGGATGGGGCAGATATATAATATACTTGGTTTAAGTGTGGGGTGTATCGTTAATGACGCTTCGTTTTTATACGATGAGGAATACGAGCAAAAAATTTCTAATAACGAATTTCTAATTTCTAAACAAATTCAAAAATCAAATGTCAAAAATCAAAAAGATGAGGAAAGGGACATAAAGGGCAGTTTTAAAGTGGAGCAAAGTTTTTTAAAACCATGTCAAAGAAAAGAGGCCTACACAGCTGACATTACCTATGGCACAAACAATGAATTTGGCTTTGATTATTTAAGAGATAATTTAGTTTTTAATTTAGAGGATAAAGTTCAGAGGGATTTTAATTTTGCTATAGTAGATGAAATTGACTCAATTTTAATTGATGAGGCCAGAACACCTCTTATTATTTCTCAGCCCGACCTTGAATCATCGGTTTTGTATAAAGATTTTTCAAAAATTGTTCCCAAATTAAAAGAGCCAGTTGATTACAATTTAGATGAAAAATTAAAAACTGCCTCATTAACCGAAGAAGGCATAAATAAGATTGAAAATATTTTAGGCGTGGAAAATATATATGAAAGCAAGGGCATAAAATATTTGCATTTTTTGGAGCAGTCCTTGAGAGCAATGGTTTTTTTTCAAAAAGACAAGGATTATATTGTTAAAGACGGGCAAATTATTATTATTGATGAATTTACAGGCAGAATGTTGCCTGGTCGACGATACTCTGGGGGCTTACACCAAGCCATTGAGGCCAAAGAAAAAGTGGAGGTTCAGCCAGAATCAAAAATTTTAGCCACCATTACTTTTCAAAATTATTTTCGGTTTTATAAAAAACTATCCGGAATGACAGGCACGGCTTTAAGTTCAGCAGAGGAATTTGACAAGGTTTATAAGTTAATGGTTGTGGCTGTGCCCACAAACAAAAAAATGATAAGACGGGACTTGCCTGATTTAATTTACAAAACCGAAAAAGCCAAGTTTAAGGCCGTGGTGGAAATAATAAAAGCCAAGCAAAAAATTGGCCAGCCCGTATTGGTGGGCACAAAATCAGTTGAAAAAAATGAGTATTTGAAACGGCTTTTGGAGCGAGAGGGAGTAAGGCATGAAATTTTAAACGCTAAAAACCACGAACGAGAAGGAGAAATCATTGCTCAAGCTGGTAAAAAGGGTGCGGTAACTGTGGCCACAAATATGGCTGGAAGAGGAGTGGATATTATGCTTGGCGGAGTGCCCCCAAGCAGAATTAAATATCAAGTATCAAATATTAAAAACAACGAAGAAGAGATTATAAGCGAACAGTACAAACAATGGGAAAAACAAAGAGATGAAATTTTAGCTTTGGGCGGGCTTTGCGTTGTTGGCACAGAAAGGCATGAAGCCAGAAGAATTGACGACCAGTTAAGGGGCAGGGCAGGCAGGCAGGGAGATCCGGGCTCGTCTCAATTTTTTGTTTCTTTGGAAGATGATTTAATGAGGATTTTTGGAGGAGATAGATTAAAAGCGGTTATGAACACCTTAAAAGTAGATGAAAATCAACCCATTCAAGCGGGGATAATCTCTAGGGCTATTGAAAAAGCTCAAATTAGGGTTGAGGGATTTAATTTTGACGGAAGAAAGCATGTTTTAGAGTATGATGATGTTATTTCAAAGCACAGAAACGCTATTTATTCAAAAAGAGAAGACATTTTGAAGCAAAACTATGACGAGTTAAAAGAAAATGTTTTATTAATCTTAAAAAAAGAGCTTGAAAAAATTACAAGCATTTACTCAAATAGCGACACCTCTCAAACAGAAGCTATTATTGAAGAAATTAAAACTATTTTTCCCTTAAGCGTTCAAGACATTGAAAGAGTTAAAGTTTTAAAAGATGGAGAGGAGATATTGAAATTTTTAAGCGAAGCGTTAGAGAGGTTTTATTTGGCCAAAGAAGCCCAAGACGGGAAAGAAAGCTTTCAAAAACTTTTAAAATTTATTTGTTTGAGAACAATTGATTTTTTCTGGACAGAACATTTGGTTTCTTTGGATTACTTAAAAGAGTCGGTTGGGTTAAGGGCCTATGGGGGAAGAGATCCGTTAGTTGAATATAAATCCGAAAGCCACAAGCTTTTTAGAGAATTGCAAGATTCTATCAATGCTCAAATTTCAAGAACCGCTTTAAAGGTTTCAATGAACAAGTAATGGGGCTTGAAATAAGAAGGGTTTTTTGGTATGTTAAAAAATATATTTATGCTTGAATAGCGTTAATTCAATTTAGGAAAATTTTAGCAATCTCATGGATAGTAGAGTTAAAAATAATTTAATATTTGTTGGAATTTTAACCATAGTTGTTTTTTGTTTGGTTTTTCCCAATATTCCTGACAGGGGCATTTCTTTTTTAAAAGAAAAACAGATTCCTGTGTTGGAAAAAATTCCTTTGATAAAAAATATTCCTTTTAAATTGGGGCTTGATTTGGTTGGGGGGAGTCATTTGGTTTATCAAGCGGACTTCGCCAGCACCACTCAAGATCAAAAAGAGGCCATGGCGGGCTTGCGAGATGTTATTGAAAGAAGGGTTAACTTGTTTGGCGTGTCAGAGCCTCAGGTGGCCACGCAGGAAGTGGGGGGCAATCAAAGGTTGGTGGTTGATTTATCTGGGGTTAAAGATGTTAATCAGGCCATTGAAATGATTGGCAAAACGCCTTATTTGGACTTTAGAACCCAAACCGCTGACTTCAACCCAGAAAACCCCACATTTGAGCCAACCCAGCTAAATGGAAAGTATTTGAAAAAGGCGGATTTGGGGTTTAATCAGCAAACAATGGCTCCTGAAATTTTGTTAGAATTTAACCAAGAGGGGGCTGATTTGTTTGGGGAGATAACAGCTCAAAATATTGGCAAAAGATTGGCTATTTTTATTGACAATGTTCTAATTTCCGCTCCAAATGTTAACGAAGCCATTACTGGGGGAAAAGCTCAAATAACGGGCCAGTTTTCAGTCCAGGAGGCCAGGGATATGGTTCGCAATTTTAATTCTGGCGCTTTGCCTGTGCCCATAACCTTAATATCTCAAAATACAATTGGCCCAAGCTTGGGAATGGTATCTTTAAACACATCGTTGAAAGCTGGAATTTTTGGATTTTTGGCTGTGTGTATTTTTATGATTGGGTTTTATAGGTTTTCGGGTTTGTTGGCCTCTGTGGCTTTGGCTATTTATGGGTTAATTTTGTTGTCTTTATTTAAAATGATTCCAGTTACTTTAACTTTGGCGGGAGTGGGGGCGGCTATATTGTCAGTGGGTATGGCGGTTGACGCTAATGTTTTAATTTTTGAACGGTGCAAAGAGGAAAGAAGAAAGGGAGAAAGCTTTAAAATTGCTTTAGAAAACGGATTTACAAGAGCTTGGCCTTCCATTAGAGACAGCAATTTAACCACCTTGCTTATTGCTTTGGTAATGTTTATTTTTGGGTCAAGTTTTGTAAAGGGGTTCGCTGTGGCTTTGAGTTTGGGTGTTTTGGTGAGTATGTTTTCTGCCATTATTATTACTAAAAATTTAATGAGAGCTTTTATTGGCACAAGATTAGAAAAAATTAAGTGGCTGTGGAGACAGTAGAACAAAATGAAGAATTTAATTTGAAATATGAATTTTGATTTTATAAAATACAGACGAATATTTTATGGGTTTTCAATAATCTTAACTGTTTTAACTGTTATTGTAGTTGCTTTGTTTGGGGTGAAGTGGGGGATTGATTTTACCGGGGGAACAGTTTTATCTATTTCTTATCAAGATAGTTTGCCAACAGCTCAGCAGGTTAACGACGGACTTTTAAGTTTGGGATTAAAAGAAGCAGTTGTTCAGCAACAAGGCGAAAAAACTCTTATTATAAAAATGCAGGACATTGATGAGCCAACCCACCAAATGGTTATTGAAAAACTAAAAACCCTTGGGAACATTGTTGAGGGGTCAGAGGGTTTTGAGTCAATTGGCCCGGTTATTGGCAATGAATTAAAAAGCAAAATTAAAACAGTGGTTGTTTTAGCTTTGCTTTCCATATTAATTTACATTGCCATTGCTTTTAGAAAAATTTCCTATCCTGTGAAATCATACATATATGGTTTAACTGGCATTGTTGCTTTGTTTCACGATGTTATGATACCAGTTGGGGTTTGGGCGGTTTTGGGAAAATACTATGGCTATGAAATAACTATTCCCATTATCACAGCCCTATTAACCGTGTTTGGTTATTCCATTAATGATTCCGTGGTGGTTTTTGACAGAATTAGAGAGAATTTATCCAAAGAAAGAGCTACTGATTTTAAAGATATAGTCAATAAAAGTTTAAATCAAACGTTTGCTCGTTCGGTTAACACTTCAGCGACAGTGTTGATTGTTTTGTTGGCTTTGTTTATATTTGGAGGGATAACCTTAAAGCCGTTTGCTTTGGTTTTATTAATTGGCATTTCTTTGGGAACATATTCTTCGGTTTTTTTGGCTTCTCTTTTGGTGTATTCTTTCTATCAAATTAGACGAAGAAAAAGTTAATTTTTTATTATTAAAAACAAAACTCCTGATTGTGGCAAACAGACAGGAGTTTTGTTTTATGTTAAAATAGTTAAACTCATTTTATTTATTAACGACTTCTAAGGTATGCAGAAAAATTGGCACGAAATTTCATTGACGAAAATTTACTCAATATTGAAAACCCATCCCAATGGGTTAAGCATAGAGGAGGCGAATTTTCGGTTACAAAAAAATGGCAAAAATGTTTTGCCTTCAACAAAACCGCTTTCTAAAAAAAAGCTTTTTTTTAGCCAGTTTAACAGCCCTTTAATGTATATTCTTTTAACAGCGGTTGTTGTTTCTTCTTTTTTAAAGCATCTTTCTGACACTATTTTTATTGTTGTGGTTTTGTTTATTAACACCACTGTGGGATTTTATCAAGAAAACAAAGCCAACAAATCTTTGGTTGCTTTAAAAAATATGATAAAGATAAAAGCCAAAGTTTTGCGCGATAGCAATGAAAAAGAAATCGACAGCGAGGATGTGGTTGTGGGGGATGTGGTTATATTAAAAACGGGAGATAAAGTTCCTTGCGATGGCCGAATTATTGAATCAAAAAATTTAAAAGTTGATGAAGCCAGTTTAACTGGGGAATTTATGGCGGTGAAAAAGGATATAGCGCAAAAAATACCAGAAAAAGCGTCTCTTGCTGAGCAGCTTAATATGGTTTTTATGGGCACAATTGTTGAGGAAGGAGAGGCCAAGTTAATAACCACAGGAATTGGCCTTAACACAGAAATTGGCAAAGTTGTTAAGTTGTTGAAAGAAACTAAAGAAAGAAGAACACCTCTTCAAAAGAAAATCCTCACGCTTTCAAAGCAAACCGCTGCTTTTATTTTAGCTATTATTTTGGTTATTATTTTAATTGGGCATTTTACAGAAAAATCTTTTAATGACATATTAGTGGCTTCGTTGGCTTTGGCTGTTTCAGCCATTCCTGAAGGTCTCTTGCCAGCTATTACTGTTATATTAACTTTGGGAATGCGTCGGATTTTTAAACAAAAAGGATTGGTGAGAAAATTAATTGCCACTGAAACTTTGGGGAGCGTAACTGTTATTTGCGCTGATAAAACAGGCACTTTAACTGAGGGCAAAATGCAAGTGAGCGATATTTTAACAAGCACGACAGAATTGTTGAACGGCAATTTTAAGGGAATTTTACAAAACAAAAATTCAAACGGGGTTGAGTCGCATATTCTTGCTTTAAAAATTGCCACTTTGGTTAATGAAGCGTTTGTGGAAAATCCCGATCAAGAATTAGAGAAATGGGTAATAAGGGGAAGGCCAACCGACCAGGCCTTGTTGATAGCTGGAATGCAAGCTGGTTTATATAAAAAAGAGCTGGAGGTTCAGTATCCTTTAATTGACAGAATTAATTTTGAATCTGGCGCAAAATATGCCACCACTTATCGTAAACTTAACAATAAGAAAAATATTTTATACGCTTTGGGCGCCCCGGAAATAATTATTGAAAAGTCAACTCATTTGGATATTGATGGCAAAAAGAAAAAGTTAAGTTCTGTTGCTTTAAACAAACTCCTTCTTAGGGTTGATAATTTAACTAAAAAGGGCTTAAGGGTATTGGCTTGTAGCTACAAAGAATACCCTTTATCCACAAAGTATAAAAATTTAAATGAGTTAAGAGAAAAAACAATATTGGTTGGTTTTATTGCCATTAAAGACCCCTTAAGACCTGATGCCTCAGAATCTATTGAAATTACTAAAAAAGCTGGCATCCGCGCAGTTATTATCACAGGGGACCACAAATTAACAGCCCAAACAATTGCTTTGGAGGTTGGGCTTGAAGCAGAAAAAGAAAATATTTTAGAAGGAAAAGAAATTGATGACTTGAGCGATGCGGACTTAAAAGAAAAAGTTAAATTTGTTTCAGTTTATGCGCGGGTTTCTCCCAGCCATAAGCTTCGTATTGTAAAAGCTCTTCAAGATAACAACGAGGTTGTGGCTATGGTGGGAGATGGAGTCAATGATGCTCCAGCTTTAAAAATTGCTGATATTGGCATTTCTTTGGGCTCTGGAACGGATGTGGCAAAAGAATCTGCGGATTTGGTTTTACTTGATAATAATTTTAAAACCATTATTAAGGCCATTGAACAAGGGAGGGTTGTGTTTGGAAATATAAGAAAGGTTTTTACCTATTTAGTGGCTGATGACTTTTCGGAGCTGTTTTTATTTTTGGGTTGTATGATAATGGGATTTCCCTTACCGCTCCTACCAGCTCAGATTCTTTGGATAAATTTAGTGGAAGATGGATTCCCTGATATTGCCTTAACAACTGAGCAGGAAACAAAAGGCATAATGGACGAGCCCCCCAGAGACCCCAAAGAGCCAATTTTAAACAAACCCTTAAAAAAATGGATGGCTTTTATTTTTTTAATCTCTGGATTGGCGGCTTTTCTTGCGTTTTTGCTTTTTTGGAAAATTTTTGGGCAATTAGAAAAAGCCAGAACAATGACTTTTGCTTTAATGTGTTTTGACTCTTTAGCGTTTGCTTTTTCTGTGAGGTCGTTTAAAAGAACGATTTTTAGAAAAGATATTTTCTCTAACAGGTATTTGGTTTTTGGCGTTGCGTTGGGGCTTGTTTTGTTGTTTGGAGCTATTTACTTTCCACCCTTACAAAAACTTTTAGCCACTCAACCTTTAGGCAGTATTGATTGGCTGATGATTTTTGGCATTAGCTTAACAGAAATTATTTTAATAGAAACTGCCAAGAAACTGGTTTTTGGCTTTAAAAAAATAAAATAATTTGCTATAATGCAATTAAATAATCAAGCGCCAAAAAAGCGCTTTTTATTATATTTATAAATTCTATTTATGAAAATTCTTTATATTCATCAAGATAGAAAACTAAAAACAGGCGCTCACTATATAAATGATATTCTTATGAAAGGCCTAAAAAGAGCCGGGGTGGAGGTGGAAAATGTTTACCCTGAAGAAGATTTGGGATATTTTCACCCGCTTTTAAAGGGCATTAGAAATATTCTTTTCTTTTTTTCTTTAATTGAACGAAAAAAAGACATTGCCTCTTATGATATTATTCAGGGGACAACCTATACTCCTTTAGCTTTTTTGCATAGCAACATTCCAGTTTTTTCAATTTTTGGCTCAACCTCTTATGGTTTTTTAAAAGCTGTTCCCAATTCAAAGGCTTTGAATAAAGAACATTCAGAGCTTTTTAAAATATTAAGTGAGTTAAAAGAAAGAGGCGTTTTAAGTTGCGTTGGATCTTTTAGTCAGCCAGTTAAGGATGTGAGCCGAATTGAATTTCATACAGCAAAAAATAGTCGCAGGGTGGTAGCCACCTCCCAAGGCGTAAAGTCAGAACTTGTTAAAAATGGAGTGCCCCAAGAAAAAGTAGCGGTTGTTTGGAATGGCATAGAAAATTTTTGGTTTAAAACAAAACCAAAAAAACGGCTTAAAAAAACCGCTGGTCTTGTTTATTTGGGCAGAATGGGAGAGGATAGCTTTACCGTTAAATTAAAGGGAATAAATAGAATGATTTATATTTTAAGGTCTTTTCCCAACTTAGAAAAAGTTATTATTGGCTTAACCGAAAAAAAAGATATTTACAGTCAGGTTTTTCATGCCGTTCCCAAGACCACATTTTATCCCAATTTAAAAAGAAGGGCAATGCCAAAAATATTAAAGAAAAGTTATGGAGATATCTTTATAAACCCCAGTCGCTATGAAGGATTTTGTTTATCTTTAGTGGAGGCAATGTCTCAAGGATTAATTCCCATTAGTTTTTCAGTGGGAGTGGCTCCTGAAATTATTAAAAATGGCCAAAATGGATTTTTAGTAAATAGTGTTCGCCAGATGATTTTTAAGATAAACAAATTATCTCAAGACAAGGAAAAAAGAGCTCAAATGGCAAAAGCGGCTTTTGAAACAGCTAAAATGTTTAAAGCTGAAATAATGGTTAAAAAGTATATTGAACTTTATGAATCTGAATTGCCCCCTAAAGCTCCCTGTTGTGAAGTATAATGGGAAAAGCGTTATAATTTTCTTGTTTTTTTTTGTTGGGTACAGGGCTTTGTATTGACAATAATTGGCTTTTATGATTTAATACGGATTGTATGGTGGAAATAGATTATCAAACAATTTGTAAGGATCTCTTGGAGAATTTGCCTCAAAGACAAAAACAGGTTTTATTAAGAAGGTTTGGTTTGGGTCAAGGTGAATCTGAAACATTACAGAGAATTGGCAATGATTTGGAGATAACAAGAGAAAGGGTGAGACAGCTTGAAAAGAGCGGTTTTTTGCGTTTAAAAGATTTTCAAAATGATAAAAATTTGAAAAAGATCTTTGATTATTTTGAAGAATTCTTAAATAAAAACGGCGGCTTAAAAAGAGAGGACATTTTGTTAAATGAATTATCTAAAAAAGATGAGAAAAATTTTATTTATTTTTTGTTAGTTTTGGGAGATAATTTTTACAGAATGGGCGACAATGAAATTTTATTGCCTTTTTGGTCAAATCAAAAAGAAAAAGCAGGAATTGTGGAAGAAACTGTTAAAAGGGTAAAGGAATTTTTCCATCAAGAAAAGAAGCCAGCAACATTTGATAATTTGTCAAAAAGTTTGAAAATAGAAGACAAGAATTTTTTAAGCGCTTGTTTGGAGATTGCCCGCGATATTGAAGCGGGTCCATTGCAAAATTATGGTTTATCAATTTGGCCCGAAATAAAACCAAGAGGGGTGAGAGATGCTGCTTATTTAGTTTTAAAAAAAGCAGAAGAGCCCTTGCACTTTAGGGTCATTGCCACAAAAGCCGGAGAGCTTTCTGGGGACTTGTTTTCCAAAAGAAAAATGCTCCCCCAAACAATTCATAATGAACTGATAAGAGACAAAAGATTTATTTTGGTTGGCAGGGGAATTTATGGTTTAAGCGATTGGGGATATTCCACAGGCACTGTAAAAGATGTAATCTGCAAAGTGCTTCAAGCTAACGCTCCAATGGGAAAAGAAGAAATATTAACAGCTGTTCAAAAACAACGCCTTGTTAAACCAAACACGGTTTTTCTTAATTTGTCTGATAAGACCCTTTTTTCAAGGAATCAAGATGGAAAATATATTTTAAAAATTAAAACCGCTTGAAATATCTAATAACATAAAACTAATAATAAATAACATTAAAAATTTATCCCCTTGAAAGGGGGTATTTTTTTTAGTATTGTAGAAGAATAGCTTTTAAATAAAACTTTATTTCAATGGATCCCGTTTATTTTGCTCAAATTACAAAAGGAATATTAGGAATTTTGTGGTCAGTTTTTAAAGTTTGGTGGTGGCTTCCTTTGCCTTTTATTATTTTTCCAAAGTTAAAGTTTATATACGAATGGTATATGAACGATGTGTATTGGGGAAAAGCTAATTGGATGGTTTTGGAGGTTAAAATACCCAAAGAAATTGACAGACCATTAAAAGCAATGGAGCAGGTTATCTCTAACTTTTGGACTTTGTATGATCCTCCTGATTTTAAGGAAAGATGGTTTGAGGGAAAGTATTTGTTAAATTTTTCTTTGGAAATTGCTTCAATTGATGGAAAAATTCATTTTTATATTTATTTACCCGGAGCTATGAGAAAAGCGTTTGAGTCAGCTATTTATTCTCAGTACCCAGAAGTGGAAATTGAGCAAGTAATGGATTATACTCGCATGGTTCCCCAAGACATTCCTAATAAGGACTGGGATATGTGGGCTTGCAACTTTAAGATGATGAAAAAAAGGTGCTATCCCATTAAAACTTATCTTAGTTTTTTTGAACCAACTCAAGAAATTGAAGAAGAAAGAAGAGTTGACCCACTAGCTGTTCTTTTAGAAGGAATGTCGCGTTTAAGACCCGGGGAGCAATTATGGTTTCAAGTTATATTAAAGCCAATTTTGTTAGATAGTGAAAACGATTGGAAGGTGGAAGGCCGGGAGGAATTATCCAAACTTTTAAAAAGGCCTTTGCCAGTAAAAGACAATAAAACAATTGTGGGAGAGGCGTATAATCTTTTGGTTCATGACAAAGAGCCATTTAAAGGTGAAGAAAAAGTTGAGCCCTTATTGCCCCCTGAACTGCATTTAAGCCCGGGTGAAAGAGAAATAGTGCAAGGCATTGAAAATAAAATGTCAAAACATGGTTTTGAAACAATAATAAGAATGATTCTTTTGGGGAAAAAGGATGTTTTTTTCAAGCCCAATTTGCGCTTGGTTTTAAATTTATCAAGCGGTGTTTCCACTATAAATTTAAACGGCTTAAAGCCATTTATGACAACCAAGGTGGTTGCTCCAGCTTTTTACAGGGATAAAAGGCTTTATATTAAAAAGAGAAAACTTTTTAGAAGATATTTAAGCAGGTGGGCTTATTTTTTCCCAAAAACTGTGCCCGGACAAAGTCATGGCCACTTAGTTTTAAATCCAGAGGAAATAGCCACTTTGTGGCATTTTCCAGGCAAAGCAGCCATGCCAGCGGCCGGATTGGAAACAATTGAATCAAAGAAAGCTGGCCCACCAGCCAATCTACCCATTGGGTAAATCTTAATATCTAAATCCTAAATCCTAAACAAATCCAAATGACCAAAACCCAAAATCCAAAACAAAAAAGACAAACTGAGCCATTTTGGATTTAAAACATTTTGGCTTTGAGTTTATTTAGAGTTTAAACATCTATGGAGGAAATTACATTTTTTGGCGAGACCTCATTTCGCAACGAGCGTAAAAGATTTGGTATTAAGCTTGATGACAGGCGTAAGCATGTTTATGTTATTGGAAAAACTGGAATGGGAAAGACCCAACTTTTAAAAAATATGGCCATTCAGGATATTCAAAATGGCCATGGCCTTGGGTTTGTTGACCCACACGGAGAAGCAGCCAGCGAGCTTTTGGACTATATTCCCAAAGAAAGAATTAAAGATGTTATTTATTTTAATCCTGCTGATTTAGATTATCCAATTAGTTTTAATGTAATGGAAAAAGTGGATGTTGAGTTTAGACATCTTGTGGCTTCTGGTTTAATGGGTGTTTTCAAAAAAATATGGCCTGATGTTTGGTCAGCTCGAATGGAGTATATCTTAAATAATTGCATTTTATCTTTGTTAGAATATCCCAATTCAACTCTGCTTGGCGTTAACAGGATTTTAGCTGATGAAGAATATCGGGCCAAAGTGGTTGAGGTAATAAAAGACCCAATTGTTAAATCATTTTGGCTTAATGAGTTTGCGAGATATTCTCAAAAATATGAAACTGAAGCAACTGCTGCCATTCAAAATAAAATAGGCCAGTTTATTTCTTCCCCGCTTATTCGCAATATTATTGGCCAAACAAAATCGTCTCTTGATATGAGAAAAATAATGGATGAAGAAAAGATTTTAATTATGGACCTTTCAAAGGGCAGGATAGGGGAGGACTCTTCAAAATTATTGGGCGGACTTTTAATCACCAAACTGCAGTTAGCGGCTATGTCGAGAGTGGATATTCCAGAAGACGATAGAAAGGACTTCTTTTTGTATGTTGACGAATTTCAAAATTTTGCCACAGAATCATTTGCTAATATTTTATCAGAAGCAAGAAAATATCGATTGGGCTTAACTTTGGGGCATCAATATATAACCCAAATGGATGAAACCGTTAGAGATGCTGTTTTTGGCAATGTGGGCACAATGATTGTTTTTAGGGTGGGAGCAGAAGACGCTGAGTTTTTAGAAAAAGAGTTTGCGCCTAATTTAACAGCAAATGATATTGTAAATTTGGGGAAGTATAATATTTACACAAAATTAATGGTTAATGGCATTGCCTCAGATCCTTTTTCAGCTGATACTCTTCCCCCCCTAGATATGCCAGCAAAATCGTTTAAAGAAGAAATAATTGAGTCCTCAAGAAAAGCGTATGCGGGCATTCGTGAAAAAATAGAGGGAGATATCTCTAAATGGACTGGGGATTTTGTATTGCAAAAAGATTTTAAAAAGCCAATCGAGCTTTATGATGCGGTGTGCGAGGGTTGTAAAAAAAATACCAAAGTGCCGTTTAAGCCAGACAATAAAAGGCCGGTTTATTGCAAGGCCTGTTTAAAAAAAATGGAAACTGAATCTTCCCCAGAAGAAAAAAGTGATAATTTAAAAGAGCGCGCTTCTGTTGTTTCAAATTTATCCGCAGAAAAACTAAGCGTTCCGCCCGTTGTTAAAAAAGAAATTCCCCGAAAAGAAGTTGAGCCAAAAGAGGAATATAGCGAGGAAAAGGGAACTGTTTCTTTAGAAGAGCTTTTATTGAGAAATACTGTTCCTTTTGGGAAAAAACAAAAAGAGGAACAGAAAAAAGCCAAACAAGAAATTAACAAAGAGAAGCTAAAAGAGGCCATTAAAGAATCATTAAAAGATATTGAAATATCAAAAAAAGAAGAGGAAAAGAAAAAACAAGATAATTTGCCAAAAGAAATAAGCCCGGGGGAAGTTATAAAATTTGAATAATATGTTTAGAAGTTTAAATGATTACAATTTTTTTAATAAAAAGGTTTTAGTGAGGTGCGATTTTAATGTGGCAATTGAAAGGGGCAAGGTTGTTGATGATTTTAAAATAAAAAGAGCCCAAAAAACCATAGAGTATTTAAAAGAAAGCGGGGCAAAAATAATTTTGGCCAGTCACTTAGAAAAAGACAATTTTTTTGATAGAGCGAGTTTGAGGCCAGTTTCTGTGGTTTTAGAAAAGTTATTTAGTGAGAAAACACTATTTTCTCCAAAATGTATTGGGAAAAAAGCTAAAAGAATGGCTGAAAATCTAAAACCTGGCCAGATTTTACTTTTAGAAAATTTACGCTTCAATAAGGGTGAAAAGAAAAATAGCGAAAAGTTTGCCAAAGAGCTTGCGGGATTGGCTGAAATTTATGTTGGGGAGGCCTTTAGTTGTTGTCATAGAGACCATGCTTCTATTGTTTCTTGTCCAAAACTTTTACCTCATTTTATTGGGCTCGAATGTGAGAGGGAAATAAGCGTTTTAAGTTCTTTGATGGAAAAACCAGAAAGACCGTTAGTTGTTTTAGTTGGGGGGGCCAAGGTGGAGGCAAAATTAAAAATGATTAAAAAGTTTTTGCCATTGGCTGATCATTTGCTTTTTGGGGGGAAGATTGCTAATGTTTTGCTTTCAGTGAAGGGTATTGTGGTTGAAAATTCAGAGATTAGCTCTCAAACAAAAAGAATTTTATCTCAAATTAACTTAACTGATCCTAAAATCCATTTACCTTTAGATGTTTTAGCATCTTTGGGCGGTAAAAACGATAATGTAAGGCAAGTGGCTTTGGGAGGTATAAGAAAAGAAGAAGAAATTTTTGACATTGGAGAGGCAACCCAAGAAAAATTTTCAGAAATTTTGAAAACAGCTAAAACTATTTTTTGGTCTGGAGATTTAGGGCTTGTTGAGAATCCAAAATTTAGAAATGGCACATCGGAAATTGTTAAAGCAATAGGGAAGAACAAGAGCGCTTTAAGGGTGGCTGGGGGAGGAGATACGGTGGCCTTTATAAGGAGCGAGGGTATGGAAGGCGATTTTTCTTTTCTGTCGATTGGAGGAAGCGCTTTATTGGAGTTTATAGCCAACGGAACCCTGCCTGGCGTTGAAGCGCTGAAAATATAAAAAGATATAGAATGGTAGCGCTTCCGCAAGGAGGGGTCGGGAGGAATGCAATTCCTCCCGTGTAGGAAAACAGGCCACCTTTGGTGGCCGTTAGAAACCAAGGGTTTCTAAAGAGCGAGAGAAGCGAGCGATGGAAGCGCTTTATTGGAGTTTATAGCCAACGGAACCCTGCCTGGCGTTGAAGCGCTGAAAATATAACAGCCTTAAACCCAAAATCCAAATAACAAATGTCAAATCAAACCAAAAATCCAAATAACCAAAAAGGTTTTTTCTTGGGTTTTGAATTTTGAATTTGAATTGAAATTTGGATCTTGAAATTTGGATTTTTTTATTTATGTTTCACGAAATAAAAAATTTAAAAAAAGCGGCTAAAAGAATCAAGCAGGCCGTTAAAAATAGCGAAAGAATAGTTATTTTTGCCGATGCTGATTTAGATGGCACAACTTCCGCTATTATATTAGAGGAAACAATCAGTAATTTATCAGGAAAGGTTGACTTAGTTTTTTTCCCCGATAGAGGAGAATGCGGGTATGGTTTAAGCGAAAAAGCGGTTGATAGTTTTTCAAATATAGCGCCTGGTTTATTAATAATTTTGGATTGTGGTATTGGCAGTTTTGAGGGAATAAAAAAGGCCTCAGAGCTTGGTTTTGATGTTATTGTTATTGACCACCATGAGATTTTAGGAGAATTACCCAAACCAGCTTTAATTGTTGACCCAAAACAATCAAAAGACAAGTATCCTTTTAAGAAATTAGCTAATGTAAGCTTAACTTATAAATTAAGCGAGGAAATTTTTGGTAAAAAAATGCCCAACATTGTTCAAAAAGGATTTTTTGAGTTAGCAGCTTTAGGAGCGATTGCTGATATGATGCCAGAGGAAGATTATAATAAAAAAGTCATTGAAGAAGGACAAAAGTGCTTAAAAGAAACATTTAGGCCTGGCTTTATAGCTCTTATTGATTATTTTAAAGAGCAAAAAGAAGGCGAAGAAAGCCAAAGGGCTATTTTTTCAAAAATTGTCACAATTTTAAATATAACTAACTTAAAAAACAATTTAACTGAAAGCTATCTTTTTTTTAAAGAAAATAACCTCTCAAAAGCCAGGGAAATGATAAGAATGCTGTCAGAGGAGGCAACAAAAAGACAAATGCGAATTCAGGAAATAACCGAACAAATTGTTGCTAATGATAATTCAAGCGAAAGCATAGTTTTTCAAGGCAATGAAATGTGGGAACAAGTTTTAACAGGACCTGTTGCTTCAAGGGTTTGCAATAAAACGAAAAAACCAACATTTGTATATAAGGTAGGTAAAGAAAAGTGCAGGGGCTCTGTAAGAATGCCCGACAAAAGAGATGGGGTTATGGCTATGAAGGCCTGCGAGAGCTTTTTAGAGGTTTATGGGGGCCATCCCCCAGCAGCTGGATTTACCTGCGATAAATCGCAAGTGGAGGGACTGAAGAAGTGTCTTGAGGAATACTTCGAGACAATTTGAAATATTAAATATAAAATTGCAAATGTCTGTGTTTAAAACAAAATTTAAAATATATTTAAAATTTAAGATGTAAATTTTAGATTTGCAATTTAAGATTTGAGATTAATTTTATGCCTAAAATTATTATTAATACTGACGGAGGTTCGCGTGGTAATCCCGGAGAAGGGGCAATTGGCGTTGTTTTAAACGATGAAAGAGGAACTGTTATTAAAAGGTATGGTGAAAGGATTGGTTTTTGCACCAATAATGAAGCAGAATACAAGGCCTTAATTTTTGGTTTAAAAAAGGCTAAGCAGATTGTTGGCAAAGATAAAATAAAGGGTTATGAAATAGAGGTTAGGTCTGATTCTGAGCTTTTAGTTAATCAAATGAATGGGAAATATAAAATTCAAGACGAAAAAATAGGCAAGCTTTTTTTAGAAGTTTGGAACTTAAGAGTGGAGCTTCCCAAAATTTATTTTACAGTTATAAAGAGGGAGTTTAACAAATTAGCCGATAAAATGGTTAACGAAGCTCTTGATGGCCAAATAAAAAGGCAAAAACTTTTTTGACATTTTGTTGTTTTTTTGTTATGATATATTTGCCTAAGCAGACAAGGCAATCGCTCTTTTCGCGATATTTCGAAATTTCGATATGTTGAGTTAAGGGAGGAAAGTCCGAACACTCACTCCAGTTAAGTGCTACTTTGTAGCAAATTGCTTTTAGCAAATTATTTAACGGGGAAGAGTAGCGGGTAATGCCCGTCGCCAGCAATGGTAGAGGTGCGAACAGTGACGTCCTGAGCCGAAAGGTGAAGGACATCCGCTTTAAGCGGATGAATCTTCGTATAAGTTTGGGGTTTACTTTGAACAAAGCGAAGGGTGAAACGGCTAAATCCTTACTTGAGTGCAAGAGAAAGCGGGCGCGAAATTACAGAGGTCGGACCTCCAGAAAACTTGAGCTCAGTTCTGGGGGGGGAGGTCCGACCTCTGTACTTTCGCGCCCGTAAAAAGTATCTCGCTAGATCCCGAGCGCAAGCAAGGGACCAGATAAATGGTTGCCCAAAACAGAATTCGGCTTATTGTCTGCTTAGGTTTTTTATTTTACAATTTAAAATGCTTAGAAAATTATTAAATTCAAAAACACAAACCATTAGTTTTGCCGCTTTGATTATAGGCGCATCTAGCGCTTTTAGCTATCTTTTGGGAGCTTTAAGAGACAACCTATTAGCTAATTTTTTGCCAAATAAGTTTGCTGATGTGTATTGGGCCGCTTTTCGTGTGCCTGATTTTATTTATGGAATTTTAATTACCGGAGGGATAACCGCTGCTTTTTTGCCGGTTTTTTCTTCATATTTTCACGAAAGCCAGGAAGCGGGAAAAGGGTTGTTTAGAGATATTTTTACTGTTTTTTTTATTGCCTTAGCTTTTTTGGCAATTATTTTTTTCTTTTTAGCGCCTTTTTTGGTTAATTTAACGGTTCCTGGATTTTCTCTTGAGCAAAAGACCCAAACTGTTCTTTTAATGAGGATAATGTGCCTGAGCCCTGTTATTTTGGGGTTATCAGCGATTTTTTCGAGCGTTTTACAAAGTTTAAATCTTTTTTACGCGTTTGCTATAGCTCCTATTTTTTATAATATCGGTATTTTAATGGGTATTTTAGTTTTTTATCCAGCAGTTGGGTTGCCTGGATTGGCTCTCGGAGTGATTTTTGGCGCTTTAATGCACTTATTTGTCCAGGTAATACCAGCTGTAAGGTCTGGGTTTAGCCCTAAGTTTTCTTTTATTCTAAAAGAAAAAGCCGGTCTTTTGAAAATTTCTAAACTTATGGCCCCAAGAGTGGTGAGCGCGGCGGCTTTTCAAATTAATTTAATTATCACCACAGCCATAGCTTCCACCCTAACAGCTGGTTCAATTAAAATTTTCAATCTTTCTAATAATTTATATTGCGTGCCAATTGGCTTAATTGGGTTATCTTTTGCCACAGCTGTTTTTCCAGCTCTTTCAAAAAGTTTTGCTTTGGAGCAAAAAGAAAAATTTTTAGAGGTGTTTTCTGGCATATTAAGCAAGATAATATTTTTCATTTTGCCAGTAAGCGGAATCATTTTTATTTTAAGGGCTCAGGTAGTTCGGCTTATTTATGGAACCCAAGTGGTTGGCGGGGGATATTTTGGATGGTGGGAAACCCGCTTAACTGCTAGCTCTTTGGGGGTTTTGTCTTTTTCTTTATTTGCTGCTTGTTTGATTCCTTTTTTGGGGAGGGCCTTCTTTGCTTTGCACGACACAAAAACTCCCCTAAAGATTGCCTTGTTTTCAATTGGTTTGAATGTTGTTCTTTCTTTTTTGTTTGTTTGGCTTTTAAAAATTCCCGGAGTTTTTCGAGAATGGACTATTGGTTTTTTAAAATTAGGAAACCTAACAGACATTTCGGTTTTAGGGCTTTCTTTGGCTTTATCCGTTTCATCTGTTTTTCAATGTGTTTTTCTTTTTTGGGCCTTGAAGGTAAGATTAAGAAATTTAGAAATTTCAAAAAAGAAAGATACTTTTTTCAAAATGTTTCTTTCTGCCTTTTTAGCTTCGTTGGTAGTTTATTTTTCTTTGAAAGTGATTGGGGTTTTTGTTTCCACCGATAGGGTTTTTGGACTTCTATTGCAAGCAGGAACTTCTGCGTTTTTGGGAGTTGTTGTTTATTTATTTCTTTGCTACTTGTTGGATATAAAAGAGTCAAAAGTAATTTGGAGGATTATATGCAAAATCAAATTCGCAATTTTGTGATAATTTCTCATATTGATCATGGAAAGTCCACTTTAGCGGATAGGTTTTTGGATATCACTGGAGCTGTTGGTAGGGGTAAAATGCAAGATCAGTTTTTGGATTCAATGGATTTGGAGCGTGAAAAAGGCATAACCATTAAAATGCACCCGATCCGATTGATTTTTAAGCAAGCTCAAAATCAAAAATCAAAAATAAAAAATCAAAATGAAGGAAGTGAAATTTATATTTTTAACCTGATTGACACTCCCGGACATATTGATTTTTCTTATGAAATATCAAGGGCTTTGGCTTGCTGTGAAGGAGCTGTTTTATTGGTTGATGTTAAACAAGGCATTCAAGCTCAAACTCTTTTTAATTTAGAGCAGGCTCAAAAACAGGGCTTGGTTATTATTGGCTGTGTTAATAAAGTTGATTTAGCTAATGAAGAACAAATTGAAGCCTCAAAAAAAGAGTTGGCTGATATTCTTGGGGTGAAAACAAGCGAAATTTTATCAATTTCAGGAAAAACTGGACAAGGCGTTGAGGAGCTTTTAGAAAAGATTATTTCTAATATTCCTTCGCCCATTGAGAATCCTTTAAATGACTTTCAGGGGTTAATATTTGATTCAAAATACGATTCTTTTTCTGGAGTGGTAGCTTATGTGAGGGTTTTTCAAGGAGAAATAAAAAGAGGAGACAAAATCGATTTGCTTGCTGGGGATTATTCATCAGAGGTAAAAGAGGTGGGATATTTTAATCCGGCCTTATTTCCAAGCCAAGCGCTCAAGCAAGGTGAAATTGGTTATATTAAAACCGGAATTAAAATTCCCGATAAAGTAAGGGTGGGAGATACTATAGTAAAAATTAAAGATCAAAATTCAAAAGTTAAAAATGAACAAGAGAGGGCTTTGTCGGGATATAAAGAGCCACAGCCAGTTTTATTTTTGAGCTTGTATCCGTCAGTGGCTGACGAGTTTGATATATTGAAAGATGCGTTATTAAAGCATAAACTTAACGATCCAGCGTTTAGCTTTCAAATAGAATCTCAAATGGCTTTAGGCAGAGGTTTTAGATGCGGTTTTTTGGGCTCTTTACACGCTGAAATTACAGTGGGTCGGCTTAAAAATGAGTTTGGCCTAAATCTAATCGCCACATCTCCCCAAGTAATTTTTAAAGCGTTTTTAAAAAATGGAAAAGTAGTAGATGTTTCTTCTCCTGCCTTATGGCCAGATGTTGCCTTGCTTCAAGAAGCAAAAGAGCCGTGGGTGAAAGTGGAAATAATCACGCCAAACCAATATTTTAGCCAACTATTTAGAATGTTCCCTGCTTTTGAGATTACCCTTGAAAGCACGCATTCTTTAACAAAAGAAAAATCTTTATTGCAAGCTGTAGCTCCTTTAAGGGAAATAATATCAGGAAGTTTTTATGAAAGATTAAAATCGTCAACAGAGGGATATGCTTCATTTAATTTTGAACAAACTGGATACCAGAAGGCGGATTTGGTAAAAGTGGATGTTTTGGTGGCCGGAGAAAAAGAAGAAGCGCTGGCAAAAATTTTAACAAAAGAAAAAGCGTTTTCTGAAATAAAAAAGTTTTTAGAAAAATTAAAGGAAATATTGCCTCCCCAGCAATTTGCCTTAAGTCTGCAGGCCTCTATTGGGGGAAAAATAATCGCCAGAGAGACAATATCGGCCTTGCGGAAAGATGTAACAGCCAAGTTATATGGAGGAGATGTAACAAGGAAGAAGAAACTACTTGAAGCCCAAAAAAAGGGGAAACAAAAATTAAAAAACAGAGCAAGGGTTAACATTCCTGCTCAAGTGTTTTTAGATATCTTAAAGTAACCTTGCCTTCCAATATATAGGGTTGGCAAAACCAAGAAAAAACAGGGGATTAACCCCTGTTTTTTCTTGATATTTTCTGCTATCTTAAACTTAAAAGAAGGCAGGGAAAACTAAAGCCACAACCATGCTTAAAGTAACCATAGCCACCAAAACTATCCAGATAATTTTTACAATATTATTTTTTTTCATAGTATTTAATCGGGATATTCCTTATAATATAATTTTTTTATGATAAAGCCAAGAATAAATTTTTTAAGATTAGTTGTTGTTTTTTTAATTTTTATTATTGGGCTTTTTATTTTTGGAAACTGGCGGTTGATGGGGGCAAGACAGAAAGTGGCCTTAAAGCTCAACGAGGCCAATAAAGGCCTTGAAGCAATATCTCAAGAAAAAAAAGCGCTTCAGGGTAAGATTCTACAGAATCAAAATTACGATTATTTAGAGTTCGTGGGTAGGGAGGATTTAAACCTTAAAAAGCCAGGAGAGCAAGTAGTGGCTTTTCCACCTCAGGAAACAGATCAAGAAACAGACACGAGCCAAAAAATAAAAGATTTATGGCAAAAGTTTTCAGAGATGCTTAAAAAGGAGAAGGAGAAATAAGCGCGAGAGTAGCACAATGGTAGTGCATTTGCTTCCCAAGCAAAAAACGCGGGTCCGATTCCCGTCTCTCGCTAAGTTTAATCTTAAATCTCAAATTTAAAATATATTTTTATATTTAAGATCTATATTTACAATTTGAGATTTGATATTATAGCGCCGATGTAGCTCAACTGGCAGAGCAGTCCCTTCGTAAGGGAAAGGTTGTCGGTTCAATTCCGACCATCGGCTCACTTTAATTTTTTCTCAAATTGTGCTAAAAATGATATACTGAAACAATGCAAGAAATAACCGCTTCAATTGAAGATCTGTCTCAAAAGCTCAATCATTTGGAGCAGTGGCTTTGAATTAGATAGTAAACGAAAGGAATTAAGTTCCTTGCAGAAAGATTTACAAAAGCCAGGTTTTTGGGACAATCAAGGAAAAGCCGCTCTTTCTCAGAAAAGAGCTAGTCAGTTAAAAGAAGAAGTCGATTCTTTTGAAGGCTTTAAAAGGGAATTCAATGAAATAAAAGAACTTGTTGTTGCCTTTGGCCATGATAGCGAAATAGAGGGTCAAATCAGTCAAAAAATAGACATTTTAAGCGCTAAAATAGAAGAAAAAAGTTTAGCGCTCTCTCTTTCTGGTGAATATGATAAAAAAAGCGCGATTATTTTAATTCAGGCAGGGGCAGGTGGCAGGGATGCTGAGGATTGGGTCTGTCTTCTTTTAAAGATGTATCAAAGATACGCAGAAAGATCGGGTTTCGAGCATAAAATAATAGCTCAAAGTTTTACTGAAGGAGGAGGTCCCGATGGAAGAATAGGCATTAAAGAGGTGGAAATGGAAGTAAAAGGAAAATTTGCTTTTGGATATTTAAAAAAAGAAAGCGGAGCCCATCGACTCGTACGACTTTCTCCTTTCTCAAGCAAGCAATTGCGCCATACTTCTTTTGCAAAAGTGGAAGTGATTCCAAAAATTGAAAATGATGAAATAAACGAAAGTATTTTAAAAAACGAAGATTTAAAAGTGGAAACATTTAGATCGTCTGGGGCTGGAGGGCAAAATGTTAACAGGAGAGAAACAGCTGTGAGAATAACCCACATTCCAACAGGGATTGTAAGTTCTTGCCAAACCGAAAGATATCAAGCTGTTAACAAAAAAATTGCTTTGGAAATATTAGCGGGTAAAATTCTACAGCTTAAAGAAAAAGAAAAACAAGCAAATTTATTAAAAATGAGAGGTGAAAGAATTGAAGCTGACTTTGGTCATCAAGTTCGTTCTTATGTGTTGCACCCTTATAATTTGGTAAAAGACCATCGCACAGGCATAGAGACAACAAACACCCAAGCAGTTTTAAATGGCGAAATAGAAGAGTTTATAAAAGCGGAAATGAAGAGTTTTGTCTAAAATTACAAAGACATTGTCGCGGTAATTTTGTAAACAAAACCTTCACCCTGTTAAATAATTTTAAATTTAATAAATTGTTCAACAATTTATCAAAATTTAAAATTAAAATTTGAGCACAAATTTTATTTAACGGGGTACTCAATTTTACAGCCAATCGGGCTGCGTTAATCTAAAGCTTGCCCTCTTGGGAAAAATTGGTATGATAAAATTTCAAAATTTAACAAAAATTTATAATACTCAAGCTGGAAAAATTGTGGCTTTGTCTAATGTAAACTTAGAAATTGGCAAAGGCGAATTAGTTTCGGTTGTTGGAAAGTCGGGGGCTGGAAAAAGCACTTTAGTAAAAATTTTTACCAGAGAAGAAAAGCCCAGCAAAGGAGGAATATTTTTCAATGATATAAATATTTGTGAACTAAAAGGCAAAAAACTTCAGGAAATGCGCCGAAAAATTGGCGTTGTGCATCAAGATTATAAATTGCTTTGCGATAAAAATGTTGAGGAAAATTTGTGTTATATTATGCAGGTTGTTGGAGTGGGGGACAAGGCAATTGCTAAGGATGTTAAAAAAGTTTTAGAAATTGTTGGTATTGAAAATAGGGTTTGCCATTTTCCCCATGAGCTATCAGGCGGAGAAAAACAACGATTGGCAATTGCTCGAGCTTTAATCCACAGGCCAGAAATAATAATAGCTGATGAACCAACTGGAAATTTAGATGTTTATAATTCTTATGAGGTTATTAGCTTATTTAAAAAGATAAACGAAATGGGAACGACAATTTTATTGTTAACCCACGATAAAGAAGCGGTGGATTATTTGCAAAAAAGAGTTATTACATTAGACCAGGGTAAAATAATTGGGGATGACAAAAAAGGAAGATTTATTCTTTAAAAAATCAAAAGTCAAAAATCAAAAGTCAAAAACACAAAGCAAAAATAAAAAAATATAAAAATATTTTTGCATTTTAACTTTTGCATTTTGAATTTGAGCGAAATGAAATATGTTTACATCATTTAAAAGAATTTTAAAATTTGGCTGGCAAGGTTTTTGGAGAAACAAAACATTGAGTTTGCAAGTTATTTTTATAATGGGCGTTGTTGTCTTTGCTATATCGTTTATTTTTCTTTTTGAGCAAATAGGAAATTTTTTAATTACTCAATCAGAAGAAAAAGTGGACATCTCTGTTTATTTTAAAAAAGACGCCACAGAAGAAGCGATGCTTAACTTAAAGCAGGAATTGTTAACATTAACTGATCAGGTAAAATCAGTTGATTATATATCTAAAAAAGAGGCAAATGAAATATTTATTGAAAAACATAAAGACGACAAGTTTTATATGGAGGCCTTAGATCAAGTTCAAGAAGATCCGTTTTTGGCCTCGTTAAACATTAAAGCTTTTTCTTCAGACAAATATGCTTTTATAGACGAATTTTTAAAAGCTAAAGAGCCAGAGGGCATTATTGAAAAAGTTTCTTATAGTAAAAATAAAGAAGTGATTAATCAACTTTTTTATATTACTTCAAATGTAAAAAAAGCTGGGTTTGTGGGCGGGATTGGTATTGCTTTATTAGTAATATTAATTACATTTAACACTATTAAACTTACCATTATTTCAATAAAAGATGAGATAACAACAAGCCGTTTGGTGGGCGCTTCTAGTTGGTTTATAAGGGGACCGTTTTTGGTGCAAAGCATTTTATACGCTATTGCCTCAGTGATAATCTTTGATGCTATTTTTGCGGGGTGCGTTATATTTTTAAATGATAAGATGCAAACATTGTTTTTAGATTTTAATCTCGTGTCTGTTCTAAAAAGCAATGGAGCATATTTATTATTAGCTCAAATTGCTTGCACCATATTTTTAGGAAGCATCTCTTCCTTTTTGGCCTCAAGAAAGTATTTGAAGATGTAAGGCGTTTTATGCTTACTATGCGGGATCGTCTAATGGGTCAAAGCCATGTTATGGCTTTAACGGGAATTTTAGCCAAATACTTTTGGCGTAAAAATTCCCCGGCAATTCCTTAATTTTTAAACGCAATTTTATTGCGGGATCGTCTAATGGTAGGACGATGCACTCTGAATGCATTAATCTAGGTTCGAGTCCTAGTCCCGCAGCAAGCAAAAATTCTTTCCTCAGAAGGAGTTTTTAATTGATAATGATTTCAGTATAGTATTTGATTTATTGGGAAATTGGTGTAGGATAATAATTAGTTAGAGTTTGTAATATTAACAAAATTTTTAAGGTTTAACCATATCATATAAGGAGGAAAGATAATGAAAGGATTTATTAAGGTTAAGGAGTTTAGGAGGGGCGATTATTTCCTATTTGGGACCCCTGGTTTTAGTTTTGGAATGGTTTTAAACGAAAATGAAACATTGTTATTTTTTTATAAGGGGTCTTTGTTATGGGAGATGAAAAAAGGAAGCATCCCAGACGACGCTATGTTGTTTTTAAGGTATAAAGCTCCAATGCAGGTACCTAGCGAGGTACAGTTTGCCTCACAAGCGGCTCTTGTAGCCACAGCAAATTGTCCAAAGTGTTTAGATTTGGGTTTTGTGGAGATGCTGGGCGGTGGGGTTTTGCCCTGTGGTTGTTCTGCGGGGGATTTATTAATGTTCAATGTGGGGGACTACTCTATGTCTGGGGCAGAGGTTAGGAGACTTTCTTCGGCTGACACAAAGAATTGTTCTTTGGTTGAACGGGTGGAGTTGCTATAGAAGTATTAAATTTAGCTCCAGTGGGTCTACATAGTACCCACTGGCTTTTGTTTTATTTAAAAACTTTGATAAGCGGAATAAAAGAGGCGGGAGAGACAGAAATACATTAATACAGCGTATCGGATAAGAAAATTAGGGAAAAATAAGGTTTTTAGTAAAGTTATTAGTTGATGGAAAATTTATGAGTTTTGATAGATTTTTATTTACAAGCGGAATTGAGGGTAATTTTCCTATCCGATACTTTTATTTTCTACCCGATATGGCGATAAGAAGTATATTTTTTACTAAATAATAGATAATTATTAAATTTTAGCAATTAAAGAATAGAATTTTGGTTGGTATTTGTTATTTTTTAAAAGTTTTTCCGAGCTTTATATATTTTTTCAAAATAGGGAAAAATAACATTTAAAAGGTGACTTATTTTAAAAATAATAAAAAGATGTTTTGGTATTTGTTATCAAAATTAAAAATATCTCGTTGTTTTGGAAAAGATTTGTTGGGATGGAATTTTTCAAATTATTAAGTTGCAAAATAAAGAGTTTTTGTATATATAATTTTTACGCTACTTTAAATTTGCAAGCATTTTTTGGGTATTTTAATATTTAAAATTGTTATGTATGTTTGTGATAAAAGTTTTTTAGCGGTTTTGTGTTTGGTGTAAATTATAAAGCATTAGTGTGAGGAGCTATTAAAATATGCTGTAAAAGTATGTGAAAAATAGTGTATCGGTTAATAACATAGATTAGCGATTATTTTGTAGTATTTACGTTCTTTTTTTGATAGTAGTTTTTATGCATGCGACATATTGATATTTTAAATTTTTTTCGTAAAAATATAGAAAATAAATTTAAATTTTATTGGTTTATCATTGCTTTAAGTTATCCACAGAAATGGCGTATTGACGGGGTTTACAGCGTGTATCGGATATACGATAATATACAATATCGTGATTTATGTTTGCCCCAGAAAAACAGCCTGAAAATTTAATTTATATCTCTCTGCAAAATGCCGCAGAATACTCTGAGATTTATTCTCAAGAATATTTGAGTTTAAGGGCTAGGCAGGGAAAATTAAAAGCGATTAAATTGGGTCGCAACTGGGTAACCACAAAGGATTGGATTGATGAGTATATAAATAGCGAAAAAAATGTGAAGGCCAATGAGTTTAATGGTGATGCTATTACTAAAAAAGGTATTGAGAAGTTATCCCCAAAAGAGGTTGTTCAAACTGAAGTTTTAAATAAAAACAAGGCAGAAGAAATCGCGGTAGAGAAAATTAAGAGCAACAAAAAAGAAAAAGAATCTTTTAAAAACTCACCAGCATATAAGTTTATTGCAACAGCTTCTTTTAGTTTTGCCTGTGTAATTTTAGTTTTATTATTTACTTTTTCAGTTACCTCTTTTTCAAGATTAACATCTGAGAAAAATAAAATTTTTGAAAAATCACTAACCATTAGGAATGAAATTCAAGATAAAGTTTTTAAACAAGTTTCAGATAATTTAGCTTTAATAATAAATTTTTCTGACAACTCTTTTGCTCAAATAGGGGCGAGTAAAAATAATTTCTCTTCGGGCATTAAATATTATTTTAGCAAGGCCTCTTTTTTTACTAATGATTTTAAGGGAATAGTTATAGAAAAGATTTTAAGTTTTTCTAGCGTTACAAAGAGCGTCGCGCAAGAGTTTGTTTTAAAAAGTAAGGATAGATTAGAAGGATTCTTTAAAGATTCTTTACAAATTTTTTGTGATAACACAAAACAAATTTTAGCTTTTTCAAAAAATAGCGGAGAATATTTGCTTGGGCGTTCTGAAAAATTAAAAAATATTACTTTAGTTTTTTATGAAAGTCCGGGATACTTTGGAAAAGAAATTTTGCAAGGAATTTTAAAAATTCAAAAATCAACCAACGACTATGCCGTTGGATTCCCGCTTTTTATAAAAGATGAAACCATAGATCGCATTGTGAAGATTAAAAATTATTTTAAAAATTCAAAAGCGTTTTTAGCAGAAATAGAAAGCGCTGTTTCTGATTCTTTAAAAACAAATAAAGATGGATTAGCTTTAGAATTGAAAGATAATATAAAATATTTTTTCGAAAACGCAAATTCTGGAGCTCAAAAAATTTCAAAAGGCATAAACAATGCCAAAGATAACTTAAAGGCCCTGGGATTTTTTATTGGAAAAAATGTTAAAGCAGGGGCAGAGTTTGTGGTGAGGCCTTGGACAGAAAAGAAGGAATTTTTTGTTGAAAACAATATTGAAGAAAAGCAAGTAGTTCAAAACGATACGCCCCAAAAACAAGTTGTGGTAAAAGAGGTTTCAACAATTATCCAAACCCAGCCCGTAAAAGAGATTACAAAAGAAACTATTATTTCAAAAATTGATTCAACAGAATTAACGAATTTAAAAAATCAAATTGCAGAGCTTCAAAATTTAGCGAATAAAATTCAATATTATTCTCCAAGTAATAATGTTCCAACCTCGCCAGTTTATATTGGTTCTTCTGGATTGGAAATTTCGGGAAACGCGTCATTGGCTTCTTTGGGTGTTTCGGGGTTTGCGGGTATTAGAGATTTGGGAGTTGGGAATTCTTTTTCGGTTGGAGGTTCTGGGGGGAGCAGTTTAACTGTTGATAAGGATGGCAATTTAAAAGCAAGTAGCATAACAGGCACAAGCATTACTGGAGGGTCTTTGAGTTCCACAGGTAATATAACAGCCACTGGGAATTTGACGGTTTCTGGCGATACAGCTTTAGCCACCACAACTATTGCAAGGTTGGGTATTGGCACTACCACGCCCTACACAACTCTTGATGTTTTGGGAGATGTTAGAGCAACAACTTTTTATGGTGATGGAAGCCATTTAACGGGTATAGCGGGTGGATCTGGGGGGGATGGAAACGAGTGGATATTTACTGGTTCTGCGATTTATTCAACAACATCAGCTAATTATGTGGGCATCTCCACTTCCACCCCTTATGTCACATTAGACATCAATGGCGATATGCGTTTGGCTGGTATGTTTTATGACTCATCGGGCAGTCCCGGAACAATGGGGCAGGTGTTATGGTCAACAGCCACTTCAACCAGATGGATGGCCACTTCAAGTTTGGGAACATCTGACGGAGGCATCACCTCTCTTAACGGAGAAACAGGTCTCACTCAATACTTTGCTTCCTCAACCACAGGCACGGACTTTACCATTACTCACACGGGCAACACTCACACCTTTAACTTACCCACTGCTTCAGGAACAAACAGAGGATTATTATCATCATCGGATTGGACATATTTTAACAACAAAATTTCCACTTCATCTTTATCTTCCACCATGACTGGGTTAACTTACAATAACTCCACTGGTGTGTTTTCAGCCACCGCGAACTACAGCATTCCATTAACCGCTTCCACCACCGAGGGCTCCACTGCTTACACTTGGGGAAATCACGCTCTGGCGGGATACACCACTTCAACAATATATGGCAACTCAACCACCACTGGTTCTTTGTACATTGGCTCCAATTTGCAGGTTGTTGGCTCTCAAACAATTGGTTCCACTTTAAATATTTTAGCCACTTCCACTCAAGCCACCACTTCAATTACTCAACTTCTTGTTTCTGGAAATTCTATTTTATCTGGGGGTTTATGGACAAGCGGTGTTTCAACATTAACCACAACTTCGATGTCGTATCTAACTGTTTCTGGCAATGGAACAATTGGAGGTAAATTGGGTATTGGCACCACCACGCCTTACACCACATTAGATTTAAAAGGAATTGTTGGCCAAGATCCATTTAGGGTGGCAAGTTCGAGTGGAGCAACCTTTTTAAGTATTTCTCAAACAGGTTATTTATTAGCTCAAATACCAGACAACTCTTCAACCTCAATGGAAATTAAAGAGGGAACAAATTCATATTTAACTTTTGACACTTCCAATGGCGCAGAAAAGATAGTGGTGGGAAAAAATTTAGAGATTGGCACAATGAATGTTGATGAGGACAGCGGAGCAGTTAATTTCGTAAATATGGACATAACTTCTGCTTCTGTCACTTCAACAGTTAATAGCTTAAGCATTGCTTTGGATGGCAATTCAGTTTTAACAGCTTATGGAGAGAGCGCAGGGCATAGTGGAATGTTGAAAAATATGCGAGTGGGTATTGGCACTACCACTCCTGTGGCAATGCTATCAATTAGGGGCAATGTTTATTCATCTGGCCCCTTATTGCGAATTTCCACTTCAACAACCGAAGCATTGTTTATTAGCGAGGTTGGATTAGTGGGCCTCTCCACCTCCACCCCTTATGTCACATTAGACATCAATGGCGATATGCGTTTGGCAGGTATGTTTTACGATGGGTCTGGCAGTCCTGGAACAATGGGGCAGGTATTATGGTCAACAGCCACTTCAACCAGATGGATGGCAACTTAAAGTTTGGGAATAGTTGGAGGCATCACCTCTCTTAACGGAGAAACAGGTCTCACTCAATACTTTGCTTCCTCAACCACAGGCACGGACTTTAC
>JAQULB010000003.1:0-73429 GCA_028718785.1 Minisyncoccota bacterium
CAGGGCTTTAGCTGATTTAATTGGCACATCCGAGGGCAAACGGGGAATTGAAGAATACACGGTTGAGAAGGGAGATACAATGGCATCTTTGGCAGAAAAGTTTGACATTACCATAGCCACAATTGCTGACGCTAATAATTTAACTTCAAAATCAGTTTTAAAGCCCGGACAAAAACTTGTTATTTTGCCGGTTTCTGGGCTTGTTCATTTTGTGAAAAGCGGAGAAACATTAAGCAAATTGGCTTTGCTCTACAAAGCTAAAGCGCAAGATATTATTAACGCCAACGATGTTGGAGTTGATGGTTCGGCTATTTTTGCTGGAGATATTTTAGTTATTCCTGGTGGGGTAAAGCCCAAAGCAGTTGATGTAAAAACCTATCCTCAAGTGGCTGTTTCAAAGACATATTTTATGGTGCCCATTGCCAATGCCAGAATAACGCAGGGTTTGCATTGGTTTAACGCAGTTGATTTTAGTAATGGGAGTTGTGGGGGGCCTGTAGTGGCCTCAGCGGCTGGAACAGTGCAAAAATTAGGGGCGGATTCTGTTTCAGGAAACTATATCAACATTATTCACGCCAATGGAGTGGTAACATATTATGGCCATTTAGCAAGTTTTGCTGTTAAGGCAGGGCAAAAAGTTAATCAAGGCCAGATTATTGGTTATATTGGCCACACTGGACTAACTATTCCAGCTGGAGAGAGTGGTTGCCATGTGCATTTTGATGTTCGGTTTGCTGTTAATCCGTTTGCAAAATATGCTGTTGGAACAAAAATAAGCAATTAATTGTTTTCTTGCAAACGATAGCTTATTGCCTCTAAAATATCTCGTTGGTCAATATTTTGTTTTTCACTTAAATCAGCAATTGTTCTGGCTGTTTTTAAAATTTTGTGAAATCCTCGGGCTGACAATTTTCCTGAGTCAACAAATTTTTGCAATAGAATGTGCGAATCATTGCCAATTTGGCAGTGTTTTTTTATTTGTTCCACATTCATTTCCGCGTTTGTTGAATTTTTATCGTTTTTAAATCGGTTGTTTTGAATATCTCGGGTTTTGGCGATTTTAGCTTTTATGTTTTCTCCAATATTTGATGGTGTTTCTTGATTGACAAGTTCTTGGTATTTTAAACTGGGCACAGCGCAAAAAATATCAAACCTGTCAATTAACGGTCCGGTTAATTTTCTTTTATAGGAAGCAATTTGGCTTTGGGAGCAAGTACATTCTTTGTCTGGGCTTCCGTGATTTCCGCAAGGGCAAGGATTGGCTGCGGCTATTAATGAAAACTGAGCTGGAAAACAAAAACTTTGTTTTGTTCGCTGTATCATTATTTCCCCTTGCTCTAATGGTTGTCGCAAGCTTTCTAAAACATCGCGATGAAACTCTGGAAATTCATCTAAAAACAAAATGCCTTTGTGAGCTAATGTTATTTCCCCTGGTTTTATGGGATTGCCTCCCCCAATTAAAGCTGGCTCGGAAATTGAGTGGTGGGGGCTGCGAAAAGGGCGGTGAAGTAAAATTGGATTTTCTTGAGACAAAAGCCCAGCAGAGCTGTAAATTTTGCTTAATTCTAAGGCCTCTTGTTTTGATAACTTTGGCATTATTGAAACAGCGGCTTTTGCCAGCAAGGTTTTTCCTGTTCCCGGGGGTCCTTGTAAAAGGGTGTTGTGGGCATAATATCACAATTAGTCTCACTGACTCCAGAAATCTGTGGTGAAAAATCATCTTTCTGGTCAGAGGCGTAGACAGGGATAAGTCCGAAAATCCTTGCTTTGTTGCCCTCAATTAATATCCCTTCCAGAAGGAATCGCAGGAACGTTTGCCGTTGCTCGAAAGTGAATTTATCTATTCTCTTTCGTATAACCCGGCAATATTCCTCAACGCTTTTCGCTACTCCCTTAAGAGATAAATTGGCGTTTTGCTTTTGGGCTAATTCACCCAATTTTTTGTTCAGTTGAGTCCTTTCTTCCTGTGTCTTGCTTACCTCATTTTCAAACTGCTCTAATTGTATTATGCCCTTTCTGTATGCCGTGAAAAGACGCTCTTCCTCTATTTTCAGGCTTTCCAATTCTTTCTGAGTATCCTTTATTGCCTTCTCAATATTAAGAGGTTTTATTTTTCGTTTTTCCTCAAGTATCTTTACCTGATCGCTTATGATCTTCGGGTTCTGTACCGCATTAGCGACACTGTTCCATACAATTGATTCAAGCTTGGGGGCGCTGATTATGCTTGCTTTACATTCTCTCGGCAATGGAAAGGTCTTATGCCTGTTCCCACAACGGTAAAACAGCCTTCCGTGAGAAGGGGTTCCTGTAAAAGGAGAACCGCATTGGCATTTCACCAGACCTTTAAGCAGATAGGAATATTTAGCATTACGCGGTGAATAGGTTATATTTCTATCAAATTGAGATTGGGCAGCTAAAAAGGTCTGCTTATCAATAATATTCAAGCTGTCAGGCAAGGGGATCGGTATCCACTCGTCTTTGGGTCGAAGCCTGAGCCCGGTTTTCCTTTGCTTATAATATCTGGTCTGTTTGTGGCTATCGGTTTCTACAGCCTGATGCTTATAGTAGTAAGTAACTCCGGTATACGTTTCATTGGTCAATATTTTGTGAACGCTACTGCGTCCCCATCGGGTGCTGCTTTTTCTCGGAGGTATTTTCAGCGATGTAAGTCTTCTGACAACTTCCCTTTGACTGACCCCTTCTTTTACTACCCAGCCAAACATCATTTTAACTATTTCCGCTTCCTGCTCATTGATCTCGTAATGCCCTTCAGTTCCTTTCTCCTTATCTTTTTTGACGTAAGTATAGCCATAAGGTGGGGTGTTGCCCTGAATTAGCTTTCTTACCTCGACCTTATACCTTCTGCCACGTCTGGTCCTGTCAGCGATCAGTTCTCGTTCGAACTCAGCAAAAGAGCCAAGCATATTGACCATGAAATTAGATATTGGGTCGCCGTTATTCGGCAATTTCTTGAAGATGAGTTTTACGTTCTTTTTCTCCAGGTCTTTTTTGGTAATACCAAGATGAGTTAATTCTCTGCTGAGACGATCAACGTCATTCACCAACACTGCCTCAAACAGACCCTTACCTGCTTTATCCCTCAAATGATCTAGTTCAGGACGGTTCAGTATGCTACCACTCCAGCCATCATCAATATATCTGGCAGTGATGATGTGTCCGTTCGCTTGAGCGAAATCTTCTAGCTCTCTGATCTGTGAGTCGATCGTTCCGCCTTCCTTTTGCTCTTCGGTTGATACTCTACAATAAATTGCACACCTCATAGATTTTTATTTTGACAACGCTTTATAAAGTTTTCCAGTTCTTCTTCGGGAATCCGCCATAAGCTTGTTGGACCGGTTCCCAGCTTAAAACCTTTCAGCTTTTTAGTCCATAAATATCTAAGGATCGACTTTTCCGATACTCTTAACCGGGTAGCAGTTTCCTTTAGCGTTAATAGTTGGTTTTTCATTGCCTTGATTATAATCATTCGAAAAGCATTGGTCAATAGCTGTCTCAAGTCGGGCACAGTCGGTTAATCCAAACTCCTCTCCTAAGAGCATCTCAAAAGCCTGCTGAACCCTTGATTCAGCATCATCAGGAAATACCTGTTCCCAGATCACTTTTTCGCTTAATGACATTATATAAGTCTAAACTACGGCGTAAAACAAAAAAGTCAGGGATACTTGCTTTTTGAGGCATTTGCCCACCTCAACAAGATTGCTGTAATGGTATACAGGATCAGGTGAAACCGGCGTTTCCGTAGCAATGGAACAGAAAGTCGGTATAAGCACAGTGAGATTGTTTTTGCATCCCGCCAACCATTATAAATACTGAATTCTCTAATCTATGCGTTTTCCTTGTGGAAGAAAACGTCCGTCATTTTCCAGCGATAGTGTTATAGAAATGGATTGGGTTTTCTCCTCTGTATGTGTTGATTTTTGCTGTGTTCTAACTTTTCTTTCACTCCTTAACACTATTTTCTGTTCGGATGCCACGGAAACCCCACTATCGGGGCATTTGAACGAAAACATACGGTTTTGAATTGAGTTTGATCGAGGAAACCGTATGTTTTCGTTGAGAAATCCCTTAATAAAAAGTTATTGCATCATATCGCAGCTTCCCTTGTGTTACCCCTAATTAAAAAAGCTTCGAGAAAGGAATGTAATGAAAACGCTAGTCACAGGCGGCGCTGGGTTCATTGGTTCTCATATAGTAGATCGACTGATTGCAGAAGGACATGATGTAAAGATCCTGGATAGCCTCGAAAACAGAGTTCACCCAAAAGGTAAACCTTCTTATATACCGAAAGAAGCAGAATTTATCGGGGGTGATGTGTGTAATAAAGATGATTTAAAAAAGGCACTCAAGGATGTCAATGTAGTTTTCCATCAGTCAGCTTATCAGGATTACATGCCTAACTACAGTAAGTTCATACATACAAACGCTGTCAGCACTGCCCTTATATATGAGATCATTAATGAAGATGCCTTGCCCGTAGAGAAAGTAATAGTAGCATCCTCACAGGCTGTTTATGGCGAAGGGCAATACCAATGTAAGGAACAAGGACTTATCCAGCCACCTACTCGCTCGCAAACGCAGCTTGAAAAAGGTGATTGGGAATTGCATTGCCCTATATGCGACGAGTATATGGATCCGCTAAGGCTCAGTGAAGAGTATGCTAATCCATACAATCAGTATGCGCTATCCAAATACAATCAGGAACTTATCGCGACCCGACTTGGAAGGCTTTTAAATATCCCTACAGTTGCGCTTCGCTATTCCATAACTCAGGGACCAAGGCAGTCGCTCTATAACCAATATTCTGGGATCTGCCGGATTTTCTCTCTGAGGCTTCTTAATGGCAAACCACCTATAATATATGAGGACGGCAAACAACAGCGAGATTATGTGCATATAAGTGATGTGGTGGATGCGAATATGCTAGTTCTACGGTCCGACGAAGCTAACTTTCAGGTGTTTAATGTTGGAAGCGGGGTTCCGGTGACTGTTTTGGAATATGCTCAACTATTAACGAAAAAGCTTGATAAGGAAATAGAACCATTGGTTTTAAGCGAATATCGCTTGGGTGATAATCGTCATAGCGTGTCTGATATTTCCAAACTCAAGAAGCTTGGATGGTTTCCAAAGAAAGGGCTGGAAGATATATTCGATGATTATATAGCATGGGTAAAGGAATTAGGAGATTTGGGTGAATATTTTGAAGAGGCAGATAAAATGATGAGGAAAATGAATGTGATTAGAAGGGCAAGAGATGGGAAATGACACAGTTTTCTTCATAATACTTTTTGGTAAACAAGAAAGCGGAGGGGGTAGGTTATGAATCAAGCGAGAAATATTTGCAATTTATTAAAAAAGTGGAGGATAACAGCTTCGGCACCATATAGAGTAGATGTAGGCGGCACATGGGATTTGAAAGCATTTGCTTTGCCTTACGAGCGTATCAAACCGACCACTGTAAATTTTGCTTTGTCAATGAGAACCAAGGTAGAACTTCTACCATTCATGGATGGATGGGTGAAAGTAAGTGATAAGTACACTGAAGAAGCTTATGCCTGGGAAGGGATACCCTTCGACACAAATTTCAGGCTGATATTTGCTATAATTTCCTATTTTCATTTGCATGGATTGGAGATAAAACTTTCTTATGACGCTCCTCCCAAGAGCGGGTTGGGTGGCTCAGGTGTGCTTGCAGTATGCACCGTGGGGGCTTTGGATAAGGCGCAAGATTTGCTGGAACCTAATACCCCTACCTTGTCAAAGGTGCAAATAGTTCACATCGCTCATAATATCGAAGACGGGCTACGCTTCAGTTATACCGGTCTCCAGGATCAATGCGCTGCAGCATACGGCGGAGTAAACAAGTGGATATGGCGTTACGCCTCGATGGATGGCAAATTTGAACGACATGAAGTTCTGCCTGAAGAACATCACGCAGAGATTGCATCTCGATTGTTAGTAGCGTACGTGGGCGAAAGCCACGTTTCAAGCGATGTCAATAAGGAGCAAGTGGCTTCATTTCATAGTGGTAAGACTCGTCAAAAATGGCTCAGGATAAACGATATAGCAAGCGAATTTGCTGATGCAATAGCGATTCTTGACTGGGAGAAAGTTGTTGCTCTGGTTCAGGAGGAGAATGATATTCGTCTGAGCATGATTCCCTGCAGGATAACACCCATTGGAGAGCGTCTGCAAACTATCGCACAAGAAATAGGCGGTGGATTTGGTATAACAGGCGCCGGGGGCGGAGGATGCGTATGGGCTATATGCCCGAAGCCTGAACAGACAAGCGAATTAAGATCCAGATGGCAGGAACTGTTAAAGAATGTTCCCAATGGCAAGGTGTTGGATGTAGGAATTGATAACCAGGGAATGATTGTTGAAGCAGAGGAAGCATAGTTTAGCAGACGTTGAAACATTAATCATACTAGAGGGATTAGCAATGAAAGCTTTCTTATTAGCGGCTGGTTTAGGAACAAGACTACTGCCATTGACAAACACCACTCCTAAGTGTATGCTCAACATTGATGGCAAACCGATGATATATCACTGGATTCAACTGCTTGAAAGGCATAATATTAATGATGTCTTAATCAACACACATCACCTTCCAGATGTTGTAGGTAAGTATGTAGAGGAATTAAACACTTGGCATTCGGATCTTCAGATAGTGCTATTTTATGAAGAAAAGATATTAGGTAGTGCTGGAACTATTAAAGCTAATCTTGACTGGATAAAAGATGAGAAGGAATTCCTTATAGCTTATGCTGATAATCTTACAAATGCCAATCTTTCACGTTTGATCCAGTTCCACCGAAGTAGAGGCACTATCCTTACAATGGGGTTGTTCCACAGTGACTATCCCAGGGGATGCGGGATAGCTGCGATGGATGGTGATGGACTAATAGTGGAATTTGTTGAGAAACCTGAGAATCCTAAAAGTGACTTGGCTAACGCCGGAATATATATTGCCAGCCCAGGATTTCTAGATTATATTCCAGAAGGATTTGTTGATCTGGGACATGATGTTTTGCCCAGATTAGTAGGAAGAATATACGGGTGCGAGATTGAGGGATATATACGGGACGTTGGGACAATTGAGAATTATAGGAAGGCGCAGAAGGAATGGAAAAAGATATTAAAGCCATGGTGATTAGGGGTGCCAGGTATATAGGCAATTTAATCGTTAGTAGTAAACCAAAGGTGTTCATGAATATAGGGTTATTTGATAGATATTTCATCATATTTCTTCTCATTATATTAATATCTCCCCCCGGCATGGTAAATGCTGATTCACTCACCAATATTCCTTTGGATAACGATCTATATACTTTCAGTGATGATATATATGATTTTATCGAAAGACTTACAGTGAAAGGACTCATAAAGGACTTCCCAAAGAATATACGTCCATACTCCCGGGGTAATGTGGCAAAAATTCTTTTCGACCTATCTCTCAAAGCAGAGAAGGGAGAGATAAAACTAAGCTCAATTGATGAGAAACGCCTAAAGACCATGAAGACTTTGTTCTCAGAAGCATTGGAAGATACAAGTGGTACATCAGTGGCGCGGAAAACTAAAAAACCTCTACTTGATATAAGGAACGAGGAGCTTCATCTCTCTTTGAGTGCTGGTGCGTCACAAAGTGCTGTCTCTCGAAGTGGAAAAGGCTTTCCAGAAAATGGTATAGTAAACATTACATCCCTGCGGCCAAGCATTCTCGGTCAAATCAAAGATAGCTTCGCGTTCTCAAGTGATATAAAATGGGAGTTTCACATAGGTGACATATTTCCCGATCTGTTTCTTGATGAGACCAGAACCCCTTATCCTAAACAGCATATGGAAAATGTTGCATCGATGCAGGGCTACGGCAAATTCAAGTTGCCTTGGTTTGAATTGGAGTTAGGAAAAGACAAAGTGCGATGGGGTCCTGGCTATCATGGACAACTAATGATCTCAAGTAATCCACAACCAATGGACATGGTGAAGATAAATGGACGCTATGGCAGTATAGGCTTCCAAGCATTTACTGCAAAGTTGAAATCTAGCACAGGTGGTAAATACGAAGATAAGTATATATCGGCTCATCGTTTTGAAAGCGTGATATGGAAAAAAATGGACCTGGGACTTTCTGAAGTTATCGTCTACGGAGATAGATTTGAAACCAGTTACATGAATCCTACCCAGGTTTACCTCGTCACTGAACCGATGACCGTGGGGAAATCCGGGTTCAACGACAACGTTTTAGTTAGTATTGATCTTTGCTGCCGAGTCATCAGCAACCTCCTAATTTACGGTGAACTGGTTGTGGATGATGCAGCCCCTCTCGGCGAGCCACTTAATTACTGGGATACCAAGTTTGGCATACTTGCTGGGTTTTATATCGTCGATCCTTTCTCTATATCTGACACGGATTTTCGCACGGAATACACTTTCATTAACCAATACTGCTACACACACGAAAGACCAATAAACAAATACACACATTATAATTCCCCCATAGGCCACTGGTTGGGATCCGATGCCGATGACTTGTGGTGCGAACTGAAGCATCGTTTCTCCAATAAAATCGGGAACATCTTCACCTATGAGCTTGAGCGACATGGCGAAGGTGGAATCAACAAACCTCATCCAAATGATGCACTTGCAAACGATAGATGGACATTTATCTCAGGTATAAGGGAATTGAAGCATTCAATTTCCTTAGGTGCATTTTACACCAAGGTTGGGTATTATTCCTTCAAGACGAGATATACACACTCCTGGTTAAAAAATATCGGCAATATCAAAGGCAGGGACGGAACAGGAAACCAAATGACGGTAGAGCTAAACTATCAGCTTTAAACTTTATTGGGGTTTTCATAGAGATAGAACAACTTTCGTCGTTTTATAGTTTCCGTTTTTGCGAATGTAAATTGTTGACTCATGAGTTTATCTTTGATATCATTGAGATATAAGGATCATGGATAGTTTACTTATCGAAAAATCTTCTTTTTTACACTTTTCCTTGCCGGACTCCTAACCGCATTGTGGCTGAACCATTTGTGGCTGATTTAGCATAGATTTTTGGCTATCCCACGCGATATGAAACCAAAACCTTCCTCAAACTCAAAAATTACTTCTTCATTTCTAACCATCTTTTTGATAACTTTATTAACAGTATGTATTTTTTGGTTTCTTTTGGGACAGGAAAATGTTTTGGCTGCTGGTGCTTATTCTCTTAATTTTGATGGTACGAATGATTATGTTGATATGGGTGCTGGTAGTGCTACTCTGTCTCTTCCCAGTTTTACAATTGAGGCGTGGGTTAAGGCAGATGTTACTTCTTCTACAAGAGGCGTCATTGATAAATTTAGTCTTAGTCAAGCCAAAGGATTTTCTATATACATTCAAAGTGGTAAGCTTTATTTTTTGACTGGTTCTGGGGGTGGATCTTATGATTGGTTAAAGGATAATACGCGGAGCGCTTGTTCAGCAAATACTTGGTATCATGTGGCTGCAGTTTACGATGGCACAACTAAATATCTTTACGTTAATGGTTCTTTAGCAGCCAAAAAGACAGTGGCATATAGCACAAGCAGCGTTAATCTTGTTGTGGGTGTTGCTTACTCAAGTCCTAAAACTTATTTCTTTGATGGCCTTATCGATGAGGTTCGTATTTGGAATACAGCTCGCACTTCAGACCAAATAAATAGCTATAAAGACACTGAACTTACAGGAAGTGAGTCCGGTTTAGTTGGTTACTGGAATCTTAATGAAGGAACAGGCACAACAACAACGGATTTGAGTCCTTCAGGAAACAATGGCACCTTAAGCCCAACTTATCCATCAGATTCTCCAGCATGGTCCGAAAGCTCAATAATGTCAACATCCTACGCCCCACCAGATAATATAACATCCACAGTACTTTCTTCTTCTCAGATAAAATTAGATTGGGATGCTAAATCGGGCGCGATTGGCTATAGAATCTTTAGAGATGGTTTTTGGCTAAAGGATTTCTATGCTATTTCAGGACTGCTGGAACCTGTATGCGATTCTAACAGTCCCACGTGGTCAACCACAACAGCTCTTGGCGCATATTCTTTGTATTTTGACGGCACAGATGATTATGTATTAAATCTTGACGATGCTGATTTAGACTTTTCACTAGATCAGGATTTCACAATAGAGACTTGGATTCAGAATAGCAGCAGTAGTTATAATGGTGGAATTATTAGTAATTTTAATTTAGTCGCTGGTGCCTATAAAGGATATGTTATTAACTATTCAACAAATGGTAAGTTTGGTTTCGTCATAGGCGACGGGACCAATTTTACGGAAATCTACAGCAACAGCGCTTACACAGATTATAATTGGCACCATATTGCTGCTAAATACCAAAACGGTACCATGTATCTTTATATTGATGGCGTTCAACAAAATCAGACTGCTACAGTGGATTTTTCCCCTAACACTGTTTCTAATTTAGTGATTGGTGGTGAGTATGATAATGCATCCAGCTACCGTTTTAAAGGCTTTATTGACGATGTCCGTATCTGGAATGTTGCTCGTACTTCCGGCGAGATAAACACCTATAAAGATTCTGAACTTACGGGGAATGAGACAGGTTTGGCTAGGTATTTGAGGTTTAACGAAGGAAGCGGATGCTATATTAACTCTACCCCGCCGCTAACAGGGTTAACTACTTTAACTGAAACTGGCTTATACCCCAATTCTTCATATGAATACCGGATCAGCACGATTTTTAATGATGCTGATTCTGCTCGCAAGAGCGATGCAATTAACTTAACCACAAATAGCGGCTCTCCAAACCCTGTTGTCTCTTCTTCTAAAAGTGCTTACCAAAAGCTTATGACAGAAGGCGACTCTATTACGTATGGAATTGGAGCTGACAGTCTTTCAACCGCTTGGCCTCATAAATTAAAGGATTACTTGGATTCCCGCAATGGCGGCAGTCTTACATCCTCTATTACTAATTATGGACTAAGTGGTTCTGTGTCTTCTAATGTACTCGGAAGAATTGCTAATGAGGTGACCACAGCAACCCCGGATCTAGTTACTATCGATATTGGATTGAATGATTTACGAAGAGGGGATTTGAGAAGTAAGGGGACAGTAAGCATAGATACTTACAGAAGTAATCTAAGACAAATTATTGATGCGGTAAGCCCTGGGAACAGCAGAAGTTTGCTTTTGGGCAATATCCCTTTTATGACCAATTGGACATATACTGGTTTTGATTGGGCGGCAGGCAATGAGGCAAAAAGGGCGGTTTGGAACAAGGTTGTGAGAGATGTGGCAAATGAAAAAGGAGTCATTTTAATTGATGTTTCCACTGCAATGAATGCGAGCACATCCTTACTAGCAGATGGCATTCACCCGAATCAAGCAGGACACGATCTTATCGGAACTACTTTTGGCAATAAGCTGATTTTAGGTAGCAGTTTGGGCATCTATTTGAATGCCACAAATACTGTATATTCAGATGGTTATTATAGCTATTCTTCCTACCCCACCCCTGGGGTTAATCTGGTGAATAATTTGTCAGTTACCCCTTCAACGAGTTCAGTTGATGTGGTAGTTGATACCTGGAACACCACCAGCACTTATTATAAAAAATGGACTGAATCAGCCACAACCTCAAATATTACCACAAACCATACCATTGGCGATTTGAGAGCTAATCAGTATTACCAAGTAAAAGTGGGTGGTACAGTTTTGCAAACCCTACAAGCCAATGCTTCAGGAACAATCAGCTTTACATACTCTGGCGGTTATTCAACAAAAACGTTTGAGGTAGAAGAGCTTCCTACTGCTCCAACCATTGGCACACCAACCGCTTTATCTTCAACTGCCATTCGCTGGAACTTCACAGACAACGCCGACAATGAAACTGGCTTCCGTGTCTATACCAATGCCGATGCCATAGCCACCAGTTCAGCCACAGCCAATCTAACCTACCTTGATGAAACAGGATTATCCGAAAATACTCAATACACAAGATATGTAAAGGCATACAACAGCTATGGTGAAAGCGCTTCCTCTTCAGCAACTTCAACCTACACATCAGCCAACACTCCCACTGGTTTAACGACTATCAATACTGCTGATCAATCCATTACAGTGTCAGTAGATACTTTCCCTAATGCCACTTCCGCTTCTTCTGGATATTACTTTTCACAAGGTAGCCACAATTCAGGCTGGATACAAACCAATTCTTGGCAAGATACTGGACTTGCTTGCGGAACTAACTATACTTACAGCGTTAAATATCGAAACGGAAACGGAGTAGAAACATCCGCTGTTTCCCAAACTTTCAGAACCCCAAACTGCGCTGGGGCTGTGATAATAACTCCTCAAATTAATCAGCAAACAACTCCTCAAGAAACCATCATCCCAACGGTCAGCTTTGACAAGCCCATTAGTCAAATGAGCCAAGAGGAAATAAAAGCAAAGATTGAGGAAATAAAAGCAAAGATTACAGAAATCACACAAGACATTACTCAATTGCAATCTCAACAACCAACTCAATCAACACCTAATCCAATTTCAACCATACCAACTACCTTTTCATTCCAGACTAATTTCAAGCAAGGTAAAGCAGGCTTATCGGTGAAATACTTACAAATTATCCTTAACCAAGACCCAGACACCCAATTAGCCAAAGCAGGAGTCGGGTCTCCCGGCAAAGAAACAAACTATTTTGGTCCATTAACAGAAAAAGCAGTCATCAAGTTTCAGGAGAAATACAGAGATGCTGTCCTAAAGCCCTGGGGCTTCACCGAAGGCACAGGTATTGTTGGTAAAACCACCAAAGCTAAACTGAATCAGTTACTTGGCAAATAAGTCAGGTTTTTTCTAAACTTAATTCGAATTATGACTCAGCAAGCAATTGCTGAGTTTTTAGTTGGATTAGTTTGATGCTGTAAAAAGTGTTGTTTTTTCTATTTACTTTCTTTTTTCTTTCGCCATTTTCGATACCAAGGCTCTTTTGCGGATTCCAACATTTTTTGCGTTTGCTCCATCTGTCTTGTCATTTGCATAACAATGGTATCGTGACGTTCTGACATTTCTTGCACTTGCGTTTGAAGCAAGTTTATTTGCTTATCTTTCTCTTCAAGTTGTACTTTAAGTACGCTAATAACATCAGCAGTTTGTGAAAAATCCTTTTCACTTCCTAGTGATTCATCATTAACCAACCACCTGCCACCATCACGCTTTGCTTCAAGCTTTCTCTGGCTTATTAAATAGCGAATATTGGCTTGCGTACATTTGCGAATTTTTGCGGCTTCTTTTACGCTTATCCAGTTTGGCATTTGAAAATTCCTCCCGCAAAAGAATAACAAATTTTATTTACTTAAATCAATGGAAAAATATGGAGATGGGCAATAAAATTGATTTTTGTTTTTACGTAAATCGAAAATAAAGAGTAGAAACCCTGATGTTTTTGCTTTCAATATTTTCTGTTGACTATTTCCATATACAACATTTATACTATGTCAGTATGCTAAAGCTTACGATATTTTAATATAGTTATTTGACAACAGTAAAAAGGCGTATAATATAGTTATTTGACAACAGTAATATAGTTATTTGACAACAGTAATATAGTTATTTGAACTCAATTTTTAAAACTTATCCACAAATGCAACATCGCTAGATTATTTATTCATAAGGCTTTATAGCAAATTAAGAGATCGCAGATTTTTCGTGTAACATATTTAAAACATATTTAAAACAACATAGGTAAAAATTAAAGTTAAAAACATCGTTAGCATACAAGCTTTTGTTGTTGTTTTTTTATTAAAAAAGGAAAACCAATCCGTGAGAAAAGGCAATAGTAAACAGCAAATTCAGATTATTACATCCAAGGATGAAATGAATCTCGTTGAATTCCCGTTTATTCTTTTGTCTAAAAGAAATGAAAATCAAAAAACCATTGAATTCACTGATTGGACAACGGCTAATGGTAAAACTGCGAAAAGAGAATGGGTCGTTACCGGATCAGATAAATACGGACTCCCAACTGCTAGTGACGAAGAGCTATATATTGCCTTGATGAAAGTCTCAAAAGACATGAATTTTCAAAGCAGAAGGGTCTCAATTGTTAGATACCAGCTTGCCAAACTCATGGGTTGGAGATTAGATGGCAAAAGCTACGAAAGGATTGAGCAAGGGCTGGACAGGTTAAGCGGGGTTAGGATTAAAGCTAAAAATGCTTTTTGGGATAATGAAAAGAAAAAATACGTTACCGTGAATTTCGGTATCATTGACGATTATTATTTATATGATGAGAAACCGGGCAAAAAACGTGATATAGCCCAAGAGGAACTTTCCATTAGTAACTTTTCTTGGAACGAAGTGCTATTCAACAGTTTTAAAGCAGGGAATATCAAAACCATTGACGCTGAGTTCTATTTCACCCTAAAAAGCCCCATTACAAAGAGGCTATACAGATTTCTAGACAAAAAGAAATACGGTGGAAAGCCTAAATTTGAAATCGGAATCAGAAAACTAGCTTCGTTGCTTCCATTGAAGGATGACTACCCCTCTCATATTAAGGTGTTATTGGGGAAAGCCCATGACGAATTAATGGAAAACGGTTTTATAAGCAGCGTGGATTACGAAAAAGCCAAAGGCGGAGAAGAGAAGATTGTTTATAGATTTCACGGAAAGTTATCTGCTAAAGGCAAAACTGAAGAACCAGAAAAAGAGTTATTTCCACGAGGCAAAGGAAATGACCCTGTACTTCAATGTTTAGAGGAAAGGGGAATTACAAAAAGAGTAGCTAATACTCTAATTCGTAACTGTTCAATCGATCAAATACAAACTCAAATAGGAGTGTTTGACTGGTTAAAGAGAAATAAAAGCCCATTGGTGAGTAAGAATCCTGCTGGTTTTTTGCGTAAGGCGATTGAAGAAAACTATCAACCTCCCAAAGAATATCTCGATCAGCAAAATAAAAAAGACGAAGAACAAAGAAAGGAAGATCGTCAAGAACGTTGGCTCAAACATAGAAAGGAATTAATAAAGCAAGATATTATTGATTGGCACCATGTCCCATTAGAAAAAAGAATAGAAGGGCGACTTGGGTTCTGGATAACTGGAGAGACACTGAATAGTAGAATACCAACGCCAGAACAGATAGAGCTTAAAAAACAAGAATTGATAGATTCTTTGCCGAAAACCGATGACGAAAAATGGGAATACTTAGCACAAAATTATTCGGAGAACCCCCCAAATGATTTTGAATAGAAGCAAACAAAAGACTAAATTTATGGGTTAGTGAGATACATTATGGTTATACATAGTCATATACATATATGTTTGTATAGGCAAAAATAATCACTTTTGGTTATATAACTCAAATAATACAAGGGAAAAGGCAGGTTATTGAACGTCGGTTGGTGTCTAATTCACCTCCCGACCCAATCCCTTTTTCGCACCACATCTCACTCATAACTGAGTTTCGTTGCTGGATGCGACTCCGCCCTTCTGAGGGGCTTCGGGTTCGCTTAAAGCATCACCAAAAGGGATTGGGTCGGGAGCTCGATTTCTCAAACCAATCAGGCTTCGTCTTTGCTAAGACTCGCCTTCTTGGGAGAAATCGGCACCCCGACGTTCAACAACCTGCCTTGGGTACAAAAATACATAATAATTTATGGATTCAAAACATTTAGGGTTAAGCAGTGGGAAAAGCACCTCGTTTTGAAAAAAAACCAAAAGTGATTGGAAATATCGTAATCCAGAAAAGAGATGTAGAGATCATAAAACTCTTATGGGAATACCGGTTTCTGAGTTCAGAGCAGATTCAAAAGCTAGCTGAAGGTTCAGATCAGGTCAAGTTGAGACGACTCCAAAAGCTTTATCACCATGGATACATTGACAGACCGATCAGCCAGATCATATTCTCAAATCCATTGTTCGGTCCGCAGAAGATGGTTTACGGATTAGGAGATAAAGGAGCCGATCTTCTGGCTGAAACTTATGGTATAGACAGAGGCAAGATAGTCTGGAGCGAAAAGAACAAAGAAGTTCGAGAACAATACATCCAGCATACCTTAATGGTATCCGATTTCAGAGCGTGTTTGACCCTATCTTTGAAAGATAATCCTGAAACGGAGCTTCACTGGTTAATGGGCGGTGATTTAGAGATAAAGCAGGAAGTTCGTTTCAGAGAAGAAGGTAAAGAAAAAAGGATACCCATCATTCCTGATGGGTATTTTGATATAGAGGATCCTCGCGGCAAAGCATATTTTTTCCTTGAAGCTGATCGTTCAACCATGACCAATACCCGGTATTTTAATAAAATGCGTGCCTATTGGCTGTGGTGGCAAAGAGGCGGACAGAAAGATCTGGGTATAGAAAATTTCCGGGTTTTAACTATAACCAAGACCAAAGAAAGGCTGGAAAATCTCATTGAGGTGACAAAGCGTGTCAATAACAGCCAAGCAAGCTCTTATATGTTTTGGTTTGCCGATATTTCGGCTTTTAGTATTAAAAGGCCTTCATCAATCCTTGATAATATCTGGGCGACTGACAACAGGAATGGAGGCTTACATTCTTTGCAGGAGTGAAAAGTGACAATACGAATTAGATGGCTGTATATTCTAACTGCTTTGATTTGTATAATCCCTTGCGTTCTTCTCTGCATTCATTGGCTGCATAAAGGCTTTAACGATAATCTAAAATCCGCAACAAACTTTTTTGCTAGACATATTTCTAATATATGGGACAAGAAAGACCCTAACTCTAACGAAACTCTAACAAAGGTATTTCACGTAACGTTTATTTTGGTATTTATTTTAGGACCGGAAATGCTTCTTGTGGATCTCGTAATTATGCTTTTGTATCCTGTTTTCGTTTTTCTCGTGGCAGGTTTTGTGGGAATATTTTATTTGTTTTTCGCTTTGTTATTTGTTTCTGAGAAAGTGTTTATTCTCACTGCGTTACTTGGTATTCTTATCGGTTTAGGACTTAATCGCCTTACCGTGTATACTATTGCATACCATATTTTAATTGCAGTCGGTTCTATATGGGTGCAAAAAGTAGCTTTCACAATAAACATAGGAGGCAGTAATGTTCAAAAAGAAAGATAAAGACAAAGATGACGATAACCAAAAGAAGGTTCTGCTACCACAAATCATAAACGATGAAGACGCCATAAAATTCGTTGAGTATCAGCCTAAGGTCAAAGATGGGATAAGGAGACGACTGGCAAATTATTCAATTGAACATTCAATAAGATCAGACACCAACGTTATCGAAGCCCAAACCGAGCAATACAAAAAAATAGCTGAATACTACGATGCTCTACATGGTGCTAAATCATCAAAGGATAGGGCGGAGCATTTTACAGACCAGAGAGATAATAGAAAAAGATCGGAAGATCTGGATTTTCAAAAAGAAGAACTCGATCTGGAAATAAAAAAACTAGACTACGAGAGAGCAAAAATCGCTGTTGATAGAGAAAGAGCAAAGCTGGAAAGAGAAAAAGAGTCAATTGATAGAGAAGAGAAGGACCCGATAGAAACCCTTATCCAGAAAGTAAAATCACAAGCAATAAGCATTATCCGGGCTAAAGAAGAAATACAAAAATCGTTTGGTGATAACCCTGAGCTTGTTGACGCTATGCTGGACCGCTTTGAACAAGAACTCGCAGAAAGAGGCATTTCAGGAGGAGACTAAAATGGATATTTTGCTTGGTGAAAATGCTCTAAACGGTAAAGACGTATTCCTGAAGCAAAAAGGCAAACAGGTCCATACACATATTATCGGGTCCTCAGGAGCGGGTAAAAGCAAATTCCTCGAGCATTTAATGCGTGAGGATATAAAAGCAGGCAGGGGCTTTTGTTTGGTGGACCCACATGGTGATCTATATCAAAATATATTGAAGTATATAGTCAGACGGCGTATGGAAAAGAAAGTGATATTAATCGATCCCAATGATGAGGAATGGTCTGTCGGGCTTAATTATCTCGAATACAACAAAGATATTATGAGTTCTGCCTCACACGCCTCTTCGGTGATGGCAGGGATAGCAAAGGTATTCGGTGGAGAGGATACGGACATAGCTCCCCGGTTGCAAAGATGGGAAAGAAATACACTCGTGCCTTTAATAGAAAGAGAGTTGACTCTTATTGAGATGACAGGCTTTGTTAATCCGCAAAGCCCTGAATTGAGAGCAGTAGTATTAAGGGAAGTCCAAAACGAAGCGATACTGCAAGAATGGGACATTTTTGATAAAGCCACTGCCAGAGACAGGACGACCTATATTGAGGCAGTCTTAAATAGAGCTAATAAGTTTGCAGCAAGCCCGGTGATAAGGCGTATATTCGGGCAAGCAAAGTCGACTATTGATTTCAGGCAAGCTATGGATGAAGGCAAGATTATCCTCTGTAATTTAGCTTGCACTAAAATGTCAGACGAAGAGCAAAGGCTTCTGGGGATCGTAATTTTAGACAAGCTGGTGCAGGCGGGAAAATCAAGAACCAATATCCCTGAAGCAAAGAGAAAACCTTACTACGCCTATCTCGATGAGTTCGGCTTGTTCGTCTCAAAAGATATTGCTAAAGCCTTACAGGAGTTAAGAAAATTCAGAGTTTTCTTTATTCTTGCCCATCAGGAGCTAGAACAGCTAAAAGAAGATGATAAGAAGGTTTACAGCGCTGTCATGTCAGAACCACAGATCCGGGTTTCATTCAGGATAAGTCGGGAAGATGCCGAGATCATGGCAAAGGAAATGTTCACTGGCAAGATAAAACCTTATGAGAAAAGACGCATAGAACAAACTAAGTTCAGGCCCGTTGAAACTACGAGAACCATTACGAGTAGCTCATATAGCTCTTCCGAAAGTGAAAGCTATGGCCAAAGCGATAGCTCAGGAGAAAGCGAAACTCGAGTGCCGCCAGACCTTAGTTTCTTTGATATCCCGCTTGGCGATGACAATGACATAATTTATATGGGAGCTTCATCGTCATCTGCTGTTTCTTCGAGCAGATCAAGCTCAAGTGGAAGCTCTTATGGCGAATCGGTAGTTCCTTTTTACGAGTTTCACGAGTTTAAAGAGGTTTCCAGCATTCAGGATTTCTCAATAGAAGAATTAATAGAAAAATTTATATCGTGGATAAAGACCCAGCCTGACAGGCATGCGCAGTTGAAGATAAAGCAAAATTCGCCAATCCCCATAATAACTCCATGGGTGGACGATTTGCCTGTGAGAGAAAAGGATATTAAAAAGCTTAAAGAAGCTATTTACTCAGTGTATGCTTTGCCTGCTCATGAAGCAGACCAGATGATAGACCAGAGGAAAACACTGATTTTAGATGAAGCAGAATCTATGGGTATGATTTCCTCGACAAAGGAGCAACCCGTGCTTACTCCCGAAAGTATGCGGCATAAATAGAGCTATTAAAGGGCAGATGATACTCTGCCCCCTCAACCAAAAAAATTCTCACTTCCCTCTTCTCACTTTATTAATTATAGCCAGCACCCTAATTAATCAAGGTCATTCCAGTTAATCAATCGCTCCAAAGGGTTCAACTCGTTCCACCTTGACAAATCAGGTGAACCCGCTGGCTCTTCTCGTTTCGATGAGAATTAAACATAAAGGTCGCCTCATCAGAAATAAAAATACAAAATTATGAACTACTTAGATAAAACCGTAGCTGAAATGAGGGAACAGATCCTCGTTGCGCTTGGTTCTTACTTTGCTGAGGACGTCAAGCAGATCGATGCTGATGTCGTTGAAGATATTGATAAGATTTTGATAGAAAATCTAAAAACTTCATTCAAGAATGGACTTGACGCGGCAAAGAAACCAAGAAAGAATTTCAGCAAGTAAAAGTGAGAAATAGAGGGAGTCCTTCGGGACTTCCTCTTTTTTTTAGTTTCCCCAACCACCTTTGACTTTACAAGCCATTTCCTCCTTCCCCAAGCCCCAATGAGGAAACAATCGAGCGTTCCATTTTGGTCGTTCCACCTTGACTAAATAAAAACGCTGGTTTAATGAAGGTTAGTTCTTTTAGGGGCCCACTATGATCCATTATAACCAGCTTATATTATATTTCGTCAAGGTCGAGTAGCCATTAAGATTGACAAGTTGCTATAATGGTGGTATGCAGGATTTAGGACAATAACAATCAGGCGGATGTCGTGAAAGCAAAATTTCATTTATCTGCCTATTTTTTTGCTATTTTACAATCTAATCAGGATTGGAAGGGTGTGTGATTATGCTACAGGCAGAAACTTGTGATTCAATAGTGGCTGTGTTAAGAGTTCAGGAGTTAGCTGAGAAAGCGGCGGATCAAAGAGTGCAGGAGTGGCAGGAGCAAATAAAGGAAGGAAATCACTTTAAGCGAATAACACCAGATGGCTTGGAAATATTCGGTGAAGTGCTTGGCCCTGGGTTGAGCAGGAACTGGAGAAGGTGCCGATGCTATTCCATGTCTTGTCCGGAAGGCGAAACAGGCTCCGTTCACGTATCGCAGATGGACATCCTAATAGACAAATGAACTTTTGAATCAGTAAAGAATAAGCTAGAAAAAGCGTATAAGCTTGCTATCCAGAGAATAAGGAATCAAGAGTTTTCCTTTGTTTAGTTTCGGCACTTATTCGTGCTAAAGGTATAAGCGTCAGTATATAAAACTGACGCTTTTCGTTTATAGTTTTATCCACCAGGCGATGCGTGGGGCGTTCCACCTATGACAATTCAGGGCAGCCCGCTTGCTTTTCACGAGTTGACGAGAATTATATAAAAGTCGACTCGTCAGAAATAAAAGCGAGAAATATGAAATCTATGGGTCAATATTTCAAGGCTGTCAATCTCACCAAGAACGAATACGTCTGTCCGTGGGAGATCGGCGGGGTAGCGAAGCTGTGGGAGTGGTGTGTCAATTCTCAAGCTGGCATATTCCCGTTTCTGTTGCGAAAGAGCGATGATTACGGCGGCGGTGACATTCAGAAAGAGTATGAGACAGCCGGCAGATGGGCGGGCGATAGGATCGTTCTGATCGGAGATTACGATTCCAGCAATCTCTGGAATAAATTAGAACACGGCGGCTGGACTGATATCAGTGAACAGTTGGTAAAGGATTATAACGATTTCATTGGAGATGATCGAGATAAGCTGGAATATAAGAAGGAGGGCTAACAACCCTCCTCTTTTTTTTCTCGTTTTCTTAATTATAGCAAGCACCCTAAATTGTCAAGGTCGGGCTCAATAATACAGATTTGACGGTTTTGTTCCCGCTGTTTTTACAAATAAAAACCGCCAGAACCATGCTTTATTAGATCTGGCGGATTATCTCTATGATAATCCATAACGTTTTTTAGTCAAGAGTACCCCCACAATTTTCTATATTCAGTCGTAGCGTCCAGCAGGAAAAGCCATTCTCGCTTCGCTCAATGATATGAATAAAATAAAATGTTATCAATGTGGCAAACTTTATCCAGAGGACAAGCTAACGTTCTTTGATACAGGGATGTGGTGCGGGGAATGCCTTGATGAATACACAACGCTCTGTGATGATTGTGGCGAGAGGATTTACACCGATGACGCTCATTATACTACTGATGATTACCCTGTATGCGACAGGTGCTATGACGAACATTATTTTTACTGCGACAGGTGTGAGAGGATTTACAGCAACGAATACTGGACTAATGGCGTGTGCGAGCGGTGCAGTGAGGATGAGGGAGCGCCAGAGGCGATACCAAACGACAGACGCTACTACTTCAAAAGCCGAAAGGACTTGCCAATAGGTGTAGAAATAGAGGCGGAGGGCGGGGATTATATGGATGTCTACGATGAGCTAACGCCAAAAGGGTTCGGGGTTTCAAAAGACGGGAGCTTACAGGACGGCATAGAGGTTCAGGTCCCTGCTTCCAATGGTGGCAATACCGAAAAGCTGATAAAACAGGCATGTGAAAGCTTAAAGAGAAATGGCTTTGGGATTTCAAGCCGATGCGGTTTGCATGTCCACATAGAGTTTCCGAGCCGAAAGAAAACGATCAAGCGATTATTGCTGATGGTCTATGCCTGTGAGCCGATACTTTTCGCAGTTAATCCCAAAAGCAGAAAGAATAACAATTTTTGTAAATCGCTTGCCCCTGCCTTCAAGGTCGGTGAAATTCTGTCCACCGAGACAGCCAGAATAGACAAGCTCTTTTACTCCAAAGGCAATGGACGAACCACGCAAAACGCCATTAAGCTCTACAAGATGAGCAAGTGGAACGAATGCCGATACTTTGGCTTTAACCTGCATTCGCTTTTTTTCAGGAATACGATCGAGTTTAGATACCACGCTGGAACGATCGAGCCACAAAAGATAATCTCCTGGGTATGGCTTTTAAGGTCAATTCTGCTGTATGTGCGCTATGGCTATGACAAGCCCGAAGTCCTTGGGCTTATCGAACAGCCAACGATCCTTGGCAAGTTCAGGTATTTGAGCAATATGCTCAAACTCAACGAAGGGCATATTTCTTACTTCCTTAATCGGTATATGAGATTTAATAAAAAACTATGTGTGGCATAATATACGCAAAAAATCTGGCTGGAAACGAGCCAGTCAATAACTTGATCAAGGTGCTTTACCAGAACCAGAAAGGCAGGGGGCAACAGGGCTTTGGCTTCGTGGGTATGAGCGCAAAGAGTGTATGCACTTATCGGGCCATTAACGAGAAATGGATAATGAGATACCTAAACGAAAACCAGTATGACGAGATACTTTTTCATCACCGAAACCCTACCTCAACACCGAACACGCTGAAAAGCACGCACCCGTTCGTAATACGATTAAACGGCAAGAGCTACTATTTCGTCCACAATGGGATAATTCAGAATGACGAGGAGTTGCAGAAGGATCACTACCAGAGGAATATCACCTACCAGAGCCACGAGGAATTTCTTTTTAACGATAGCGAGGCGTTAGCGTGGGATTTCTGTCTGTGGCTCAATGGTGAGCAGGATAAGATGAGAGCGAGGGGCGCTGTCGCCTTCGTATGCCTTGAAACCGATGAGAATAACAGGGCTGTTAAGCTGTATTTCTACCGAAACAACGAGGCGCCTTTAAGGATATACAGGGATAAAACCTTGCTTGTAATATCGTCAGAGGGGAGCTACCCGCTTGTAAGGGAAAACTGCCTGTATTGCTGGGATTATCCGAGCGGGGAGGTCTTGAAAATGAATGATCTCCAAATCGCTTGCCCGAATGTTTATGATGTCAGTATGGGCGATGATGTGCGTAATTACGAGATTATGTTGCGTGATGAGTTGAGGGCATTAGAGCAGGAGAAAGATTACCTCATAAGTGTGGGAAATTATGAAGAAGCGGATTATATTGATGACGAGATAATGGATTTAGCGGATCAACTAAAAGGTCGAACTTTGACACAATTTTAGTGTTTGTGTAAGATATATTAAGACGCTTTCATGCTTGTGCGTCTTATTATCAGTCGGAGGACAAGCATGCCTGCGACTTTTTAATTTAACTTTGGTCAAGCTTTAAGAAAGCTTGGTCGCTCAATGGCTTTTCCTGCTGGACGCTCACGACTTTTTATAAATTGCCAAAAATAATGTGGGATAAGCATTATATTCCACCAAACGATTGCGTGTTACGTTCCACCTTGACAAATCAGGTTTGCCTGCCTTTCTCATTGTAGCAAGCGCCCTGATTTGTCAAGGTCGGAGAATAAAGCCACGTATCATCACTTTTTCCATAACGCTGACGTTAGAGTAGCTGTGTTGCTCAACGCTACGTACTTCACTGCCTTATCGTAGGGAGGAGAAAAGAAACCGGAGCATTCCTGCTTATTGTTGCACTCAAATACCGTCTGGCTTTTTTCAGCACTCCAGACCTGAGTATTTAAGACCGCTACGGCTTTCTTGTCCACACGATAAAGGCTTACGAGCCGGCTGATTACGAAGTACCTGACGCCGAGAGCTTCGGCAAGTTTCCCGGCGACGACCGTGTTGAGGATCCCTGTTTTTTGATAATCTTCCGTCAGTTTGGAGTAGTCAGGAACGAGGTTCTCATTATTGAGGATAACGCTGACGTCCGCTGGCGACAGTATTTTGATGACTGGCTGTCGCTCCTTGATACGGGCAGTCATCTCTTCGCCAGCATCACGGCAATAGGACTCGATGCCGCCAGCGATTATTACGCTCTGTCCCAGGATGACTGGAAAGACAGCGATACCTCCCGCTGTGACTTTTTCTCCTGTTAGCCATGGGTCAGCGAAGAACCTGGGGGAGAAAAATGAGCATCCGCTGATAAAAGTTAATAGAGCAACCATAAAGAGTGTTGAAAAGACACATTTTTTGACCATGACGATTCTCCCTTTTATTAATACCTGATTAAAAGTCTTCTTTGTCGCTGCTGCTGACCCTGTATGAGTGACCGTTATCATCCTCAATGGAAATGGTCGCTTTGAGGGTGTGCCACCGGGTGAAAAAGTCCGTGCTGAACTTCGTTCCGCTTAAAGCGCTTCCGTTCCACGAATCGTATAAAAACTCGATGTATATAGTAGCTTCCTCAAGCGGAGCGATTTCCGATGGCATTTTCACTTTTTCAAAGTACGAGCGAACATTGCCTGCGTCTATCGTAAGGTCGTCGTCTATCTGGAATTTCCAGTCTGACGTGACGCTTGCCCGGACGTTGCTTTTGTTTTTCAGGACGCACCCGATCCAGACGCCATATTGAACCAGCACTTCTGACCCGTATGCCTGTCTTTCTTTGTAATGCCCTCCGATCAAACCTGTGATTACAACGTCACTCCTCTCCCCCTTTTTATCGAGGAAATCGCATCCAGAGGCTATCAGAGCCAGAGCTATAACACAAAAGGCTAAAAGCCACTTTAATTTGCCTAACTTCTTAATTTCCTTCATTTTCATATCTCTCCCTGTAAAAAATACTGCCCGCATTTTCGTATTCTCATCAAAATCGTGTTTGAGAGTCACCTGCTTTTTATATCACCCCACGTGACACTCAGTTTTCCTTTTCGCTGGACTGACTGCTCAAAGGGCAAAATCCGATACTCAAACAGATCATTCGCCTTCTGATCTCCCGTTACTATCCTGACAGCGCCGATCTGAGGAACCAAAAAAATGATGAATAGCTCTTTGAGGTCTTGATCATCGCCAAACGGTCCTCCTATACTCCACGAGTATGAATAACGGAGTTCGTAAGCCTGGAACACCTCCGGTCCGTCTTTCGTCATTATCGTCACCGGCGTTAGAGGGCCAAGACTGCCATCTATTTCACGGATTTCTAATATGTCCTCTAATCCCAGACCCTCGAGGTCCACTATCGTCCTGGTCCGCATAACCGTCCACGTGCCGTTCGGTCCGGCGTTACCATCCAGTAGGACCCACTCTTTGTACAGAGAAGACACCAGTATCTGTCCTTCGCCTATCAGACCGAGACATGATTCGATCATAACATCAACGATAGAATTCTTTAGCTTCTCGTTCATGCCCTCCCCGTAGCTCACGATATGGTTCTTCCCATCTTCCCTGAAAGTCAGGAAAGGATCGATGATGGTGTCGTCTCCGCCGCCTGCCAGCGTGGAGGTTTCCTTTACGACCCTGTATCTTATGCCATCGAGGACCACTGTATCTTCGGCAGTATCCTCTATTGTAGAGCCAGCGGGGGTCGTGTATACCCACGAAGACCCGGTTCCGCCGGGATACCATAGCTCAGCGGCGGAAAGGGCGTGAGTTGAATTGACTATGCACAATTGCCCGATGAGAGCGTATGCGACCAATATGACCACGTAATTCTTCATTGTCTAACTATCCTCCTGATGTAATGAGTTGAATCCACGAGAAGCTACACTTCCGCTATCCTGGCGCTTTGCTCTATCCGCCTGAATGTCTCTTCCCGTCTGCTGTTGGTTATCTGTGCGTAGATCATGGTGTTCTGGATATTGGTGTGACCGAGGTGGTCCTTGACGAACTCTATGCCCTCCCCGGCATCCAGCAGATGAGTGGCTATGGAGTGCCTGAGACAGTGGACGGAGTATTTGGGGGCGATCCCTGCTTTCTGTGCGTATCGCTTGAAAAGCTGATGCGCTCTCTGCCTGCTGATATTGCCCTGTCTGCCTGTGAATAGGGCATCACCGGTGTCCAGTCTCTTTTTGAGATACTTCCTGATGAGCTTTTCGGCGGTCAAAAAAAGCGGTCGTTCTCCACCGATCCCGCCTTTCAGCCTATGGATGAGTATCCTTTTGTTTTCAAGGTCGACGTGGGAGAGTTTGAGCGAAAGAGCTTCTGATATTCTGAGTCCGTAAAGATAGGTGAGTCCGAATAACGCCTTGTCTCTGTTGCTTTTAATGCACAAAAAAAGCCTCTCGACTTCTTCTTTTGAGAGGTATTTTATGGCTGACGGAGTGCAGTTGTATATTTTAATCAAAATGTCTAACTCACAACATAGCAAATTTATCCTCCTTTCCCTTGTGTAAAGCCATTTCACAGCATTTCTCATCCGCATAACTTTGACAACAAAATACGTCATTTTTCACCTGTCCTGTACTCACCCGGATCGCACCTAACCCTTACACCACCTTATGTTTTTCCACCACCACCAGTTTAACACTTTGATTAAAATGTCTAACTGAAGATATTTTATCATAAATTGATGAAAAAGGAAAGCAAAAATTGCTGAAATAATCCTTAAATCTAATAGCAGATATTGCTTTCATAACAATGTGGTTGATGATTTTGACCTTAGAATGCCTTATTCTAGTATTAAGTCTTTATTGATTTTCGATTTAAATATTAATCTTGTATTGTCATACTTTTAACTGTATACTTATACACATAAAAATCAAAGCATGCAAGAGTGGAAATCTTTTGGTAATACAGAAAATATGGCAGGTTATATCCATGTAATTATTCGTTATAACAGCAAATATAATCATAAAATTGTGGATAAACTTAGGCATTAGCAAAAAACTCGTTGGCCAATTTAATGGTTTTTTTTGTGACGAAAAGGATTTTTACTGAACAACTTAATTTTTCTCTTGACTCCACCTGATAGATGGGTGTATAATACATCTTGTATATGGTGTATATATAATACATGTGACTTATCTTTAACATACAATATGGATTGGTGAGGTCTTATGGAGAGAAAAATAAGGAACATAAATATCGGAGTATATGAAGATCAATTAGAAATCTTAGAGGGAATACGGAAAAAGAGTAATCGGAGTTATGTGCCAAGTCGGTCGGAGTTAGTAAGGGAAGCTATCGATAATTTTATTGAACTTTGTTCACAGCCTAATTTAATTTCTTCAGGGGCTAAATTGGTCAAAGAGTAAGGGTGTCAAAAATTAAAATTTAATTTATTAGAGGAATATAATATGAGTATTATAGATACTTATTCAAAAGCTGGGGTTGATACGGAACAAGAAGAAAGTTCTATGTCTGGTTTGATTAATCACGTGAAAAGGACATGGCCTTTTTCAGGTGACATCGCAAAAGTGAAGTTAGATATAGGTTTTTTTGCCAATGTTTTAGATATTGGCAATGGTATTGGTCTTGCTATATCAGCCGATGGGGTAGGAACAAAAATACTTGTAGCCCAAATGATGGATAAGTATGACACTGTAGGTATAGATTGTATTGCTATGAATGTTAACGACATTCTTTGCGTTGGGGCAAGGCCTATTACAATGGTTGATTATATAGCTGTGCAAAATGCTGATCCTTGGTTACTTAACGAAATCGGAAAGGGGCTTTATGAAGGCGCAAAAATAGCGAATGTAAACATACCTGGTGGAGAGTTAGCACAAGTGAAAGATATGATAAGGGGACCAAGAGAAGGCTTCGGATTTGATCTTGTAGGTATGTCTGCCGGAATAGTACCCATTGATAAACTTATTGTCGGAGAAGATTTAAAAGACGGGGATGTTATTATTGGTATAAAAAGTAATGGGATACATAGCAATGGCCTAACATTAGCTCGCAAGGTTCTTTTGGAGGAGGCAGGTTTTTCGGTAGGCAAATATATAGACGACCTAGGAACTACTCTTGGAGAAGAGCTTCTTAAACCAACCCACATTTATGTTAAAGAGGTCCTAGAGATAATCGAGTGTTGCAAAAATGTAAAATCGCTAATTCATATTACAAGTGATGGCTTTCTGAATTTGCCAAGAGTTAAGTCTAATGTGAGCTATATTATAGATAACCTTCCCGATATACCTCCGATCTTTAACCTTATTCAAAATTTAGGTGAGGTCCCTGATGAAGAAATGTTCACTGTTTATAATATGGGAATAGGTTTTTGCGTAATTGTAGCGCCAAATGATGTGGATCAAGTTTTTTCAATACTTAAGAATAATAATCGGCAGGCGTACAAAATAGGCTATATTGTTGGTGACGGAAAAAGCCAAGTGACAATTAATCCCAGGGGGTTAATAGGTAGTGGAAAACGATTTCACAAATTTTAGAAGAGCTCTGATATAGATGGATGATAACGAGGTCATAGAGCAGTTAAATAAATTGAAAGAATGGGCTTATCAACTCGCATCTGACCACAGTCTTAGTGAGGACTTTGGGCTCTGGTATAAACAAGTGGTGGACGCTATTCAGAATATTTTTGGAGCCGATTCAGAAGAGATGAAGAAATTTAATCAAATCAATTTTAGAATCGATTCTAACATTATTCAGGATATAAAGCATAAAGCCGAAACACTTACCCATCAACTCGAAGCCGTATCACAAAAAGATACCAAAATTCAACATTTTGATTCCTCATCGGGTCATTACTATCGTGAAAGATTATATGATGCTGCCGAAACGATAATGGCAATGATAATAGAACTGAGATCTCATAATAAAGAATAATAGCCGTTGTTGTTTTTATCGTCTTCGTAAATACGAAAAAGTTCATTTTTACCCTAACTAAAAAGCTTAAAATTCCTGGATTCCTAACTTAAAAGGCATCATCTTGATGCCTTTTTTACTTTTTTTACTTTTGTTGACAAATACCAAAAAGTTTTTTATACTGGGTAGAAATTATGAGGTAAACTATTGTTGAGTGCATTGAATGTTAAAGTTAAATATTCTGCAACTACTTTGACAGGAAAAAAGGAGAGATAATGGGCTATTTGAGCATAAGCAATCTCGAAATTTTATCCAAGTGTTTAGCTGTAATCGCAATAATTGCCGCCGGGGTTTGGTCCTTATTTCTCTTTTTTAAGTCTCAGCAGATCCAAAAAGCACAGTTATATAAAGACCTAGAGCTCAAAGCGATAGACTTATTTCTTGAAGCAATGAAGAATTCTGAGCTCAACAAAATTTATGACTCACAATTCGAAATTCCAAAGACAGATATTGATTCTAGTGAATCTATGCAATGGTCTGACTCAATAGCGTCTATGGCCAACTATGCGTATAGTATTCTTAATCTTTTTGAGTTAGTATTTAATCTTCAGAAAAGACGCTTGATAACGGAAGAGATATTCATGACTTGGGTAGCTTGGTACTGGGATTTCTCTCGAGGTGTTTTTACTCAATGGCTTTGGAGAAACGCGAAGTGGAATTATTCCACAGAATTTATGGAAGTGATGGACAAGTTCTTTCAAATAAAAGATGATAGTTGGGCGGATGCCTACACAATTCTCGATAATAAAGGAGTCTTACGATATGATCTCAAAAAATGGCTCGAAGCACGTGGTGGCAGAAGCTGATAATTTGGTAATTCGGTGTGCATCCCCCAACGAAATTGACCGTATCGTAGAAATTTACCTTCATGTTGTACAGGGGGAGTACATATCTCACGGTGAAGTATTAGACGGAATAACTCGGGATTTTCATTCTCAAGCCCCTGATTTGTGTAAGCAGAAGACAGAGGAGTTCTGTTCAATCATTAGTGGACAAGAGACAGAAAAGTCCATTTTGGTAGCTCTTGAAAAAAGTGAAGTGATCGGTTTTTTGTTTGGAGGGATTGAGCGAAATACGCGAGAAGGAGCTCCTCTTGTTGCATCTATCTACGATCTTGGGGTCATGGAATCTTATAGGGGTCATGGAATTGGAAGAAAGCTTATGGAAGCGTTTATCCGCTGGGCTCGGGAAAAAGGTGCTATTTGGGTCTTCTTTGAATCCGGGGTGAATAATAAAAATGCTCATCGCCTTTTTCACAAGCTCGGTTTCACTCTGACAAGCCATGTATTTATGATGCCTCTTGATGAATCACTAGCAATGCCCGATAAATTAGAGTGATATTTAATAATAAAAAATTGAGATAGGCGTCAAAATGACGCCTTTTATTTTTGGTTGATTTTACCATTTGAAGATGTCTCTAAAAAGGTAGAGAATCAAATAGTGTATTTGTTTTCTTCGTCTCCGTTGTTTTAGGAAATTTCTGATCATAAGCCCTATATGGAGAATAAGATTTTAGAAGAAGCTCGTTTTCCACTTCCTTCCGTGGTCTTGAATATTTTTCTCTGCATAGCTTTGTGATCTCTTTTTCATAAGATTTAACCTTTTCAGGCGGTGGCAAAGTTATTGCGTTGAAAGGCTGAGATGTGGCTCCATCAACCATAAGCTTCAGGTAAATATGATGATTGGGCAGATTGATTAAGTCGTTCATGTTAAATACAGGATAAAATTCCTTACCCAGTAGTTCTGCATCTTCGATGCTTACTCTGAAAGAGATAACTGTTCCAATATTGCCAAATATTGCTCCCCTTATTTTTTCGTCAAGCTGGTTAGTGTATTGGTGAGCAAGGGTCATGTGTAGACCGTATTTTCTGGCTTCAGACAGAACATCAGCAAATGATAAAGTCAGAAAGTTTTGGACTTCATCAACGTATAAATAAAATGATCGCCTCTTTCCTTCTGGTAAATTAGCTCTACTCAAAGCTGAAAGCCATATCTTGGTTACTATCATTGAACCAAGAAGCGAGCAATTATCCTCACCAATCTTACCTTTAGCTAGGTTGACTATCAGGATTTTGCCTTCGTCCATGACTTTTCTTAGATCAAAGGTGTTTTCCTTTTGCCCAACGATATTTCTGAGTGGAAAACTCGTTAGGAACTGTCCCATCTTATTTAGGATAGGGGATACAGCTTCTGTTTTGAGATAAGCTGAGTATTTCTCGAACTCAGAGAACCAGAACTCTCTTACTTGCTGGTTCTTCACCTTCCCTATAATCTCCCATCGAAACTCTTTATCAGTCAACAGTTTTGGTATATCCAAGATTGTGCTATTTGGTCGTTCCAGAAGCGTTAAGATAGAGTTTCTTAAGATATGTTCCAGTCTTGGACCCCAAAACTCAGACCATATCTTTTTGAATACAGAGATTAATCCCGACGCTATGAGGTGATGTTGGTCAGGATGAGGGCTTTCCAAAGGGTTAAAAGCGATGGGATACTCAACATCTCCGGGGTTGAAATAAATGACATCTTTTATCCTTTTCTTTGGCACGAAATCCAAAACAGCTTCAGTCAGATCGCCATGGGGGTCAATCAGTGCTAATCCACTACCATCGTTCACGTCAGAAATGACCATGTTTTCAATAAGCGTTGATTTTCCAGTTCCAGTTTTCCCTACGATATAAATATGTCCTCTGCGATTCTTTTCCCTGATCCCAAACCTCTTTCTTATATCACGATAGTTGGTGACAGCAAAGAATGTGATTGGATTTTTGTCGTTTCCATTCATGCTTTAATGGTAGCTTTCTTATTAGACAAAAAAAGTAAGGGGAAAGAGCCAGTTTGAGCATAAAATCGCCACACTAGACAAAATCAGATTTTTATTGACCAATCAACAAAAACGTCTTATACTAACAGTGAACAGATAGTTCGTCAATCAACTATTAAAATTTTTATTACTTAATGGGAATTATTATGTCAAAAGAAAACAATAAAACTGAAGGCTTCGAGAGAACACTTTTTAAGGCGGCGGATAAACTCCGAAAAAATATGGATGCCGCCGAATATAAGCATATCGTGCTTGGGCTTATCTTTCTTAAATACATCTCAGATTCGTTTGAGGACTTATACAAAAAATTAAAAACCGGTGAAGGCGACTATCAAGGCGCTGATCCAGAAGACCCCGATGAATACAAAGCGGAAAATATCTTTTTCGTTCCACACATAGCCCGCTGGTCTTATCTTCATTCCCACGCAAAACTCCCATCAATCGGCAATGACGTTGATAATGCGATGGAAGCCATAGAAAAAGAGAACCCATCGCTCAAGGGAATCTTACCGAGAGTATATGCACGACCTAATCTTGATAAAGCCGCTCTTGGTGGACTTATTGACTTAGTCGGGAATATTGCGATTGGTGATGAGGCAGCTAAAAGCAAAGACGTTCTCGGTAGGGTATATGAATACTTTCTCGGTGAATTTGCCAATGCTGAGGGCAAAAAGGGCGGACAATTCTATACGCCAAAGTCAATCGTTCGCATTATGGTAGAGATGATAGAGCCTTACAGTGGTCGTGTATATGATCCATGCTGTGGCTCTGGCGGCATGTTTATTATGAGTGAGCGATTCGTTGAAAGCCATCAGGGAAAAATTAACGATATTTCTATTTATGGGCAGGAGAGCAACCAGACTACTTATCGTCTGTGCCGAATGAATCTTGCTATCCGTGGGATTGATGGATCACAAGTGAAATGGAATACGGAAGGCTCTTTCCTTAATGATACTCATAAGGACTTAAAAGCAGATTTTATTTTGGCTAATCCGCCGTTTAACGATAGCGATTGGTCGGGAGAACTTCTGCAAAAAGACCCTAGATGGCAATATGGCATACCTCCGGCGGGAAGTGCCAATTTTGCTTGGCTTCAGCACATGATCTATCATCTGTCGCCAAAAGGCGTGATGGCTTGCGTGTTAGCTAACGGTTCGCTTTCATCTCAGACTAATAACGAAGGGGAGATACGCAGACAGTTTGTTGATAACGATCTAGTGGATTGTATCGTCATGCTCCCAAAACAGCTTTTCTATAATACTGGTATACCTGCTTGTATCTGGTTTATCTCCCGCAAGCGCGCAGGCAATGGCGACAGAAAGCGCACTGGTGAAATTCTGTTTATTAATGCCGATGAAGTTGGTTCTATGGAAGACCGAACCCATAAATTGTTTAATGATGAAGATATACAGAAAGTCGCTGGTACTTATCACGAGTGGAGAACTAAAAATGGGAAGTATGAGGATATAAAGGGATTTTGTAAGTCCGTTAAGCTTGAAGAAATACAGAAGCATAATTACATTCTTACTCCGGGGCGATATGTCGGTATAATGGACGAAGAAGACGATGGCATACCCTTTGAGGAGAAAATAACGGAATTAACCGGGAAACTTAAAGTGCAAGTAACGGAAGAAAAGAGACTAAACGAGAAAATAAAAGAGAGTCTGGAAAGTATAGGATTTGAGCTTTGATTTTGTGGCAAATTTTATTTTGAGGAGTTGAGCGATTGTGTTAACTAAAACGAAAAATTCAAAACAAATAGAGCATTTGGCATTTAGGCTATCAAGTATATTGATTGAAAAAAGTGAAAACCAACTGGAAGATTACGACTTTTCTTGGCTAGACGTTTTTACCAAAAAAGGTAAAGAGGACTTCAAAAGCCAGCTATATCAAGCCATATCAAAATCAATAGATACTGGTGATTGGTCTTTTGTGGAAGAGATAATAGATTCTTGGTATGAAACTGCCGAGATTAAATCAAACAAAAGCCTAATGAGAAGGATCAAAAAAGGTAGCGAAGAAGCAAGGCGAGGAGAATCTAAAAGTTGGGAAGAATTTCAAAAAGAACTAGAATAGAGTTTTCATCTCAAGCACAAAGGGATTGGAAAAAGCTGAAAAAGAAGATCGGGAAAGATGCAGAATCAGACTTTAACAAGTCTATTGAGGCTATAGCAAATAATCCGTTAAGCGGAAAACCGCTACAAGAAAACTTATCAGGTCATTATGGGTTCAGATTTGGCGGGCATTATAGGATCGTGTATGAAATTCTAGAGGATGATAAAGGAAAATTCGTTTCTATATGTGCGGTTGATGACAGGAAAAACATATACAGGAAGCGTTTATAAAATTGGGCAAAAATAACTATGACATCTAAAAATACACAGCAGATACTGACTGGATGGGAAGAAGCCACTTTGGGGGATTATATTTCTATTAAGCATGGCTTTGCATTTAAGGGAGAATATTTCTCCGAACAGGAAAATGAAAATGTATTATTAACGCCGGGAAATTTTAATATTGGAGGAGGATTTAAAGCTGATAAATTGAAGTATTATATAGGCTTGTTTCCAGAAGAATACATTTTGCATGCCGGCGATTTAATAGTTACAATGACTGATCTAAGTAAAGATGGTGATACTCTAGGTTATCCTGCAAAAGTCCCGCATTATGAAAATAAAAACTTTTTACATAATCAACGAATAGGGCTTGTTCAATTCAAACGCAAGGATCTTGATAGAGACTTTTTATACTATCTGATGTGTACAAGAAATTACCAAAAAAATATTGTAAATTCTGCATCAGGAAGCACTGTACGGCATACGTCACCCGATAGGATTAAAGAATATAAGTCTTTATTTCCATCTTTTCCCGAACAACGAGCTATTGCGTCCGTGCTTTCTGCTTTTGATGATAAGATTGAACTTTTACGGGAGCAGAATAAGACGTTGGAAAGTATCGCCCAAGCACTATTCAAGCGATGGTTTGTGGATTTTGAGTTCCCTAATGAGCAAGGCAAGCCCTATAAATCAAGCGGTGGCAAAATGATTGACTCTGAATTGGGAGAAATCCCAGATGGGTGGAAAGTAGGGGGATTGAGGGATATTATAAATATTTATGATTCTAGGCGTATACCATTATCAAGCGAGCAGAGAGCAAAAAGAAAAGGAAAATATCCATACTATGGGGCTACTGAGGTTATAGATTATATTGATGATTATTTATTTGAAGGCATTTATCTTTTACTTGCCGAAGATGGCTCTGTTATAGATGAAGAAGGATTTCCTGTTCTGCAATATGTTTTTGGACAGTTTTGGGTCAGTAACCATGCTCATGTTATACAAGGTAAGCAAGACATATCAACTGAATATCTTTATCTTCTTTTTAAGCAAACCCCGGTTTCTGGGATTATTACAGGCGCGGTACAATTAAAAATAAACCAAGAAAATCTATTATCACTAGAAGTTATCATACCAGAAAAGCAAACCTTAAAAGTATTCAATAGTCTTATGGATTCTATTTTCTCTAAGGTTAGAGCTAATATTCTTCAAATTCAGACTCTTTTTCAACTCCGAGATACTTTATTACCAAAGCTTATGCGTGGTGAAGTGAGAGTGAAGCATTAAGGTTTGAATCATGGCAAATATGTCAAATAATGATAAAACAAAGCTTGAGGCTCTGTTCGGAATGCGCAGCGGGTATGTCTTGGATTTTTCAGGCAACACTTTCCAAGATTTTATCCATGACAGCACTGGTTTAGATATTTTTGATTCGAAGTATAATCATTTTAGTGGTTCTAAGGCAAATAGGCTTCGTGCTTTTTGGCAAAAGGAATCAGATAACATAGTTGGGAAATTAATTGCAGACCTATTAGAATATTGGAAAACACAAAAGGAAGTAAAAGGTAATGAAATAGAGGAAATTGAGCAAAAGCTTTATGGCGATTGCATAAATATTTCAAAAAGATTACTCGGTGAAAGACAAGAGTATATCGATCAGCAAAATGTTACCGAAGATGATTTTCTCAATAAGGAATTCCAAGAAATATCTTTAGAGAAACTCGGTTTAGAAAGTGTATTTACTAATGTATTGAATCAGAGAATGGATGAAATAAAGAGGTGTCTGGGTGCAAAAGCATCTTTGGCTGCGATTTTCCTATGTGGAAGTATACTTGAAGGTATATTACTGGGTTTTGTGATAAAGAAACCAGAAGAATTCAATCGAGCAATCCTTAGTCCTAAAGATAAAAATGGCAAAGTGTTACAATTTCATGAATGGAAGCTAAGTAGTCTTATAGATGTTTCCCATGAAGTAGGTTTACTTGGGGATGATGTAAAGAAGTTTAGTCATGCCCTACGCGAATTTAGGAATTATATCCATCCATACCAACAAGCTAGTTCAGGGTTCAATCCTGATGGGCATACTGCCAAAATATGTTGGCAAGTACTCAAGGCTGCGATTAGCGATTTATCTAAGGTATAATCATTTATGACCAAAATATTTGAATCTGACATCGAAAAATTGGTATGCGAACTCCTCGGAGAACAGGGCTACACTTACCTTTCTCCAGAAGCCCAAGAAGCCGAACGCCAAAGTCTAGGTGATGTTTTGCTATTGAATCGCCTCAAAAATGCTATTGATAACATAAATCCCAAAATACCACAAGAAGCGAAAGAACAAGCCCTCCGACAAGTCCGCAATCTCACAACTCAAAACTTGATAGACAATAATGAGTCCTTCCATCGAATGTTCACCGAAGGGGTAGAGGTTGAGTATATGGGCGAATATGGCATAAAAGGCGATAAAGTTTGGCTGATTGATTATGATAATACTGAGAATAATGAGTTTTTGGTCTGCAATCAGTTTACAGTCATGGAGAACAACATTACCAAACGCCCTGATGTTGTTTTGTTTATTAATGGTTTGCCACTTGTGGTTATTGAACTAAAGAATCCCGCCGATGAGAACGCAACCGTACATAAAGCATTTACTCAGCTTCAAAATTATAAAAACGCCATCCCGAGCCTTTTTCATTACAATAGCATTTTAGTTGCTTCTGACGGCTTTGACGCTACCGCAGGCACGATCTCATCTGATTTCTCAAGGTTCTTGGCTTGGAAATCAAGCGATGGCTCAAAAGAGGACAGCATGACCATTCCACAAATTGAAACGCTCATCAAAGGGATGCTGAAAAAAGAGACGTTGCTTGACCTGATCCGTCAATTTATCGTGTTTGAAAAATCCAGAAAAGAGGATCTAGAGACAGGGCTAACTTCGGTTGTCTCCATCAAGAAAGTTTCCGCTTATCATCAATATTTCGCAGTTAATAAAGCTGTTAGCTCAACTATCCAATCCACAAGTGAATATGGTGACAGAAAAGCAGGTGTAGTCTGGCACACACAGGGAAGCGGAAAATCGCTTTCCATGGTGTTTTATACTGGAAAGGTAGTTTTGGCGCTTAATAATCCGACTATCGTTGTAATAACCGACAGGAACGACCTTGATGACCAGCTTTTTGATACTTTTGCCAACTGCAAACAGCTATTAAGGCAGGACCCGGTTCAGGCGGAAAATAGAGAACACCTGAAAAGCTTATTGAAAGTTGCCGGCGGAGGGATCGTGTTTACCACGATTCAGAAATTCTTTCCTGAGGATGGTTCTAGTAGTTATGATCTCTTATCAGAAAGAAAGAACATTGTGGTTATCGCCGATGAGGCGCACCGAAGCCAATATGGCTTTGGCGCAAAAACGATCTATGACAAAAATAATGGTGTAAGGACGACTTATGGATTCGCTAAATACTTGAGAGATGCCCTGCCGAAAGCCTCTTTTATTGGTTTTACAGGCACACCTATCGAGAAAGAGGACGCTTCCACACCGGCGGTATTTGGCAATTACATTGATATTTACGATGTAGCTAGGGCAGTAGAAGATGGGGCGACTGTTCGCATTTACTATGAATCAAGGCTTGCTAAAGTCCACCTAAAGCCAGAGGAGAAAGCGAAGCTTGATGAAGAGGTAGAATCTATCACTGAAGGTGAGGAAAGCACAGCTAAAGAGAAAGCAAAGGCAAAATGGGCGCAACTTGAAGCTATTGTTGGACATAAAGACAGGTTGCGTATTGTTGCTGGTGACATTATAGACCATTTTGAGAAACGACAGGAAGCCTTTGATGGAAAAGGCATGATCGTCTGTATGAGCCGAAGGATTGCAGTTGAACTGTATCAGGAAATCATCAAGCTAAGACCAGATTGGCACGACAAGGACAAGAAAAAGGGAGCGATTAAGGTGGTAATGACTTCCGCTTCTTCCGACCCCGAAAGTTGGCAGATGCACAATACTACCAAGCAGGATAGAAAAGAGATCGGCGAACGGTTTAAAGACCCTAACGATCCTCTGAAGCTCGTTATTGTCCGTGATATGTGGCTGACTGGATTTGATGTGCCTTGCTTACATACGATGTATGTTGATAAGCCCATGCGTGGACACAATTTAATGCAGGCTATCGCTAGGGTTAATCGTGTTTTCAAGGATAAACCGGGCGGACTTGTAGTTGACTATATAGGGATTGCGTCAGATTTGAAGATGGCTTTGGCAACTTATGCCGCAAGTGGAGGACAAGGCTCACCGACCCTTGACCAAGAAGAAGCTGTGGCAACAATGCTTGAGAAATACGAGATTGTCGTTCAGATGTTCGATCAGTTTGATTATACAAAGTATTTTTCAGCGACGACTCAACAGAAGCTCACTATCATTTTAGAAGCACAGGAATATATTTTAAGCTTAGAAGATGGCAAAAATAGGTTCATAAAGCAGGTCAATCTATTATCCAAAGCATTTGCCCTTTCCGTTCCACATCATAAAGCGATGGATATTAAAGATGAAATAGGGTTCTTCCAAGCGATAAAAGCCCGATTAATAAAATTTGAAACGACCGGAACTGGCAAATCCGACCAAGATATTGAAACAGCTATAAGGCAGATTGTGGATAGAGCAGTTGTAACCGAGGGGATCGTTGACATATTTGATGCGGCAGGTATTAAAAAGCCTGATATTTCCATACTTTCTGATGAATTTTTGGCAGAGATTAAGGACATGAAGCGAAAGAACATTGCCTTGGAACTTCTGAAAAAGATTCTCAATGATGAGATTAGACTGCGAATGAGAAAGAACTTTATCCAAAGTAAAAAGCTTTCAGAAATGCTCGAAAATGCCATAAAAAGGTACCAAAATAATCTTTTAACGACCGCTCAGGTGATCGAAGAGCTTATAAAGCTGGCTAAGGAAATAAGGGAATCGGACATGCGTTTGCATGAATTGAACCTTTCCGAAGACGAGATCGCATTTTATGACGCTTTATCTAATAACGACAGCGCCAAAAAGGTTTTAGGCGATGACGCACTTCGGGATTTAGCAAGGCTTTTGGTCCAAAAAGTGAAGGCGAACACTTCAATAGATTGGACTATAAAAGAAAGCATTCAAGCGAAGCTTCGGGTCATTGTCCGCCGAACACTACGCCAATACGGTTATCCACCGGATCAACAGTTATTAGCTACTGAGAATGTGTTGAAACAGGCAGAACTTTTCGCGGATGATTGGAGTGATTAGCTAAAACCTTTTTGTTCTAATAATAACGTCGGATTGATAATACAAATTCATCAGAAAATAATGGTTGAAAGATTTATCTTAGTATAATCACATTCTTAATAATTAAGGATTGATATAACATGCATAATAATTCACAGACTATAAAGCCTCGAGTTTTTGTGAGTTCTGTTCTAGAGGGTTTTAAAGAATACCGAGAGGTAGCCCGTCAGTCTATAATTAATATTGGAGGAGAGCCGATACTTGTTAATGAGGACTTTCCATCGTTAATAAGTTCATCAAGGAATGTTTGCTTGGATGCAGTTGATAGCGCAGATGCTCTTGTTGTGATTGTTGGTGAACGCGGTGGATGGAAAACCCCATCAGGAAGATTAGTTATTGAAGAAGAATACGATCGAGCACGTTATAAAAAACTGCCCATACTTGTTTTCATTCAAGATATAAAACGTGAGCCAGAGGCACAGAGATTTACGAATGAAATATCTGATTACATTGATGGGTTATTCCGGGTTACTTTTCGATCACCAGTAGAACTTAAGGCTGAAATAGAAAAGGCTCTAAAATCATTATTCCCCGTCTTAAAGGTGAAAGCTATGGATGATCATTTATTGATACAATTTTTAAAAAATCCTTATTCTGTCGCAAATGAAGCAAGCGTGCGTTTTATTATTGCTCCGGAACGAGATGAAGAGGTTATCGATCCTGTTGTTCTTGGGTCAGAAGATTTTGTCGAAACAATACTTGAGTTAGGGCATTCAAAGAAAGTCAGAATTTTTGATTATTTAAGACCAAAAAAGCATTGGATTGATGGGCAATCGCTATTTATTCATCAATTTGACCCATCAGGATTAAGAAAAGAAACTGTTAACGAAGTACGTCTGGAAATCTTAGAATCAGGTTTAATGATCATTGATTCAAATGTTACCTGTCGCGTGATTAGAGGGCAACTACATTCTTTGTTAGACTCTTGTGTTGTTGCAGAGGAAGATATTAGAGCAGTATTAAATACTTGCTTTCAATTTACAGGTGCTTTGTTTGATTCTATCGATCAGTTTAAAAGACATAATCGCTTTATGTATAATGCTGCATTAGTGAATATAGGAACTCGTGTATTAGTCAAGGAACCCAAAGAGCAAAATTCCTATTCTCTCAACATGCCAGGTCATAATCAACCCATTATTGCATTTGATAGTCCACGTTTATTGATACGATCTGATCTTATGCTTCCTAAAAATGAGATAGAAAGAGCGATTGTTATTTTTTCACGCAAAATCTAAGAATCCCATCTGTTTTGAGAACAACCCGGAGGTTATTGAGTCATTATGATGATTAAAGATATTTATCCACCAATTGAAACAGCTATGGAATTAGAGCCAGAAGAATTGGCTCCTTTTGTGTTAAAAGATTTAGCAGATCAAAGGAGACTTAATCGGCATAATTTTACTTTAGGAAATAGTCCTGATTTTATCGAATATGCTGGTAATTATCGGGAGGAATTTTGTAAAAGACTTATGGAAGCTTGGATTTGGCTTGAAAAGGAAATGTTTATTGCACCAATGCCGGGCGGTGGTGGCACGGATGAATTCTTTATTACTCGCAAAGGTAAAAAGATTCTTGATGAGCAGAATTTTGAATCATATAAAAAAGCGTCATTACTGCCATCAGAGAATCTTGACCCAATTTTAGTAAGAAAAGTAAAACCATTGTTTATAAGAGGAGACTATGACACCGCAATATTTCAAGCCTTCAAAGAAGTTGAAATAAGGGTTAGAGATAAAGCAGGATACACAGATAATGAAATAGGCGTTGCTCTTATGAGAAAGGCTTTTAAGCCAGATAATGGACCTCTTGCAGACCAGTCTTTAGAAGCTAGTGAAAAGGAAGCGATAGTTGCTCTTTTTGCGGGATCTATAGGCAAGTTTAAGAATCCATCAAGTCATAGAGATGTAGAATATACTGATCCGGGTGAGGTTGTCGATATAATTCATATAGCGAACCAGTTATTACGAATTTGTGATCGCTGTAGATAAAATTTATGAAATGTTTTTGGAGAGCTTTCAAAAGAAATAACAGTATCAAATATTTATTTTATAGTTAGGTTTTAAGGAAAATGCGGAAATCCGAAAAAATGTGTACTAATGAGATAATCAATGCTATTGAAGATTTGGCGAAGGAACCAGGATTTATATATTCCTTGGCAATAATATTGCAGCGAGACCAATTTTTAGACCCCGAAGAAGTAGCTGATATCAACTGGCATGAACGGCTAATTTTCCAAGAGTTATCTTTTTTGGTTGGTCTAATGGTTAAAAATAAAATAGATTATTCTGTAATACCAACAGAAAACACTTTAACTAATCAAATCAATAGGACTTATGAATTATTTCAGAAGTTGCATGAAAATCATTTGGCAATATTTGCGGATAAGCTTTCGAAGAAATATAAACAAAGTGTAGAGGATCAGAATGCTGAGGATAATTATAAAGATTTCATGGGAAACGGGGAATTAATGGCAGAGCCAATTTTTTATGGTGATTCTGGTGCCTATGATTTTCAATATTTGGAATTTGCACAGAAGAAATATAAAAATGACGAAACATGGATATATAAAAATAAAGGTATTACACTATCCATAGTGTCCAATATATATGCAACGTTAAAGAAACTTAGCGAAGAGAGGTGGCAGAATTTCCAAATACCGGAAAAATTTGAGGAACTCTGCAAGTCATCTCTATCAGTTTTTTGCTTTAACCAAAAAGATTTGGAATATTTTGATGTTGATGCTGTTAAAAATTTCATCAAAGCTTTTTCGGTAATTCCTGGTACTGTTAATCAAAATCTGAATTCTGTTGGGATGTATAATGCTATTGATTCTCATCCTATAGTTACTCTTGCAGAGAATCTTTATTTTTTACCTGTGGGATTCAATTTTTCGCGATCCATCTACGAAAGTCCTTTTTACTGGATGAGTGACGATGATCTATATAGAGACACTGCTTTTAATAATAGAGGCGAGTCAGCTGAAAATATTGTCTATGAAATTTTGGAAGATATCTTTGGGAAGGAAAATGTCTACAAAGAAGTAAAGGTTTGTAGAAACAGGCAAGATTTAACAGATATTGACGTATTGGCCATAGCTGGCAATAAAGCCGTTATTGTGCAGGCGAAATCAAAAAAGCTTACGGAGCTATCTAAAAAGGGAGATGAGGCAAGGTTAAGAGCAGACTTCAAAGAAGCTGTTCAAAAGGCTTATAATCAAGGTTTGATCTGTCGTTCAGCAATTATAGACAAGAAAAATGATTTAGTAACAGAAGATGGTAAGAAACTTTATCTCAGTGAATTTATTGACGATGCCTATATTATCTGTATAACACTGGATCACTACCCAGCAATAACTCATCAATCGGATATTTATCTAGAGAAACAGCCACAGGATCCATACCCTTTAGCAATGAGTATTTTTGATTTAGACATTATTGCTTTTTACTTAAAAGATCCTTTTGATTTTTTATACTATATAAGGCAAAGAGTTGCGTTAAGCTCTTATTATGAAGCGAATTCGGAATTAGTGTTGTTAGGGAGTCATCTCAGACAAAAGCTATTTCCAAATCCTGATGTAGATAGGGAAGCTTTGGACGATGGATTTGCTCAACTAATAGATGCAAATTTTCCAGCTATGCGTGGTTATCAGCCAAAAACAAGTGCGGTAGAGAAATTACATCATCAATGGAAGAATGAGAAGTTTGAAAAACTTATTAACCAGATAAAGGCAATAAAACAGCCGGGTCTTACAGATGCCCTGTTTTTCTTATATGATTTGGCTGGTAAGGGAGCTGATGATCTTATCTCCTGGATCGAAAAAACCATAGATAAAACCATACAAGATGGACGAATGCATTCTTTATCTATGGGTTTTGAAAACGGGAAAAGTGGAGTTTCTTTTATCTGTTTGCCAAATTTTTCGGAAAAAATAAAAACACAGTTGGTGAGTTTTGCTTTAGCTAAAAAATATAAAACAAAGGCTGATATGTGGCTTGGTCTATGCTCTATTGCAGGGAGTTCTAATATTGTCGATGCTGTAACTTTTAACAATCAACCATGGGTAGAGGATAGCAACCTAGAAGAAATTTCTAAAATTGCTCTAAAAGCTGGTGTAAGAGCTGATTTGGATATTAAAAAAATCGGCAGAAATGATCCATGTATTTGTGGAAGCGGAAAAAAATTCAAGAAATGTTGCGGTAGATGAGATACACATTTGATAGACACTATCTAGCTAATATCTGATATTGGGGTCCTTTGCATAAAACCCCAGATAGTGATTTTGTCATAGCTTGTTTTTGATGAGTTCATCAAGGAGCTACGAGACAGGACAGTAGTATCGATGGATAACTCGACATTCCATAACAGTGAAAGCATTTGAGATGAAGATACCAGAATGGCAAAGTAAAGGACTGGAGATATTTTATCTGCCGAAATATTCACCTCAACTAAATCTCATAGAGATTCTGTAGCGTTTCATGAAATATGAGTGGATAGAGTGTTGGGCATACAAGGGATGGTCATATCTTGTGGAATACGTCGAAATGGTTATTCGCGGATACGGAACTGAATATGAAATTAATTTTGGCTAGGTACTTATAATTTAGAGGACTAATTTTATAAAAAAGGTAAAATATATTTTGGAAGTATACGTGCCAGGTAGTGCCGATGATGTTTGGGTTACTTTCGAAACGTCAGAGCCGATATTAGGAATTAGTAAAGGAGATATATTAAATCCTGGGATTTGGGAAAATACACAATCTCCTATGAAAGTGCTAAAGGTGGTGAATTTAGAGCATTTAATTTGGGATGTCAAAGCTGAAAATTGTGTCAAACATAAACTAATGATTTTTACCAAAGAAGTCGAAGGAACTAGAAAATTGAGAATAGATGAATGACTATTCCTAAAAGGAAATTGGGATGACTAAAAAAGAGACTAGAGAATCTGCGATGGATTTTGTAGAAGAACATGAGAGGAAGCGAGGTACGTTTATACGAAGGGTGGATAAAGATAAGGCAGAAGTTGGGATAGATATTTTATCTTCGGACAGGAGGATCGAGGTTAAGGGAAGAACAGGTACTGATAACTTTGTTCAGATGAATGATAAAAATGTGGAATCCTGAAAACAACATGATAATTTTTGGTTATATATAGTTCATTTTGACAAATATGGTAATCCTAAATTAGCGACTTTGTCAAAAGAGCAGGTCTTGCAAAGATGTAAGCCTCTTGAATGGTGGGAAATTCCTTTCAGAAAAGCCGATTTTAAGTAAGAAGTATTTTATGTAATAGGCAAAAACTCCATCATTCAAGGGAAAAAATAAATAGTATAACTTTTTGCTTGACGTTTGTAAATAAACGTGGTAGAAGATTGAGTATCTATATTATTGGAATGTCATATTGATCTCTGTGGCGATATTTTAGCTTTCTTTGAAGAGAAAAACAATGATAAATACATGGGTTCTTTTCTTATATCTCGCTTAAAAACTATTTGGTTATATCACACTGTCCGTCTTTTATGCATTTAGGGGAAGCCTAATAAACAATGACTACAAACGTAAACAATCCCTTTTCTGCGAGTGCTTCGGTACTTGGTTATATGTATCAAATTCGGTATGCCTTACTGGAAAGTTTAAAACGATTACGAAAGAGTGAGGAATTCACCGTTTCTATTGAGACGTTAGACGATGTCGCTTTCGAGCCAGAAGGGGAACCAATCGAATTATTGCAAACGAAACATCATATTAATCAATCCGCTGACTTAACGGACGCATCCCTAGACTTGTGGAAGACAATTAGGATATGGTGTGAAGGCATAATTAATAATACTATTCCAAACGATGCCTTGTTTTTTCTGATCACCACAGCACAAGCGGCTGGAGGCAGTGCTGCTTTCTACCTCAAAACAGGTGAACCACAGGACGCAGATAAAGCTCTTGAGCGATTAGTATCCACTGCTGAATCATCGACAAGTTATTCTTTACATCCTGCCTTTACCGCGTTTAAAAGATTAAATTATGAGCAAAGAAAACAACTGGTTCAAAATGTGATTTTGGTTGATTGTGCCCCAACAATCACAGACCTTGATGTTGCGCTCAAAGAAGCGGTGTTTGGCTTTACTGACAAACAATTCCTTGATTCATTTCTTCAGAGATTTGAGGGTTGGTGGTATCGTCGGTCAATAAAGCATTTAGCTGATGATCAAACTCAGCCAATACTCAGCGAAGAATTAGAAGCCGAGGGGTCCCGCCTGCGAGAACAGTTCAAATTGGATTCCTTACCTATTGACGATGACATCATGTCTGCCAGCGTAGACGCTTCTGGATATGAAAATAAGGTATTTGTTCAACAGCTACGCCTTATTGAAATTGGCAACCCACGTATCCTACATGCAATTCGGAATTACTTCAGAGCCTTTGAGCAAAGATCACGATGGATACGAGAAGACCTTATTCTCGTTGGGGAACTTGATCGCTACGAAGACAAATTGGTGGAGGAATGGGAAATCTACTTTGAGCAAATGCGAGATGAAATTGGAGACGACGCAACAGAGCAGACCAAGAAAGAAGCAGCCCAAGCTCTATATAAATGGGTGGAGACCGGTTGCCATCATACAATCCGACAAGGCGTTACAGAGGCGGCTATTTCACGCGGTTCTTATCAGATACTTTCTGACTGTCAAAAAGTCGGTTGGCATCTCAACTTTGCTGAACGCATACGGCAGATTTTAGAGAGTAAGGAGACCTGATTTATGAAGCCTTGGTCCGAACGTTCCATTGAGGAAGCCAACCTTTTGAATCCAGCCTTCTGTTGCGCAGCTCTGGCAATGTCAATTGCTGGATATTCCGGTGTTAATGATGCAGGTATGCCATATCCATTGACCTTTATGGTTTTGCCAATCGTTCTTCACAAACAAACACGAGAAAGTCTTCCGCCATCTACGAGGACATCGCTTGCGGTTTGGATGCAAAATAACGCCGATGCCAAGGTTCTTTATGCGGAAAGATTGTTGTCACTAAAACCTTATACTCGAGAAGCAATCCAATTCGGACTGCTTTATGATTGGATTGCGCTACGTCATGGTTGGTTAGTGCAAACTACCTTTGAGGAGTCTATATCAGCTCGAATACTTCAAAATCTCGATAATGAAGCAAAGGATTGTGTGTCTCGTGCAAAGCTTGTCGGGAAATGGTTTGCTTTGGCAGGATCGGCTCAAACTGTAATGAATTTGTGGGGAATCCGTATATGAGTTTTCAAATATCGGATATTATTCTTTACGGCTTTAATGGACAGAAACGCGTAATCACTCTCCGTACCGGACAGTTGAATATCATCACAGGTGCATCTAAAACTGGCAAAACGGCACTTATTGAGATCATTGACTACTGTCTTGGTAGCGATGAATGTAGAATCCCCGCGGGAATTATTCGCAAAGCTGTTGAGTGGGTTGGTGTACGTCTCCAGATAGAAGCAGGTCAGGCATTTGTTGCACGGCGTTTGCCAGGTCCTGGTCGGAATGCCTCTTCCGATATTTTCTATGATGTTCGTAACTTCATTGAAATACCTGAGCGAGTTGAATTAAGGCAAACAATTAATGATGTAGCATTAAGAGCTATTCTCTCTCAATATGCAGGAATAGGAGAAAACATTCATTATCCACCGGAAGGAAATAATAGACGTTCGTTGACAGCCAATATCCGTCATGCACTTTACTTTGCATTCCAGCAACAAGCCGAGGTATTAAACAATCGCCTCTTGTTTCATAATCAGGGCGAACCATTTATCCCACAGGCTATCAAGGATATACTTCCGTATTTTCTTGGAGCTGTTGACGACGACTATGTTGCTAAGGTGACTAAACTACGAGACCTTCGATATAAACTCAGGGGATTGGAACGTAGGCTTTCTGAGTATGAAGCAGTCCGGGGGGAAGGAGTATCTCTTGCGCAATCTCTGCTTGTCGAGGCAATGGACATCGGGTTGCCTGGAGCGGAAATGCCCGTTGAAGATTGGAATGAATGCATTGAGATATTGAAACGTATTCAAAGCCAACCTCCGGAACCAGAAGACGAACTCGCATCTGAAAACAATGCCTACAACCAGTTACGAAGGACAAAGTTGGAATTGGAAAGCGAGTTGCAACGAGTCAAATCTCAGATGCAGGCAGCAGAAGCATTGAACTCAGAAGGACAAGGATATTCTCATGAAGCACAAGCCCAATTGCATAGACTTCGGAGTATTGAACTTTTTGAAGAATCTGAACAAGGCGTTCCAAGATGCCCATTATGTGAATCTGAACTTTCTAATGTTTCGTTACCAGGATTAGAGCAAATGCGCCAGTCTGCCCAATGTTTAGATTCGCAGATTCGGACAATTGAAGATCGTTCTCCGCAAATGAATGAAGTAGTGAGAAAGTTACGTGGACGATTCGATGATGTAAAACGGCGTTTACACGAAAACCGTGAAGAAATGGATGCAATCCAAGCTTCGGATCGTCGCCTTCAAGGCATGCGTGACCGTTCATCTCGACGTGCTCATATTCTTGGTCGAATCAGCCTTTACCTTGAAAGCCTTCCTCATATTGAGGATACAAGTGAACTAAAGCTGGAAATCGCGGCATTGCAGAGCAAAATCAGTGGGCTTGAAAAAGAATTAAGCGATGCCACTGTGCAAGAACGGTTAGATTCAATCTTGTCAATCTTAAGCCGTGATATGAGTCAATGGGCATGTGAGTTGCAGTTAGAACACTCAAAATTCCCATTGCGACTCGATTTAAGGAAACTAACAGTGGTCGCTGATACAGCAGATGGTCCCATCCCCATGAATCAAATGGGAAGTGGAGAAAATTGGGTTGGCTATCACTTGATCGCGCATTTTGCCTTACATAAATGGTTTGTGAAGAGAGGTCGACCACTGCCCCGCTTTATTTTTATTGACCAACCATCCGAAGTGTATTTCCCTGCGGATCAAGAAGTGAATGGTGGCAGAATAGACGGTGAGAATGAAGACAGGAAAGCTGTTGCACGTATGTATAAATTAGCACTAGACGTTGTAAATAATCTGTCTCCAGAATTCCAAATCATAATGACAGACCATGCCGACCTCGCTGAAAAATGGTTTCAAGATTGTATTATAGAGCGTTGGAGGGACGGAATTAAATTGGTACCTGAATCATGGATACCAGGAGATACCAAAATTTGAAAATTATCATCATTTGTGTTTTTGTTTTTGAAAAAATGGCTTATTTAAAAATCCACTAAAAGTATATACTTTGGAGATATGTTCTCACCTGATGCTACTTATGTGACATTATAAGACTGAGCGAAATGGCCCATTTTTTGCTTTACAAGGATGGCAATTTATGTTACAATACGCCATAATATGAATATGAACGTTCAAATAGCGTTCTAATAGCATTCTATGAACGCTTTTTATTTTTGGGAGATTATATATCAATGAGCCATTTTGGTCCATTGACTAGACATCAAGCTGAAACTTTAGCAGCCATAGTTAGGTATTCTAAAAACAATGGAGACCGGGTACCCAAACCAAAAGATTTGGCTCCAATTCTTGGAATTACGGAGATTGCTGCAAAAGGACGCATTTCAAGACTTAAAAAGTATTTTGTCGAGGGAGTTACTCCCTTAAGAGTCAATGTCGAGCAATTATGCACAATAAGCACATCTGCTTTATTTTTTCTTGCAGTTCGATCTATGAGTCTTGAAGACAAAAAAGATGGAAGGGTTTTTAAATCCAGCCTTTTTGAAAAACTAACTTGCCAACATAAAGACATCTTCAATAATGACCTACTTGAAAATCTCTGGAAAAAGGGTATAGAAGCGGGATATATTATCAACGATCCATATGAATCCGAAGCCATAAGACCTGGCGAATTATTGACAGATCAACTCGAATATCTGAAATTGATTGCAAGTTGATATTTACTTATTTATGATTAAGAAAAATGAGAAATAAACCGAAGGTGTTTGATGGTTTTAATTTTTATTACAGGATACGTTTCTGACTATTATCTGTAATCTAACCAGATATAACAGGCGTTTTTATGTCAGTGTCTCTGAGATTAACTTCTTGATAAAGCAATTTTAATATTTTATAATTTATCTAGAACGTCAAAATTGAAAATGTCATTATAAACATTTGATTGTTTGTGTTAGAACTTGTTTGTTGTAGGGAGATAAGGAGGGAAAGGGAAAATGGCAGAAGTATCAATACGGGAAAGTATATTTAGCTCACCAAACATAGGTTTCTCAACGACGTGCGAGTGGATTCTCGTCAAAATTATTAGTTCATTTAGATATGGTGCTACAGCCGATCAAGTTTGGGATTGTGTTGAAACGCTGTTAGATGTGTTGCGTAAAATGGGGAAACCTTTTTTCTTTTGGCTAGGTCCGGGGATAAATGTAAAGGGTGTTTTAGCCCGAATGGAAAGTCAGGGTATTTTGATCAATCATAATCCCCAAAATTTATATATTATGGCTAGAGACGGAGAGGAATCTCTTAAAGATTGGATTGATGATATGGTTAAAATATTAAATTTACCCGATGTTGCGGAGTTAGATCGAATAATACTTTCATGCGTTAGTGATAAAGAATAGGAAAATGACTTTTTCGAGTTTTTATAAAGGGCTGACAAATATGGTTAGCCCTTTATTTTTTTATATTTTGCAAGAGTTTTTACAAACAGGACTTATCCTATGAATTAGATAATGGAGGCACAATAAGTGAGAGTTATCAGAGACCCTATTCATAAATACATTTCGTTAAGTGATTTGGAACTTGAAATTATTGAAACACCTTATTTTCAGCGTCTGCGTTATATCAAACAAAATGCAACTGCTTATCTTACTTATCCTACTGCTGTTACTAGCCGATTCGATCATAGTTTAGGCGTAATGCATATTGCAGGTAGGATGATTAGTTCCGCTCTGGAATTGAGTGCTCCAAAAGATATTAAAAATTTCTTTATTAAATGCAAGGGTGATTTTGGCAAAGAATATAGCAAATTAAAAGATGAGCAACTTAAATATATAATTATTTCTTTAGTTCGCTTACTTGGATTATTGCATGATATTGGTCATCTGCCTTTTTCCCATACGGGTGAAGATGCGATAGATTTTCCTGATTTTTTAAGGTTGATATATAGAGAAGATGAGCATAAGGAAATAATATATTTGCATAACCAATATGGATTGCATTTGCATGAATATAATACCCTCAAAATTATTGAGAGCGAGTCTATGCGTGGAAAATTTCAATCCGTTAAAGAAGACTTGTTAGGAAAGAAATTCAAGGACAAATGTTATATATATGATTTAATACTAATGACTTTAGACCCAAGAAAAAGGAGAAAATTTAGTGTATTTGAGACATTAGTACAAATTGTTAGTTCCAATCTGGATGCTGATCGTGCTGATTTTTTGCTTCGTGATGGAACCATCAGTGGAGCTGGTTTCGGTGCATATGACATAGATCGTTTTATAACAACACTTAGGTTATTCAATCGCAAGGAAACAAAGGAATTCCTAATACGCCCATTATTTACTGGAATCAGTGCTATAGAGACGATGCTAATTGAACGCTATAAACTATATAAGTGGCTATATTTTCACCACTATGTTGTTTTTACTGATATGGCTGTAGAAAAACTGATTAAATCAATGCTTAAAGCAGTAGTGATAGATTCAGATTTTGCTGAAAGATTGGATATTGATATTAAACGGTTTCATTATGCTAATTTTGTTAAAGATGGTATATTTCTTGATGATACTTATATTTGGCATAAATTCAACAAATTCCTATATTTGTTAGAAAACGAGCGAAAAATAGCAAGAGAAAATTCCAATGATTTGTCCAAAGGACTTTCATTATTCACTATAAATTTAGATGTGCAAAACATTATAAATGAGTTAAATTCTGGGCAATTAAAAAGCCTACGGGAGCAATTTAAAGATGGAGATATTTTATCTTCCAATAGTATAAAAGTCTATACTCCTATAGAATTAAAAGAAACATGGTTGGTAATTCATGAAAGTGATGAGGAAACAGAATACAAAGTTTTGTGTGTAATCAAAAAAGAAGAGGATAAGTTATGCGTTTACGATCCAAGATACAAACTGATCCCTCTCGAAAAGCGAGATAAAGATATAGCAGTAAGTCTTCTCCGTATCGTTTTACACAGGCGTAAGTTGGGTAGTGCATTGTGGAAGGACACCCAGCAATATAAAGAGGTTAATAGAGATATAAAAAGTGTGATTAGGGATGCTTTCGAAAAGAAATACTGCAAAAAATATCCTAGTCAATCAGAAACAAGCTTTGATGATGAGTTTGAGGAAAGGATTAAAGAAGGTACATTTATACTTAACTATTTTGCGGAATTTTTTCCTTCCGACAAGAAGGAATTGATTAATGATGTTGAAGAAAACTGGCTTAATAAAACTAACCAAGACTGCCACTTATCCATTCAAATTAAGCGATTCAAACCATACGGGGATTATGAAATTATAACAAGAAAAAACGATTTAACTACGCTTAATGAGTGTTCTGAAATCGTGCAAGGGTTGGATGATGCTTGGAGTAAAGATGTTCATATGTATTTATTTTTATTCTTTTTCGACAATTTTACTAGAGTGGCAACTGGAATAAAGATGGGGCAAATAAAGAAAGCTATGATAAAGACTTTCGCTAAATCGCTAGGTAGCTGGTACAAAGATGCCAAAGCAATGAAAAACGTTTTGTGGAAAACAGACATGTTACCTAAAGAAACAAATACCCAAATTAAGGATAAAGCAAAAATTGAAGATTAAATAAATCCATTTGAACTTTTATAGGAGTGGAGTGACCCCATTTTTCACCTGATTCTTTCTACTAATTCAAATTTGAATATTGTACTGTGCCCACGGGTATAGCATATTATGGCCTCCAGCTATGGCAATTTCCATGCCTCGCTTGGCATGGCTTTGACCCTGTATCCAGTGCCACTGAATTTCAAAGTTATTATTTATTTGAAAATCGTTTGTTTCTGTTTCAAAGGGTTTTATATCAACCCGGCCATCAAGGTAAGATAAGGTTTGTTGAAGATTTTCAACTGGAATAATTTTTATTTTATTTTGAGGGCTCAACAAGTTGGCAACCGAGGCCTCTTTGGCGTTTTGAGCGGGTAAAATAATTTCTTCAAAGTTATTTTCTTTAGCTAATAAAGCAAAAGAAAAAGCTCCTTTTATGGGCTTTAGTTCTGCGTTTAACGCTAACTCTCCAAGAATTAATTTTTTATTGGGAACAAATTTTGTTTGTTGAGTGGCCAATAGATAGGCCAAGGCAATTGATAGATCAAAATGGCTGCCTTCTTTTTTTAAATCCGCTGGGGATAAATTAACAACCACTTTTTTTGTTTGAGAAGTGGGGGAAGAGAGACAAATATTTTTTATGGCTGAGGCCACTCTTTCTTTGGCTTCTGCGATTGATTTATCAGCCAATCCCACAATAATAAAATTTCTCAGACCTTGATTAACCGAAACTTCCACTTCAATAAGGGTTGCGTTTATTCCCCACAAAACGGCTGAAAAAGTTTTAGCAAACATGTTAGAAGTCGTTAATGAATGAGTCCGCCTCAGGCGGGCGAGTGAATTTATGAATTCTTACACCTTGTGAAGTAGAAATTTGTTCTACAAATTTCTGTTTCAAATTTTTTACTAAAAATTTGAAACTACTTCACGGGGTAAATTTGTTGATTTAATAATACTCTAAAATTACTCTTGAGGTTTTTGTTTTTGGTCTTCTGGTTCGGTTTCTGTCTCAGCATCTGCCCCCAACTCTTCAATATCTGCTGTTTGTTCTTTGGGAATTTCGTTAGCGTTTAATTGACTAACGCTACGCACATCAATTTTCCAGCCAGTGAGCTTGGCGGCCAACCGCACATTTTGTCCTTCTTTGCCAATAGCTAATGAAAGCTGGTCGTCTGGAATAATGGCTTGAGCTTTATTTTTTGGCAAGATTTTAACTTCTAAAACCTTGGCTGGTGATAAGGCATTGGCAATAAATTTTTCTGGAAGTTCGTCCCAAATAATAACATCAATTTTTTCTCCGCCAAGTTCGTTGGTAACAGCAATAATTCTTGTGCCTCGTTGCCCCACCAAAGAACCGATTGGGTCAATGCCATCTTCCAAGGCCTCAACAGCCACTTTTGACCTAAACCCAGCTTCTCTGGCAATAGCTCGAATAGCCACTTGATTGGCGCCAATTTCTGGCACTTCAAGCTCAAAAAGCTTGGAGATAAGCTTGGGATAAATTCTGGATAAAACAATTTGAGCGCCTTTGGGCGTGTTTTCAGTTTTTAAAACAAAAAGTTTCATTCTTTGTCCGGGCTTGTAATATTCGTTGGGAGCTTGCTCTTTTTTGGGCAAAATGCCAGAAGTTCGGCCAATGTCAAAAAATACAGCCATTGGCTCAACTCGTTGCACAATACCCGAAACCACCTCTCCTTCTTTGTCTTTAAATTCTTTAAAGGTTTCTTCTTTTTCAATTTCTTTTATTTTTTGCAAAATAACTTGTTTGGCTGTTTGAGCGGCAATTCGGCCAAAATCATCTTTGGCCTCTAATGGCAAGCTAACCTCATCGCCCACCTTGGCGTTTTCGTCAATTTCTTTGGCTTCGTTTAACATAATATGCCTTTCGGGATTAAATCTGATTTTTCCACCCTCTTCATCTTCGAATTCTTCATTTGGGTTAATTTCTCCGGTTTCTCTTTTTTGTTTTATTTCTTCAATTTCTTCTTCTGATAAAATAATGGATTCATCAACTACTTCTTTTTCTTGCCAAAAATCAAGACGCCCGGATTTTAAATCCAGCTTGGCTTTTATTTTTTGCTTTTTTTTGCCGTATTCTTTTTTGTAGGCACTGGCAATGGCCTCGGTGATAACATCAATTATTTTGTTTTCGGGAATACCCCGCTCTTCAGCGATTTCTAAAATAGCTGAGCCCAAATTTTTTAAATCTAACATATTAGTAGTTGTTAATGAGCGAGCAATTTTATTGCGAGTGAGTTTACGAATACTTACACCCTGTGGAGTAATTTTAAATTTTTTGCTAAAAATTTAAAATAGAAATTTGTCCTGCAAATTTCTACTCTACGGGGTAAAATACCCGTAAAACTCAAACTTCGCTAATCGCTCGTTTTCGTTAACGGTTATTTTAAGAAAATCGCCCCGTTCTTAATCAGAACCGAGCTTATCTATACTTTATCAAATAAAATAATCTTTGTCAAATTTGTATGGACTGGGTTCAAAAAAAGCGTATCAATCTGTGCCGACTCGCCTTGCTGGAGCCTTCGGCGTAGCGCAGGTTGGCCAACTTTGACACACTTTATTTAATAATCTCCAATAGCGTTTTTAGTGTGGCGGACAATATAATCACTGAGGGTGTTAAAGATAATTGCCACAACATCAATTTGTTGGTCAATATCTAATGGCAGTTTTTTAAAAGATAGGTAAATTTGGGCCATTTTTTGCAATTGCTTGGTTTTGTGAAAAGTTATTTCATCCTCTGGTAAAAATTCAGATTTTGCGAAGGGCCTGCCCTGAGCAGTTCGGCGTAGCTCACTGCGAAGGGTTTTTACTTCCACAAAAATAAGCACTCCTTTCTTTTTTGCAATAATATCCAGCTCGCCCCATTTTGTTTTAAAGTTTCTCTCTAAAATTTGATAACCCTCTTTTTTTAAATAATTCGTGGCAATATCCTCTCCAACTTGCCCAATTTTTTGCCTCTGGTTTTGCATATTTTGAATTGGTGGACCTGGGCGGAATTTCACCCTGTTAAATAAAATTTGTGCTCAAATTTTAATTTTAAATTAGCAAATTTAAAATTATTTAACGGGGCGGGCCGCCATCTTTTGGACCTAGTGAGAATCGAACTCACGTTTCCGCAATGCGAATGCGGCGCGCTACCACTGTGCTATAGGCCCTGATTATTATTTTTTGTCTTCCATTAATTTTAAGGCAACCAATAAGGCAATAAAGGCAATTGAAATCATCCCAGAGGTTAGTATAAGTTTGCCAATAATTGTGTTATCAAGATTCGTTTGAAATCTTGTGCTCCACACATTCAAGAGCATCATGGCTGTGAAAAATGCGCCGAATGCCACGGCAATTAGAGCAATAATTCTTTTTATTTTCATGTTAGAAATCGTTAATGAGCGACCCAGTTTGGCTGGGGAGTGAATTTACGAGTTCTTACACCCTGTGGAGTAGTTTTAAATTTTTTACTAAAAATTTAAAACAGAAATTTGCCCTACAAATTTCTACTCCACGGGGTAAGTTCTCCGTAAATTTCAAGCTTCGCCTCATTCAGTAGAATGACCTACTGGGTTGACGGCTCGCTTTCAATAACGGATTACTTAAATTTTATTGCTTTCAATCTTTTGCCTTATACTATCAACAAATTGTTTGAAAAACCAGAGGTTGTGATAAGTTAAAAGTCGTTGACCAGTTGTTTCCCCTGCTTTAAAAAGATGGCATAAATAAGCTTTGGTGTAGTTTTGGCAAGTGGGGCAATTGCATTTTGGGTCAAGCGGTTTTTTATCTTGAGAAAAAATTGTTTTGCTAATGTCAATATTTCCCAAAGAAGTAATGGCCACATTGTGTCTGGCCATTCTTGTTGGATACACACAGTCAAACAAGTCCACTCCAGCTTTTATAGCTGGGATTAAGTCGTCTAAATGGCCAATGCCCAATAAATGGCGGGGTTTCTCTTGGGGCAATAATGGCATCACCCAAGAAAGCACTTTAATTAAATTTGTTTTTGAATCCCCGTACGAAGAGCCAAAGCTTCCTCCAATTCCAAAACCATTAAAATTCATTGCGCCAATAAACTTAGCGCTTTGCTTCCTTAGCTTTTCATATTTACCCCCTTGAACTATACCAAATAAACCCTGCTTTGCCACGCCGTAGCCCTGAGCTTGTCGAGGGGCGGAGGCGGGTTCGCTAACTTTTAACTTTGCACTTTGAACTTTTAACTCTCGTTGCTGTAGGCAACGAGTTGCCCAGCGGTGCGTTCTTTCCATTGCCTCTTTGGTTTTTTCGAGATTGTCCAACGGGGAAGAAGGTTGATCAAAGGCAAAAATAATATCGGCTCCCAAATCCTGTTGAATTTTTATTGATGACTCTGGACTTAAAAATTGTGGCGATCCATCTAAATGCGATTTAAAATAAACCCCTTCTTCTGCAATTTTTACAAAGTGTGTCAATCCGTGCCGATCGGCCAACTTTGGCACACTTTTTGTTTTTGAGTTGGCAGGAATTTTTGAGGTTTTATGAGTTATGCCTGCTCCCAAACTAAACACTTGGAATCCGCCGCTGTCAGTGGCCACCACGCCATTCCAGTTCATAAATTTATGCAACCCACCCATTTTTTTAATGGTTTTTTCGCCGGGCTGTAAATGTAAATGGTAAGTGTTGGCTAAAATTCCTTCAAATCCAATTTCTTTTATATCTTGAGAGGTTAAAGTTTTAATCGTGGCTTTAGTGGCCACAGGAAAAAAAGCCGGGGTATGCAATTCCCCGTGAGCTGTTTCAATTATTCCCAACCGTGCTTCTGACTTTTTTGATTTTTTTGTAATTTCAAATTTCATTATTTTTTTGTCGTTTGTCTAATTGTTTTTGCTTTTTGTTTTCTTCTTTAATTTCCATAAGCATCCTTTCTTTTTGCAAATTTATTTCGTTCAGAAAAACCCCTTCCAATCCTTTTAATTCTTGGAATCCTTCGTCTTGTAGATAAAAAGCAATAGATTGCTCAAAAAGTTTTAAGTAAATATTATCAGCATCTAATTCAAATTTTCTTAAATTTTTAATAATTGTTTTAATAACCTTTCTATAAATTGAGCGTCTTTGGTGCTCTGCTCGAGGCAAAAGATGCGCGCCGTCGTAAATTAACCATAAAATCGTGGGGATATAAGCAACAGTTTGTTCTATTAGTTTTTCGTCGTTAACATTCTGGTTTATTAAAAAGTTTTTCATCGTGCAGTACGGCTCCAATTCATAGACCGAATTAAAATTGTTCACGGCCATAGTTAAACGCTCTAAACCAAAACCACCAGGCACAGCATTGGGTTTTAATTTAATTAAAAAATTATCTCCTTTTAAATTGTTTTCGAAAATATCTTGAGAAATTTTATCTCGCACTGCCATTGTTTTTTTCACGAATGCTTCATACAAAAAAGGCCCTAATTCTAAATTATTGTAGTAAAGCTCAGAACGCACACCGGCAAAATGTTCGCGGGCATTCAGTAAAATTGCGTCCAAGCCACTCGGGTCAAGCGACCCAACTTCACCGCATGGCACAAATTGGCTATTTTTAATACCACATTTTTTCCAGATTTTTACCGCTTCCGTATCAGCTTTTATGTCCATACCTTCTTTTACTAATTTGTTCCATTCTTTGCCTTGGCACAACTTTTCAATATCGGCATTTAATTTAACAGCTTTGCCAAAAATTTTGCCTCCTTGCCAATAGGAAACCTTAAGTTTGTTCAAATTTAATCCTAAATGTTGGAAAAATTCAAAGTTATCAGTAATAACTTTCTCCCGCGGATATAAATTCCAAGATACAGTAATAGCCATTATAAAAAATGGCAGATGGGTTTCGTCTGGCTCGTCAAAATGACGAAAGACGCGCTGACAAATGGCATAACCTTCATTCTTGAAGGGTTCTTTTTTTAATTTTCTATTAAACCAATCTACTGCACCGGAAATAACAAAACAGTGCGGAAAGGTAGAATGAATAAGGGGCTCGGACTGTCTAATAGGCCAGCCGCGTTTGACCATAAAGTCCAAATACATTTTTTTAATTTGAATTGTATTTATCATATTTTGTGAGCAGGGAGGGAATCGAACACCTCGTCTTCCATTATGTAATAATGGCGCTCTGCTACTGAGCTACCCGCTCAATTTATTAAATTATTTGTTTGTCGGGCCGTGGAGATTTGCACTCCAGCTAAATCTTCCCGAAAGACTCGTGCTACTGTTAACACTACGGCCCGTTTTACGTTAGCTCACCCAGTATTTGGCTTTGGTCATTTGGTCTTGTTTGGTTTCCACTTGTTCAACTTCGGTTTTGGCTTTTTGGGCTAATTTAGCAAGTTCCTGATCGCTTAAAGCGCCAAGCCGAGTTATTTCTGTTGTCAAAAACTCGGAAGTGTTTTTAGTTGGGTCGGACAGGACATAGGACAAAACAATAGACAAAATTTGTCCTACTTTTGGCCCGGGTTTTATTTGCAGGGTTTCCATTATGGTTTGGCCATTAACCTTGAGCATTTTGGGAGAAATTGGATCTTTGGCCACTTTTTCAAGCAAATACTTTAGATGTCTTAACTTATATGGCTCGGCTTTGGGCACGCCCGAGCCAATGCGGTCGGATTGCCTCACTTGCATTAATTCTTCAATGTTTTCTTGGCCAACATTTCGCAATAATCGCCTTACCGAAGATTCGCCAACTTCATCAACATTGTAATAAAACAAATGATATCTAACTAATTTGGTAATTTTTTCCCCTTCTTTTTTGGGAAATTTTAGGTTTTCTAAAATTTTTTTTGTCATTTTAGCCCCAACAATTTCATGGTTGTGAAATGAAGCGTTTTCGCCTTCGCCGTTTTTGGTTCTGGGCTTGGCAATATCGTGCAATAAAGAAGCCAAGCGAACTTCAAAAGAGAATCCTTTTTTGCAAGCATAATCTAAGCTCAAGAGATTATGTTGGTAAACTTCATAAGTGTGGTGCTTGTTTTGGTCAATTCCAAGCCCCTCTAAAAGTTCGGGGATTATGTGTTGCAAAAGCTCAAGTTCGCGTAAAAGATCAATTCCCTTTGCGCCATTCTTGCTCATTATAATTTTTGTTAGTTCGTCTTTTATTCTTTCTTTGGCGATTTCTTTAAGTAAGTTTGCATTTTTTTTAATGGCTTGATAGGTTTTTTCTTCTATTGTCCAGGGTTTTTCATCTAAGCAAACAGCAAACCGAACAGCTCGCATCATTCGCAAAGCATCTTCGTTGAACCTTTCGTCTGGTTCCCCAACCGCTTTTATTATTTTATTTTCTATATCTTTCTTTCCGCCAAATAAATCAATTATTTTAATTCCTAATTCTTGATTCCTAATTCTTAATTCTTGGCTTATTGCCATTGCATTAATGGTAAAGTCCCTTCTGGCTAAATCTTGGTCAATTGTGTCCACAAATTTTACATTGTCTGGATGGCGTTTGTCAGAGTATTTAGTTTCGGTTCTAAAGGGGGTTATTTCTATTTCTTCTTCGCATTTTTGATTTTTAATCCTTGATTTTTGATTTATCACCGTGACCGTGCCAAAAGAATTTTCGTAAAATGTTTTAAAGCCAGCCAAATTAAAAACCTCCTGAATTTCTTCGGGCTTGGCATTGGTGGTTAAATCCCAATCATTGGGCTGGACATTGCGCAATAAATCCCGCACGCATCCACCAACTATGTAGGCCTCGTATCCTGATTTTTGAAGGATTTCTAAGGCTTTTTTGATTTTTGGAGGAATATTCATAAACACAAAATTTCTAAACCATAATTTCTAATGTCAAATAAAATGTCAAATGATTTAAAATTTTTAATAGCTACCATTTTATTAGAAATTTGTTATTTATTAGTAGTCATTTTTTTATAGTATGGCCTAAAAATGGATTTTTTTCAATTCTGTCACAAAAAATAAATCCTTATCTTTGAAGAATAAGGATTTAATAAATAGGTTAACAGAAATATCAAAATGGGCATGGAGCGCCGTTTTTTACAACAAATACGTACCATTCTTTTTCTTGTTCTGTCACCTTTGGATTATTTTTTTCTAAAAAACTTAAAAACTGCTCAACATCTTCTTTTGAGGAGGAGATGTTTTTTTGACGATGTTGTTCCATTTCTTCGTCAGTAGTTTCCATAATCAATAAACCTCCAATTTTTGTGTTTTTGTGATGATTTTAAGAAATTAGAACCATTATTTTAATAAAACACCAAATAATTGTTTTTGTCAATGGCTTTTATTGGTTTATATAGCAAATAGAGTGTATGTGTCTTGTTGTTGGCTGAATTATCTGCTAAATTTATTTAATGCTTCCGTGGTGAAATGGATATCACGAATCGCTTCGGACGATTTGTTGGGGGTTCGAATCCCTCCGGAAGCACAAGAGCGAGGTTGCCTTTTTGGGTTTATTGTGGTAAAAATTTATTATCTTAATAGTTTGAGGTTTTATTTTTTTATTGTATAATAAGTAATCCGTTAGCGAAGGTGAGGCGGTAGCCAAACTAAAGCTTACGGAGGACTTACCCCGTGAAGTAATTTTAAATTAACGAATTCTAACAAAATGAAATCTTCAAAACTTTTTGTTCTTTTTAGTTTATTTTTTATTGCAATGTTTTTATTGCCAAAATTTGTAATGGCTGATGGTGAGTACCAGATACAGCTTTTTGAAGACGCAAATCAAAATGGTATTTTTGATCCCAGCACCACGAAAAATCCCAGAGAAAATGAAGGAGCTGGAACTCAGAAAGTTTGTTATGACGGGCTTGTGCCTTGTGGAAAAGTTTTATGTAATGGCCTTGATACTACAAAAGATAGTCCCACAGAGGGAAAATGCAAAAACAAAATTGGACAGTGTATAAATGCATTTCCAGATCCGCAAAAACCAGTTCAATGCCAGCTTTGCCATGGCTTTATAATGGTGGATAAAGCGGTTGATTATATTGTGATAAAACTGGTGCCCTTGTTGGCAGTGTTGATGTTGGTGATTGGGGGGGTAATGTTTTATTTTGGCGGGTTTAATCCCGGGCTGTTAAGCCGAGCCAAAACATTGATAAAAGGAGTGGTTGTTGGGCTTGTTCTTATTTACAGCGCCTATATGATTGTGAATATCTTTTTAATGGTTTTGGGGGCGTCTGAAATAAACTCAATCAAAGATGTTTTTTCCAATGGGGTTTTTTCAATAAAATGTCCGGTTTATATGCCAAGCGGATTTTTTAAGTGATGCAGTTTATTGTGTGAGAGGGGAATTAATTCCGCGCGACTCATGGGGTTTTATGTCAAAAGCATTTAATTAAAGCTCCACGAAAGGCACAATATGCCTTTTGCCCCCATAGCTCAATTGGTAGAGCAGAACTCTCTTAAAGTTAAGGTTACAGGTTCGAGCCCTGTTGGGGGCACAAGGATAACTTAAAGACAAAAAGTTAAAAATCAAAAATATGTTAACAACACAAGAAAAAGAAAAAATTATAGGCGATTTCAAAATAAACAAAACCGATAGCGGTTCAGCAGATGTGCAAATAGCTATTTTATCTCAAGAAATAACTCGGCTTTTAGAGCATTTAAAAGCAAACCACAACGATAACCATTCCAGAAGAGGGCTTTTGAAAATGATTATTAAAAGAAAAAAGCTTTTAAAGTATTTAGAGCGAGAGGATAAAAAAAGGTTTAATTCGGTGGTTAAAAAGCTGGGTTTGAAAGAACATGCAACAAAATAAGCCAAAAGAACAAAGAGTTGAGGTTTTGATAGATGTGCAAAACCTTTATCATTCAGCCCGCAACTTGCACCAATCTCGGGTAAACTTTAACGAGATTTTAAAAACAGCTATTGCCGGACGCAAGTTTATTAGAGCTTTTGCTTACGTGGTTAAAACAAAAACAGGCGAAGAGAAACCTTTTTTTGAGGCCTTAAGCAATTTGGGTATTGAAATGAGAGTTAAGGATTTGCAAGAATTTTACGATGGCCAAAAAAAAGCGGATTGGGATGTGGGTATTGTTGTTGACGCCATTAGAACAGCTCCGGGGGTGGATGTGGTGGTTTTGTGCTCTGGAGACGGGGATTTTATTCCCTTGGTGGAGTATTTAAAAAATCAAGGCAAAAGAGTGGAGGTTGTGGCCTTTGGAAAAACAACTTCTTCTGGACTTAGAGAAACAGCTGATGAATTGATTGATATTGGCCAAGACCCAAGAAAATATTTAATAAAAATGAAACAATAAAAAAATAATCGGATTATGGGTTTGGGGTTATGAATTTGGAATTGTGGCTTAACTACGATTCCCTTTTCATAATTCTTAACTCACAAACCATAGTTCAAAAATTTTATGCAAGAGAAAAAAATGTTTGAGTTTCAGCTTGGCGACCCTTCGGCGGGGGCTTCGACTGAGCTTGGCCGAATGTCCTCAGGGCAAGATAGAAAGCTGACAGTTAAAGTGGGCGGGTTGGCTGAGCAGGCCAGCGGTTGTTGTTTAATTAGGTATGGGGACACTTCAATTTTGTGCACATCCCAATTGGGGAAAAGCAATCCAGGAATGGGATTTTTTCCTTTAACTTGCGACTATGAAGAAAGATTTTACGCGGCTGGGAAAATACTGGGCTCTCGGTTTATAAGGCGAGAAGGACGACCATCAACCGAGGCGGTTTTGACTTCGCGTTTAATTGACAGGGCGGTTAGGCCGTTGTTTCCAAAAGAATTAACAAGCGAGGTGCAAGTTATTGCCACCTGTTTATCGTGGGACGCAGAAAATGATCCTTCAACCTTGGGGCTTTTGGGCGCTTCTTTGGCTTTGGGAATGTCGGAAATTCCTTGGAACGGACCAGTGGCGGTGGTGAGGATTGGCTATGTGGAAAATAAATTTATTTTAAACCCCACCTACGAACAAAGAGCAAATGGCAATTTGGATTTGGTTTTAGCTGGTATTGAAAAAGAGGGCGAACTTTTAATTAATATGATTGAATCAGGCGCTCAAGAAGTTTTAGAAGAGGAAATGTTGGGGGCTTATGATTTTGCCAAACCGTTTTTGCAAGAAATTTTAAAATTTCAAAATAATGTTTTAAAAGAAATCGCCAAGCCAAAAGCAGTTGTTGCTCAAAATGAGCTTGACCATTTAATAGTTGAAAAAATTAAAAATTACTTAAACGATAAATTAGAAAACGCTTTATACGAAACAGACAAGCAAAAAAGAAGCATGGCCTTAGAGGCCTTGCAAGAACAAATGTTATTGGATTTAGCTGGGGAAATTGGAGAATCAAACCAAGAGCTTGCAAAAATATTTTTTGAAGAGCAAATAGAAAAAGCATTTAAAGAAAATATTTTGCAAAAAGACAAAAGGCCAGATGGCAGAAAGCTTGATGAAATAAGGCCGCTTTCTTGCGAAATTGATATCTTGCCCAGAACTCATGGCTCTTCCATTTTTACGCGAGGAGAAACAAAAATTTTATCAATTTTAACTCTCGGCTCGCATGGCGATGAGCTTATGATGGACAATATGGAAGTTTCAGGCAAAAAAAGATTTTTACATCATTATAACTTTCCTCCATACTCTGTGGGAGAGGTAAAAAGAATGGGAAGTCCTGGAAGAAGAGAAATTGGGCATGGTATGTTAGCTGAAAAGGCCTTGTTGCCCTTGATTCCAAGCTCGGAAGATTTTCCCTACACAATAAGGTTGGTTTCTGAGGCAATTAGCTCAAATGGCTCAACCAGCATGGCTTCGGTTTGCGCTTCAACTTTGTCTTTAATGCAGGCAGGGGTTCCAATAAAAAGACCGGTGGCTGGCATTTCAGTTGGCTTAGTGATGGGAAAAAATTTAAAAGAGTACAAGCTTTTAACAGACATTCAAGGCCCAGAAGATCATTATGGAGAAATGGATTTTAAAGTAGCTGGCACTTCCAATGGAATAACCGCCATTCAAATGGATGTTAAAACAGACGGCATAACAAGAGAAATTTTTACTGAGGCGTTAAACAGAGCTAAAACAGCAAGAGAATATATTTTATCTAAAATTAAAGAAACAATTGCAGAACCAAATAAATCGCTTTCACCCTACGCGCCCAAAGTAAAGATTATTCAAATTAATCCTGACAAAATTGGCATGGTTATTGGCACGGGCGGAAAAGTTATTAACGAAATTATTGATACTTGCGAGGTGGCCATTGATATTGATGATGACGGAAAAGTTTTTATTACCGGGCAAACAGAAGAGGCAATGGAAAAAGCCATTGCCTGGATAAAAGAAATAACTCATGAATTTGAAATTGGAGAAACATTTACAGGCAAAGTAAAACGGATTTTTAATTTTGGAGCAATGGTGGAGATAAGTCCAAAGCAAGACGGATTAGTGCACATTTCAGAATTAGCTCCATTTAGAGTGAATAGCGTGGAAGATGTGGTAAAAATTGGCGATGTTATTCCGGTTAAAATTATTAAAATTGATGAACAAGGCAGAGTTGACCTGTCAGCCAAGCAGGCAGGATTTTCCCCAGAAAACAAGTCCTCAACCAAAGACACAAAACGCAGATAAAAATCCCCCCTTTTTTCTTTTTAGGCATCGTTTAAACAGGCATTTCAAAAAGGCAAATGCCAGATAAAAATAATAAAAAATCAAATGGCGAGAACCTTGCGGTTTTAAAACAAGAAGGCAAGGGTTTTTCTAATAGGTTAAGCCAAGAAAGAGCTTATCAAATTTTATCTCAAGGAGTTATTTTTACAATGGAAGATGATTTGAAAGAGGCCTTAAAGCGCCAAAAAATGAAAGCTGATTTAATTCCGGGCCGGATAAAAAAAGAAAATAAAACGCAAGAAATTTTTGCGGACAATCCTTTTTTTGATCCTTTTCCAAAACTAGAAGAAACTAAAGAGAAATTGCCCAAAAAAATAAATCCCGAAGCTTTAACAGATCTAAATAATTTTGAGAAAAAAGAAATAAAATCACCCCCTAAACCAGAAATTTCTGAAAAAAATGTAGCAAAAGATCAACTGCCTCAAGAAAAAATTGTTGCAATTTCTCAATCGCCAAAAGATTTTCCGTTGCAAGAGAAAGGAGAAAAAGAAAATATCACAAAAGAGAAAGCGCTTCCTGAAAAATTAGAAAAAAAGCCCGAAGAATCTTATAAAGAGGCGCAAAAACCAGCTATATTAAAAGAAATAATTGGAGAAAATATTGAAAAAATCAAACATAATTTGGGTCAAAAAATCGTTGATATTTCATCAAAATTGAAAGATATCAACAATCAAGAAGAACCTCTTTTACAAAGAAGAAAAGCAATTTTGGAGAAAATAACGCTTCAAAAAAAGGCCTTAGAAAATTTTTTTCAAATAACCGAATCTGCCAAACTCGAGCAATTTGAATTAGAAAAAAAAGAACAAGAAGCAATAGACAGCCAAATAAAACACAATATTGAAGAGCAAAGGTGGCAAGCAGAAGAAAAACTTAAAAAAGCTCAGGACTTGCAATGGGCCCAAGAAGAAGAGCTTGAAAAAGCGCAAATGGCTTTGTCTAAAGTTGATAACGATTTAAAGAGTTTTTTGAAGCAAAAAACTCAGCTTGGAAAAGAAAAAATAGAGATTCAAAAATTTTTGGACAATATTGGTTTTTTAATTCAAAAAGAAGAATTTTTAAATAAAAATCAAAACTTCTTAAACCAAAAGGCCAAACTTGAAATGTTTTACAAGCAAGCGCTTTTGCAAAAAAACAAACAAGAGCAAGATCTTTTTCTTATAACGCAAGAAGAGCAAAAAATTGAACAAGACCTAAGGGTTTTTGAAGAAAAAGTTCAAAAAGCAACTGACTATCAAGAAAGACGGAAACTAGAGCAGGAAAGAAGGGAATTGGCGCAAAAAAGGCAATTTCAAGAAAAAAAGCGATGGGAGCTTGAAAAAAATAAGGAAATAACAAATAACAATTTCAACCTTGCAAAAGAAAAACTTTTTAAAGCAAAACAAGAAGAAGAAAATTTTAATCAAAAAATAGCTGAAATAGAAGCCAGGATTGATAAAGGAATTTTTTTGCCAGAAGCAGAAAAATATTTAAAATCAAAACTTCAAACCAAAGCGTTAGAGGGGGACCATTCTCAAGAGCTATCAAAAGAAAGCCAAGAAAATCAAGTAGTTGAAAAAGAAGAAAAGGAGAGAGTAAATTCTCCCCTAACAGTTCCACAGCCAGTAGCTATTGACAGGCCAGCTCCCGCAAAGGAAGTTTTTTTAAACAAAGAGGAGCAGGAAACCGTTGAAAAAATTCGCTTAATGGCAAAAGAAAAAGAACAAGAACTAATCCAAAAGCAAGTTGTTCAAAAACAGGTGCTTGAAGGAGAAAAAGAAGCGCATGAGGAGATTAAGCAAAGGCAAGAAGAAGAAAATCGTATCAAGGCAATTGCAAAATTAAAACAGATAGCCGAACAAGAACAAAAAAAGGCCTTTGAGGGGAGATTAAGGGGTCCGCTTTTAAAGGAAGAGATATTGAAAAAGCTAACAAAAATTTCTGCGCAGGAAGAAGGACAAAGAAAAGAGTTTTTATCAAGGATTAATAAAAAAATAAACTCCCTACCCAAAAGAAAGCAAAAGGGATTTGAAGAAGCGGTTGTTTTTCATCCAATGATAAAAAAAACCTCTTTATTTGAAAAAATTATTATTCGTTTTTTAGTTATTTTTTTAATTATTGCTGTTGGCTGTGGAATTTACCTTGGAATTTTGGAGTTAAATAAAAAGAGAAATAATATTCCACCATTAAACAATAATATAGAAACGCCATTAAATCCAACAAGCGACTGGCCGGATCTTTATCCTGAGGGTTCAACAACAGCTTCAAGCACAGCTCCATCTGTAACAAGCACAACAACACCCCAAGCCACCACTACTCCTTCAACAAACCCAGAGCAAATTCAACCGACCACTACTCCTGCTATTGCCATTCCTCCAGTTTCTTTAATTTTAGTTTCAAAGAATAATATTTTTTATTATCAGGGCGACCCTGTTGCTTTGATATCATCAATAGGAGAAATCATCAGCAATAAAATAACATACAGCGCCTTTGAACAAGTATCTGTTTTAAACGATAATGAAGGCGTTTTCTTCACAGCTCCTCAGTTTTTTCAGATATTGGGAACTTCTTTTCCTCAAGAAATTTTTAATAATAGCGATGACAATGAAATATCAACAACATTGATATATTCTTCAAAATACGGCAATCGCTTAGGATTTGTTTTAGCAACTAATAGCACCAGCTCTCTGTTTACTGCTTTTAAGAATTGGGAAAGTCAAGCTGAGTTAAATACAGCTGATATTTTTAATTTAATGGGCAAGAAATCTCCAGCTATAAGTAAAATATTCAAGAATACAATATATAAATCAGTTCCCATAAGATATCAAACCTTTGCTTTAACTGATCTTGGAATTTGTTATGCTGTTTATAAAGATTATTTTATTTGGACAAGCTCTTTGGAGCAAATGCAAAAGATAGTGGACAAATTGCCTTAGAAATAATATAATGTTAATCTGTTAGTTGAATACTTAAAAAATATATGGTTAAACAGAATAAAAAATTTATAGAAGAGCAAAAAGAAATTCTTTTGCAAGAAAAGAATAAAATTGAGGATCGACTTGGTTCTTTTGCTAAGGAGTCCCAAGAGCATAAAGGCGAGTGGACTTCTAATATGCCAGATTTTGATAAAAGTTCCAGTTTAGAGGAAGAAGCAGATGAGGTTGAAGAATTTGGAATGAGGTTGGCATTAGAGCATTCAATGGAAGAGCAATTAAAAGCCGTTGATTTAGCTTTGGAAAAAATTAAAAAAGGCACTTATGGCATTTGCGATAAATGCGAGAAAGAAATTCCCCAAGGCCGATTAAAGGCCTATCCTCAGGCCAGTTATTGCCAGAGATGTCAATGAGCATCTAAATTTTCAAGGCGATGAGCCGCAGAAAATTTAGCAATGCGAATTGATCCCGTTAGATAAAATTTGTAATCAGATTTTATCTAACGGGGCCAACAAGATAAATTTTAAATTTTATTTATCAGAGTTTATATATAAATATGCCCACAAAGTCGCCAACAATTATTATTGGCCACAAAAATCCCGACACGGACTCAGTCGCTTCTGTTTTAGCTTATTCAAATTTAAAAGCTAAGTTGGGTGAAAGCGTTGAACCAGCTGTTGCTGGCCCTCTTAACAATGAAACAAAATTCGTGTTGTCTTATTTAAACATTGAACCGCCAAAGCTTATTGAAAATTTAGAGCAAAAACAAGTTATCTTGCTTGATCATGGCGATCTTTCCCAAATAGCCACAGGAATTGATGCTGCTGAAATAATGGAAATTATTGACCACCATAAAATTGGTGATATTCAAACCGAATCCCCAATTTTATATAGAGCAGAACCAGTGGGTAGTACCTGCACTATTTTAGCTAAATTGTTTAAGGAGGAGAGGCAAAGCATAGAAAAAAAGATAGCAGGACTTCTTTTAGCTGGAATTATCTCTGACACCTTATTCCTTAGCTCTCCAGCTACAACGGAATTAGACAAGAAAACCCTTCAAGAGCTTGCTGAAATTGCTGAAATTGAACCAAAAGAATTTGCCCAGAAAATGTTTGAGGCAAAATCAGATATTAGCTCTTTAAGTGTTAGAGACATTATTGGCGGTGATTACAAGGAATTTGAATGTCATGGCATTAAGTTTGGCGTTGGAGTTTTTGAAACCCTGTGCCCAGAAAAAGTAAGAGAGTTTGATAGCGAAATTTTTAAAGAATTATTGGAACTTAAAAAGGAAAACGCCATGGGGCTTATATTTTTTTTGCTTGTTGATATTCTTAAACAGGAATCTTTTATGTACCTTGTAACAGATGAGGAAGCAGATTTATGTAAACAAAGTTTTTCTGGAGAAATAAAAAACAAGGTAATGTTTTTGCCAGGCGTGGTTTCAAGGAAAAAGCAAGTAATTCCTGTTTTAACCAACGCTTTAGCAAGAAGGTCTTAGAATTGAATTAAAGTTACACCGGTCTTACCGGTGTAACTTTGAGAATTATGATTTTACGACAAGAACCATTTACTAACGAAGAAATTTACCATATTATTAATCGGGGAATTGACGACAATTTAATTTTTAAAGATACAAACGATTATTACAGGGGGATTTTTTCTATTTATGAGTTTAACACTATTGATTTGATTAAGATCAGAGAACGTCGTCGGCAAAGAGAGGTTTTTAAAAAAGCTTGCACTGGTAAGACCGGTGAAATTATTATTGAACCAGATAAAAGAAATAAGTTAGTAGAAGTATTGGCTTTTTGCTTGATGCCCAACCATTTTCACTTATTATTGAGGCAACTGAAAGATAATGGAGTAACTGATTTTATGAGAAAGGTTGGCACGGGATACAGCGGTTATTTTAATAGGAAATATGAAAGAAAGGGTCATGTTTTTCAAAATAAATTTATTGATGTACGAATTAAGGGTGACGACCAATTAAAAAATATTTTTGTTTATGTTCATACAAATCCGATAGCCATTATTGAGTCAAGCTGGAAAGAAGGAGGCATTGAAAACCTATCAAAAGCTAAAAATTTTGTTGAAAATTATAAGTGGTCAAGTTATCCAGATTATTTGGGGAATGGGAATTTTCCATCAGTGACGCAGAGAGACTTTATTTTAGAAGTTATGGGAGGTAGGGATGGCTGTAAAAATTTTGTTGATAATTGGGTGGAGCATAAAGCTGAAATTTTAGCGTAAAACCTACATACACTGGTAAGACCGGTGTAAACCGGTGTAAATAATATGAAAATAGGGATTAAAAAACAATCAAAGACAAAAGTGGAAATTGATTTTGAATTAAGCTGGGAGGAGTTTGAGGTATATTATCAAAAAGCTATCAATAAAATAAGCCAGGGAGTTTCTTTGGACGGTTTTAGGCAAGGCAAAGCGCCAAAAGATATTGTGGAACAAAAAGTGGGCGATTTTAAAATTTTAGAACAAGCCGGGGAAATTGCCTTGCAAGAAAACTATTTAAAGATTGTTAAAGAAAATAATTTAGAAGTTATTGGTCCCCCTCAAATTGAAATTAAAAAATTAGCTAAAGATAATGAGTTTCAGGCGAAAATAAAATTAAGTATTTTGTCAGAGGTTGATTTGCCAGATTACCAAAAAATCGTTTCCAAAATTGAAAAGAAAAAATCAAAAGTTGAGGACCAAGAGATTGAAGAAACAATTAAGTGGATTCAAAAATCTAGAGCCAATATGCAGGAAGTAGAAAAGGGGGCTGTTAATGGTAATTGGGTGGAAATTGAATATCAATCTCCGCAAATAGAAAATAACAAACTTCTTGAAGATAGTTTTATTTTAGGAGAGGCAAAATTAATTCCTGGTTTTGAACAAGCCATTGAGGGAATGAAAAAGGGGGAGGAAAAGGAGTTTTCCGCTGTATTTCCCAAAGATTATTACCACAAGGAGCTTTCAGAGAAAAAAGCAGATTTTAAATTAAAAATTAAAGCGGTAAAAACAATGGATTTGCCAGAGCTAAACGACGATTTTGCTAAAACGCTTGGTAATTTTGAAAGCTTTGAAAAGTTAAAAGAAAATATAAAAGAGGGCTTGGGGCTTGAAAAAGAAAATCAAAGTAAAGAAATTTGGAAAGACGATGTTTTAAAAGCAATTTCTGATGAAATAAAAGTGGAAATGCCTGAAATTTTAGTGTTGTCAGAAAAAGAAAGGATTATGCATCACCTTGAACACGAGGCCGAGCATTTAAAAATAAGTTTTGAAGATTATTTAAAAAGAATTCAAAAAACAAAAGAGCAAGTGGAAAACGAGGCAATGGAAAGGGCTATTCAAGGGGTAAAAAATTATTTAATTTTAAAAGAAATTGGAAAGAAAGAATCTATAGAGGTTTTAGAAAAAGATATAGAGGAAGAAATTAACAAGATATTAGCAAGTTATCCACAGACCAATTTCAAAGAAATTGATAAAGAAAGCGTAAAAAGTGTATTATATAATAATAAGGTGTTTTCAGCTTTGGAAAAATTTTGTGATAAGTAAATTTATGCCGTTAATTCCAACAATAATTGAAAAATCTTCAAGGGGTGAAAGAGTCACCGACATATTTTCACGATTACTTGAAGAACGGATTATATTTTTAGCTGGTCCAATTGATGATTATGTGGCCAATTTGATAATTGCGGAAATTTTGCTTTTAGCTTCAAAAGATTCTCAAAAAGATATTAAGTTATATATTAATTCGCCAGGGGGTTCGGTAACAGCTGGTTTGGCAATTTATGACACAATGCAGTATATTTCTTGCGATGTTTCCACAATCTGTGTGGGCATGGCCGCTAGTATGGCTGCTGTGTTGTTGGCTGCTGGAGCTAAAGGAAAAAGATTTGTTTTGCCAAACTCTGAAATCTTGTTGCACCAGCCAATGGGAGGCATTACAGGCCAGGCCTCGGAAATTGAAATTGGGGCAAAACAAATTTTAAAAATAAAAGCCAAGCTAAATCAAATTTTAGCCAACCATACAGGAAAGCCATTAAAAAATATAGAGAGCGACACTGACAGAGATTTTTATTTGTCAGCTGAAGAAGCAAAAAAATACGGAGTAGTTGACGAAGTTATTAACGGGAAGTAAATAATCCGTTATTGAAAGCGAGCCGAAAGGCGAAGCTTGAAATTTAAGGAGGACTTACCCCGTGGAGTATAAATTTGCTCTGCAAATTTATATTTTAAATTTTTTACTAAAAATTTAAAATTACTCCACAGGGTGTAAGAACTCGTAAATTCACTCGCGACTAATCGTCGCTCATTCACTAACGATTTCTAACATGAATTTTTTTAAAAAATTTAAGCCGCTAATTTTGATAGTGGGTGTTTTTGTTATTTGTTATTCAATTATTTGTTATGTTGCGGCTTTTTCTGACGCGCCTTCTGGCACTCCTCCGGCTTGCACGCCTGGTTATCCGGGGTGTGACGCGCCTTTGAATGTTGGCTTAACTGCGCAAACAAAAGCAGGCGACTTAACAGTTGGCAACTTTACTGTTAGCGCTGGGAAAACCGCTTATTTGTCTACCACTAATGTTTATGGACCCTTAACCATTGATGTTACTAGCGGTAGTTTGTGTCTTGGTGGCGTTTGTAAAACATCTTGGGATCAAGTTGGTGGTTACTGGCAAGACGGGGGCAGTGGTAAAATTTATTACAATGGTGGCAATGTGGGCATTGGCACAGTAGCAGCGCCAGTTGCTAAATTAGAAGTTAATGGAGATATTAAAAGTAATTTATCTTATATAAAAAAATATACCTTACCAGTTGATGGTAATTGGTATAAGGTCGCCTCTGTGGGTGGAAGGTTCGGCAGGATTAAATATATGTATGATAATGCTTCAGCTAACAATCCAGCTATTTCAAGTGGCGAGATAGTTTTTATTAACGACAAATATACTTTATACCAAAATCATTTTTCAGGTTTTTATAACGCTAACAATAATTTACAATTTGCCAGAAGCGGTAATTTTTCAGAAGCTGGAATAGTTTGGGTGAAAGCGAGCGGCACAAGCGCTGGCACTTTTTATATCACTGAAAATGAAAATGCAACAATAGCTCTTGATGGCACAAGTTTGGCTGATGTTCCCGCAGGCGCTGGACAAGTTATCTACCCCCAACTACCCGTAGGCTCTCAGTCAATAGCAGGCAATTCTTTTATTTCGGGAACCCTTGGTATTGGAGCAACTGCTATTTCTACTGGGCTTAAACTTGATGTTGAGGGTAATGTTGGGGCGGCTAAATACTGCGATCAAGATGGTCTTAATTGTAAAACTATCTCTGAATTAATTAGTGGAGGTAGTTCGGGCGCCCCTGTTAGCTCTGGATATATTGTTTCAGCTTTAGATTCCACCTTAACTGGTGAAAGAGTTTTAACTAACGGAACTGGCATAACCATAACAGATGGAGGAGCAAACGGAAATATGACAATTAGCGTTAATCCTTCCTCTGTTCAATCACGAGTTTCTGGAACTTGTCCAGTTGGTTCTTCAATTAGGGTGATTGCGCAAGATGGAACAGTTACTTGTGAAACAGACGATGGAGGTGGAACATCTGATTCAAAATGGAATCAGGTTGGGAATCTTTTAAGTCCAATAAATTTAGCAAGCAATGTGGGCATAGGCACAGCCAGCCCTACTTCAAAGTTAGAAGTGACTGGCGGACAAATCAAAGCCAACGGCGATTTAACAGTTATTGGCTCTTCCTATGTTGCCAATGTTCACAGCTATGGCAACA
>JAQULB010000003.1:73529-160049 GCA_028718785.1 Minisyncoccota bacterium
AGGAATAATTTCTGGGGCCAGTGGCAATATTGGAATAGGCGACACCTCTCCATCTTACAAGCTTGATGTTAACGGCCAAGCCAATGCCACGCAATTGTGTATTGCTGGGGATTGTAAATCTGCGTGGTCAGCGGTTGGAGGGGTTTCATCAGTGTTTGGCCGAACAGGCGCTGTGGTGGCGGCTTCTGGAGATTACACAACAACCCAAGTAACAGAAGGAACAAATTTATACTTTACAAACGCCAGAGCGCAAGCGGCCATAACTGGGGGCGCTTCAACAATTGTTGTGTCAAATTTAACGGTAAACAGAGCGCTTTTAAGCGATGCCAGTGGAAAAGTAGCAGTTTCTGGGGTAACCAATACTGAATTAGGTTATTTAAGCGGGGTAACTTCAGGTATTCAAGCACAGTTAAATACTAAAGCGCCAACAGACAACCCAACTTTTACTGGAAATATTACAATGCCTGGCACTGGCACATGGAACAGCGCAGGTAGTGTGGGTATTGGCACAGGCAATCCCGGAGTTAATAAATTAGAAGTTGTTGGTGGGCCAATAAAAGCAACTGGCGGTTTGATTATGGAAACCAGAACCACAAACCCTGGTTCTCCGGCTGTGGGTCAAATTTGGATGTGCACAGACAGCGGATATGATTGTGTACCGTAGGAATAAATAAAAAAACACAGACCTTGGCGGTCTGCGAGTTTAGGAAAAATATTTTGTTCTTTTCAATTTTTAAAAAGAGATAGGATAGACGAAAGCGTCTATCCTATATATGTGTGAGGTCTATTCTTTTATAGCTCCCCACGATGTTGGTTTCTTGCCGGATTCTCGAGGTGGGTTTAAATTCCATATTACCTGTCCGTTCCGCAATACAGAATTATCTTTCAGTTCGTATCCGCGATCAGCAAGCATTGCGGATATGGCTTGCCGTGATGGAGGCGCTGCTCCGTTTTGGCCCACAAAACTAAATTCAGTATTGTAGACCGTTAAGCTCCCGTCTTCACCCAAGTCGTCCATATAGATTTGAGGGAAGAACGGTCCAGCATCAACCCAAAGCGGTTTAACATTGGAAATTTCAAAAGATATTTCCGCCAAGGGTTGGCTTGTAGAAACATCCACAGGGATCTTTCGTGCCAGGAGAACATCCTGGTTAACAACGGCCCATTTTGGGGACACATCAAATCCAACTGTTTCTCCTTGGGTTTGTTGAACCCAAATGGAAACTAATTGGTGATTTGTTTCCTCTCCCCAGCCAGTAGCCAAAAAAGAAATTGAGCCACTTGACTGGCTTCTTTTTTGGACTCGTAGATGCCCGGGAAGAGAATCATCAATCGTGTAATTGCGAATAATTCCCCCGTGAGTAGTTACGTCAAACCCCTCGTAATAAATTGGCTTTTTAAAGCCAACACTGATTACGGTAACTGGTTCGGCTTCTTGTGGACCAGACGAGATCCTAACCCCATTTGTTTTTGTTGTAATGGTTGGTTGGGTAGAGTTAGGAGGGATAATAACATTAGCCAACACACCGTTTCCCGGAGGGACAAAGATAAAGTTTGGCACAATTGATCCACCGTTCCCGATATCTATTGGCACACCGTCCTCTAATGGGGGGCAACCACAAAGTAAAAAACAGGAAAACAGAATAAATAAAATCGGAAACAAAACTTTTACTACTCTCATTTTAAATCTCCTTGACCAAACAGGTCGGTTAAGAGTTCCAACAATAAAAAACAAACTACTATAAATTTTTTTAAAAAACACCCCAACTCTTAAAAAGAGCTGGGAAAATACATATCAAAACTTTCTAATTTAACTATGAATTGGATTTTAAAATTTGTCAAGCCCCAAACCCTGTTTTTAGCCCTTTTTGTCATAATCGGGGTTTTTGGATTTTCTCATTTTGTTTCAGCAGACGCTTGTTCGGACAGTTGCGGCTCTACAGCTGGCAGTTGGTATACTGACTGGTGCGTTGACCATTCAAATTCTTTGAGCTATTTAATAAAAATTAGCGGTTCTTGTGTAACTGATTCACAGGCCTTGCTTTATGATGGCTATTGCGCTAATCAGGCCTCCACAAGAGCTTGTTGTGATAGCGGAAGTATGAAATTGTCAAATTATAGCCGAACCTATTGGACAACTTCTGCTGTTTGCTCTGCGGGATATACTTGCTTATGCGATAAATTTCAAACAACGAACTGTGACGGAAGCTTGTCTGGGGAATGCAAACCAGTTGGCACAACCTGCGGCCCAGGGGGGGCTTGTTGTGGTGGGGCTGTATGCGTTAATGGGTATTGTGGCACATTGGGAAGTTGTTTGCCCGGGGGCCGAAGCGCTTCATGCGACCCTCAATGTTGTTCAGGGGATAGGGATGCTAATGGTTATTGCACCTTTGAGGGAGAGCTTTGCACTGATGGCATTGATAATGACGGAGATATGTTGATTGACTGCCAAGACCCCAACTGCCCAAGCCCTTGCGGGTCTTGCGAAACATCTTTTTGCAGTGTTGTTACGCATCAATGGACCTGTAGTTCCATAACTGATTGCGCCGGCGGAGATGGTTGTTGTCCTTTGGGGTGTACTTCGGTTAATGATAGCGATTGTTCTGGGTGCGTAACTGATTGTCCTTGCTCCACAACTTACTGTTCTCCTGGTTCAAAAATCGCTTCGTGCGAGGGTTGCCCCAGCGTTGGTTATGTTGAAGCAGAAAACTATTCTACAACGCAATGCACTCAGTATAATATATGCCGTTGTTGCAAGTGCGCTGTTTGCCCAGACCCCTCAACCTATTGTCCCACAGAAGAAAAATATAGTTGCACAACTTTATGTCCGCCCGGAACAAATGTGAATTGTCCCCCTAATGCCCCGTTAAATTTTATCCATACAGCAAATACAGTAAATTCCATAACCTGGTCCTGGGAGGTTTCTCCAGGCACGGTAACTAAATACCAGCTTTTTAGCACAACTTATGACGCGTTATTGGTTGATAATATTTTACCAAGTGTTTGTGTGAGCGGACAATGTTCTTTTCAGGAAATAGGGCTTTCTGTGAATACTCAATATGCAAGAAAAGTAAAGGCCTGCAATGCTTATGGATGTTCGGATTTTTCTAATTCTGCTGTGGCCTATACTTCAATTGAACCAGTGGATTCTGCTGTTTGCACCAGCATCACCACAAACACAATTCAATTAACAGCGTATTCTTTGGGAGGAGGTGGGTTTTCAAATTTAACTCTTGGTTATTCTGGCGTGAGGTTTAGAGGAAACGGAGTGGACACTTGGACAGGAAGCGCCTATATTTTTTCTGGTTTAGCCCCGGATACAAACTATACCTTAACAGCAGGCCCAAGCCGAAACGCAGATGGCGATGAATCAGCCGGCACAGCCACAATAACCTGTAAAACTTCTCAGGTTTTAACCGTGCCCAACGCCCCCGCAAACCTCCACCACACAGCCAATACGAATAATACAATTGATTGGGCGTGGAATGCTTCCTCAGGAGCCACTTATTATACTATTTATTCAAAATACATAAGCGACGGGAATCCTCATTGGCAATTAAAAACAACCACTGCTAATCTTGCTTACCATCAAATTGATTACTATGATCCTGCTTATGGCTGGCCCGCTTTAATTCAAAACACAATGTATGGCCTTGGAGTTTCTGCTTGTAATGTTAATGGATGTTCGGGCTTGTCATTGGCTGACGGGGCTACTTCAATGCTGTCCCCAAGTGAAATTAGATGCTCAAATGAAGCGCAAGATTCAATGGAAATACAAGCAGTTGGGCCTTTTGTTAATTTAACAGTGGGAAGCTCTGGTATTGTGTTTCGCGAATCAAGTATTGGTTATTCTCAAGACAGCCAAAGCGTTTATTGGTATTTATTAGGGTTAACTCCGAATACTGCTTACACTTTTTTTGCTAAATCCCGCAATCAAGAAGGGGATTTGTCTGCTGAAACCGGACCTGTAAACTGTTCCACCTTGCCTGTTCCAGAGCCACCCATTCTTTATAGTTTGCGAACCTATGGGCCCGGGGGTTCTGTTTTAAAATTAGCTTTAATCTCTGTGGCAGATGCTTTATCATGGAACAAAGGCACTATTAAAACCCGCATGCCAAATGGCACCGACAAGGCCGCTTTTTTAGTGGAAACAAACGACCCCAATGCTTCACCTGTTCGGGTGATGACGCCTTTTGGCATTAAGGCCTGGAGAAAGGCGCCATAGAATAATTTTAAATTGCAAATTTTAAATATTATGACAATTGATTATAAAAAAATTATACTTTTTGTTTTTACTATTTTGATTATTTGTTCTGTTGTGTGGTTTTTTATTTTTCAGAACAAACAAAAACAAGCAGAGCTATCTCCGGTTTTTTCAATTGTGGGAGAAATAACAAACATAACAGAAAATAGTTTTCAAATTAAAGCGTTGCAAACTCAAAACGATTTTAGCAAAGACAAAGATTTTTTGGTTTTTGTGGCCAGCTCCACCATTTTTTCTAATATTGAAATGCCCCAAAGCATTTCAGCAGAGGATGCAAGCAAGCCAATTTTGGCTAAAAAAACAGACCTTGTTGATTTAAAAATTAGCGATAGTGTAGTGGTTGAAGGCAATATTAACTTAAGAAATGTTAGCGAGTTCACAGCCAAAAGCATTCAAAATTCAAAAACTACTGAATAGTATTTTTTTTATGTTAAGCAAAAAATTTTTAATTTTGCCATTGTTGATTGGAGTTGTTTTATTGGTTGGTTTTTTGGTTTACGAAAACAAAACAAGAATAGCAGAAGCAGGCGCTGGGCAAAATGTTAAAGGGTTTGCTTGGTCAGACCTTATTGGCTGGATTAGCGCTAATTCAAGCAACTGCGACACAAACAATGACGGGATTTCTGAAGGTGTTCCCCCTGCTTGTCCAGTGTCTGGAACAGTTATTCCAAATTATGGACTAAACATCGCTGATAATGGAACAACAGGAATTTTTTCTGGGTATGCATGGTCAGAGCATGTGGGCTGGATTTCGTTTAACCAAGCGGATTTAACTGGTTGCCCATCTGGCGTTTGTCGAGCGGAGGTTGATAAAGCCACAGGAGTTGTTTCTGGCTGGGCAAAGTTTTTAACAACCGGGGATTGGCTAAAATTAAAAGGAACAAATTATGGGTTTGTAATAAACAAGGGAACAGGCGAATTTTCTGGGTATGCTTGGGGAGATGTAACCGCAGGGTTGGTGAGCGCTTCTTGTCAAAATAATAACCGATGCGCTTCAAATAATTATAAATTAACAACCACTTTTGTTATGAATGTAAAGCCAATAGTTGTTGTTGACCCATCTATTCCTGTTGTTCCACCCATTCCCCCCGGCTCTTCTCTCCCCAATCCCAATCCAGCTATTGTTAATGTGTGTTCTAATCCAGCTTATAATTTTTATTGGAATTTTGGCGACGCAGATGGCGATACGCAAAGTAAATATCAAATACAAATAGTTAAAACAACCAATGGATCTTGGGTGGCTGGGACAGAAGAGGTTGACACGGGCATTATTGATTCTTCAACACAAAGCAAGCAAATTTTATTAGCGCCAAGCGGACTTGCCTATAATAGAACATATAAATGGCGTATTATGGTGTGGGACAGCAATGGTGGCGCTTCTGATTGGGTTTATGGCGTTAACTTTACCACTCCAATTCACGCTTCCCCCACTCCAAACTTTACATGGACTCCCTTAACAATTGTAAAAGACCAAGAAATTCAATTTTGTTCCATGCAACAAGCCGGAGTTTGCTTTAACAATGCCAGTGTGTGTTATGGAGCGAGCGCTCCTTTATGTACTGGAGCTAACTTTTTGTGGACATTTCCCCCAGGTATTGTATTTGTAACTGGAAGCAACACAACTGCTAATCCAAAAGTGAAATTTTCAACAACTGGGAGCAATCAACCCATAACTTTGCAAATTACTGACGATCTTGGGCCCTCTGGACAATGTTCTATAATTAAGAATATTAATGTTATTTTACCATTGCCAAAATATCAGGAAGTTTTGCCCCAGTAGTGGTAAATAATTTTATTAAAAAACGCGTTTTTTCTTTACGCCATTTATGGCTTGTCAAAAACGCGTTTTTTTGTTAGAATATGAGTTATGTTAAATAACTTTAAAATTTATGACATTAATTTACCTGATAGTGGGGGGATTCATTGTATTTTGTCTTGGAAGCTTTTTGGGATATTACGCTCGTCAGTCAATAGCTAAAAAACGCAAAGGAACAATTGAAGCCAAGCTACAAAAAAAAGTAGAGCAAACAAAACAAGAAACAGAGGTCTTAATTACTCAGGCCAAAGAAAAGGCCAATCAAACAATTCAAGAAGCCCAAAAAGAGGCAGATGAAAGAAGAAAAGAGGTTTTAGCAACAGAAAGGTTAATTTTAAAAAGAGAACGAACTCTTGACGAAAAACTTTCCGCTTTTGACGAAAAACAGAATATTTTTTCAGATAAAGTAAAAAAAGTAAGAGAACTAAAAGAAAAGTTAGTTGTTTTAGAAGAACAAGCCAATAAAAAATTAGAAGCAGTGGCTGGGCTTTCTCAGGAAAAAGCCAAAGAAGAAATTATTAAAATTGCAGAGGGTGTCTACGAAAAAGATATTGTAGAAAGAATGCATAAACTCAAGCAAGAGGGCGATGAAAAATTTAATAACTTAGCTAAAGAAATGATATCTACAGCTATTCAGCGCAATGCTCAAAGTCAAGCTCAAGAAATTACCACAACCACTGTAAGTTTGCCTTCAGATGAAGTTAAAGGAAGGATTATTGGCAAGGAGGGGCGGAATATAAAAACATTTGAGAAGTTAACCGGAGTTGAGGTGGTGGTTGATGATAGCCCGGAAACTGTTTTAATTTCTGGATTCAATCCAATAAGAAGGCAAGTGGCTAAAGTGGCTTTAGAAAAACTTATTAAAGATGGCCGGATTCAACCAGCTAAAATTGAAGAGCAGGTTAAAAAAGCTGAGGAGGAAATAATGGCTCAAGTAAAAGAGGCGGGAGAAAAAGCGGTTTTTGAAACAGGCATTTTGGATTTGCCTCCAAAAATTGTTGAGCTTTTGGGTAAGTTGCATTTTAGAACAAGTTATGGCCAAAATGTTTTAATGCATTCTTTGGAAGTTTCATTTTTGTCCGCTATTTTAGCTGAAGAGTTGGGAGTGGATGTTAAAGTGGCTAAAAAAGCCGGGCTTTTACACGATATTGGAAAGGCCTTAGATCATCAAGTGCAGGGCTCTCATGTGGATATCGGCATTAAGGTTTTAGAAAAATTTCATATTGAAAAAGCGGTTATTGACGCAATGAAATCTCACCACGAAGAATACGAGCCAGAAAGCATTGAAGCGGTTATTGTGCAATCAGCTGATCAGGTTTCTGGGGCAAGGCCTGGAGCCAGAAAAGACACAGTTGAAAATTACTTAAAGCGATTAAAAGAATTAGAAGACATAGCCACTGGTTTTGTTGGGGTTTCTGAGGCCTATGCCATTCAAGCGGGAAGAGAGGTGAGAGTTTTTGTAAAACCAGAAGAAGTGGGAGATTTAGAGGCCTATAAAATTGCCAGAGATGTGGCCACAAAAATTCAAGAAGAATTAAATTATCCAGGTGAAATTAAAGTAACAGTTATTAGAGAAACCAGAGTTATAGAATACGCGAGGTAAGTAAAATGACTAATAAAATGCCAAATGTCAAAAAGATTTATTGTTGAATATTTTTATTTCGACATTTTATTTGGAATTAGTTATTAGGGTTTAGGTGTTTTTATATTTTTGGTATAAGTATGGGTTGCTTTTTCCGTGTGTTTATTGATATAATGCTTATAATCATTGGAATTTAATCTTGTAGTAAATTTTACTATAAGAAAAGGTCGTGAAATATTTCTTTAATTTTATAATTTATATATGACAAAAATTACAAAAGACGATCTTATTGAAGCAATGGTAAAGGTTACCGAATGCACAAAAAAATGCGCGGGAGACGGCTTAAACGCTGTCTTGGCTGAAATTGAAAAAACATTAAAAGCTGGCAACGATGTTGTTTTAACTGGCTTTGGCACTTTTACTGTTTCTAAAAGAGCTGCTCGAATGGGCAGGAATCCTCAAACAGGCGCCACTATAAAAATTGCCGCTAAAAGAGTTCCAAGATTTAAAGCAGGCAAGGGCTTAAAAGACGCTGTGAAATAGAGGGAATTAACCCTATATTTTCTGCGCTTGTTCGGCAATGAAAAAAAAGTTTTCATTGCTCTCACTTCGCTTGAAAATAGATTTACACCGGTCTTACCAGTGTAAAAACAAAAAATCTCCTGAGCTTGTCGAAGGGGATTTTTTGTTTTATTTTTTAAATTCTTTAATTTTTTGCAGATAGTATCTATCTTTTTCTCGGTTATATTTTCCAACCATTAGTTCTTTCCATTCTTGGCAGATGTTTAGATTGGCAAATTTGAAACCATCAACAATAACAGGGTCTTTGAATATTTTTTCAAAGTATTCTTCTTGCCCTGGCCAAGGCCCCCCAATATCCACGTTAATATTATTTATTGATAATTTGTAAAGTTTTTGCCTTGGATCTTCATGAAACAAAACAATTTGAGCGTTGGGCGCGACTATTTCTTCATCTCTTATAGCGATATCTATATCGTTTAATCTGCTTTCTTGATTAAAATCTAAAACTCCCAGTAGATAAAGAGGAGCTGAACCAAAAATTATGAAATTTGGGCCGATTATTTTTTTTAATTCCGAAAGAGTAGGGTAGATTTTGTTGAAAAATTCTTGATTGATTCTCATGAGCGGGTGACGGGAATCGAACCCGTGTCATCACTTTGGAAAAGTGAGATAATAGCCGTTATACGACACCCGCGTCGGGGTACTCGGATTCGAACCGAGATTAAATCTTCCCAAAAGACTCGTGCTAGCCGTTGCACTATACCCCGTTCTCGCCACGCCATAGTCCTGAGTTTGTCGAAGGACGAAGGCGAGTTAAACAATTAGATTTTAGCGGATTTTTGGGTATTTATCAACACCCGTTGATAAAATGATTGTGGTATAATAAGTAATCCGTTAATGAAAGCGAGCTTTTGAGCGAAGCTTGAATTTACGGATTACTTACCCCGTGAAGTAAGATTTGAGGATTTTTCAAAAAGTGTTTCGTTTTAAGTATTTAATTATTTTTTCTCTTGCGTAATATTGATAAATTTATTCTCAAATCTTAATTTTAAATTTACTAATTTAAAACTACTTCACAGGGTGTAAGAACTCGTAAATTCACTCGTGGCTAATCGCCGCTCACTCATTAACGATTTCTAACATGCTAGACTCTCTCAACCCTGTTTCATCTTGTAAAAAATATGGCGTTTCTCTTTGGCAATGTCCGCAGTTTTTATTTTTGGTAATGGGTATTGTTATTATAATTGCCATTATAGTTACTTATTTTTTAACAACTCTTCGCGTTGGAGATCCATCAATTGTAAGTTTGCTGGTTTTGGGAGTGGGAGCTTTTTTGTTAATAATGAACTTTATTATCACAAACAGCTTTGAAAGAATGGCTGAGGCTTCAAAACTAAAAAGCGAATTTATCCACATTGTTTCCCATCAGTTAAGAGCGCCCTTAACAAATATAAAATTTTCTTTGGATTTTTTAAATTCAGCTAAAATGACTCAAACCAAAGAACAACAGCAAGAGTATTACGATATTTTAAAAGAGAATTCCGATAGAATGAATGATTTAATAGACAACCTTTTAACTGTGGCAAAAATTGAAAGTGGCTCTTTTCCTTTATCAAAGTCAGAGGTGTTTATAGAAAATATTGCCCAAAAACTTATCCAAAAATTCAAACCTTTTGCCACAGCTTCCAATATTAAGTTAATGATTTTTTCAGCAGACCACTCTTTAAAGGTTTTAGCGGATCCTTTATGGATTGAACAAGTAATGGAAAACCTTCTTGATAACGCTATAAAATATACGAAAGGAGGGGGTGAAGTGAGCGTAAAAGTTTACCAAAAAAAGAAAAAAGTTTTTTATGAAGTTCATGATAATGGGGTAGGTGTGCCAAAAAAAGACCAAAAGTTTGTTTTTCAAAAATTTTTCCGTTCAAATAACAGTTTTAAAAAACAAACCGGAGGAACTGGATTGGGCTTGCATATTGCCAAAAGAATTGTGGAAAAAACAGGAGGAGAAGTAGGTTTTTTTTCAAAAGAAAATAGGGGTTCAACATTCTGGTTTAGTTTGCCAATTAAGTAATCCGTTATTGAAAGCGAGCCGTCAACCCAGTAGGTCATTCTACTGAATGAGGCGAAGCTTGAAATTTACGGAGGACTTACCCCGTGGAGTATAAATTTGCTCTGCAAATTTATATTTTAAATTTTTTACTAAAAATTTAAAATTACTCCACAGGGTGTAAGAATTCGTAAATTCACTCGCCTAGTTAAATGTCCTTCGGGCAATTTCGCTGAAAGCGAAATTATTTAATCGGACTCATTCATTAACGATTTCTAACATGAAAAAAATATTACTAATTGAAGATGAGGGAGCTTTGCAAAAAAGTTTAGGAGACACTTTCCGCGGAGCTGGTTTTGAGGTTTTGAGCGCTTTAGATGGTGAAGCAGGCGAAAGATTGGCAAAAAAAGAAAAGCCGGATTTGATTATTTTAGATTTAGTTTTGCCCCAAAAAGACGGGTTAGATGTTTTTCAGGCATTAAAAGACGACCCAATAACAAAAGATATCCCAGTGGTTATTTTAACTAATCTTGAAAGAATAGAGCATGTGGAAAAAGTTTTAGAAATGGGCGCTAAAACATACTTGGTGAAATCAAACTATACCCTAAAAGAAATATTAGAAAAAGTTAACCAGGTCTTATCGAGTCAGAGCCAGTAGGCGATAGACGAGATTAGAGCTGGTTAACTCTGTGGAGTATTTTTAAATTTTTAGTAAAAAAATTTAAAACAGAAATTTTCTCTGAAAATTTCTACTCCACGGGGTGTAAGAATTCGTAAATTCATTTCATTCATTAACGACTTAAGGAATATCCCGATTAAACGCTTTATGAGAGAGCGTTTAACAGGATCTAAGAATTCGTAAATTCATTTCATTCATTAACGACTTCTAAGACATGAAAGTTGAACCCCAACAATTAAAGGCCTTTATAGTAAGTTCTGGATTAGTTAACGAAAAGCAGTTTGATAATTGTTTTAAAAAAGCGGAAAAATCCAAAGAAAGCGTTGAAGATGTTTTGATTGCTGACAAACTAATAACGCAAGCGGATTTAATTCGTTTAAAGGCCTATATTTTGGGCATTCCTTTTGTTAACTTAGAAAAAGATAAAATATTGGCTGATATTTTAAAAATTATTCCAGAGCCAATCGCCAGGACTCACAATATTGTGGCTTTTAGAAAGCAGGGCAAGAATTTGGAAGTGGCAATGCTTGATCCAGAAGATTTAAAAACAATAGAGTTTGTCAAAAAAAAGTCTGATTTAAAAATACTTCCCAGATTAACAAGTCCAGAAAGTATAAAAAGCGCTTTAAGCCAATATCAAGAAAGCTTGCAAGCTGAGTTTGGAGATATAATTAAGCAAGAAACAGGAGAAATAAAAAATATTCAAGACAGCGAGGGCGAAAATGAAGAAGCTGGGTCGGATTTGGAAAAGAAAGCTCAAGAAGTGCCAATAATTAAAATTGTTGACACTTTATTAAAGCACGCCATTTTGCAAGGCGCTTCTGACATCCACATTGAACCAATGGAAAACGAGGTTTTGGTTAGATACAGAATAGACGGTATTTTGCATGATGCTATGACATTGCCAGTTATCGCCAAATCGGGAATTGTTGCTCGCATAAAAGTGTTAAGCAACTTAAAGCTTGATGAACACCGGCTTCCTCAAGATGGAAGGTTTAAAATTGAAACAAACGAATATAAATATTCGGTTAGGGTTTCGGTTTTGCCGGTTTTTAATGGTGAAAAAATAGTAATGCGACTTTTACCCGAAACAACCAAAGGCCTTTCATTAGAACAGCTTGGCATAACCGGGGATGCATTAGAAAAAATTGAAGTAGCCCTAAATAGACCAGTTGGAATGGTTTTAGTTACAGGACCAACTGGCTCTGGTAAAACAACCACGCTTTATTCAATGATGGAGATATTAAACAAGCCGTTCGTTAATATTTCCACCGTGGAAGATCCAATTGAATATAGAATGCCCAGAGTTAATCAAACGCAAGTAAATCCGCTTATTGGATTAACTTTTGCTTCAGGGCTTAGATCGTTATTGAGGCAAGACCCAAATGTTATAATGGTTGGAGAAATTAGAGATAATGAAACCGCCAGTTTAGCTATCAACGCTTCCTTAACAGGGCATTTGGTGCTTTCTACTTTGCATACAAATTCGGCCGCTGGGGCTATTCCTCGGCTTGTTGACATGAAAGTGGAACCATTTTTGTTGGCTTCAACTCTTAATGTGGTTATTGCTCAAAGATTAGTGAGGCGTTTAACAGAGGAAAAAGAAGAATATTATTTGCAGGATTCTGATTTAAAAAATCTTTCAAAATATTGCAACATAGAAACAATTAACAAGGTTTTAGAAGAAGAAAAAATATCAAAACCAGGTCAGTCAATCAAGGAAATTCCTTTTTATAAACCAAAAACAACAAAAGAAGCGCCAGACGGATATAAGGGCAGAGTGGGCATTTATGAAGTTTTAAATGTTGATGAGGCCATAAGATCGCTTTTACAAAAAGGATCATCGGCTGATGAAATACAAAACCAAGCGGTTTTATCTGGCATGAGACTAATGTTTGCTGATGGTTTTGCTAAAGCCGCTCGGGGGCAAACTAGCGTGGAAGAAATTTTAAGGGTGATAACAGAATAAATGAGCGTTAAAATTTTCAAGCTATCAAGCGCTGAAAATTTTATAACGCGAATTTACCCTGTGAAGTAATTTTAAATTTTAATAAATTCAAAATTAAAATTTGTAATCAAATTTTACTTCACTGGGGTTTGATAAAAACCCTCATTAAAGGGGTCGCGCTTATACTCGGAGCCACCCCAGCTTTTCACGACTCTCAAGCTCGCCGTTCAAATAAGAATTTCTAATATGCCAAAATATTTTTACAAAGCTAAAAATTTAAAAGGCGAGGATATAGAAGGATATTTGGAGGTTTTAAACGAGAAACAATTGGCTCAAAATTTAAGAAGCCAGGGGTATTTTTTAATTTCAAGCCAATCAACTAACAACCCCAATCAAGAGGGAAACAAAGAGGGTAAAAACAAAAACGAGAAATTTCCCGGCAAATTAAAAATTAATTTTTTAGATAACTTATTTGGAGTTCCCTTAACTGAAAAATTGTTTTTTGTGAGAAATCTTGGAGTAATGGTAAAAACAGGCGTTTCTTTGGTGAGGGCGTTTGAGATATTATCACAGCAAACTCGCTCAAAAATGTTTAAAAATGTTTTAACAGAGCTTTCAGGAGAGGTAAACAAAGGAGAGAGTTTAGCTGAGGCCTTAGGTCACTACCCTAAAGTTTTTCCTGTTATTTTTCAAGAAACCATAAAGGTGGGAGAAGAAACCGGGAAACTTGAAAACGCTTTAAAAACCTTAAATAAGCAGATGGAAAAAGAGCATGATTTAAAGTCCAAGATAGCTTCGGCCATGGTTTACCCAATAATGGTTTTGATAATGGTTTTTGGGATTGGAATTTTTATGATGATTTTTGCTGTGCCAAAAATTAAGGCCTCTTTTACAGAAATGGGCGTTCAATTGCCAATAACCACTAAAATTATTTTAGGTTTTGCTGACCTGTTAATTAATCATTGGATCCTTGTAATTTTAGTTGTTTTTGGTTTTATTGCTGGGATGTTCTTTTTTTTAAAAAGCGGAAAAGGGGGGAAGATAAAGTCAACGATATGGTTGAAAATACCTATTATTTCAAAATTAGTCCGTCAAACAAATTCGGCTTTAACTTTAAGAACTTTAAGCTCTTTGTTGCAATCTGGCGTGCCAATTGTGAGGGCGTTGGTTATTGCTTCTGGGTCTTTGGGGAACTTTTATTTTAGGGACGCTTTAAAAAATTCAGCCGAAAGCGTTGAAAGAGGGGAAAAGCTTTCAAAAGCTTTAAAGGCATATCAAAATATTTTCTCGCCAATGATTGTGCAAATGCTTGAGGTTGGAGAAGAAACCGGCGAAACTCCAGATATTTTAGAGAAGTTAGCTGAATTTTTAGAAGAGGAGGTTGGCGCTTCAACCCAACGGCTTTCCTCAATAATTGAACCGCTTTTAATTATGTGTGTTGGGGGCGCAGTTGGATTTTTTGCTGTTTCAATGATGCAGCCAATGTTTAGCATAATGGAAGGAGTAAAATGACAAATAACATAAAACAAACAACAAATAACAAGGGATTTACTTTAATAGAGATAATGGTGGCAATTGGCATTGTTTTGATTTTAAGCGGAATTTCTTGGGCTGGTTTTATAAAATATCAGCCATCGTTAGCTTTGAGCGCCATTGCTCGGAGCTTAACAACTGATTTGCGGTCTGTTCAACAACTTGCGGTTACTGAGCAAATTAATCATGGAATTTTTTTTAATATTTCAAACAACCAATATCAACTTGAAAAAATAAATGCGGGAACTGTTATTTTGTCTGTAAAAAATTTACCAGCTAATGTTGTTTTTTGCGGGATAACAGGGTTATTTGAAAATAGAGCAGAGTTTAATCCCTATGGATCTGCGCTTTATTCTGGGTCGGTTTGTTTGACTAACGCTAATGGCCAAACAAAAATAATAGACATTAAGCCATCTGGTTTTGTTAAAATTCAAAATTAGCGCAATGCAAACATATAAATGCATACTAATTATACTGATATAAAAATAAAGGGGTTTACTTTAATAGAGTCAATAATGGCATTGGGGGTGATTGGCATTGGTTTGGTAATTGTTTTACAAGTTTTTCCATCTGGTTTTAGCGTTGAAAAAAATACCCAGCTTGAGACTCAAGCGACTTTATGTGGCCAAGAAAAAATTGAAGAATTACTTTCAAAGTCGTTTTCTGAGCTGTCTGTTGGAACTGTTGTTGATGGTTCATTGCCCACTCCGTTTGAAAAGTTTTCGCGTGCCACAAAAATAAGTTTTATTAATTCAAATTTAGAAGAAAGCGCTTCAGCTACCACTTTTAAAAAAATAGAAGTAGCTGTTTCATGGAATTCGCCTTTACGAATTGGAAGCAAAGAAATAAAACTAATAACTTTATTTGCTGAAAAATGAAAATAGAAAAAGCATTTACTCTTGTTGAGGTGTTAGTGGCAATGGCTATCTTTGCAATAGCTGTGGTTTTAATTTTTACTATTTATTTTACCTCTCAAAAGTTTTATCAAAAAACAGAAACAAAAGCAGAAATTTTGCAAAACGCTAGAGTAGTTTTGGAAAGAATATCAAGAGAATTAAGGCAAACTCAAGAAATAGTCACTGTTTTACCCCAAACACCAGACAATCCTTCTTCTCCCCCAACAAATGAAATAGAATTTCAAGACGGCCACACTCCTTCTCCTTATAGCTATTTGGGCAGTGATTATTATTATATTAGATATTATGTTTCAGATAGCGCGGGCGAAATTAACCGCCAATATAAAGTTTATTGTTTTGACAACTGCTTATCTTGCTTAGCATATTTTAAATGGAACGATACTCAAATGGTTGATGGCGTTTCAACCCAGGCCCATGGCTGTCCCTTAGAAGATAGAGTTATTGGGGAGTTTGTTCAAGAAATTAAATTTTGGGGAGCGGGAAATATAAATATTTATTTAAAACTTCAAAAATTAAATGAACAAATGGATTTTCAAACAAATGTTTTTGGTCGGAATTTTTAATTCTACAGAAGAGTTTCAAATGGTTTATAAAAGACAACTCAATAAACATTTTAAAATTTACCACAAGGAAGGGGGGAGCGCTTTATTAGTGGCTATTTTAGTTTTAGGGTTAATGGTTTTTTTATCTACTTATTTTATTTCTTTTAGCTTAACAGGCGTTCAAATGGCTGATAACCAAAAATATGCTAGCCAAACTTATTATTTAGCTGAAGCAGGCGTTCAAGAAGCGATCTTTAAACTAAAAAATGACTCCTCGTGGAAAAGCGCTTTTGAAACATTGCCAACCATAGCCGATCCAAATTGCTCGTCTTGGTCAATACCTTTTTATCAAAGAACAGGAGGGATTTTTAGCAATGGAACATATCAAATTACAATTAACAATTTGGGTTGCGCTAAAGCAGAAATTATCTCGCAGGCCTTTATTAATATCTCCCCCACTAAAAAATCCCAGCGTGTTGTGAGGGTAAAAATTTTTAAGGCAATGGGAAATCCGGTTTCTGAGTATGGCATTTTCACGGGGGGGGCAAGCGGGAACGCAAACATTACCCTCACAAACCCCTTAAGAATACACGATGGCAATATGCTGGTGCAGAATGTTTTGCAGGTAAAAACATTAAGCAGGGTTTATGTTGACGAGAAGACTTTGGCTGGAGGCAATGTTTCAATTGATGGTTCTTCTCAATTAAATTCAGCTGATACTTGCGCAAAAAATATATGCCAGCCAGGATGCGATTCAGCAACTGAATGCCCCCCAACAGATATTGAAATGCCTCCTGTTGATTTTGATTCAGCAAGCGTTAATTCTTTTTTGTCAAGAGCAGGAATTAGCAATTGTAGCTCTTTGAGAAGCGATGGAAAAACCAATTGTGTTTTTACCACAAGCGAGTTTGAAAAAGCGATGTGGAATAATTATCCTTTAATTGTTTTTCCCGTTGGGGCTGTGATTTATGTTCTTGGAGATGTTAATATAAGAGCAGGGCAAGATATAATCATCAATGGAGTTTTAGCTTGTGATAGAGACATAAATTTAGGACAGGATAATTGCTGGACAAGGACCGAGTGGCCTTTTATTAGATGCGGTTTTTCAAAAGTGAGTGTTTTTAGTCCGGGTAGCGGATTACCTTCTGGATTATTGACAAAGAGAAAGTTTTCTATAGGGGGATCTTTTGGAGTGGGAACTCAGAGCTTGCTTGTTAATGGATTGATTTATTCTGGAGACCAAATGACCGTGTCTTCGGTGTTAGCTCCAGTTGAAATTCACGGAGGGATTGTGGCCAGAAAAATCGATTTTTCAAGCGTTTGGCAACCTTTTAATGTATACTTAGAAAGTAATATTATTGTTGATACTCTTGGGGTGGCTTCTTATTCACCGGTAATTATTGTTGATCATTGGGAAGAAGAATATTAAACAATAAATCAAAAGTCAAAAATAATGGGATTTATAAATTTTAAAAAAAGAGCAATAGGGGTTGATGTTTCCGATTTATCAATAAAATTTGCGCTTATAGAAAAGCAAGGCAAAAAAACCAGGGTGGTTTTGCTTAAAAAGCAAGACATTGCAAAAGGCGCGATTGAAAAAGGCGAGATTAAAAACGAGCAATTAGTTGCCCAAGCAATTCAAAAAGCATTTCAAAATTTAGAAAAAGAAAAAAGGGGGAATTTTAAAAAAGCTGTTATTACCTTGCCCGAGGAAAAATCTTTTGTTGATATTATAAAGTTGCCACTTTTAAAAGAATCAGAAAAGCTTTCTTCTATGGTGGCATTTGAAGCTGAGAATGTGATACCCTTTCCTCTTTCTGAGGTTTATTATGATTTTGAAAAAGTGGAAACAACCGCCAAATTGGCAAAGTGTCAAGAAGTTATCTTGTCAGCTTGTCCCAAGGAAACAGTGGATAAATACCTTGATATTTTTAATGAAGCTGGGTTTTTTTTATTAGCAATGGAAGTTGAATCATTTGCGATCGCAAGAGCGATTACCGAAAAAGATTTTTTTTATTCTCCCTTTTTAATTGTTGATTTTGGGGAAACAAGAACAACTTTAGCTATTTTTGCTGGAAGAAATTTAAGATTTACTTCAACCATTCAGGCCTCTTCTAGACAATTAACGAAAAGCATTGCCACATTTTTTGAAATTTCAGAAGAAGCGGCTGAAGAAATAAAAATTAAAGAGGGCTTAAATGGAAAAAAAGAAGTTTACGAGGCCATGATTCCTTTTTTAAATGATGTAGCAGAGCAGATAAAACACTATATTGATTATTACCGAACTCACTCAATTAAATGTCAAGAGTTTGACAATAAAAAATCGCTTAAAAAAATTTACTTATGCGGAGAAGGAGCAAATTTAAAAGGAATAACAGAATTTTTATTTTCTGAACTTGGAATAGAGATTGAAAAAGCAGATGTTTTAGTTAATTTATCTGAGAAAAAATTACCCCAAAGTTTAAAGAGTAGCGAGGCCTTGGGGTTTGCCACAGCCATTGGAGCTGCTTTACGCGGAGTTGAATAAAGCTATATTTTATGGCAACCAACCTTTTACCTCCAGCCCAAAAAGAGGAAATAAAAAACGAAAGCTTAAGAAAAAAAATAAGCTTGATTTTAGTTTTTTTGGGAGTGAACTTATGCATATTAATGGGTGTTATTTTTGGTTTTCGTTTTTATGTTTCAGTTAAAAATATTGCAATAGACGAAAAAATAGCCATATCAGAACAGCAAATGAAAGAACCTCAATTTGAAGTTTTAAAAAAGCAGATAGACGCAGCCAATCAAAATTTATATAAAATTTCCAGCACAAAAAATGAACAAGTTTCTTGTGTGGATGTTTTAGAAAAAATTAGCTCTTTGGTTCCCGGAAATATTTATTTGCAATATTTTTCTTTTAAAAATAATTTTAAAGACATAGAGGATGAAAAAACAAAACAAATAAAGAGAAGCTTTTTTGCAGATGTAAAAATAGGCGGGGTGGCCCAAACCAGAGAAATTCTTTTTCTTTTTAAAAAATCTCTTGACCAAGAACAATCTTTTCAAGATGTTTATTTTGCCCCGTCTTCTTGGGTGAAGCCAACTAACGCGGATTTCACAGTGGATTTTAAGTATTTTCCCGATAGTAAATAATCAAGTATGTCAACAGCCAAACAAAAAATTAAAATTGATATAGCGGTTTTTATCGCATTTTTGATACTGGTAATTTTTTTGGGCATTATTCCTCTTTCTTCTCAGCTTTCTTTTGATTCCAAAAATTTAGCAACCAAAAAAAGCGCTTTATCTTTTTTGGAAAGCCAAATTAAGGCCTTGAGCGATTTTCAGAATAGCAGTTTGGAGTATCAGCAAAAAATAAATAAGCTTGATTCAAGTTTTGTTTCTCAAGAAGCGCCGATTGAGTTTATAGAATTTTTAGAACAAGAAGCGTTAAATCAGGGTTTAAAAATTTCTTTGTCTTCCGCAGAGAGGGTTTCCGAGCAAAAAGGAAGCCGGCTAACAATGGGATTTATGGCAACTTTAACCGGCGGATTTCCCAATATTTTAGCATTTTTAAAGAAGGTAGAAGGAAGTCCTTGGCTTATAAAAGTTGAACAGGTGGATGTTAGCAGAATAAGCGCAAACAACAAACTCTACGGCGCAGAGGATGCCCAAATAGGGCAGGTTATTTTAAATTTGAGTTTTAAAACATTTTCAAACTATCTTTCTCCCGCCCAATAAATTAAAAGCAATTTTTACAATGAACACAATATTGCCAAATAGTATAAAAAATAGCGCTCAAAAAGCAATTAAAAAACTTTTTAACAAGCCAGCGTATTTATTTATTTTTTTCTTTTTTATTAATTTAATAATTGCTTTTATTTTATTCTGGCAGTTAGTTTTATTTCCCGCAATTGACAACAAACCCCAATCTTTGCTTGTTTTGAATAAAAATGCCTTAGATAGATTTGTTGCAGATTGGGAGAAACAAGAAGAAGAGTCAAGCGCCATAAAAAATATAAACTATCCAGATATATTTTTTGGTTTTTCAAGCCCAAAAATTCAAACAACCGCAACTTCATCTTCTGCCACCACCACTCAAAGTAAATAGTTTAGCGTTGACTAATAGGTGTTTTTGCATTAAAATCACAGCATAGTTTTCGTATGTCCCCGTAGTTCAACGGATAGAACGAAACTCTTCTAAAGTTTAGATGGGGGTCCGATTCCTCCCGGGGACACACTCGAAATTTTGATATGTCGAGCATGGCGGCTATGGTGTAGCGGTAACACTGCTCCCTGTGGAGGAGCCATCGCCGGTTCAAACCCGACTAGCCGCCCAGAAAATATTTAAAACAAAACCAGCCGACCTGCGCTCCGCCGAAAACTACGGCAAGGCGAGTTGGCTGGTTTTGTTTTAAAGCAAGAAGAGGTTGCAAAATAATTTATAAACTTTTTTCGTCTAATATGATGCTAATTATTTTTTCTTTGCCCCCTCGCAAAATTTTGCAAATCAATTTTTGCCCCACTCTAAAGTCCCCTAAAATATCATTAACAGAAATTTCAGGCGTTATTTTTTGGCCAGAAATTTCAACTATAATATCAGATTCTTTAAGCCCAGCTCGCTCAGCTGGACTGCCAGCAATTACAGCTTTGCTTTTTCCCAAAGGAAGTTCGGGCTCTGAAATAACTAAAGCCCCAAAATCTACTGGCAAATCAAACTGGTTTTTTAGTTGTTTATTGATTTGCAAATATCTAATGCCAAAAAATGGCTGGCGGATTCGGCCATATTTTTTTAGCTCTCCCAGCGCTTTTTTAGCATTATTAATTGGCAAAGCAAATCCAATATTTTCTGCGCCAAAAACCATAGCCGCGTTAATGCCAATAACTTTGCCTGAAATATCAATTAAAGGTCCCCCTGAGTTTCCCGGGTTAATGGCCGCGTCTGTTTGAATAAGGCCTCGCAATTTGGCGGCGGTGTCTGATAGTTCGCTTTGAGCTTGAATTTCTCGCGATAGCCCAGAAACAATACCCAAAGAAACCGTGTTTTTAAAAAGCCCCAAAGCATTGCCAATGGCAATAACTTGCTCTCCCAAATCAAGATTGCTTGAGTTGCCCATTTCCAAAAAAGGAAATTGTCCTGCTTGTCCCCCAAGACCTTGTTGCAGGCGAGGACTTGCTGATGGGGCGTGGATTTGCAAAATAGCAATGTCATGAATTGGGTCAATGCCTAATATTTTTGGTTTAACTTTTTCTCCATTATGCAAAACTATCACATAATCAGCTTTTAAATCCTCCACCACATGGCGGTTAGTTAAAACAATGCCGTTTTTGCTAACAATAAATCCAGAACCCCCGCCCACTTTTATTTTTTTCTTTTTTGGAACAGGCAAGGGAGCTTGCTTTGAAAGCTGAAAAATTGACTCAAGCCCAGCCAAATTTTTGGTCATTGTGATTGAAACTATCGAGGGTAGAGCTTTTTTTACTATTTTTACAATTGGAGATTGGGTTTTTATTGGGCTCATATTTTTATTTAATATATTTTAGCACACTAAATTTTTATTGAAAATAAGCCAAAATTTTGATATGATTTCCCTGCAGGCCTTCGTAGTTCAACGGATAGAACTTCTCACTCCTAACGAGACGATACAGGTCCGATTCCTGTCGAAGGCACATGGGAAAATTTAAAAAATTTGTTTTTCCGTCAGCAACCTTGCTGTTTTCTTTGTGGTTTTCAGCTATTTTTGCTTTGGGTATATTGATTGGCTATATCAGCACGCATTTTAGCCATAAAAAAATTACCCATAGCGGAAAAAATAATTCTGTAATTTTAAATTTTGGCAAATGGAAAATTCACTTTCATCATTGGTTGATGGGGGCGGTTGCGTTGTTGTCTTGTTGGGCAATGGGAGTGTTGGAAACTTTGCCAAAAATAATTATTGGTATGGCTGGGGGAATGGTTTTCCATGGCTTGTATTTATACGACAATTGGCATAAAATCATAATGAAAAAGGACTAAGGGCCCATAGTTCAGTGGTAAAATATCTCTATGGCATAGAGAAGTCGCGAGTCCGACTCTCGCTGGGTCCACCCAAAAACAGACATCCGATGTCTGATAGCTATCAGACATCGGATGTCTGTTTTGTTTTGACAAAACCGCTTTTTTTAACTACAATAGCAATAAATTTGTGGGGAGGATTATGGAGAGGTACCGAAGTGGCTTACCGGAGCGGTTTCGAAAACCGCGTCCCCCTTGGGGACTCGTGAGTTCGAATCTCACCCTCTCCGCATAGAAATAAAAGTAAACTATGTTAATAGGAATTATTAGCGACACTCACGATAATGCTATCAATTTATTGAAAGCGGTAAAAATTTTTAATGAAAAAAATGTTGGCTTGGTTATTCATTGCGGGGATTGGGTTTCTCCTTTTATGCCGGATTTCTGCGAAAGTTTGGAGGCGAAAGTAATATCTGTTTGGGGCAATAACGAGGGAGACATCTATCGTTTTTTGACAAGGCAGGAGAAGAAGAAATGGAATATAGAATTTAATAATGTTGCTGTTGAGTTGAACATTGATGATAGAAATCTTATTGCATATCATGGCGACTCAAAGCCGCTCTTGGGAGCGTTAATTGATTCTCAAAAATACGATGCTGTGTTTTCCGGTCACACCCATACTGTCTTGAATGAAATGAAAGGGAAAACATTGCATGTGAACCCAGGGTCAACAAGCGGATTGTGCGAGTCAAAGATTACCGATAACATTACAATTGCCACTTACAACACAGAGCTTAACAATGCCGAAATTGTTTATTTGTAAAATTTTTGGAGAGGTACCAAAGAGGATTAATGGGACGGTCCTGAAAACCGTTGTAGCGCAAGCTACCGCGAGTTCGAATCTCGCCCTCTCCGCAACAAGAAATTTTAGGCATTTTGCCTATAAATTTTTATTGGAGATGGGCTATGAGAGAACTCGTCCCCGAATTGTCCCGAGCCAGCAGGCGAGGGAGCAATGCCTTCGGGTAAACTCTTCGAACCCCACCCTCTCCGATAGCAAGGACGGTTTTTGAAATTCAGCTGATTTAGCGTTAAATACGGTTGTAAAGATAGAAACAGGCGAAAACCCGAATCCCACTGTTGATACATTAGAAAAACTAGCCAAAGCCCTCGGCGTTTCGCTTGATGATTTAATGAAATAAAATTATGGCAAAAAAAGATTATACAAATTGGGATAGAAAAGAGTTGATCAAAGAGATTGACCAGCTTCGCAAGCGCAAAAAATATGGGCTTGTTTGGGAAGAAAAACTAGAGGATATTGTCGAACAGTGCAAAACAAAATTACCAGTTTTAGAAGAAGTCAAAGACAAAGAAATCAAAACGGATTCTGATAAACCGATGAATTTGTTAATTGAGGGCGACAATTATCATGCCCTTTCAGTTTTGAATTACACCCACAAAGGCAAAATTGATGTCATTTACATTGATCCACCATATAACACTGGTGCAAAAGATTGGAAATACAACAATGACTATGTAGATATAAATGATCAATGGCGACACAGTAAATGGTTGTCGTTTATGGAAAAAAGATTAAAACTATCCAAACATCTATTAAAAAGAAATGGTGTTTTGATTTGTACTATCGATAAAAACGAACAGGCAAACTTAGGAGTTTTATTACAAGAAATATTTAATAAAAAAGAAATCGTTTGTGTAACAATTATCCATAACCCCGGTGGAATTCAAGGGAAAAATTTTTCACACACTAATGAATTTGCTTATTTTATTCATCCTCTTAATGGTAATTATATTTCTACAATCGCAAGAGATGATGTTCCGCCGACAGCTTTTAGAGATTGGGGCAAACAAAGTTCAAAAAGAGAAGCTGCAAAAACCTGTTTTTATCCCATATATATAAAAGATGAAAATATAATTGGGTTCGGCGAAGTGTGCCTCGATAATTTTCATCCAAAAAGTTCAAATAACATAAAGAAAGACGGTATTATAGAAGTTTACCCAGTTGATCAAAAAGGAATTGAGCGCAAATGGCGCTTTGGAAGAGAAACTGTTGAGGATATAAAAGATGAGTTGATTTGTAAAAAGGTTAAAGGAGAATATCAAATTTTAAGAGAGAAGAAAGATTACAGGTGGAAAACTGTTTGGACTGAAATCAAGTATAATGCCAATGTTTACGGAACAAAATTACTTAATAATATTATTGAGTCAAAATTTCCATATCCTAAGTCGGTATATGCAGTAATGGATTGTATAAAAGCAGTTATCCATGATAATAAGGATTCAACTATTCTGGATTTTTTGCTGGCTCTGGTACTACAGGTCATGCCGTCATGGAACTTAACGAGATTGATAAGGGAAAAAGGAAATTTATTTTATGCACTAATAATGAAGACAACAACGGTGAAGGTACAAAAATAGCTGATGATATGTGTTATCCGAGGATTGAAAATGTTATCAAGGGTTACAAGGGATTACTTGACGGAAAGAAATATCAAGGATTGAAAGGTAATTTAAAATATTTTAGAACCGCTTTTGTTCCTGCCGATCCTACGGATAAAAACAAAACAGCTCTTACAAAAAAAGCGACTGATATGCTTTGCGTGAAAGAAGATACTTTTGAAAAAGTTAAATCAAACGAGCAATATGTAATTTTCGGCAACAAAAAAAGATATACCGGAATTATTTATGATCATCAGGCGATTGATGATTTCAAAAAAGAAATTGCTAAAATTGACGGAAAATTCAGCGTCTATGTGTTTTCGCTTGGCGATGATACTTTTGACGAGGAGTTTGAAGACATGAAAAGCAAGGTAAAATTATCACCAATACCAGAAGCAATATTGCGAGTATATCGCAGAATATTTAAATAATTGGAAAAACTATGCAACTAAAAGACTATCAAAATACGGCTATAAAAAAACTTCTCGCAAGAAGCAAGGAATTGCTGGCTCAAGGCGGAGAAAAGAAAATAATTTTCAAAGCCCCGACTGGTTCTGGCAAAACCATAATGACGGCGGAGTTTTTGAAGCAACTTATTGACGACAAAGAAATTAAAACTCCTTTATCGTTTATTTGGACGGCTCCAAGAAAATTACACACCCAAAGCAAGGGAAAACTGGAAAAGTATTACGAAGACACACGAGCGATTGAATGTTCTGATTTTGAGGATTTAGCCGACAAACAAATTGCGGAAAATGAAATTTTGTTCTTGAATTGGGAAAGCATAAACAAGAAAGATAAAAATACTATCGTCAAAGAAAATGAAAAAGAGTTTTATCTCAGCAAAATTGTTGAAAACACCAAAGACGAGGGACGAGAAATTGTTTTAATCATTGACGAAAGTCATCATCACGCCACAAGCGATATTTCTCAAGACTTAATCGCAGATATCGCCCCTCGGTTGACGATTGAAGTTTCAGCAACCCCAATTATTCAAAATCCAGATGAAATTGTCGCTGTGCCTTTGGAAGATGTAAAAATTGAAGGGATGATCAAAAAATCAGTCATCCTTAATCCGAATTTCAAAAACATTTTATCTGGTGATAGTTTAAGAACTGCACTTGCTGACGGGACTGATGCAATGGTGCTTGAGGTAGCGTTAAAAAAGAGAGCTGAAATCGCAAAGGCATACCAAGACGCAGGAATAAATATCAATCCTCTTTTACTTATTCAATTACCCGATAGAAAAACACAGCAGGAGGACTTGATCAAAGATGAAGTTGTGCGGATTTTGAAAGATAAGTACAAAATGACTACCGAAAATGGCAAATTGGCGATTTACTTATCTGAAGAAAAAGAAAATCTGGAAAATATCGCGAAGAACGATCAAGAAACAGAAGTTTTAATTTTCAAACAGGCAATCGCTTTGGGCTGGGATTGCCCAAGAGCGCAAATTCTTGTGCTTTTTAGAGATTGGAAGAGCCTGACATTTTCGGTCCAAACAGTCGGGCGGATTATGCGTATGCCTGAACCTGACACTGGCCATTATAAACAAGAGATTTTGAATCACGGCTTTGTCTATACCAATCTGACCGATATAGAAATTAAAGAAGACATGGCCAGAAATTATGTAACGATTTACACCAGCGATAGAATAGAAAATTACAAACCAATCAAATTGGAATCCGTTTATCGTTTGCGACAAAGAGAAAAAACTCGTTTGAGTCCGCAGTTTATCAAGCTTTTTTTGCACGAAGCAAACGAATATGGCTTGGAAAAGAAAATAGAAACTAAAGGGCAAAAATTAGAGCTTTCTTTGATTTCTGACTATGAAGCAGAAAGCGTTGATAAATTGGCAAATGCAGAAATCAAAGGTGAAGCAAAGATTGATACCAAAAACGAAACCGATTTGCAAAAACTTTATGATTATTTTGTTCGCAATAATCTCACGCCTTTCTATCCCGAAGACCGATCAATCGGCAGAGTAAAAGAAGCGATTTATTACTTTTTCAAAATGCGTTTAGGCATGGAGTATTCTGACCGCTTTTCTGAAATTATCAATATTGTTCTTAGCCCGAAAAATATCCAGCGTTTTGTAAATGTTATTGATAGCACGAAAGAAAAATATATTGTCGAAACAAAAAAGCGAGATATTGTATTGCAAAAAACAGCCGACTGGGAATTGCCGGAAATGTTGAATTTTGGCGGAAATTATACCGAGCTGAAAACAAAAAAATCGGCAATGCAACCGTTTTATTACGACAATAAATGGAAAACAGAAGAAGCGTTTATTAAATTTCTCGAAAAATCCGATCAAGTTGAATGGTGGTATAAAAACGGAGATAGAGACGCAACATTTTTTGCAGTTTTTTACATTGAAAATGGTGAGCAAAAGCCGTTTTATGTAGATTTCATTGTACGATTAAAAAATGGTTCTCTTGGACTGTTTGATACAAAAAGCGGAAACACAATAAAAGACGCAAGAGAGAAAAGCGACGGTTTGCAAGATTACTTGAAAAAACACAAAGAAATTTTCGGTGGAATAGTGGCAAACACCAATTCAAAAGATTTTTCAGGTCGTTGGATGTATTACAAAGAACAAGGTACCGAACTTAATCCCGATGATTTTTTAAATTGGAAATTGCTGGAAATTTAATGCCGTTAGTTTTATATGAGAATAACTAAACTAGTAATAAAAAATTATCGAAGTTTCGACCCTGTGGGGCAAGAGATTTTATTTCCGGCTGTTCACTCTGCCCTTGTTGGAAAGAACAATGCAGGAAAAACTAACATTTTTAATGCGTTAAATTTGGTTTTGGGCAACAAAAATCCTGCTTATTTAAGATTTGAAGAAGATGACTATTTTGATTCTAGTCAGCCGATAGAAATACAAGTCTTAATTTCGGATATTACCGCAACAGACAAGAGTCAGATTTTTTCCATTCCAAACCTTACCAAACAACAGCAGGGGGCTTTAAATAGCAAAATCAGTGACGGTACGGCGGATATTACTTTTTTACTCAGAAAAAACTATGAGTATATTCCCCAAGATGATTCGGACGAAGAATCAGAAAGTAGTCAGGACGCTTTTGAAATAAAACTTTGGGGATTTAATGTTTTTAGAAAGAAAGAAGATGCTAGAAAGTCAGTAATAAAAATGCTAATGGTTCCTGCAATAAGAGATTATCAAGATGAGCTTTTAGCTTCTAAATGGACGGCATATGGTCAATTGATGAAAGAGGTTTTGGAAAACTCACCACATTATTCCGATATAAAAACTGATCTTTCAAATCTAAATATAAAAATCCAACAGGTTTTTGAAACAGAAAAAACAAAATTACTCGAAGGAGCACGAATAGTATCGTATGTTGATGATATAAGTTTTCAATTAACAAAAGATAATAGCCCGTCAGAATTACTGAGAAATTTGGAAATATTTATAACAGAAGGGTCAAAAAAATTTAATATCGAGTACGTTGGGACAGGCACGCAGAGCGCAATAATTATTGGAATTTTAGAGTTGGCGTTAAAAAATAAGAGTTCAAAAATTAAACTTTTCTGCATTGAGGAGCCAGAAGCTTTTATACACCCTCACGGAATCAGATATTTAGGCTCACTGATAAAAAATATATCAAAAGATCAAAATACTCAGATTTTAGTATCAACACATTCCTTATCTCTAACGGCTAATTTTTCACCAAATGAAATTATCAGGGTAGACAAAATAGATGGGAAAACCGTAATCAAGCAGGATGTATCAATAAGCAATACTCATTTTAGAAGATTTATTCATCAGGATAATGCGGAAATATTTTTTAGCGACAGAGTTCTCTTTATTGAAGGATCAACAGAAAAACACTTGTTTGGAAATCTTGATAAGCTAACAAAGTTAAATCCAGTCGATCCAAATAGTATAAATTGCAATTTTGATCGAATTAATCTTGGCGTAATCAAACTTGATTCTGTTGATTCAATTGTGAATTATGTAAAAATTGCAAAAGCGTTCGGCATTCCTTATTCAGCCATTGTTGATAGAGATTTTATTGATGATCCGAGCAAACAAAATAAATGTAAGGAGTTGTGCCTAGAGGTGGGGGCAATCTATCAGGTGTCAGATACAACAAAACTAATCAGCGATTTGAAATCAAAAAATATCGTCATAAATAGCAAGGGGGAGATTGAAGATATTTTTTCTAATCAAGAAATTGCAAATATCACCGGCAAACAAATTGCAGATATTCAAGTAGTAAAAGCCAAACACGCCAAAATTAGCAATGCTTTCAAGGAAATATTTAGTGTTGGAAAAGCTGAGTATGCAATTGTTATAGCCGATTTTTATTCCCAAAATGCTCAAACACATCCGCTTGATGACATTATTAGAAAGATTTACAATAACAACATCCTGAATATAAGTATTTAAAAATCCGTCCCGCTGAAAAGTTTTGGGGGCGAAGCCCAAGTAGGCGGGCAAAAAGGAAGGGGGATTTGGGGTCAAGTTTTTAAGTTAAGGATAATAATTTCAAAATATGGCAGGCCATTTGTTTAACATAAATTTTTGGGAAGCGATAAAAAGTATTTTTGGAGGAGCTTTTCAGGTTGTTTGGCTTTTTATAAAATCGTTTTGGTGGGTTTTTTTGGTTTTAATTTTAATTAGGGTTATACCGTGGCTTGTTTCAGCTAAAATTAGGAGAATGAAAAATGCAAAAAGATTTAAAGCTGGAGAAGCTTGGCGGTCTGACAGGGATTTAATTTATTGGTTGAGGGGAATGAGTCCAACGGAGTTTGAAGAATATATTGCAGATTTGTTTTCAAAATTAGGATATAAAACAAAGGTTACTGGTGGTTCGCATGATGGAGGAGTAGATGTGATAGCTGAAAAAGATGGCATAGCGCATTATATTCAATGTAAAAAATACTTCTCAAAACACGAGGTTGGCTCACCAGAGGTTCGTAATTTTTATGGCGCTATTGCTGATCATTTGGCCAAAGGCAAGGGTTATTTTATAACTACAAACAAATTTACGCTTGAAGCCGAGCAATTTGCCCAAGATAAGCCAATAGAACTAATTGATAGCCATAGGCTTGTTGACTATATTCATTTGGCCGAAAAGGCCAAAATATAGGAGCGCAGACCCCAACCCATGTACATTGAAGCGAGGCCCAAAAACATGCCAAAATATCCTTATAATATTTGCAACCTCGGTTGCTTAACCCGAGTTGCCCGCAGTTAAATGCGAAGGCCTTCTCGGGCAACGACAATGCCGAAAACTTTTTTAGCGCCATTGGCTTTAAGAACGCGAGCGCATTCTTCCATTGTTGAGCCAGTGGTAAAAACATCGTCAACCAAGAAAATAGTTTTCTCGCTTATTAAAGCGGGATTTTTTATTGCAAAAGCGCCAGCAATATTCTGTTCTCGTTGTTTTTTACTAAACTCGGTTTGGCTTTTGGTGTTTTTTATTTTAATTAAGTTATTTTTTTGAAAAGGCAGTTTATAAGCAACTGATAAAATTTCTGCTATAACCGCAGATTGGTTGTAGCCCCGCGTTCTTTCTCTTTTTTTAAATAAGGGAACAGGCATAAAAACTTGTCCTGAGCCAGTCGAAGGGGTTGCCAAAGGAGCTTTTTTTGAGCTTGCCGAGGAATTAAAAATTCCTTGTTTTTGCGTTAATGCAAAGTGTGATATTATTAAATTAGACAAAGGGAAACCAAGATTTTTAATATAGGGTTCGTATTTAAAAAGAAAAATCATTTTTTTAACTAACGGATTTTTATAATCACAAGCTGAAAAAACTCCGTTTAATTTAAAACTTTGATGAGATTGGCATTTTCCTTTTTTTATTACCCTGTTGGGAACAGAGCAGAAAGGGCAATATTGGAAAGGGTTTAAGTCAATTGTTGAAAAACAATCAGGGCAGATCAAAAAACCTTCTTTATTGCACTTTAGGCAAAATTGAGGAAACAGCAAATTCAAAATTTGGTTTTTAATTCTTTTCCACATACCTGCTTGATATTTTTTTATGCTATCATAAATAATTAGATAGTAAAAAAGAATGGGTATATTTACAAAAAATTATTTAGGGGTTGATATTGGAGCCTCAAGCATAAAAGTTGTTGAGGTTTCGGTTTATGGTAAAAAGAAAAAACTGGAAAACTATATGGAATTTAAAATGCCTTTGTCTAGCCAGTCCCTTAAAACATTCCACAGAGAAAGCGCGGCCTTGTTGAGCAATGAGGTTTCGGAGATATTGCAGGCCATTTTAAGAAAAGCGAAAATTAAAGAAAAAAAAGTTTCTTTATCTTTGCCAGATTTTTCTACTTTTTTTACAACATTCTCCATACCCCCAATGACAGAAACAGAAGTTCCTCAAGCCGTGGAATTTGAAGCAAAACATTACATCCCCTTGCCCTTAAACGAGGTTACTTTTGACTGGCAGATTATTGATAAAGAAGAAAGCATTTCAGGTTTGAAAAGAAGAATTTTGCTTGTGGCCATCCCCAACGCTGTTTTGCAAAATTATCAAAGAGTGGCTTCGTTGTGCGGGCTTGAAATAGCGGGAATGGAAGCGGAAGTTTTTAGCTTGATAAGGTCTTCTTGGCCAGGCGGGAAATGCGATTTTTTGCCTGTTTGCATGGTGGATTTTGGCTGGAAAAGCACAACTGTTAGCATTGTGGAAAAAAAGAAAGTGATATCAAGCTTTAGTTTTGATATTTCAAGCATTGCTTTAACAAAAGATTTGGCTTTGGCGTTGGGAATTCCGTTAGAAGAAGCAGAAAAATTAAAAACTCTTCATGGATTAGACCCTCAAAAACCAGAAGTTGCCAAAGTGCTTTTAGATAAAATTAACTTGCTTACAATGGAAATTGACAAAATTTGTGATGATTTTTTTCAAGCTACTAACCGAAGAGTGGACAATCTTGTTTTGTCTGGGGGAACAGCCAATCTTTTTGGATTAAAAGAATATTTGTCTGCCAGAATTAAAAAAAGTGTATCAACAGCCATGCCTTTTTCCACCCTTAGTTATCCTGCGGTTTTAGAGCAAAGGTTGCTTAAGATTGGTCCTTCTTTTGCTATTGCTTTGGGGGCGGCTTTAATGTCAGCTGATTAAATGAGCGCCCAAGAGCGCGAGCCGTTAGGCGAAGCGTGATTGGTTGGGCGAATTTAACCCCGTGAAGTAAAATTTAATTTTACTAAATTAAATTTTAATCTTAAATTTTTATTTAAAAATTTAAGATTACTTCACAGGGGTGTGGATAGAAATATAAACAGACCCCAGTTAAGTAGCTCGCTCATCGCTCGCACTTAACGGGGTATAAGAATTCGTAAATTCATAAGGAAATCCCGATTAACGCTCGCTAAAATCACTCGCGTTAACGGGATGCAAGAACTTCTAAATTTCATAGCTCGCTAATCGCTCACTATTCAATTAAGAATTTCTAACACATGTCAGATAAATTTGATGTTTTAAATATAATTCCAAAGCCCAAGATTGTTTTGCCTTTTTGGGTTAATCCTTTGGTTTTGGCTTCTGGAGTTATTTTGTTGATCATGACTGGGCTTTTTGTTTTTTATCATTTTCAAGCATTGTCATGGGAAAGTAAAGCAAAGGTTGAAGAAAGCAACTATCTTGCCCTTGCAACGCCAGAAAATAAAGCCATAGAGGAAAAAGCTGGAAAAATTTCCCAGCAGTTAGAAAAATTTTTTCAAGCGTTTGAAAACCATAAATTTTCTTATATTTTATTTAATTTTTTAAAGGATAATTGTCATCCCAATGTTAGTTTTTCAAGTTTAAATTTTAATTCAAACTCCGGAAAAGTTTCTTTGGCTGGTCAAACCAATAATTATAATAGTTTGGGTGAGCAGATAGCGGTTTTAAAAAGCGTAAAAGAAATAAGCGCTTTAGAGGTTTCAGATATTGTTTTAGACAAAGAGGGGAATGTTACTTTTAGGTTAAATTTTATAGTTGACCCAAATTTTTTCAAAAATCAAAACCAATGAAAAGAATTTTTGCCATTCCAGTTTTAGCATTAGCGTCTTTTGTGGTGTTTCTTTATGCTGTTTTGCCTCAAGTTTCAGCTGTCAATAGAGCAAAGGAGAATTTTTTAAAAACCGAGAAACAGGTAAACGATCGCCAAAAATATTTTCAAGACCTAAAAAGTTCTCTTGAAGAAATAAGCGCCTATCAAGACACTATAGAAAAAATAGAATCTGCTTTGCCAGGAGAAGTTTTTTTAGCTTCATTGATTGAATTTTTTAATCAAAAAGCCAATAATAGCGGTTTGATTTTGAAATCTCTTGCTCCAACAGCAGGACCTACGGGTTATGAAGAAGGAAACAGCGATCCAATCCAACAGGCAAAAAATTATCCAGCTCAATATTTTATAATGACCTTAAATGGAAATGCGTCTTCGTTTGAAAGCTTTTTAAAAGATATTGAAACTTCAGCTCGGTTGGTTGATGTTGAAAGTATTTCTTTGCAACAACAAGGTTCAAAAGAGATTTCCTCTGATATTAATATTTTAGTCAAGGTTTATTATTAAATGACGCCCCGTAAAAACAAGTCAGTAGGCGAAGTTTAAGCGGTTGGCGGAAGTTAACCTTTATGGCAGAAAAAATTGATTTTAAAAAATTTACTTACGCGTGCTTTGGCGCAGCTGTGATTGTTGTTGTTCTTTTAATTTTAAAAATTATTTTCCCCGACATTGTAATTAATGTTCCCCCAGCGGAAAACTACACAAAGTCAGTTAGTATAAACTGGGATATTTTAAGAAAACCGCTTTCTGTAAGCTTGCCAGCTTTAGACATTGATTTAATTTCTTCTCCCCAAGCCACAACTTCTGGAGCGTATGTTAGCTTAACAGCTGAAGTTAAAGGAGCGTCTCAGGGGCCGTTTATATATCATTTTGATTGCCAAAATGATGGGATTTTTGAATTGGAAACAGACGCGGTTTTTCAAAAAATATATACAGCCCAAAATATTTGCTTTTTTGACAAAGAAGGCGTTTTTACGCCAAATGTTGTGGTGGATGGGTTTTTTGACTATTTTCAGGATGGCCAAGAAATAAAAGAAAAAAGAACAGCTCAAGCAATTTCTAAGGTGGAGGTTAGCGACTCTAATTTGCCTCCTGTTTTTTTGGGTTGCGATGTTGATAGTGTTGAGGGCACCACTCAAGTTAACTTTAAATTTAACTTTACTTCAAAAGCTCAAGATCCAAATGGCGATGGAATAAAATACGAGTGGGATTTTGGAGATGGCAACAAAGCTGAGGGTCAGAATGTGGAATATAGCTATAAAACAATGGGTTTTTTTGTGCCAAAAGTAAAAGCCATTGACCCCAAAGGGGCTTTTGCTTATTGCGTTGCAAAATCTTTAACAATATTAAGAGGGTTGTCGTCTTTTGAAACTATTTCAACCTCTCGAATGTTAAAGGGGAGACAAGATCCATTTTCTATAGTGAAACCAGAGGATTTAGTTTTAGATACCATAAAAAATACAACCCCAATAATTACCCCTTTAGAAAATTCAGGGCAAAATCAAGCAACTACCACAAGTCAATAATATATCGTTAGCATTATTTACAAATTTTAATAATGAACATTATCCAGCTTCTTTTGAAGCAAAAAAAAATAAATAAACAAGATGGCGAAAAGTTGGCTGAAGAAGCTCAAAAGTTGGGTAAAGACCAAGAAGAATTTTTAGTTGAAAAGAAAATTATTTCCGAGGAAGAACTTTTAAAATTAAAATCAGAAGCGCTTGGCGTTCCTTTGCAAAAATTAGACACTGATGAAGCGCCCCAAGAATCGCTTTTAATTATTCCCAAAGAAGCAATAGAATTCTATAAAGTAATACCATTAAAAATTGACCGGTTAAAAAATATATTAGAGGTTGGGATGGTTTATCCAGAGAGTTCTCAGGCCCAAGAGGCCTTAAAATTTTTAGCCAGACAGCAAAAACTTTCTTTAAAAATTCATTTAGTTTCCCTTTCAGATTTTAGAAAGTATTTTGAAAAGCTCCAAGCTCCGGAAAAAGAAGTGGCTAGCGCTTTAGAAAAATTGGAAAAAGAGTTTGGGTCTGCTAAAGACAAGGCGGTTTTTGAAGATATTTCCACAAACACGCAGAGTCAAGCAATTTTTATAGAAGAGGCTCCGGTAATAAGAATGGTGGCGGTTATTTTGCGTCAAGCTGTTGAAGGCAAGGCCTCTGATATACACATAGAGCCAACAGTAGACGATTTAAGGATCCGCTATAGAATGGATGGAATTTTATACCCTTCCTTAAAGCTTCCCATTAAGGTGCATTCTGCTATTGTGGCCCGCATTAAAATTTTAAGCCGTTTAAAAATTGATGAAAATCGCATTCCTCAAGACGGTCGGTTTTCAACAAAAGTTGGAAGCAAGAGAATTGATTTTAGGGTGGCAACCTTTCCCACCACATTGGGAGAAAAAGTGGTCATTAGGGTTTTAGATTCAAACGAAGGGTTAAAAAAATTAGAAGACCTTGGATTAACAGGCCGAAACAACGATGTTTTAATGCGAATGATAAAAAAGCCATACGGAATGATTTTGGTAACAGGGCCAACTGGCTCTGGAAAAACTTCCACTTTGTATACAACTATGCGTCTTTTAAATAAAGAACAAGTGAATATTGTAACTCTTGAGGATCCAGTTGAATATTCCATGAACGGGGTTAATCAGTCCCAAGTCAGACCAGAAATTGATTACACTTTTGCAAAGGGATTAAGGCAGATATTAAGACAAGACCCAAATATCATTATGGTGGGGGAAATCAGAGACGAAGAAACAGCCAGCTTGGCGGTTAATGCCGCTTTGACCGGGCATTTAGTTTTAAGCACCTTGCATGCCAACAACGCTATTAGCACAATTCCTCGATTGTTTGATATGGGAATTAAGCCGTTTTTACTTTCTCCAACCTTATCGGTTGTTATCAGTCAGCGGCTTTTAAGGGTTTTATGCCCATACTGTCGGGAAAAAATCATATTAGACGCAAAAACAAAAACATATCTTCAAGAGAAATTAAAAGAAATTCCCCAAGAAGCAAAAAATAGTTTAAACTTAAAAAGCGAACATCAAGTTTTTGAGCCAAAGGGGTGCAGTAAATGCAATGAAACCGGGTATTCTGGCAGAATTGGCATATTTGAAGTTTTGGAAATGACTAGCCAGCTAAGCGAAATTATTGCAAGAGACCCAACTGAAAAAGCTATTACCCAAGAAGCTAAAAGGCAGGGTATGATAACTATGGAGGAAGATGGCATTTTAAAAACATTGCAGGGCATAACATCTTTAAGAGAGGTTATGAGGGTGTCAGAAGAAAACAAGTATTTATAGAAAATTAAAAACTGAAACCAATTTTGGGATTATTTTATGAAATCAATTTTACTTATAGAAGACGACCCATTTTTAATTGATATTTACAGCCAAAAGTTTAAAAAAAGCGGCTTTGATGTAAGGGTGGCTGAAAACGCCTCAAAAGCGTTTCAATTTTTAGAGGAAAAGATTCCTGATCTTATTTTGCTGGATGTTGTTTTACCTCAAATGGATGGCTGGTCAATTTTGAAAAAAATTAGGGCCAATGAGGCCTGGAAGGCCTGCCAAATTATAATTTTTAGCAACCTGGGGCAGAAAGAAGAAGTTGAAAAAGGGCTTGAACTGGGAGCTAATAAATATTTAATAAAGTCGCAGTACACACCCTTGGAAGTGGTTAAAGAAATTGAGAAATTATTAAAAAATTAACATGGAATACCAAAAAGTTTTAAAAAATATTTTGGAATCAGCAATTACCCAAGGGGCCTCGGATATTCACATTGTGGTGGGGCATCCTTTTATTTTAAGAATTTCTGGCGAACTAATAAATCAACCCAAAACGCCCGTTGTTTCTCCAGAAGATGCTATGGGATTGGCGTTGGCTTTAATGGGCCAAGAAAGAAAAGACCGGCTTTTAAAAGAAAGAGAAATTGATTTTGCTTATAGTTTTTCCGATAAAGCCAGATTTAGAGTTAACATTTTTTTTCAAATGGGTTATGTGAGCATGGCTTTAAGGTTGATTAACTCTCAAATACGAACAACTGAAGAGCTTAATTTGCCTTTAACTATAAAAAATTTTGCTCAAGCTGAACATGGGCTTGTTTTGATAACCGGATCTTCCTCTCAAGGAAAATCAACAACTTTAGCCAGCTTGGTTGATGATATTAACCACAACAGAGGAGAGCATATTATAACAATTGAAGACCCAATAGAATATATTTTTAAAGATGACCTTTCTTTAATAGAACAAAGAGAGGTGTCTCAAGACACTTTAAGTTTTTCTAGCGCTTTAAGAGCGGCTTTGCGCGAAGATCCGGATGTTATTATGGTGGGGGAGATGAGGGACTTAGAAACAATTTCCACAACCATAACAGCGGCTGAAACCGGGCATTTGGTTTTTGCCACCTTGCATACAAATTCGGCTGCCCAAACAATTCACCGCATAATAGATGTTTTTCCTTCAGACCAGCAAGATCAAGTGAGATCTCAGCTGGCAGTTTCTTTGCTGGGAGTTGTTTCTCAAAAACTCATACCGTCTGAGGAAAAAGGGTTTTTGCCAGCTTGCGAAGTTTTAATTGCCACATCTGGCATAAGCAACTTAATAAGAGAAAACAAAATTCACGAGATACCTTCCATTATTGAAACTTCTGGACAAATGGGAATGTGCACTTTAAATAAAAGCTTGGTTGAACTGGTTCGAGGAGGATTGATTTCCAAAGAATTGGCTATTGTTCACTCGCTTAACCCAGAAGATTTAAAGATTAGATTAAGCAGATTATAAGTAATCCGTTAATGAAAGCGAGCTTTTGAGCGAAGCTTGAATTTACGGATTACTTACCCCGTGGAGTATAAATTTGCTTTGCAAATTTATATTTTAAATTCTTATTAAAATCGTCTAATAATTTTAATAAGAATTTAAAATTACTCCACAGGGTGTAAGAACTCGTAAAATCCGCCGCAAATTTTACGAAATAAATTAGCGGCGAATTAACGATTTCTAACATGAGATTTTTTTATCAATCAAGGTCAAAAATTGGGGAGTTAAAAAAAGGTATTGTTGAGGCCGAGTCAAAAAAAGCGGCCCTGGAAGCTTTGGAAAAGTATGGTCTTTATGTTACCTCTTTAAAACAAGAACCCACCACAAAGCTTAAAAAGGATATAAACATTAAAATCCCTTTTTTAAAAGAGGTGCCCCAAAAAGAAATCGTGGCTTTCACAAGGCAGTTATCGGTAATGTTAAGGTCGGCAATTCCGCCCCTACAGGCCATAAAGGCCCAGGCCAGCCAAATAAAAAATCAAAGGTTTCAAGCAATTCTTTGGAAAATGGTTCAAAGCATAGAAATGGGAACACCCTTAAGCCAGGCCCTTGCTTTATCTCCTCAAGTTTTTAATCAGTTTTTTATTAGTATGGTAAAGTCCGGAGAAGCGACTGGAAAAGTGGCTGACTCTTTGTTTTATTTAGCAGATCATTTAGAAGAAGAATATAATTTTAATCAAAAGGTTTTTGGGGCCATGATTTACCCCATTTTTATTTTGTTTGCTTTAACAGCAGCTTTCTTTTTGGCAATATTTTTTATTGTTCCCAAGTTAAGAGAAATTTTGGAATCTTTTACAGGCAATCTTCCTTGGGCCACAAAGTTAATTATTGGCTTGTCGGATTTTATAAAAGCCGGGGGCTGGATTGGTTTTTTGCTTGTTTTTGGGGCAATTGCCGCTTTGCCTGTAGTTTTAAAAAAGAATAAAGAAGCAAAAATCGCTTATGATTCGTTAATTTTAAAAGTGCCTGTTTTGGGAAAATTTTTTGCAAAGGTTTATCTTGTTAGATTCACCGAAAATTTGTCTGTTTTGATTTCTGCTGGCTTGCCAATTAATCAAGCATTAAACATTACTTATGATATTGTGGGCAACACAGTGTATCAAAAAATTATCAAAGAGATAAGCGATCGGGTGGCTAAAGGAGAAAAAATAAGCGCGGTGGTTTTTGAAAAGCCAAATCAAATTCCCCCCTTTGTTTCTCAAATGATTTCCACAGGAGAGGAAACTGGAAAGTTAGACGAAACTTTAATGGATGCGGTGAGGTTTTATCGCCAAGAAATAGAACGCACCACTGCTAATTTAACAACAATCATAGAGCCGGTCTTGATTTTAATTATTGGGGTGGCTATTGCGATTTTTGCGGTTTCAATTTTTATACCGCTTTTCAAAATAGGCATGGGCGGAATGACTGGATAATGAAGAAAGAGTTATTAACAGGAGTTGTTTTACAAAAACGCTGAAAGTTATATAATTAAAAATAATACAATATTTATTAATGAAAGGTCGCAAAATTTAAAGATTATGTTCGCTTGCATTGCTATATTTGCTGATACAAATATTAAATTAGCAAAAGCAGTGTGAGTAAAAATTAAAAAAATGAAAATGTTTAATAAAAGAGGTTTTACTTTAATTGAATTGTTAGTGGTTATTGCCATTATTGGCATTTTAGCTTCTATTGTGTTGGTGAGTTTCCCGACAGCTAGTAAAAAGGCTCAGGATGCAAGAGTGGTTTCAGCCATTGCTCAAGCTAGGACTGTAATGACCTATGTTAATTCGAATGATGGCAACTATCTTGGTTTTACAAAAACCACACCAGCAGCTGATATGGGTCCCATAGCAACAGAGCTTGACAGCAAAGCTAATGGTGGAGCTTCGGGTTGGGTGGTGTATACAACACCAACAACTGGTGTGGCTGCCTGTATATATGCCACATTAAATGTAAAAGCTAACTATTTTTACTGCGCTGATTCAACTGGTGTAGCCGGGTTTTTCTCTGGAACTGCTGCTGCCATGACAGCGGCTTGCGGTACTGCTGCTGCTGCTGCTTGTCCAACAGGCACTGCGGGATAATAATTTTAGTTTTTCAAAAAGAGCTGGTAGCAATGCCAGCTCTTTTTTGTTAAAATAATATAATGATACTCATATATATTGTGGTTTTTATTTTTGGGTGTTTAATGGGCAGTTTTTTGAATTGCGTTGTTTATAGAATGGAGAATAAAAAAAGTTTTTTGCGAGGCCGGTCTTTTTGCCCAAAATGCAAGCACACATTGGCTTGGCATGATTTAATTCCAATTTTTAGTTTTTTAAGTTTGAAAGGCAGGTGTAGGTATTGTAAAGAGAAAATAGCTATTCAATATTTGTTGGTGGAGATGGCAACAGGAGCGCTCTTAATTTTAAATTTTAAGTTTTTAATTTTTAATCAATTTTTTATTTTTAATTTTGAGTTTTTAATTATAACCGCATACTTAATTTTAATAAATAGTTTGCTTGTTGTTATTTTCATTTACGATTTAAAACACTATATAATTCCCGATAACATTGTTTTTTCTGCCATAGCGGTTGCATTTTTGGGTGATTTATTTGGATTTTTTAATTTTAGACATTTGGATTTTTTTAAAAATTTTGATTTTGGATTTAGGATTTTTGAAAATTTTAAAATGCCACTTATTGCCGCTATTTCTGCTGGCGGATTCTTTTTTTTAATGTGGTTAATATCTCGTGGTGAGTGGCTGGGTTTTGGCGATGTAAAGCTGGCGTTATTTATGGGATTATTTTTGGGCTGGCCCAATGTTTTAACAGCTTTATTTTTTGCTTTTATTTCAGGGTCTGTGATTGGTTTATTTTTAATTGTTGCTCAAAAAAAGAAAATGAAAAGTCAAGTGCCGTTTGGGCCATTTCTTATTGCTGGAACATTTTTTGCTTTATTTTGGGGAGAGAAAATAATAAATTGGTACTTAGGACTTATAACATAGAATGTATAATGTATAACATATGAAACTCATTAAAACAATTTCTAAATTACGGCCTATGTTTTATGGCCTACATTCTACGAGAAGGGGGTTTACTTTAATTGAGTTGATGGTTTCCATTACTGTTATAATAATTATTTCCGCCGCTTTTTTGGCTGGTAAAAGCAAAGAAGAAGAAAAAATGGCTTTGAATATGTCAGCTTTTACATTTAGCCAAACCCTTAGAGAATATCAAGAAAAAGCCCTATCGGGCGAGAGTATTATTTGTCCAAGTCCTTCAAATAGTATTTGCGGGTTTGGAGCGCGCCTTATCGATGGAAATGATTATTTTACTCCCTTTGTTGATTGCTCTAATAATTGTGGCTCAAGCAACCACAGATTAACTGGAGGAGATTTAACTTTGCCGAATGTCAAATTTGGATCAAAAGTTAAAATTTGCTCTGTAACAGGTGGCACTCTTGATGTGGTGTTCACTCCTCCAGATCCAGCAGTTTATTTTAACAGCGCTGGGTGGTCGTCTGGAGAAGGAGCTATTAACCTTTGCTTAAAAGCAGACACAAATCAAATTAAAACAATTAACTTAAACCATGCTGGAAAAATTGAAATTCAATAAAATAAAAGAAAGGGCATTCACATTGGTGGAGGTTTTTGTGGCTATTTCTGTTCTTTCAATTGGCGTGGTGGGTTCTTTTGGGGTTTTGCCGGTTATGATTAAAAATCAAGCAATAAACACTGACACTTTTATTGCTTCTCGACTTGCCAATGAGGGAATGGAGCTGGTTAGGAATTTACGAGATGAAAATTGGCTGAAAGAACAAGATTGGACAGCTGGCTTAACTAATTGCCCCGTTGGAACGGGCTGTGAAATTGATTATAATGACCCTGCTTTAAGCGTAAATCAAAACAGATTTTTAAAGCTGGATAGTGATAGTTTTTATAAATATGATTCTGGGGTAAACAGCAAGTTTAAAAGAAAAATTATCACCAATAAAATAGACGCTACAACTTTAAATGTGAAAGTTGAAATATCCTGGAGTGGAAAGGGTTCACCGCTTATGGTGGAAGAAAATTTTTATGACTGGCGGTAAGTAAGTCCTCCGTTAGCAAGGGCGAGGCGGTTAGCCAAAGCCAAAGCTTACGGAGGACTTACCCCGTGAAGTAGAAATTTGCTCTGCAAATTTCAATTTTAAATTTTTTATTAAAAATTTAAAATTACTTCACAGGGTTGCTTAATAAATCACTTCACGGGGTATTTAACTTTTTAACTCAATCTTTTATGCTCAAAAATTTTCTAAAAAATATTAATTGTCAGGGCATGACACTACTTGAAATATTAGTGGCTTTAAGCGTTTTTTCCATTGTAATAACTGGAGCTATAAATTTATTTTCTTCTTTAATTAAATATCAAAAAAATCTTTTAGATAGAGCTTATGTTTTAAGCTCTGTTTCATATTCCACAGAGTATATGTCAAAAGCCATAAGAATGGCTCAAAATGATGCAACTGGAAAATGCATCACAGCGGGAAATAATTTTGCTTTAACTGCTGGGCCAAATCTTGAATTTTTAAACAGCAACAACGACTGCCAAGAATTTTTTTTGGAAAATGGCGCTATTAAAGTTAGGAAATTAAGCATTGCTCAAAACTTAACTCCTTCTAATATTATAATAGAGGGTCTTAATTTTTTTGTATCGGGAGATGGCCAAAGCAATACCCTTCAGCCCAAAGTTACTTTTTCAGTAAAAGCCAAGGCCAAAAATAGCGCAACTCCTTCTCTTGTAATTCAAACCACTATTTCCCAAAGAATGCTTGATTCTGCTTATTAGTTTTTACATTAATAATTATGGGAGTAAAAATATGATTAAACAAAGAAAATCCACTTCTATTTCTTCAACCAACAAAGAAAAAGGCATAGCTTTATATATGGTTATTGTGTTGCTTTCAGTTTTTATGGCAGTGGTTTTAACTTTAACAAGTGTTTCGTTGAGTCAAATAAGGGTTTCTTGGCAAGCCGGGGATTCGTCTAGGGCCTTTGGAGCGGCAGATAGCGGTGTTGAGCAAGCTCTTTACAACATCAGGAAGCTTGGTTCTTTTGAAGACATTACCACTCCGGTGGTTTTATCTAATGGATCAAGTTATACTGTGGATATTACCATGGTTGGGGAGGGGGCCACGATTCAATCAAAAGGAATTTTTAAAAATACCAGAAGAAGCATAGAAGCAAAATATTAAATAGCCGTTAATGAAAACGAGCCAACAGGCGAAGCTTGAATTTACGGCTATTTAACCCCGTGAAGTAATTTCAAATTTTTAAACAACAAGGAACGATATTTATATGACAAAGAATGAGGCAAAAATAAGAATAAATAAATTACGAAAACTGATTGACCGCCATCGTTATTTAGCGCATGTTTTGGATAAACAGGAGATTTCAGAAAGCGCTTTGGACTCTTTTAAAAAAGAGCTTTTTGATTTAGAACAAGATTTTCCCGAGCTAATTACTCCCAATTCTCCCACTCAAAGAGTGGCAGGAAAACCTTTAGCTAAATTTAAAAAAGTGGAAAGAGAAAAACCCATGCTTTCTTTGCAAGACGGATTTTCTTTTGAGGATATGGTGTTATGGGATGAAAGATTAAAGCGGCTTTTGAGCAAAGAAGAAATTAAAGGTTTGGATTATTTTGCTGAGCTAAAATTTGACGGTTTGGCGGTTGAATTAACATATGAAAATGGTATTTTTGTTTTAGGTTCAACCAGAGGAAACGGTTTAATTGGGGAAGATGTTACCCAAAATTTAAAAACAATTGAAACAATTCCCTTAACCATAAGCGTATTAAAATACATTGTGGTGAGGGGAGAGGTTTTAATTTCTAAAAAAGAGTTTTCTGCCATTAACAAGGAGCAAGTTAAAAAAAATTTACCCCAATACGCCAACCCAAGAAACATTGCCGCTGGAAGTATAAGACAATTAGACCCCAAAATAACCGCTCAAAGAAAATTAGATTTCTACGCTTGGGATTTAGTTTCGGATTTGGGGCAAAAAACTCATAGTCAAAAACATCAAATTTTAAAAAAACTTGGCTTTGAAATTAACAATGATAGTTTTTCAAAACAATGCCAGTCATTGCAAGAAGTTTCAAAGTTTAGAGAAGATTGGCTAAAAAACAGAGATAAATTGCCATTTGAAATTGATGGATTGGTTGTTCAGGTAAACAACATCAATCTTTTTGATAAATTAGGAGTGGCTGGAAAATCTCCCAGAGCGGCCATTGCTTTTAAATTTCCCCTTAAAGAGGCCCAAACTATTATTAAAGAGATTGTTACTCAAGTTGGCAGAACCGGAGCTGTCACTCCTTTAGCAATTTTAAGGCCAGTGGAGATTGGAGGAACAATGGTTTCTAAAGCCACCTTGCATAATGAGGATGAAATAAAGCGGTTGGGCTTAAAAGTTGGAGACACAGTTATTGTTGGGCGAGCTGGAGATGTTATACCAGATATTATAAAAGTTTTATTTGAAATGCGAACTGGCCAAGAAAAAGTTTTTCAAATGCCAAAAATTTGTCCGGTTTGCGGGGTTGAATTGGTAAGAAAAACAGGAGATATTGTTTTAAAATGTCCAAATATAAAATGCAAAGCCAGACAAAGGCGGTATTTTTATTATTTTGTTTCAAGGCCTGCTTTTAACATTGAAGGTTTAGGTCCAAGAATTATTGACCAATTGGCTGATAGTGGTTTAATTTCTGATCCAGCTGATTTATTTATTTTGCAAAAAAGCGATCTGCTTAATTTAGAAAGATTCGCCCAAAAATCCGCTGATAATTTAATCGCTTCAATCCAAAGCAAGAAACAAATAACCCTGTCTCGTTTTATTTACGCTTTGGGCATTGATAATGTGGGGGAAGAAACAGCAATACTGCTGTCTCAAAAATCAAAAATCAAAAATCAAAAATCAAAAATTGAGGTAAGTGAATTTTTGAAAGAATTTCAAAAATTCACAACAGAAGAATTGCAGGAAGTGCAGGATATCGGTCCTGTTGTGGCAAAAAGCATTTACAATTGGTTTCATGAAAAACAAAATATTATGTTTTTGGAAAAATTAGATAAAGCGGGAATTACAATAGAAAATCAAAAATCAAAAATCAAAAATCAAAAAATAACGGGAAAAACTTTTGCGCTCACAGGAACTTTGGAAAATATGTCTCGGGAAAGCGCCAAAGAAAAAATTCGCAATTTAGGGGGAGATGTGGTTGACTCTGTTTCTAAAAACACGGATTTTGTGGTGGCAGGAGAGAATCCGGGCTCAAAATACGATAAAGCAAAATCTCTTGGAATAAAAATCTTAACTGAAAGGGAATTTTTACAATTATTATGAGTTTTAAGGGGATTGTTTTTTCAATTAATTGGCGATTGATTGCTCCCGCTTTTTTATTGAGTTGCTTTGGGCTTTTATCAATTTTTAGCTCCTCTTTAAGTCGAGGAGATTTTTTAAATTTTGAAAAACAGTTAGCGGCCGTTGTTATTTCTTTGGTTGTTGCTATTTTCATTGGTTTTATGGATTTGAGGTTTTTGAAGGCCAATTCTTATTTAATTTTTTCTTTGTATATATTAGCTCTCATCTCATTAGCCGGGCTTTTATTTTTAGGGGGATATACAAGAGGTATTCAGGGTTGGTATAGGTTGGGGCCAGTATCTGTTGACCCAGAACCCTTTACAGCCATTGTTTTGATAATTGTTTTAAGCAAGTATTTTTCAAGTCGTCATGTGGAAATACAAATGTTAAAGCCCATTATATTTTCGGGGATTTACGCGCTTGCGCCAATTGCTTTAGTGTTGCTTCAACCTGATTTGGGTTCGTCTTTAAGTTTAATAGTTATTTGGCTGGGAATGGTTTTGTTTTCTGGCATTAGGGCTCGTCATCTTATTTTAATAGCTGTTTTATTTGGAATGATTTTTGCTTTTGGTTGGAGTTTTTATCTTCATGACTACCAAAAACAAAGAATCATTGCTTTTTTAAATCCAGAGATTGACGCTAAGGGGGTGGCCTGGTCAGCTAACCAATCAAAAATTGCCATTGGTAATGGCGGGCTTTTGGGGCAAGGCATTGGCAAAGGATCTCAAACCCAATATGGATTTTTATCCGAGCCCAAGACCGATTTTATATTTTCCGCTATTGGAGAAGAGTTTGGTTTGTTGGGAATTTTTATTCTATTTGTTTTGTTTTTGGCTTTGTTTTGGCAGATAGTTTCAGTTGTTTTTCATGCCCACAGCAATTTTACCGGGCTTTTTGCTTTTGGGTTTGCTTTTTTGCTTTTAGCTCAGCTTTGCATAAATATTGGAATGTGCTTAGGGCTTTTTCCAGTGGTGGGCATACCCTTGCCATTTGTGAGCTACTCGGGTTCTTTTACCTTGGCTTTTTACATCGGTCTTGGAGTTTTAATGAGCTTGGAACGAAAAGAATAATTTTTAAAAAAGAGTATAATATTTGCAGCATATTTTTTAGTCAGCATTATAGGATATATAATTAGTTGGTATAGAGGCAATTTTGATTAACAAAAAAGAGCAAATAAATTTTTTAATAGATTAATTACAAACAAATTTGCAAAAATCATAACACTTGATAAATCTGAGTAATTAAAAAGATGCCTTATATATTTTTAGATGAAAGCGGACAATTTAGTAAACATAACGGTGAAAAATTTTTTGTTGTTGGTTCTTTCACTGTTGGTAATTGGCGACGGACAGAAAGACAATTTTATTCTTGGCAAAGGCTTAAATTTCCTAAAAAACTTTGCTCTCAACCAGAAATTAAATTTTCGGGAATTAAAATTACTGAAAAACTTCGATTAAGGACCTTAAAATTTATTGCTGATCTTGATGTTAGAATTAACTATTCATTTTTATCAAAGCAAAACATTCCTGATGACTACAAACAAAAAGATAAACTCCAAAGTGGGCTTTTATATACAAATATTATTGGCGAGACGTTAGAAATGTATCTACCAGTTACTGATTTAGAATTTAGGGTATTTTGCGACGAACGTCACCTAAAGGGCATTAAGCGTTCGGAGTTTAAACGACTTCTTGTTGCCAGGTTATTACCCCAATTGCCGAAGAATTCCATCATTCAGATTGAGATGGTTAGTTCGGATCAAAACGCAAACATTCAGATTGCCGATTGGATAGCTGGCGCTTTAGCGTGGTCATTAGAAGGTAAGCCACTTGGCAAAGATTGTTGCGCCATTTTAAAAAACAATATTTTAAAAGAGGGTAAAGAGTTATTTCAAAATTATTGGGAAAATAAATTTTTAAAACAAAAATCTCAATCAAGCGATTGAGAACTTTGTTAGAAGTAGCGTCTTAAAGAATGGTTGTCCACAGCTTAAGTCCCGGATTCTCCGAGGGAACACCATGGCATCCTCTAAGCTATTATTGCGTACTTCTAATAAGAAGTATAACACATAATTTTTAAAAGTAAAGTCAAGAGGATTTATCCACAGAGGTTGACATTTTTTCAATAATGATTATAATTATAACTAATTGAATTGAGTTGACTTTTACAGCTTTGTTTTTCAAACTTTTTTTAGAGATTTAGAAATATTAAAAAAATAAGCTCCCCCTTTGTTGGAGGGAAGTTTTGTTGTTTTTAATTCTTTATTTTCTTCTCTAAACTTTTTTCGTTATTTTTTTAATCTAAAAATTCTCTCTTCTCCCTAAATGTTGGCTGGTTTTTTATTTGGCGTTCTTTGGAAAATCAGCTTGATTAAAATATGCAAACAAAAAGCTTTTCTAAATCTAAATTGTCTTTTCATTTGCCTTACTTATTGCAAATGCAAAAAGACAGCTGGAATCAATTATGGGAAAAAGAATTGCAAGAGTTATTTGAAGAAATGTTTCCCATTAGAGATTACACAGGCAAGCAGTTTGAGTTGGGTTTTGTGAGTTTTAAGCTGGAAAAACCAAAATATAAATCTGGTGATGAAGCTAAGGAAAACGACGACACCTTTGATGCCTCAATGAGGGTTAGGTTTTCTTTGAAAAATTTAAAAACAGGTGAAATAAAAGAACAAGAAGTGTTTTTAGCCGATTTTCCGTTGATGACCGAAAACGGCATTTTTATTATAAATGGAGTGGAAAGAGTGGTTATTCCCCAGCTTATTAGGTCTTCTGGAGTTTTTTTTACAGCGCGGCCATTTAGAGGAAAAAATTATTTTGGCGCAAAAATTATTCCCACAAGGGGCGCTTGGCTTGAATTTGATACTGACGCTTCTGGATTTTTGGGAGTTAAAATTAACCGCCAAAGAAAAGTGGCAGCTACCACTCTATTAAAGGCGTTGGGTTTATGGGAGAGAGCAAAAATTGAAAAAGAGTTTGCCAGCATTGATAAGGGAGAAATAAAATATATTGAAAAAACTTTATCAAGAGATAACACCACCAGCCAAGAGGATTCTTTTGTTGAAATTTATAAAAAAATAAGGCCGGGAGATTTGGTTAGCCCAGATGCGGCTAAGGACTTAGTTTTGAATATGTTTTGTAATTTCCAACGATATGATTTAAGTAAAGTGGGTAGGTGGAAATTTTGGGAACGATTAGAAGAAAATGTGGAGAAAAAACCCAGAGAAAACATAGGCAAGGAGGAGCGAGTTTTAACTTTGCAGGATGTTATTTTGGTGATTAAAGAAATTATTCGTTTAAACAACGATCCCGAAGCCAAGCCAGACCAAATAGATCATTTAGGGAACAGGAGAATTAGAAATTTAGCTGAATTAGCGGCAGGCCGGTTAAGAGTGGGGTTTATGAGAATGGAAAGAATTATTAAAGATAGAATGTCCACTTTAGACGCTGCCACAATTACTCCTTCTCAAATTATTAATCCAAAGCCAATGATGGCGGTTATTCAAGAATTTTTTTCTGCTTCGCAGTTTTCCCAATTTATGGATGGTGAAAATCCTTTAGCTGAACTTGAACATAAAAGGCGTTTAACAGCAACAGGGCCTGGGGGGCTAACTCGAGAAAGAGCTGGTTTTGAAGTGAGAGATGTTCAGCCAAGTCACTACGGACGAATTTGTCCCATTCAAACTCCAGAAGGACAAAATGTTGGGCTTATTAACCACTTGGCCTCTTTTGCTAAAGTGAATACTTTTGGATTTTTGGAAACCCCATATTTTAAAGTAAAAAACGGCAGAATTACCGATGATACTTTTTATTTAACCGCCACTCAAGAAGAAAAATGCAATATTACTCACGCTGGTGTGGATTTTAACGAAAAGGGAATGATGGTGGAAGATGAAGTGGAGGCCAGAAAAAAAGGCGAACCGCGAAAAATTAGCAAAATGGAAGTTGATTACATAGATGTTTCTTCAAAGCAACCATTGTCTGTGGCCACCTCTTTAATTCCTTTTTTACAAAATGACGACGCTAACAGAGCTTTAATGGGTTCAAATATGCAACGACAAGCCGTGCCTCTTGTTATGCCTCAAGCTCCTTTGGTGGGCACTGGCACAGAAAGAAATGTGGCTATTGATTCTGGAGAAACTATCATAGCTCCAGAAAGTGGCGTTATTACTGAAGTTGACGCAAGCCAGATAAAATTAAAAACTAAGTCAGAAACTTTAACCTTTAATTTAAGAATTTTTCAAAGAAGAAACCAATACACAGCCACCCATCAACGGCCAATTGTTAAAAAAGGAGATCAAGTTAAAAAAGGAGATGTTTTAGCAGATGGAGCCGCAATCGACCAAGGCCGATTAGCTTTGGGCAGAAATATTTTTGTGGCCTTTTTACCCTTTAGGGGGTGTAATTATGAAGACGCTATTGTGGTTTCAGAACGATTAGTAAGAGACGATGTTTTTACCTCCATTCATATTGAAGATTTCACTTGCGATGTTCGAGACACAAAGTTGGGCCCAGAACTCACCACTTGCGACATTCCCAATGTTTCAGAAGAAAAGCTAAAGGATCTAGATGAAGAAGGCGTGGTGAGGGTTGGGGCTGAAGTTGGGCCAAACGATATTTTGGTTGGGAAAATTTCTCCCAAGGGAGAAAAAGTTTTAACTGCTGAAGAAAGATTGTTAAAAGCTATTTTTGGAGAAAAAGCTAAAGAGGTTAAAGATACTTCTATGAGAATGGAACATGGCAAAAGGGGCAGAATTGTTAAGGTAAAAATCTTTTCAAGAGATAAAGGCGATAAATTAGAACCAGGCGTTTTAAAAAGAATTAAAGTGGAAGTGGCTCAAATTAGAAAAGTAAAGGTGGGTGATAAATTAGCGGGAAGGCATGGCAACAAGGGAATTGTGGGAAGGGTTATTCCGGTTGAAGAAATGCCTTATATGGAAGATGGTACTCCGGTTGATATTGTTTTGAATCCATTAGGCGTTGTGTCAAGAATGAATATTGGCCAAATTTTGGAAACCCATTTGGGCTGGGCGGCGCATGAATTAAACTATTTAGCTATTACTCCATCATTGTTGGGAGCAACAGAAAAAGATATTAAAGAAGAATTGGTGAAAGCCGGACTTCCTGAATCTGGGCAAATTAAGCTATACGATGGAAAAACTGGCCAGCCATTTCCAACTAATATAACTGTGGGATATATGTATATGATGAAGCTTATCCATATGGTTGAGGATAAAATTCATATGCGTTCAATCGGGCCATATTCTTTAATTACTCAACAGCCCCTTGGAGGAAAAGCGCAGTTTGGAGGCCAGAGGTTTGGAGAAATGGAAGTTTGGGCCTTGGAATCGTATGGGGCGGCTCATACTTTGCAGGAAATGTTAACCATTAAATCTGACGATGTGCCAGGCAGAGTTGCCACATACGAAACAATTTTAAAAGGAGAGGCGGTAAAAAAGCCAAATGTTCCAGCCAGTTTTAATCTTTTGGTTTCTGAGTTAAAATCGCTTGGTTTGAACATTGAAATAAAAGGCGTTTTTACAGACGAGGATGAAGAAGAAACATATAGCCATAGAGGAGACAAAAAAGAAGCATAAATGAGTTGTTGGTGAAAGCGAGCTGTTAAGCGAAGCTTGAGCCTATAACGAATTTACCCTGTGAAGTAAATTTAAATTTTTAGCAAAAAATTTAAATTAGAAATTTGCTTCACAAATTTCTACTTCACGGGGTGTAAGTATTCGTAAAATTTTTCCGCAAATTTTACGAACAAAATTAGCGGAAAAATTAACGACTACTAACATGAAGGTCTCAGACTTACAATCAATTCGTGTAAAATTAGCTTCTCCTGAGGATGTTTTAAAATGGTCTCATGGCGAGGTAAAGAAACCAGAAACCATTAACTACAGAACCCAACGGCCTGAAAAGGACGGGCTTTTTTGTGAAAAAATATTTGGACCATCTAAGGATTTTGAATGTTATTGCGGAAAATATAAGGGCATAAGGTTTAAGGGTATAGTTTGCGATAGATGCGGAGTGGAAATAGTGAGGAGTTCGGTAAGGCGAGAAAGAATGGGGCATATAAAATTAGCCACTCCGGTTAGTCATATTTGGTATTTAAGGGGGGTACCCTCAAGAATTGGCATGGCCTTGGACTTGCCAGCTCAAAAATTAGAAAAAGTTATTTATTTTGCCTCTTACATTATCACCCAAGTTGATAATGAGGCTAAAAAAGCCATTTTAAATGAAATTGACGAAGAATTTAAAGCCAAATTAACTGAAATAAAACAAAGTAAAGCCGGGTTAAAAGAGAAAAAATCGCAAGAAGAGGCCTTGCGAAAAATTTTTGTTTTAAGAAAAGAAGAGTTGGGTTTTATTGAGCCCTTAAAAATTTTAACTGAAGCTGAGTATAGGGAATACTCTTTAAAATTTGGAGAAATATTTGAAGCTGGAACAGGGGGTGAAACCTTAGAAAAAATTTTCAAAAATATTGATTTAAAAAAAGAAGCTGCCATCTTGCAAGCTCAAGCCAAAGAATTAACTGGCATTAAAAAGAAAAAAGTTTTAAGCCGCTTGAGAATGTTTGAGGGTTTGGAGCGGTCAAAATTAAGGCCAGAATGGATGTTTTTTGATGTTTTGCCAGTGTTGCCTCCGGACTTGCGGCCAATGGTGCAATTAGACGGAGGTCGATATGCGTCCTCTGATTTAAACGATTTATATCGAAGGGTTATAAACAGAAATAATCGGCTGAAATATTTATTGGAAATTTCCGCTCCTGATGTGATTGTGCGAAATGAAAAAAGAATGTTACAAGAGTCAGTTGACGCTTTGCTGGACAATGGCATGAGAAAAGGCCAAGTGGTAACAACTGCCACCACTGGAGGCAAAAGAGTTTTAAAGTCATTAGCGGATATTTTAAGCGGAAAGCAGGGAAGGTTTAGAAGAAATCTTTTGGGAAAAAGGGTTGATTATTCAGGAAGATCGGTTATTGTGCCTGGCCCAGAATTAAAACTCTTTGAATGCGGTTTGCCAAAAATTATGGCTTTGGAATTGTTTAGGCCATTTGTTATTAAAAAACTTTTAGATAGAGAATTGGCTTATAATATTAGGGGAGCAACAAGATTGATTGATGAGGGGATTGATGAGGTGTGGGCTTCTTTAGAGGAGGTGGTTGAACACAAGCTGGTTATGTTAAACAGAGCCCCAACTTTGCACCGGCTTGGTATCCAGGCCTTTGAACCCCGTTTAATTGAAGGAGAGGCTATTAAGCTTCACCCAATGGTTTGTTCTGCTTACAATGCTGACTTTGACGGAGATCAAATGGCTGTTTATTTGCCATTATCAGAGGATGCTCAAAAAGAAGCCAGAGAGTTAATGCTCTCATCCAAAAATCTTTTAAAGCCAGCTGATGGGTTGCCAATTGTTACTCCCACAAAAGATATGGTTTTGGGTTGTTATTTTATGACTGGCATTAAAGAAAATGAAACCCTTCGCTCTGCTCAGGGCGGGGAAAATTTAAAGGTTTTTGGCAGTGAAACCGAAGCGGTTTTAGCCAATCAAGCAGAGGGTTTGGCATTAAAAGAAAAAATTAAAGTTTTAATGATAGATAAAACCAAAGCCAATGAAAAAAATATAAAACCAGAAATGGTTGAAACATCGGTTGGTCGGATTTTGTTTAACCAATCCTTGCCCAGCGATTTTCCCTTTATTAACGAGCAAGTAAACTCAAAGAAAATTTCCAAAATTGTTAGCAAGGTTATAGAAACCCACACATTAGAACAGGCCCAACAAACTTTGGATAGAATTAAGGACTTAGGTTTTGAATACGCCACTTTATCGGGTATTAGCTGGGGAATGGACGATGTTATTGTGCCAAAAGAAAAGCCAGCTTTAATTGCAGAAGCAGAAAAAGAAGTGGATAAAATTGAATCTCATTACGAAAAGGGCTTTTTATCGTCTAAAGAAAGAAGCGCCAAGCTTATTGAGATTTGGCAAACTGTTAAGCAAAAAATTGAAAAATTAGTGCCTTTAAATTTGCCAAAAGACGGACCGGTTTACTCAATGATTGATTCTGGAGCCAGGGGCTCTTGGGCTCAACCAACGCAGATGGCTGGTATGAAGGGCTTGGTAACTTCTCCCACAGGAAGAATTATTGAATTGCCTGTTAAAAATTCTTTTAAAGAGGGTTTTGATGTTTTGGAATATTTTATTTCCACTCATGGAGCCAGAAAAGGAACATCTGACACGGCTTTGCGAACATCGGCTTCTGGTTATTTAACCAGAAGATTGGTGGATGTTGCTCACGATATTATTGTTTCTTCTGATGATTGTGGCGATGAAACAGGAGCGGAAATGTTGCGAGAGCAAGCTGATGAAATTGGTCAGGACTTTAAATTTAAATTTGTGGGCAGAGTTGTTTTAAAGGATGTTAAAGACCCAACCACAAAAGAAGTTATTGTGAAAGCCGGGGAGGTTGTTACTTGGGACAAAGCCAGAAAAATTGATGAGGCAGGTGTTCAAAGTTTGTCTGTTAGAACTCCTTTAACTTGTCATGATTTGCGAAGGGTTTGTCGAAAATGTTATGGATTTGATATGGGCAGGAATAAGTTGGTTGAGCAGGGCGCCACTGTTGGAGTGGTGGCTGCCCAGTCTATTGGAGAACCCGGCACTCAACTTACAATGAGAACTTTTCACACTGGAGGTGTGTCTAGCGTGGGAGACATTACTCGAGGGTTGCCCAGAATTGAAGAAATTTTTGAAATGCGAACACCCAAAGGAGAGGCCACAATGGCAATATCTGATGGGGTGGTTAAAGATGTTGATATGGAAAAAGGCAGAATTAAAGTGGCTGTAAAACCTGAAACAAAATCTAAAACCAAAAAAACCAAAGAGCCTAAAGAGCCCAAAGCTCCCAAAGAGGAAATTATTGAATATATGGTACCAGCAGAAACCGAAGTTTATGTTAAAAAAGGCGATGAAATAAAAGCTGGGCGAGCTTTGTGCGGAGGCAGTTTGGATTTAAGAAAGTTATTTAAAGTAATGGGAGTTGGGGAAACCCAAAAGTATATTTTACAAGAAATCCAAAAGATTTACGCAGCTGAAGGTATTAACATTCATGATAAACATGTGGAAATAATGATTAAACAAATGTTTTCTCGCATTAGAGTGGTTGATTCTGGAGATGGCCCATGGGTGCCAGGTCAAATTGTAACCAGAGCCGAGTTTGAAGAAGTAAATGCCACCTTAAAAAAAGCTGGCAAAGCCACAGGCAAAGCCAAGCCAACAATTTTGGGCATATCAAGAGTGGCTTTAACTTCAGATAGCTTTTTATCGTCTGCTTCGTTTCAAGAAACCTCAAGAGTGTTGATTAAGGCCTCGTTGGAAGGCAAAGAAGACAAACTAACTGGCTTAAAAGAAAATGTTATTATCGGCCGCCTCATCCCAGCAGGCACTGGGTTTAGGAAGTAGAGAAAACAGTAAGTAGTTAGTAGTAAATAGTTTATAGAGCCCTTAGCCCTTTAAACCCGATTTTTAGGGAGCCCAAAATCGGGTTTTGCCAGCAGGGAGTCTTGACACTATTTACAGAGTTGCTATAATATAATTGTTTATCAGGCATTGACCGCATACCTTAAGGGTACCGGCAAAACAATCTCGATTTTTTCGGGATTGTTTTGTTTTATTGGGATGTTAGAATAAAGTTGCGGAGGTATGGGAGGTAGTTTCCCACCGGCGTGGGACTTTGCTTGATAAACAAACGATACCCATATTAGGTATGTGGTTCGACTCCACCTACCTCCGCACCAAAAAAGCCCCGAAAGGGGCTTTTTTGTTATCTACTAACTATCTACTATAAACTATTTACTTCCCTGATACTTTCCAGCTCCTTCCCAGGCGAGCTCAAAAATTTTCTTTTGCGCGTCCGCAATCTTCTGGCTTTCAATAATAATTCCCAAATTTTCTTCCCAAGAAGCAATCATTACTTTGTTGTCGTAAATGTTTATTTCTACTGCTATGTCAAGTTTTTCTTTTGGTACCATTCGGCTTTCCCGCAGATTTTGTTTATCTGTTTTTACTAATTCTTTTATACCAATAGTGTCCGGGGCAATCATGCGGGCGTTAATTTTTTTTACAACCCTCTGTTTTAAGTAATTGGGCAAGAAATTTGGTAAGGACTGGTACATCGGTTCAGCGCATGCATAAGCCAGGATAATAGAGTTACCGTTTATTAGAGTATCTTCATAAACTTCTTTTAGACCACCCCTACCTTCATAGAATTTTACTTTTGGCTTTTCAGTTTTATGAAAAACTGATTTTAGTTCTGGCAATAATTTTTTACTAGCCTCAAGCTGGTCTTGCGCTTCTTGAAACTTGTTTTTAGAAAAAGCCACTATTTTTTCTGGGTTTTCAGCTGTATATTTTTTAACTGTGCCTTCCCCCAATGCGTTAACCAGCCCCTTTGAGCAAAGCATTTCTAAAATATCATAACCGGTTGTTCGGTTTATTTTTGCCTGCCTGCCAATTTCACTAACCGTTGAGGGTCCCATTTCTAAAAGAGCCAAATAAACCATGGCCTCTTTTTCTGTAAAACCAATTTCTACAAGTTGTTTTTTATTAAGCATAAGTTTAAGTTATCGACTCTATTGTAGCGAAATTAACGCTCTGTGTCAACACTACTCCACAAAATAAGCTGTTATCTATAAATACGCTATCCCGTGTGGTTTTTCCCACACAATCTTTGTCAGCTTATATTGACATTATGGTATGTAGCACGATAATTAAGTTAGTCAGCATTTAATAGCTATTATTACCAAAGGGGGGAAAGAGCAATGGGAAAAAAGGAAAAAGGGGAAATGCTTCTTAAGGTTTTGCAAGATTTAAACGATGGTAAAAAACCAGTTGTTGACCCAATTTTAATAAAGGAGATTTCAGCAATGGAAAATACTGGTACAGCTAAAGATAAAATCTCGGAGGCGCGAATTGGCAGTCCTTGGTTTAAAGCTTGCACGGCATAGGTGTAATCCGCAAAGGGAACGCCAACCTTTGCGGATTTTTATTTGTATTGTCCGTTCTGCAAAAATGATCATCATAATCACAACCACATCACAACCATATCACAACCATAATTACAACCATAATTACAATTTCTATTTACCTATTTTGTGCGATCGCGTAAAATAGGTATAGGATTGAATAATGTTTTATGCCAAGAAAAATTCCCAAAATAGCGGTCGATATTTTAAAAGTTATAGCCATAACAGGTCTTGTTGTTATCGCGGCCACTTCCCCTTATTTTGTGCCAAATTTAATAAAGGTGTTAAGTAAGCGAAATAGACGCTTTAATAAAGGTTATTCAAAAAAGGATACAGAGCAGACAATGAGAAATTTAAAAAGATCAAAGATAGTTTCTTTTAAGGAAAAAGATGGAAAATTTTTCATAGAGTTAACCGCTAAAGGTAAAAAGAAGTTTAAGGAAATTAAGATTGATGAATTGAAAAATAAAACACCAAAGGATTGGGATGGCTTATGGCGAATTATCATTTTTGATATTCCCGAAAGTAAAAAGTATGGTCGAGCAGCCTTGAGGGGAAAAATGAAGGAATTAGGTTTTTATCAATTGCAGAAAAGTGTTTGGACGCTTCCCTATGAATGTGAAAAAGAGATTGAGTTATTAGTAGAGCTGTTTGACATTGATACTTTCGTTAATTTTATAGTGGCAAAAAGAATAAAAGACGATATAAAGTTAAAAAAATATTTCGGGTTACCTTAACGTATTTTGTGCGATCGCATATTTTTGGTATGTGGTGGAATGGGGGGTTGGTTTTCAACAATTGCTTGGGGATTGGGTTGTGTGGTAGAATTAATAAATAATAAATAGATTCTTCGCCTGCTGGCTCATAATGATAAGGGGTAGCAGAATGGTAAACTATGGGAAAGAAAAATAAACTTAAAAATAAAAACGGAAAAAATGGCAATGGAAAAAATAACAGGGATTTCAACGACAAAGAAACCTTGCCAATTTTAACTAATAGAGTTAAAAAAACAATTGCTGCTGTGTGCCTTTTTATTTTAGCTATAATTGTGGCTTTTTCTTTTTTTCAAAAATCTGGTTCTGGGGGGGAAACGATTTTTAAAGTTTTTGATTTTTTGGTGGGAGAGGCGGTATATGTTTTGCCATTTTTACTTTTATTGACTGGGTTTTTAATTTTACGGCCCAGAAAGCGCAGGATATTTTTGCCAGCCAGCTTTGTTTTGGGGCTTTGCACCATTGGAGTTTCTGGGATTTTATCCACCCATAATTCAGCGGATAAAGCTGGGGGTTGGGTTGGGTATTTGTTTTCTTGGCCAGTTTTTCATTATTTTGGTTCAACTGTATCTTACATTGTGTTTGCTTGCTTTGTTTTAATTGGAGGAATTATTATTTTTGAAATGTTGCCCAAAGGAAAAGATAAAGAAGAAAAGCAAAAAGAAAAAGACGCAAAGCTTGCCAAACAAGCAGGAGAAAACAAAGAAAAACCAAAGTTTGAAATAAAACCAGTTGAGGTTATAAAAACTTCAAATTCTGTTTCAGAAAAAGCTCTTAAAAAAGCGCCAATTATTGAAGTTAAAAAAGAAAAACCAAAAGCATTAGAGCCAGCCGTATTTTTGGATACTCAATACAAATTCCCGCCAGTGGAGCTTTTAGAAATTGGTGATGAAAAACCAAGCAGTGGGGATATTGAGTTTAATGCTCAAGCTATTAAAAAAACTTTACAAAATTTTGGTATTGAAGTTGAAATGTCAGAAATTAATGTGGGGCCCACTGTTACTCAATACACCCTAAAACCAGCTGATGGGGTTAAGCTTTCAAAGTTAACTGGATTAAATAATGATTTAGCTTTGGCTTTGGCGGCTCATCCAATTAGAATTGAAGCCCCTATTCCGGGAAAATCTTTTGTGGGTATTGAAGTGCCAAATAGTGTTAGAGCAAAAGTGAAAATTGGTTCGGTTATAGCCAGTCCTGTTTTTCAAAACCCTTCTTCGATTTTAAATTTAGCTTTGGGCAAAGATGTAATGGGCGCCCCAATTTGCGTTGATTTGGCGGGAATGCCCCATATGCTTGTGGCTGGGGCCACTGGCTCTGGGAAAAGTATTTGTTTAAACACAATTATAAATAGCTTGATATTTAGAAATTCGCCTAAAAATTTACGACTTATTTTAATTGACCCAAAAAGAGTGGAGTTTCCGGTTTATGGCGCTTTGCCTCATTTGTTAACTCCGGTAATTTTAAATTCCAGAAAAGCGGTTAATGTTTTAAACTGGCTGGTAGGGGAAATGGAAAGAAGGTTTGAGGTATTGCAAGAAGCCGGGGCAAGAGATATTATATCTTACAACAAAGGCCAGCAACAAAAGGCCTTAAAAGTGGCTAAAAAAGCCAATGTGGCTGACACAGGAGATGACACCGAGCCAATGCCCTATATTGTTTTAATTGTGGATGAGTTAGCGGATTTAATGATGGCCAAAGGCAAAGAAGTGGAAGCGGCTATTGTGCGACTAAGCCAGTTGGCTCGAGCAGTTGGAATACACTTGGTGGTGGCCACCCAAAGGCCATCTGTTGAAGTTATCACTGGCTTAATTAAAGCTAACATTACCACAAGAATTGCTTTTCAGGTGGCCAGCCAAATTGACTCGCGAACCATTTTAGACGCAGCAGGCGCTGAAAAATTATTGGGCAAAGGAGATATGCTTTATATCTCAGCTGAGTTTTCCAGGCCAAAAAGAATTCAAGGTAATTTTATAACCAGCCAAGAAGTTAAAAAAGTAGTTGATTTTATAGCCAAAGAAAACGCTCCTCAAGAAATGCAAAACATTGAAGAACACTCTTTGTCCGAGGATGGGGAGGTGCCCCAGGCCCGGCCAATGGTATCGGGTGTTGGGGCCAATAATCACGATGATATTGTAAACTTTTCCGCTAAAGATCCGCTTTATGAAGAAGCTAAAGAAATTGTGGTTAAATATCAAAAGGCCTCAGCCAGTTTGCTCCAAAGAAGAATGCAGGTGGGTTATGCCAGAGCGGCTCGCATCCTTGACGCGCTTGAAGAAGATGGAGTTATTGGGGCGGCGGATGGAGCAAAGCCCAGAGAAGTTTTAATTGGGGAAAACGGAAATTTGCTTGAAAATGACGGCTACCACGACGCGGGGGATGTGGAATTTGAAAGAGAATAAAAATATATGGCAATCAAAGAGAAAATTAAGAAATTGCTTGGGGAAAGAGCGATTTCTTTTTATCATTATACAGGGGCGCAAACCTCGGCTTTGTATTTTGGTTATCCCACTAAAAATTTGGTCACTATTGGGATTGTTGGCACAAAGGGCAAAACTTCAACCGCTAATTTAATTTGGAGCTGTTTAAACAAGGCCGGCCTTAAAACAGGAATGTTAAGCACTGCCAATATTAGGGTGGGAGAAGACGAGGTTTTAAATAAATACCACATGACAATGCCAAGTCCCTTTGTGGTGCAGGGATATTTAAAAAAAATGTTAAAAAACGGCTGTTCTTTTGCTGTTATTGAAGCAACTTCTGAAGGCATTAAACAATGGAGGCACAAAGGAATTGATTTTGATTTTTTGGTTTTTACCAACTTAACCCCTGAGCATTTGCCCTCGCATAGCAATAGCTTTGAAAAATACAAACGCACCAAAGGAAAAATTTTTAACACTTTAATGGATTATCCAGTTAAGCATTTGGTTGGGCGGGATATTAAAAAAACAATTATTGTAAACATAGACAACGAACATAGCGATTATTTTTTAAACTTTAAATCCAATAAAAAAATTACTTTTGGCATTAAAAACAAAGCTGACTACCAAGCTGTTAAATTACAGAGCAATGAGAATGGAATAACTTTTTTTGTGAATGAAAAAGAATACAAGTTAAACCTATTTGGTGAATTTAATGTTTATAACGCTTTACCAGCCATTGCTATCTGTGATTTATTGGGAATTAATTATGAACAAGTTAAAAGCGGATTAGCTGATTTAAAAATTTTGCCTGGCAGAATGGAGCCAATTCAACAAGGACAACATTTTTTGGTTTTAGTGGACTATGCTCATGAGCCAAAAAGTATGGAATTGGCTTTGAGGGCTTCAAGAAGTCTAGTAAAATCTGGAGGTAATTTAATTGTTTTGTTAGGGGCTGAAGGAGGCGGCCGTGATAAAGTTAAAAGGCCAAAAATGGGTGAATTAGCTGGAAGGTTAGCTGATGTTGTGGTAGTAAGCAATGTTGACCCTTACGATGACGATCCAAAAGAGATTATAAAAGATATTGCAGTGGCTTCAATAAGGGCTGGAAAAGTAATCAATCAAAATATTTTTGTTATTGAAGACAGGAGAGAGGGCATTAAAAAGTGTTTGCAATTAGCTCAGCAAAGGGATATTGTTTTAATAACTGGCAAGGGCGCTGAGCAATCAATGATAATTAAAGGAGATAAAATTTCTTGGGATGATAGAGAGGTTGTGAGAGAGGAATTAAAAAATTATTCTAACTAACCTAATTATTCTAATAAACCTAAAAAATTTATGGCCAAAAAAATTAACAAAGATAAAGAAAAATCTGTTCTTTCAATAAAAGCGTCTTCAGAGGACAAGCAGAGCGGATTAGACGATGCTTTAGAGGAAATAAAGCAAAGGTTTGGAGATGGAGCGATTATGCAATTAAGCGGAGTAAGGGCTGTTAATGTTGACTCTATTTCAACTGGTTCTATTGCTTTGGACTTATCTTTGGGGGTTGGAGGAATGCCTCGGGGCAGAATTATTGAAATTTACGGAGGAGAATCAAGCGGAAAAACAACTTTGGCTTTGCATGTGGTGGCCGAGGCCCAAAGAAAGGGTGGGGTTTGCGCCTTTGTGGACGCAGAACACGCAATGGACCCTGACTATGCCAAAAAGATTGGGGTTGATGTAAACAAGCTTTTAATATCTCAGCCAGATTCTGGAGAACAGGCCTTGCAAATTGTGGAAACACTTGTTCGCTCAAAGGCAGTGGATGTGATTGTAGTGGACTCTGTGGCCGCTTTAACGCCCAAAGCCGAGATAGAAGGAGAAATAGGCGACCAACACATTGGCCGCCAAGCTCGTTTGATGAGTCAAGCGATGAGAAAGTTAGCAGGTATAATTGATCAAACGAAAACCATTGTTATATTTATCAACCAAACCAGAATGAAAATCGGGATCCTTTTTGGGTCACCCGAAACGACCCCCGGGGGCATGGCTTTAAAGTTTTACGCATCGGTTCGGGTTAATTTAACCAGAATGGCTCAAATAAAAAAAGGCGAGGATAGTATTGGCTCTCGAGTAAAGTCAAAAATAGTTAAAAACAAAGTGGCCGCTCCTTTTAAAACCGCAGAATTTGATATTTATTTTAATGAAGGCATTTCCAAAGCCGCTGACATAATAAATACTGGATTGAAATTTGATGTGGTAAAAAAAGCAGGTAGTTGGTTTCAATATAATGAGCATAAATTGGGGCAGGGTATTGACGGGGCTAAAGAATTTTTAAAAGCTAACAAAAAAATAGAAGAAGAAATCCGTAAAGCCATTTTTGATAAAGTGAAAGAGACAAATAAGTGATTAAACAACCCAAAACCCACCCGTTAAAGCGGGTGGGTTTTTTAAATGACTTGATAACTCAATTATTTGTTTTATGGTTTAACAAATGGCAGTAAAGCTAAAAAGCGGGCCCTTTTTACGGCTTGGGCTAATTTTCTTTGGTGTTTGGCGCAAAGGTTGGTTTTTTTTCTGGCTTTGATTTTTCCAGACAAAGCTAAAAACCTTCTTTGAGTTAAAGTGTCTTTAAAGTCGATTTCTTTTTGATTTTTTTGGCAATAATAACAATGCATGTTAGAGATTTGTTAATTGAGCGGTGAGCTTGCGAGACCGCGAAATTTACAAGCTCTTACACCCCGTTAAATAAAATTTGAGTACAAATTTTAATTTTAAATTAGCAAATTTAAAATTATTTAACAGGGTAAGTTCGTGTTTCTAAATTTTTTTGCTCTAAAATCGGGCTCGTAAATTTAGACACTCACTTAAAATGGGATATCCTTTACATCAATTTCTTCATCATCTATCAAACCCTCGCTTGAAATTGGCCCTGGGTTTTTGGCCTCTTCTTCTTCAATAACCGGTATTTCCGGCTCTTGTTGGGGCGATTGATTTGGCCTTGTCCCTGCTTGTGATTGGAAACCTTCGCTATTATAATTTCCGCTTCCTGATTGACCAGATGATCTTGGGCCAAACTGCACCCTATCGGCAATGATTTCGGTTTTATAATGTTTTTGGCCTTGTTGATCTTGCCAATTTCTTGTTTTAAGGCGACCCTCCACCAATAAACTTGAGCCCTTTTTTAGATATTGGGCAATAACCTCTGCTTGTTTTCCAAATGCCACAACGTTATGAAATTCAACCTCTTCTTGCTTTTGGCCATTGGAAATATACACCCTGTTTGTGGCAACCCCCAAAGAAACAACTGCCATGCCCGAAGGCAAACTTTTTCTTTCTGGATCGCGTGTTAAATTTCCAAAAATAATTGCTTTATTGAGAAACATATTAGAAGTCGTTAATGAAGCGAAGCGAATTTACGAATTCTTATACCCCGTTAAGCGCGAGCCTGCCCGCAGTGCTACAGCGTTGCAGGTGGGCGATTAGGTTAAAGCCATACTATGGCTTTAACGGGTAATTTAGCAAAATACTTTTTGCGTAAAATTACCCAGTTTAAACCTTAATTATTTATATCCGCTACTTAACTGGGGTGGGGTAGAATTTTTATTGACCCAATATCTCATCTAAGTCCTCCTCTATCTTTTTTAAATCCTCTTCTTTATGTTTTTTGTCAGCGGGTTTTTCTTTTTTCTTTTTTTCTTTTATAATCGGCTCCTTTGGAGTTTCTATCTTTTCTTCAACACTTTCTTGTTCTTTTTGCTCCACTTCTACTGGTTTCTTTATTGTTCTTTCTTTCTTTTCTTCCTCTGGTTTTTTAAGAGATTTTTTAATAATTAAAAACCTTAAAACATCAGGTTCTTTCTCTGTTTCTTTGGATATTTTAGCCAAACTTGCGGGTTCGCAAGTAAAATCAATGCTTGATAAATAGCCGTCTTGTTGCTTTTTGATTATGTAAGCTAATTTAATCTTTTTTAACTCAATCGAGCCCAAAACAACGCCACTATTTTCCTTTATGCTCTTTTCTGTCTTTTCTTCTAATTCTTTGGCTTTTTTTTCATCAAGCTGGCCAGATATTAAATAAGCGAGTTCGTAAATAGTATTCATATTTAAGTATTTTATCAATTATACTTGAAAAGTCAACAGATTTGGCGGTATAATGAGCTATATGAACGATTTACCCCCACACCACAATGGTGAAAATAAAATACAACAGCCAAATTCAGGGCAAAGTTCTCCCATTTGGTGTAGGGGTTTAATAGAGTCATTTTCTGGGGTTAGAGGTGTTTATGGGGAAGGCATAACCGAAAGTTTAGCGTATAAATACGCTTTTTGTTTTGTTCAGCTTTTTTGTAAAGCGAGTGATGTTTTAGTGATAGCAGGAGATAGTCGGCCATCTACAGATAGCTTAAAAAAAGCAATGTTAAGGGGTTTTGAAGACGCTGGCATTAAAAAAATTTTTGACTTGGGATTGGCGCCTGTTCAGATTGCAGAATACGGAATACTAACATTAAAAGCCAATGGAGGGGTTTACATTACAGCCAGCCATAATGAGCCAGAATTTAATGGCTGGAAATTTTTAAAAAGCGATGGCGCTATTTTATATTTGGAACAGGCAGACAAGCTAATAAGTTTGGTGCACAGCCCAGAGGAAATAAAGGCAATTGAACGCAGAGAAGTTTTAGAGGTTATTAATAAACACCAAGAGGCAATTGATGATTACATTGAATATGTTTTAGAAAAAATTGGACAAGAATCAATAGAAAAAATCAAAAAAAGTAATTTTTGTTTGTTAGTTGATCCAAACGGCGGATCAAGTGTGGAAATTTTAGAAAAGCTGTTTAATAAGCTTAATGTAAAAGCAGAAATAATCAACAAAGAGGCAGGAAAATTCAATCGGCTTATCGAACCGAAAGAAGATTCCCTAAAACCATTGGCAGTGGAGCTTGAAAAAAATAATTTTGATTTTGCTTGCGGATTTGACTGTGATGCTGATAGAATGGAAATTGTACTTTCTCCAAGTTCTGATTTTTCTAAGAAAATGGGCGCGCCAAATGTTTCTGGTAATTATGTTTTGGCTTTGGCTTGTGACGCTATTTTACAGGGCACGAGTGGTCAAGTAGTGCCCACAAACGATGTTACTTCTTATTTAGTAAGAGATATTATAAAAAAATATGACGCTTCTGTTTTTGAAGTTGAGGTTGGCGAGATTAATGTAGTTGAAGCAATGAAAAAAAATAATTGTTCAATTGGAGGGGAGGGCTCTTGTGCTGGGGTTATTGTTGCGCCAATTGGGTGTCGTGATGGCATAATAACCGTGGCTTTGGCCTTAAAACTAATGGCAAGCCAGCAAAAAACGCTTTCTGATATTTTAATTGATTATCCAGCTTATTTTTCTGATAGAACAAAGGTTGCTTGTTCTCCAGAAAAGGCGGTAGCGATTAGAGAAAAAATTGAAAATTATTTTAAAGAAAAGGGCTGGAGTATTAAAAAAACAGGCGATGAAACAGGTGGGCTAAAAGCCCATTTAGATAAAAACTCTTTCGTTTGGTTTCGCCAATCAAAAACCGAGCCCGGAGTTTTTCGCATTTATTCAGAATGCGACCAAAGTAAAGAAAAAGCCACAAAGCTTTTAGAAGAAGGCATTGAGGCGTTCAATAAAATGAGCGTTTAAATTTTAAACTATGAAAATAAATCCCACTATTTTTAGAGCGTATGATATTAGGGGAATTTACCCAACAGAACTTAACGAGGATGTGGCTTACAGGATTGCTCGTTCTTATGCTGAGTTTTACCCAATGGCAAAAAAGATTGTGGTGGCTCAAGATACAAGAATGAGCTCGCCAAGTTTGTCAAAAGCTGTTATAAAAGGGCTTTTAGATGGAGGAAAGGAGGTTGTTGACATCGGGATTGGACCAGACCCGCTTTTTTATTTTTCTATTCTTAATAAAAAATTTGATGGCGGGATAATGATTTCTGGTTCTCATAACACCAAAGAATACAATGGTTTAATGATGAGCGTAAAAAAGCCAAACAGTAGTATGGTGGAGGAGATCATTAACGAAGAGTTAGACGGTATTAAAAACTTGGCAATGAGCGATAAAGAGTTTTTAATTCAAGAGCAAGCCAATAAAATTGAAAAGTTAGAAATAGCTAAAGAGTATGAAGATTATGTTGCCAAAATTATTAAATTAAGCAGGCCGTTGAAAGTAATTATTGATTCAAGCAACGGGGCTTGCGGTTTTCTGCCTGAAAAAATATTTAAAAAATTAGGATGTGAGGTAAAAACAATTTATGGGGACTTTGATGGAACTTTCCCCAATCATTTCCCCGATCCATACAAGGAAGAAAATTTAAAAGATATTAAAAAAGCAGTTATTCAAGAGAAAGCTGATATCGGTTTTTGTTTTGATACTGATGGAGACAGGGTTGCTGTTATTGATAATCAAGGCAGAGATGTTAACGGCGATTTTTGTATGTTTTTGGCAACTAAATATGTCTTAAAGCAAAAAAGGGGGCCAATAGTTCATGATATGCGAATCTCCAAGGCGTTTTTAGATGAAATGAAAAAACAAGGGATTGAAACTCATTTTTCTGTTTGCCACCACAAGGCAGTGGTTGATAATATTGTAAAATACAATGCGGTTTTTGGAGGAGAAATAACTTTGCATTTCTTTTTTCCTTTGAGTTATTATTTGTGCGACGATGCGGTTTTTGCTGCTTTAAAATTGGCTGAAGCAGCTTCTGAACACGCGGACTTGGCAAAGTTTGTTGATAATTTGCCAAGGTATTATGCCAGTCCGGAAATCTTTATTGACGCTCCAGACGAGTTAAAGTTTGGCATGGTGGAAAAATTGACAGAGTATTTAAAAGAAAATAATTACAACTTTGTTGATGTTGATGGAGCTAGAATAAATTTGCCCAATGGTTGGGCATTAATGAGGGGGTCCAACACCTCGCCAATGTTAAAGTGTCGTTTTGAAGGAGATACTCCAGAGGACCTGATATCCATTGAAAAAGAAATGTTGGAAATTTTCAAAAAAGTTGGTATGCCCATAAACGATAAAGTGTATCGAGGGTTAGGCATAAAGATATAGTTGAATTTAAAAACCCCAATCGATAAAAATCGACTGGGGTGGGATTTTTGATTTTTATTATAAACCCATAACCTTTTTCACTTTTTGCATTGTTTCCTGGGCTTGTTTTTCTGCTCTTTTAGCTCCATCAGCTAATATCTTTTCAATAAATTCTGGGTTTTTATCAAGCTCGGATTTTTTATTTCTAAATGGTTCTAATTTTTCAACTAATAGATCCGTTAAAGATTGTTTAAAACTTTGATAAGATTGACTTGCAAAGGCATTTTCTAAATCCTTGATGGGTTTGTCGCTAAACAAACTATAAATAGTTAAAAGATTGGAAATTCCGGGCTTTTCTTTGGGATTAAATTTTATTTCACGGCCCGAGTCAGTAGTGGCTGAACCAATTTTCTTTTTAATTTGCTCTGGGGAGTCAAAAAGGCCAATTCGGCTTGATTCGGGATCGCTTTTGGACATTTTTTTATCTGGATTGGTAAGCGACATAATTTTAGCTCCAATCTTTAAAACAGAAACTTCGGGAATTTTAAATGTTTCTCCAAATTTGCTGTTAAATTTTTTAGCAATTGTTCTTGCTAACTCAACATGCTGTTTTTGGTCCTCCCCAACCGGCACAACTTCGGTTTGGTAAAGTAAAATATCCCCAGCCATTAAAACAGGATAATTTAAAAGCCCAGCGCAAATATTTTGGCTATGCTTTTGGGATTTGTCTTTGAATTGGGTCATTCTTTGCAAATCTCCCAGGGAGGTGATTGTATTTAAAAGCCAAGCAAGCTCTGAGTGTTCTTTTACTTGTGATTGAACAAAAACGATTGATTTTTCAGGGTTAATGCCCGAAGCCAAATAAATAGAGGCCACTTCTTTTATTTTTTGTTGAAGTGTTTTTGTTTCATAGGGCACGGTAATGGCATGCCAGTCAACAATGCAAAAAATACAATCAGCTTTTTCTTGAAAAGCCACCCATTGTTTTATTACTGCTAAATAATTACCAATGTGGATATTGCCACTTGGCTGGATACCAGAAAAAATTTTCATAAATTTTTTATTTATATTTCTAAAACAACCGGCAAAACCATTGGTCGTCTTTCTGTTTTTAAAAATAGAAACTCGCCAATTTTATTTCTTATTTCGTCTTTTATGTAGGTTGGGCTTGGTTTTGTATTATCTTTCAGAGGTTTCTCCACAATTCCAATTACTCTTTTTCGAGTTTCACGGAGCAATTCCTGTGATTCTCTCAAATAAATAAACCCGCGAGAAATTATATCAGGAGATCCCTTTACCTTTCCCGTTGTTCTATCAATTGCCACTATTATAACAAACATTCCGTCTTGTGATAAGTTTTGGCGGTCTCTCAAAACCACCTCCCCAACATCTCCAATGCCCAACCCATCAACAAAAACATAACCAGTTTCCGCTTTTTTATTTGAAAGCCGAGCTTGCTTGTTGCGGAACTCAATAATTGAGCCATTGTCTAAAACAAAGATATTTTTTTCTGGAAAGCCAATATTTATAGCTAATTTAGCCGCTTCTTTTAAAATATAATGATTGGCGTAAACAGGCAAGAAAAAGTCCGGCTGAACCTGTTTTATCATTTCTTTAATGCTATCAGCGTTGCAGTGTCCGCTGGCATGAACATCCATTATATCACTATGAACAACATTATCGCATTTTCTGTAAAGATTGTCTTTTAAGCGCTGAATCGTTCTTTCATTGCCAGGAATTACCGAAGAAGAAAAAATAATGGTGTCGTTCTTTTTTACTTTAATAAATTTATGGTCCCCACTAACAATTCTGGACAAAACAGCATTGCCCTCGCCCTGAGCCCCTGTGCAAATAACAATAACTTGATTGTCTGGATATTTGCCAATATTGCTAACAGGGATAATGGTTTCATTGCCCACTTTTATATAACCAAGCTCTTTGGCAATTTCCACATTTATTTTCATACTATACCCATCTAAAGCAACTTTTTTCCCAATTTGTTTGGCGTATTCTAAAAGATGGCCAACTCTGTTTATTTGGGAAGCAAAAGTGCCAATAATAACTTTGCCTTGGGCTTGAGCAATCAATCTTTCTAAATTAGCATACATTTCTTTTTCTGAAACCATTATTGGAGAGTTATGGGTGGCTCCCAAACTTTCTAACATTAAAATTTTTGGTTTTGGCAAATTAGCTAAATGGCGATAAGTTAAGGGCTGGCCATTGATCGGGTCTTTTTCCATTGTCCAATCTCCCGGGTGGATAACTGTTCCCTGAGGCGTTCCAATAATTACTCCCACTGCGTCAACTATGGAATGCTCAACATTAAAAAACCCAATTCTAAATTTTCCAAAATCAAACCTATCATTAACCGAATTCACTTTAATAACATCTAATTTTTTAGCTGAGCCCTTATTAAAGTCCTCCATTCGTTTTTTTATCATGGCAATTGTTAAGTCCCTACCAACAACAGGAGGATAACCAAGCTTTGGTAAAAGCAAGGGGGCAGCTCCAATATGATCAAGATGGCCATGGCTAAAAATAACAGCCCTAATATTTTTTTCTTTTCCTTTTAAGTAGCTAATGCTGGGAATAATGTAATCAATGCCAGGCATATCTTCTTCTGGAAATTGAATGCCCATATCCAAAATAACTATGTCTTTTTCATATTCAAACACAGTCATATTTCTGCCAACTTCTTCCATACCCCCCAAGGGGATAATTTTTAAAGTTGGTCCGCGCTGGATTTTTGGCTTTTGAGTTTGCCCCAAAGAGTTTGCCTGAAGCCCACTCGAAGTCCTTGCCTGCGGTGAGCCCGTCGAACCCGTTGAAGGGTTTTCTGTTTGCGCTTTTTGTTCTGTTTTATTTTCTATTTGATTTTCCATATGATTTGTAAAAGTGCCAAGCATGAGCCCCTACTGAACTACTTCCTGAATTACATGCTGGGCATGACCTTAGTTTTTATTTGAGTGCCCGGGGGGAGAGTTGAACTCCCACGCCATTTCTGGCACTGCCTCCTGAAGACAGCGCGTCTGCCAATTCCGCCACCTGGGCGAGAGCCCTATTAAAGTTGTTTTTTAAATTTTTCAACGATCTCAACGGGCACGGGGTTTTGACCGTAAGCTAACGCTAAATAATAAGAAGCCCAGTCCCCAAGTAAAAGAGTGTTAAATATTTTTTCCATTTTTGTTATGCCTTGCATTTCAATTATTTCAACATCTGTTCTGGATTCTTTTATCAAACTTTCTGTTATTTCCATTCGTTTTAAAATTTTTGGATTATCATCACCATCTTTTAAGATGATAAAATAAAAATTCCTGATTCCTGATTCCTGATTCTTGATTCCTGTTAGCCCCACCATTTCATTGTGATTTAGCTCTGGGAAAAAATTCCAGAAAGCCATTGTTTTAGAGTTTTCATTAAATTTTATCTTCCAAATTTTAGCTACTGACTTGTATTGATTTGAAGTATAAACCACAGGAATTTTATTGACCCCGATAGAAGCTCCGTTTCTAACGGGGCAGGCCAATTTTTCTCCTAAAATTTTTCCTTGGGCTTCAAAATTTTCTGGCTTTAACCTTTCTGCTATTTTTAAAATTTCTTGGCTTAAATTGTTGGTTATTTTACAATTATCTAAAATTTTTATTAAAGCTGAAACCAAGTATCCCGTGCCAAACCTTGGTTGTAAACAATCATTGGGCACAACGGCAACCGGGTTGCCGCTATTTTTGGCCAATTCTTCAAGTTTGCCTCCAGTACATAGAGCAATAACTGGATATTTTTTAGCTATTGCTTCTTCATAGGCGGAAAGGGTTTCTTCGGTGTTGCCAGAAAAGGAAATGCAAACAATCAAGCTTTTAGCGCTGGCAATTTTGGGTAAATTATAATCTCGGTGAATAAAAACGGGAATTGAAATGTCAGCTAAATCTAAAAGCAAGTTGCCTGGCAAAGCCGACCCCCCAACCCCGCAAATAACAATATTGTTAAAACTACCATCTAATTTTATACCCCTTGCACATTCTGCGCCCTTTGCGAATTGCTGGGGAAAAGAAATAATAATTTGCTTCATAAAATTTCTAATTAACCTAATTATACTAATTAACCTAAATAAATCCCAAAAATCAATTCCCAATTGGGGCTTGGCGCTTATTTAGAATAATTAGAGTAATTAGAATAATTAGAGTAATTTTTAGTTACCGCCACTCTCTTTTGGTTTCTGTGTACCATGTTTCAACATTAGAAAACCTCTTTGAAGGTTCGGTTATCTTTACAACATCAAAACCCTTAATTTTAGCAGAAAGCGCGTAGATATAGTCAGGCCTTACCAAAAAGATAGCTGGTGTATCTTGAGTTAAAATATCTTGAAATTGTTCCAAGTTTGTTTGGCGAATTTCTGTTGTTTGGGCTTCTCTGGCTTTTTCCAATAAGCTGTCAGCTGGTTTTGAGGTGTAATTTGAGATATTTAAACCCGGATAGTCCTTTTGGCTTGAATGCCAAAAGGGAAATGGATCGGGAATTGCCCCCAAGGCCTCTCCAAATAACAGGATATTGTAGCTGTCTTTTGGCAATACAGTGTTTTGCAAATCAGCTAAAGAAACTGTTTCAATGGTTGTATCAAAGCCAGCTGTGTCCCATTGTTGCTTCAGTTCTTTTGCAATTTCTGGCAATGGAAAGTTATTGCTGGTTGTTAAAGTGATGGCGATTTTTTTATTTGAAGTGTCTATTGGTTCAAAGCAAATGGCGTTTAGCTTTGCTCTTGTTGATACTTTTACATCTCCTGTGCCTTTAGTAATGTTTGATGGCGCTAAAATTTCTTCAGTGTATTTTTCTTGAAATTTTATAACAGCGGCTTTGGTTTTTGGGCCAAAATTTCCATTTATTTCTCCATTAGGATAAATATCGCTAAACTTTGCCAAACAGGTTTGGAGCATTTCAACCTCTTTGCCATTACTTCCAACGCTTAAATTTTGAGTAAATTTTCCTGTTTGTGTCGCGCTACTAATTGAAGTTTGAACCATTTGTTGGGCTTTTGCTAAATCAAACTGATAATCGGTTTTTGGCTGGTTAAAGCCAAAAAAGTTTGGTAAAATAGGCGAGTTTGCTGTTTGGGCTTTACCAGAAAAAACATTTTTAACGATGCTCTCTTTGTTGGTTGCATAAGCTAACGCTTGTTTTAAATTTTCATCTTTAAAAACACCTTCGTTTTTAGCATTAAAAAAGATGGCAAAGTATCTAGGAACAGCCAAGCTATAAATTTGCATCGGTTTTAGTTCGTTTTTGTAAAGTGAAATGTCGCTTACCCCAAAACCATTAATATCGTTAAGTAAAAGAGCTTTTTTTAAATCTTTATCGTCGTTAAAAAAGGCAAATGACAGCTCCTTTAAAAATGGTTTCTGCCCGTAGTAATTCTTGTTTCTTTCAAGAACTATTTTTTTAATTGATCCGTTTTGCTCGTGGTCAATTTTTTTAATTTTAAACGGCCCAGAGCCAATTAAATATTCTTCAGACACCAAACTCATTGGCAAGTTTTGGGGGGAAGTGTTTTCGAAGATATGCTTTGGCAAAATTTTAACTGTTAGAGTTTCTGTAAACCCAGCGTATTTTTTTGGCAAAGTAAAAGAAACAGTTTTGCTTGTGATTTTTTCTGCCAATACTCCCGCCCATTTTATTCTCAATGGGCTTTGATATTCTGGGTTTTGGATTAAATTAATAGTGAAAATAACATCGTCCGAAGTTATTGGCTCTCCGTCGTGCCATAAAAGCCCATCCCTTAAGGTAATTTCATAAATACTGCCTTGTTCTTTTATTGAGTAATCTTGAATTAAATCTTTTATAACTTGCCCATTCTCATCATATTTCATTAAACCAGAAAAAATTACTTCAACTATGTCTCGATCAGCGTCTTGATTAGATAGATACAGAGGGTTTATTATTCTTGGCTGGCCCACTATTCCTTCAGTGTAAGATCCCCCAATTGCTGGAACAACGCTTGTATTTTGAAAATAAAAATTTAAAGCCAAAAATATGCCCGAAGAAACAAATAGGAGAACAAAAGCGAAAAATAGGGTTTTTTCTTTTTTACTTAAAATAGAAAAAAATTTTCTCCATTGGTTTTTTGATGGGAGTTTGATTGGTTTTTGGAAAGGCCTTTTTAAGGGCAGAGCGGATTTTATCCGCCCAAATAAAGTATTCATACAAAAGTATTTATACAATGCCAATTAACATTAAATCTACCCGCATAGGCAGGATAGGTTTTTACGAGGAGAGTTTTTAAGATTTACCCATTAAGCTTAAAACCGATAGGATTAAAAACAAAGCGCTAAGAACAATAGTGGCAATAAAAATTTTTTGTTCAGCTCCTCGTCTTTTTAAATAAAATCCTCCTCCGCTTCCTCCAAAAGCGCTGCCTAAAGCCGTGCCTCTTTGCTGAAGCAATATGCAAATAATTAACAAGATAGGCACAACAATTTGTAAAATGAGTAATATGGAAAACATAAAAGTAAGTTATTTTTTTCTTTTTTTAATAATAAACGAAACAATAATATCAATTGCAAGAATTATCAAGCTGGTAAAAAATAAAGCCACCAAGCCCTTAATATGCAACGAGGGAAACAAAATATCAGTTGCTTCCACAATGGCCATATTTATTACAATGCCAATTAATCCCAAAGTTAAAAGTCGCAAGGGCAGGGTTATTAAATCAATAATTGGCTTAATAAAAATATACAAAATTCCCAAAACCAATCCAGCCAATGCTAAAGATTTCCAAACTTGGATACCCACTCCATCAATATAAACTCCTGGCACAAACAAAGTGGCCAAGTAAAGTCCCAATATTGAGGCGATAACAGCGCCAATTAAGCTTTTCCCCAACATAATAATAATATACCCATTTTTGGCTTGAAAGTCAACGAGAAACCATGTAACGTATAGCGTGGAACATATAACATAGAATATCAAAAAAATTTTAGGAGGCGAGATGCGAGTGGAGAAGGTTAAAGCTATTTGGCTAGACGTCTTTTTAAGAGGAAGTGGAGACAAATATCCAGAATTAGCTGAACAACTAAGAGAGTTATGTCTCAAAAAAGATAGCGAATTTTTTGATGATTCAAAAATGGATGATTTTGTTGAAGATGAGGAGATTCTAGAAGTATGGGGGAAGATCGGAATGGCTTTGTGGAAAGATATTTTCAAGCATTAGCCGTTAAGTTTTCCGTTTCAAGTAGAGATAGGGTGTCAATTTTTACACCTTATCTTTTATTTTATAAAGTTTTTGGAGCGGAGGGTTTTGTGATAAGTGATTGCAAAGCGGTGGGCTTCATCGCGGATTTGCAAAATAAGATTGGCGGTTTCTTGTGATAGGTTTTTTAATAAAACGGGTTTTTCTTGGTTTTCGACGAAAAGCTCGTTTTTTCTTTTCGCCAATGAGATTACTTTTATTTCTTCTATTTTTAATTTTTGATTTGCATTTTTAATTTTTAATTTTTGATTTTTGATTTTAAGGATAGCGTTCAGCTGTCCTTTTCCACCATCAATTAACATTACTTGGGGCATTGGCCATTCTTTGTGTTTTAGTCGTCGGCTTATCACTTCTTTTAACATGGCTGTGTCGTTGGGCTTGCCAGTAATTTTTATTTTAAATTTTCGGTATTCGTTTTTATTTGGTTTTCCACTTTCAAAAACCACCATACTACCTGTGGCCTGTTGGCCTTGAATATTGGAAACATCATACCCCTCTATTCGTTTGATTTTTGTTTTTAGGCCAAGTAGTTTTTGTAATTCTTGCAAGGAGTTAAACTCCTTGCACTTTGGGTTTGCAAGGAGTTTAACTCCTTCGGTTTCTTTTAGAACATGGCTATGGGAGAAAACATTTTCTAAAGCAAAAATTTGGTCGCGCAATTCTTTGGCTTTTTCAAAATTTTGTTGCTGGCTGGCTTGCGCCATTTCTTTTTGCAGGTTTTTTATAACTGAATTTTTCTTGCCATTTAAAATTGCCATTAAATTTTTTATATTTTTGGCATAAGATTTTTTTGTGTCAAAGTTTGTCGATCGGCAAGGATTGACACACTTTTTTTGGCAGGGGGCAGGGCATAAGTTTAAATCCTTGTAAAGGCAAGCTTTTTTTGGCAGTTTATTACAAGTTCTAAAAGGAAAAATTTTTCTTAAAATTCGCAAAGTTTGCTTTAAGGAATTGCCGTCAATAAAAGGCCCAATAAATTTAGAATTAGGGATTGGGAATAATGAATTAGGGCTTGTTTTTTGTCTTAGTTCCTGATTCTTAATTCCTGATTCTTGCAGTTCCGTTTGATGGGTAATAAAAACCCTTGGCCATTGTTCTTTGGTTATGGCCACAAAATAATAGTTTTTTCCGTCTTTCCATTGTTGATTGTATTTGGGCTGATATTTTTTAATTAAGTTGGCCTCAAATATCAAGGCCTCAATTTCTGAGCCAGTGGCAATAAAGCCGATTTTTTCGGTTTCTGGAATAAAAATAGTATCTTTAAAAGTGGGTTGTTGGATATGGTTTTTAATTCTTTCTTTAATATTTAAGGCCTTGCCAATGTATAAAAAATCAACCCCCCTTTTAAAGCAGTAAATCCCAGTTGTTTGGGGGAGCAATACAACATCTCTTGTGTCTATATACTTGAATTTATTTTGTTTTAATGGCATATTTGTTTCAGTGTTAATATAGCACAGTTTAATGCTAACGAACTGTTTTTAGCAGTTCTTTGAAAAGAGGTGAAAGATGCAAGAAATATTGAAGCTACAAATAAGTTGTTTCTGGGCGGGAGTGTCAGGGTTTGTTTCTTTCTCCGTTGAACAAAGTCCAATACTTTCAGTTGATCCGAAAAGGGTAAAGATTATTTTTCAACCCGATAGAGAGATAGAACCATATTGTTTTAGTGGTTGGAGGATAGTTGTTTTTCAAGGCAATATGATGTTGCATAGAGGAAGGGGAAAGAGAACTATAATTTTTTATGATGTAGGAAAATTTTTTTGGGGAGCAGAGAAGTTGATAATTAACCCATACTACATAAAAGGTATCTCGAATGGTCGAAGGATATTTCAAATGAATTTATAGGAGGTGATTAAATTGATTGAATATTTAGACGCGGGAAAGCATATCTATAGCTGGTTGTTTTTCTGGATTGCCTGGCATAAAAAAGGGCGATTCGATGAAGAACATTGTTTTACAGGTACAGAAACGCTGAGAAGGATAGAAGAACACCTTGCGGGGTGCCAAGAGTGTAGGGAAAAACTTAAAAAGTATTGCAAAGAAACTGGAATGACGATCTTTGCAGAGGCAGCTTAAAAAATGTATATAAGTGTTTTTAACATCCGGGCTATGTGGCGTTGAGTCATAGTAGCCCTTTTCTTTTGCTTGAAAAATCGTTATAATATGTATCTTATAAACCTATGAAAGTTATAAAAAATCCCCAGAATTATATAAGTATTCGCGGGGCAAGGGTTCATAATTTAAAAAATATTGATCTTGATATTCCCAAAAATAAATTAGTGGTTATCACCGGGGTTTCGGGATCTGGGAAGTCCAGCTTGGCTTTTGACACCCTATACGCTGAAGGACAGCGAAGATATGTGGAAAGCTTGTCTTCTTATGCCAGGCAGTTTTTGGGTGTGATGCAAAAACCAGATGTGGATAAAATAGAAGGCATTTCCCCTGCCATTTCCATTGACCAGCGAAAATCTAGCCACAACCCTCGCTCAACCGTGGGCACAATGACTGAAATTTTTGATTATTTAAGAGTTTTGTTTGCTCGCATTGGCGCGCCTCATTGCCCAAAATGCGATCGAGAAGTAAAAAAACAAACAATTGACCAAATAGTTAGCCAAATTTTGGCCTTGCCCCCAAAAAGCGAAGTTTACATTTTGGGGCCAATGGTTAAGGCCAAAAAAGGCGAGCACAAAGCAATTTTAATGGAAGCAAGCAGAGCTGGTTTTGTAAGAGTGAGAATTGACGGCATTGTCCAGCGAATTGATGAAGCAATTGAAAAAGATATTGACAGGCAAAAAAAGCACAACATTGAAATTGTGGTTGATCGGCTTATTTTAGATAAAGATTTAGAAAAATCACGGTTAGTGGATTCTTTGGAAATTGCTTTGCGCTTGGGCAAGGGAGCAGTAATAATTCAAAAATCAAAGATCAAAGATCAAAAAGAAGGTGATTTGATTTTTTCTGAGCATTTTGCTTGTGATTATTGCGAAATTTCTTTGCCAGAAATTGAACCAAGATTGTTTTCGTTCAATTCTCCGTTTGGGGCTTGCTCAAGTTGCCAAGGGCTTGGTAAAAAATTAGAAGTTTCTCCGGATTTGGTAATGCCCAATAAAAATTTATCAATTGCTGAGGGCGCTATTTTCCCTTGGGCAAGGGCCAGCCATAAAATTGGCCGGCAAGGTTATTATTGGAATTTACTCCAAGATTTAGCTGAAAAATATAAGTTTTCATTAGATAAACCAATAAAGGACTTACCCCCAGAAATAATAGAACTAATTTTGTATGGTGAAAATAAAAATGACGTTCAACGTTCAATGTCCAATGTTCAAGGATTTGAGGGGGTTGTAAACAACTTGCAAAGGCGGTATTGGGAAACTGATTCTGATTGGGCAAAAGAGGAGATTCAAAGGTATATGAAAGCAAAGGTTTGCGAGAAATGCCATGGTCAAAGGTTGAACCAAGAAGCCCTGGCTGTGAAAGTGAATAAGTTTTCCATTGCCAATGTTTCTGATATGCCAGCAAGAAAGTGTAAGGATTTTTTTGAAGGGTTGTTGGAAAATTTAAACCAAAACAACGCTAAAATTGCCGGGCCGTTAATAAAGGAAATTGTTAGCAGGTTGGGATTTTTGGTTGAGGTTGGGCTTGATTATTTAACTTTATCCAGAGAAACCGAAACGCTTTCTGGCGGGGAAGAGCAAAGGGCCAGATTGGCCACCCAAATTGGCTCAAAATTAACAGGGGTTTTATACATACTTGATGAGCCATCGGTTGGCTTGCATCCAAGAGATCAAAACAAACTAATAACCACCCTTAAAGAATTAAGAGATGTTGGCAATACGGTTATTGTGGTGGAGCACGATCCTTTAACTGTTAAGGAGGCCGACTGGATTATTGATATTGGCCCAATGGCTGGCAAGCGGGGCGGAAAGGTTGTTTTTGAAGGAACGCCAAAACAGCTTTTGCGCTCAAAAACGCTTACTGGCGATTATTTATCAGGACGGAAGAAAATTTCTATTAAAGAATCAGGAATTAGGAATCAGGAATTAAGGGGGGCAACACAAAAGTATCTGATTATTAAAGGGGCAAGAGAAAATAATTTAAAAAATATTGATGTTAAAATTCCTTTGGGAAAGTTTGTTTGCGTTACCGGGGTTTCGGGCTCTGGAAAGTCCAGCTTGGTAAACGATATTTTGGCTAAGGCCTTGTATCAAAAATTTTATAAATCAAAAGATATTGTTGGTGAATATGATGAAATTTTGGGCGCAGAATTTTTAGACAAAGTTGTTTTGGTTGACCAGTCCCCAATTGGCCGAACCCCGCGGAGCAACCCAGCCACCTACACTTCAGCTTTTAATTACATTAGAGATATTTTTACCAAAACCAAAGAAGCTCGCCTAAGGGGGTTTAAGCTGGGCAGGTTTAGCTTTAATGTAAAAGGAGGAAGGTGCGAAGAGTGCGAGGGCCAAGGGGTCAAAAAAATTGAAATGTATTTTTTGCCTGATATTTATGTGCAATGCCAAGAATGCCACGGTCAAAGATACAATAAAGAAACATTAGAAATTGATTACAAGGGAAAATCAATTTCTGATGTTTTAAATATGACGGTTGAAGAGGCAATGGATTTTTTTAAAAACATACCAGTTTTAAATCAAAAATTAAAAACTTTAAACGAGGTTGGTTTGTCGTATGTTGAGCTTGGCCAGCCAGCCCCTTCTTTATCGGGCGGAGAAGCGCAAAGAATAAAGTTAGCCACAGAGTTATCGAAAAAATCCACTGGAAAAACTTTATATATTTTAGATGAGCCAACCACTGGCCTGCATCCAGATGATATAAATAAACTTTTGTTTGTGTTAAAGGCCTTAGTTGAAAAAGGAAACACAGTTTTAATTATTGAGCATAATTTAGAATTAGCCGCTCAGGCAGATTGGATAATTGATTTGGGCCCAGAAAGCGGAGAAAAAGGCGGGCAAATTGTGGTTGAGGGAATACCCTCACAAATTAGCCAAAACAAAATCAGTTGGACTGGGAGATACTTGAATAAAATTTTGTAAGTGGTAGTATTTTAAGTATTAGCAAATTAAAAAAATTATATAACCCAGTGAAGGAGGTTTATGATGCCAAGAAACAAAGAAGCTTTTAATATTGAAAAAATCAACGGGGAATTGTTAAAAATTTTTTTAGAGAGAGTCGAACTTAAAGAGATTCCTTCCAATGTTCCCCAAAAAGAAATGCTAAGTAATTTCTTTGAATTAGGAGTGATGCCTGAAGAGTATAGAGGATTTGTTAGCCTGTTCCTTTTCCTAAAAGAAAGGGCGGGCGAAAGAAAAATGGAGAAAAAGGAGGAAGATGTTTTTTTTGAACTCTACCAACTAATTCCAACTATAATAGAGTCTATAACTAAAACTAAATTGCCAGACAAGTTAAAAGGGAAGGTGCTTTCGTACAGTGTCTTAGAGGATTGGAGGATGACTTGCTCCGATTACATTGGAGGGTGATGATATTATACATTAACATTAACCCCCACACATTCATGCAACACTATTTTAGTGTTAAGAGAACAACTTTTTTGTTTGGTGTGGGGGTTGACAAGTTTTGGGGAAGGAGTAAGCTGTCCATATTAAGCAGACAGCTTGCCTATGATTACTACCGAAAAACAAAACAGTATATTTGTCAATGGAATAGTGGATTTAGGGGGTTCTGTTGTGATTTCGCGCTTAATTTTAATTACAATTGACATTGACGAGGATTGGGACTAATCTTTTCGCCCATAAAAAGGCGATTTTTGTTGCAAAAGAGAAAACTTGACTTAAAAAGCAAAGTCATTAAAATATAAAGTACAAAATAAAAATTAATTAATAGCGAAAGTGTGGGCGTTAAAACTTCTGCTTTAGCGTTCCATGCTCTACGTTTCATGTTTTATGACTATAAAACCATTATCTGACCACGTTTTAATTGAGCCAGTTTTGGCCAAAGAAAAAACCGAATCCGGTTTTTTTGTGCCTCAAAATTCAGACAAAGAAGGCCCAGAAGAGGCAAAGGTTATCGCCATTGGACCGGGTAAAACAATTAAAGGTGAAGTTGTTCCCTTAAGTGTTAAGGTGGGTGATAAAATTTTGTTTTCTAAGCCCTATAGCGCTTCAAAAATGAAAATTGGCGATAAAGAGTGCTTAATTATTAAAGAGGAAGATATCCTTGCGATTTTAGAATAAAATCGCTAAGAGAATAACCAATTAACCTAATTTTTAATTTTTAAACAAACCCCAATCAAAAATAACCAATGAGCAAATTGGAATTTGGTTATTGGGCATTGTTTAGTAATTAGTAATTAGAGCAATTAGAAATTTATGAGCAAAATTATATTATACTCTGAAGACGCTCGCAAAAAATTAAAAGCTGGCGTTGATAAATTAGCGGACGCTGTAAAAGTAACGCTTGGTCCAAAAGGCCGAAATGTTATTTTAGACAAGGGTTATGGATCACCCATGATAACTAACGACGGGGTAACTATTGCCAAAGAAATAGAACTTGAAGACAAAATAGAAAATATGGGAGCGGAAATTGTTAAAGAGGTGGCAAGCAAGGCCAACGACACAGCAGGAGATGGCACCACCACAGCTGTTGTTTTAACTCAGGCCTTGATTACCAAGGGCTTTAAAAATGTGGCCGCTGGCGCTAATCCATTAGCTTTAAGGCGAGGTATTGAAAAAGCCAGTAAAATGGTTGTTGAAGAATTAAAAAAAATATCCAAAAAAATCGCCAGCAAAGAAGAAGTTGTTCAAGTGGCCACAATATCAGCAGAAGATAAAGAAATGGGCGAGTTAATTGCTGATGTTTTAGAAGAAGCTGGCAAAGACGGAGTGGTAACCATTGAAGAGTCAAAAACATTTGGCTTGTCAAAAGAAGTGGTAAAAGGACTTCAGTTTGATAAAGGTTATGTTTCGCATTACATGGTAACAGACGCTGAAAAAATGGAAGCAGTGGCTGAGGATGTTCATATTTTAATTACCGATAAAAAGATTTCATCTGTTCAGGATATTTTGCCAATTTTAGAAAAAGTGGCCAAAACAGGCAAAAAAGAAATGGTTATCATTGCTGATGATATTGATGGGGAGGCCTTGGCCACATTGGTGGTTAATAAACTGAGAGGTGTTTTTAGCGGTTTAGCTATTAAGTCGCCGGGTTTTGGAGACAGAAAAAAAGAAATGCTTGAAGACATTGCTGTGGTTACTGGGGGAACAGTTATTTCAGAAGAAAAGGGTTTAACTTTAGAGAAAACGGACTTAGATATGCTTGGTAAAGCTAGAAAAGTTATTGCCACAAAAGAAAACACAACTATAGTTGATGGTGAGGGGAATAAAAATAAAATAGAAGAAAAAATAAAACAACTACGAGCGGAAATTGAAAGAACAGAAAGCGACTTTGACAAAGAAAAATTGCAAGAAAGATTGGGCAAGTTGTCTGGCGGGGTGGCAGTGATAAAAGTGGGCGCAGCCACAGAAGTGGAACAAAAAGCTAAACAGCACAAAGCCGAGGACGCTTTATCAGCCACCAAAGCTGCTATTGCTGAGGGTATTGTGCCAGGAGGAGGGGTGGCCTTAATAAGGGCTGGGGAGGTTTTAAAAGATGTGGAAAAGTTGGGCCTTGAAGATAAAGACGAAAAAACAGGCGCTCATATCTTGTATGAAATTTTACTAGAACCTTTAAGATTGATCGCCAGTAATGCTGGGGTTGAGGGTTCGCTTGTGGCTGAGTACGTTGCTATAAAAGCAAATGTGGCTGGTAAAATTGTTGGAGGATTTAACGCTTTAACTGGAAACTATGTTGAAGATATGATGAAGCAAGGCATTGTTGATCCAACCAAAGTTGTTAGAAGCGCTTTAGAAAACGCGGTTTCTGGAGCAAGTATGTTATTAACAACAGAGACCGTGGTGGCTGAAGCTCCAAGCGAGAAAAAAGAAAACCATATGCCCCCAATGGGAGGAATGGACTACTAGGGCAACAATTAACAATTAACAATTAACAATTAACTAAGAAAACAAAACTGCTCCGATAAATCGGGGCAGTTTTGTTTTAACTTTTAATTGATTTTAAGATAATTTTTAGTTATAATATAGTTGCGCTCAGTGTGAGCCCAGAGAGTGATTTTGCTAAATCATATGAAGATTGATATTACAAAAGAAAAGTTAATGCAGGAAGTAGCCCAAAAGTATGATTTGCGGTTGGTTTTGCTTTTTGGTTCGCAGGTTGATGGTAAACAATTGCACAAGGAAAGCGATTTTGATGTGGCCTATTTAAGTAAAAGAAAGCTGGATTTAATGGAAGAGGCCAGAATGATAATCGAAATGGCCCCGTATTTTCACAGCGATAATATTGATTTAGTGAATTTAAAAAATTCTCCACCTTTGCTTTATTATGCGGTTTTTGATAAGTGCCAAGTGTTGTTTGCGGAAGATGAGCTGTTATTTCCAAGATTGCGGATTTATGCTTTTCGTAAGTTTGTGGAAATGCAACCGATTTATGAGTTAAAGCATCAAAGAATAAGAGAATATGCCAAGCAAATTGGCGAAAAATATGGTATTTAGCAAAATTTTAATTGATGAAAAGATAAAAAGAATTGACAGCTATTTAGCCGAAGTAAAATCGCTGTTAGTTTTTTCTGTTCGAGAAATTTTAAATGATTTTACAAAATTGCGAACATTAGAACGGAATTTTCAATTAATTGTAGATGAAATGATTGATATTAATCAGCATTTTATTAAGGAATTGGGATTGGATGTTTCTGATGACCTAGAGGGAACTTTTCATATTTTAGGAGAAAATAATATTTTGCCAAAAGATTTTATTTTAAAAGTTGCGCCAGTGGTTGGTTTGCGAAATCGGCTGGTGCATAGATATGATAAGTTAGACCCAAAGATTTTTGTTGAAAGTTTTCAAAAAGATTATTCTGATTTTGAGAAATATGTTAAGTTTATTAGCGATTATTCAGAAAAATTATGAAATGTCCAACACACCAAGAACAGGAAATGAAAAAAGCGATGTTTTATAACACGCAGGTTGATTATTGCCCAATATGTTTGGGAGTTTGGTTCACAGAAGATGAATTACGCCAAGCCAAAGACCAAAAAGATAAAACACTGCAATGGCTTGATGTGGATTTGTGGAGCGAGGCCACAAAATTTCAGGTGGAAAAAACTCCTAAGGTTTGTCCGGTTGATTCTGTTCCGCTTTATCAAGTTAACTACAATCATTCAAACATCAAAGTGGATATTTGCGATTTTTGCCGTGGAGTTTGGCTTGATCGGGGAGAGTTTAAAAAAATAATTAATTACTTGCAAGGGAAAAAAGTTGATGAAATTTTGCACCATTATTTAAAAAGTTTTGTTGAAGAGGGCAAAGAAATTTTTATTGGCCCGGAAACCTTTAAAGAAGAGGTTGATGATTTTATGGCTGTGGTAAAATTATTTAAAGATAAATTGTTGGTTCAGCATCCTGCCTTGGCAATTTTTATTGCCAATTTACCAAAATAAAATTAAAGATTAAATATCAAATATCAAAAACACAAATTAAAATTTAAAAATTGCTAATAAATTTTGACTTTTGATTTTTGACTTTTGATTTATCAACATATGACAATGTTAATAATTTTAGGTATCGTTGTTCTGTTAGTGGCTATTATGGTTATTTTTTATAATAGCTTGGTTAGTTTAAAAAACAGGGCTCAAGAGGCCTGGGCCGATATTGATGTTCAATTAAAAAGAAGGTACGACTTGATTCCCAATTTAGTAAATATAGTTAAGGGCTATGCAGCGCACGAAAAGCAGTTGTTTGAAAAAGTTACTCAAGCCAGAGCGCAGGCAATTGGCGCTCAAGGCGTGGCTGAAAAAGCTCAGGCCGAAAACCAATTAACAGGGGCTTTAAAGTCATTGTTTGCGGTTTCGGAAAATTATCCTGATTTAAAGGCCTCAACTAACTTTTTAGAACTTCAAAGAGAATTAACTGACACAGAAGACAAGATTCAGGCCGCTCGAAGGTTTTACAATGCCAATGTGCGGGATTTGGCAATTAAAATTGAAAGCTTTCCTTCCAACATTGTTGCCAAATTGTTTGGCTTTAAAAAAATGGACTTGTTTGAAATTGCTGAGCCAGCTGAAAAGCAAGCTCCTCAAGTTAAATTTTAATTAACAGCCAGCAAAAGCTCAACCTCTGGGTGTAGCCCTCTTTAAATCTTGTATAATGTTTATTCAAAATAAGAGAGGGCTACTCCCACTCTTAATAGGTTGGGCTTCTTTTTAACTTATAATCTATGCCCACTCTTTACTCGCAAGCTGATTCTAATATTCGCAAGACCTGGTTTTTAATAACCATATTTTTGGTTTTGATAATTGGGTTTGGCTGGTTGCTGTCAAGATATTTTAACGCTCCAGAAATTTTGTATTTAGCGGTGTTTTTTAGTATTTTTTCATCAATTGGCAGTTATTGGTGGAGTGATAAATTGGTTTTAGCAATGACTAAGTCAAAGCCCGTTCAGGAAACAGACAACCGCGAGCTTTTCCATATTGTGGAAAATCTTTGCATTGCCTCGGGCCTGCCAATGCCAAAAATTTATATAATGCCCGAAGCCCAGCCCAATGCTTTCGCCACAGGTCGAGACAACAAACACAGCGTTGTGGTGGTAACCGCTGGCTTATTGCAAAAGTTAAATAAGGTGGAAATTGAAGGGGTTGTTAGCCATGAATTAAGCCATATTAAAAATAAAGATATATTGTTGCAAACTGTGGTGGTGGTGTTGGTTGGGGTGGTGGCAATAACAGCGGATTTGTTTTTACGGATGGGAATGTTTGGCGGGTTTAGCTCTCGGGATGATGACTCAAAAGCTGGGTCTGTAATGTTGGTTTTAACTTTGGTGGCCGCTATTTTAGCCCCAATTGCAGCCACCCTAATTCAATTAGCAATTTCAAGAAAGCGAGAGTTCTTGGCCGATGCCTCTGGGGCTTTATTAACCCGCTACCCCGAAGGGTTAGCCAGTGCTTTAGAAAAAATTTCAAGCGACCCAAGCCCAATGAAATTAGCCAACAATTCAACCGCCCATTTATTTATCTCCTCCCCATTTAAGGGCAAACGCGCTGGCAACTGGCTAACCAAACTATTTTTAACCCATCCACCTGTTAAGCAACGCATTGTCGCCTTGCGAGGTTTAAAAGTTTAGAGTAGTATTTGATTGTGTTCAAGGAAGGGTACTAAAGTGGTTTAATAGAACGGCCTGGAACGCCGTGTCTCGCAAGAGACTCGTGGGTTCGAATCCCACCCCTTCCGCATATGAAAATCTGGGAAATTAGAGAACAATTGCAAAATTTTCCAAAATATCCAGGCACAAAAAAATATCCGCCTGCCTCTGTTTGCAATAACGGGTTTCCAAGTTGTTTTAATTTAAGTATGGGTGAGGCAGAAATGCATGAACTTTGGGGGCAGTATTTAAAATACGATTGCGATTTAATCTACTCAAAAATACAGCCCGTTATTAGGCATGAAGATTGGCAAAAAATTTTAGATGACACAGAAAACAGGTACCGCTATTTAAGCGTATTTGATATGGCTGATGTGGCTGGACTTATTTTACAAAAAGACAATGTAAAACATAGAGAGGCAGCAGAGTTTTCTATAAGTTCAATGCTCTCTTTTATTAAATCTTTAGGTTTGGATTTAAATAAAATAAGAGTAGCTTATTTTGAAGAAACCAATATCAGCAAAGCTACTAATGGTAAATATAAGATAGATAAAAATTTTCCCACTGACCCAATGCTTGCATATTGGAAAGAAAATTTTGATTTAAAAGAGAATCAGTTTATTGCCAGCCATAATAGAGATACTATGCTTGCCTTGAACATATTTGGCTTACCTACCCCGTGGGGCTATAGAAACGAAATATTTTATGAACATCAAGGAAAACTATTGGATATTGGCACGACTGAGCATCTAATGTATGCTCCTGTTTTCAATGAGCAAAAAGAGGTGGTTGATATAAAGCCATTTGACCATTCTGTTGTGGTTAATGGGGTGGGAGTTGAGAGAATTTCTATGATAGTTAACGATATTGGTAATATTTGGGATGTCGATACAATAAAACCGTTAGTTAATGAGGCCGAAAAGCTGTTTAGTTCAGGCGAGATAGAGGCAATGCAGATTATTCAAGCGTTAAGGGTAATACATAGAATAATTGCTGATTGTAAGTCATACACAAATCTTAATAAGAGAAGAAAGGAATATCTCAGAGGATTTTTTAAAGTATTGCCCAAGCACATCGATTTCAATGTTGAAAATTTAAAGAAAATAGATTCTTTGCTGGTGTTAAATTCAGAACTTCAACCATTTTATCCAGAGTTAAAATTATCTATTAATCAAACTTTAGTGGAATTAAAACAGAGAAAAGAAGCAATTGATTCTGATCAATCATATAGGGGTGTAGCCCAATAGCAGAGGCACCTGTTTTAGCAATAAGATGGGGTCAGTGAAGGTGCAACTCCTTCCATCCCTACAAATTAAAACTCATGAACTATCAAGGTACAATTATTGAGGAAAGCTTGGAGAACAGAAGTGTTCTCCAAAAAGTGCAAATTTTAAGCACTAAAGTTGAGCAAGTTGTGGAGGAGCACAAAACCCCTTGGCTTTTGCAATGGACGCTCCATAAAGTTGAAATCCCAGAGGATAAAGCAAAAGAATTTGCGGAAAAAATCAGCAAATCACTTGACCAAAGCCACGATGGCTCGTGGTATGCGGATTTCAAAAATGACACTCACCACTATATTATTTTCCGCGATAAAGTTTTTTATATAGACCAGAAAAGCAAAGAGCAGTACGAGGAAGCGAAAAATTACGGGCTTTCGCTGGGCATACCAGAACACCAGCTTGATTTTTCACCTTTTACAAAGGAATGGGAAAGATAAAATTATGGAAAGTAAGCTTCAAAAAATTAAAGAGGTTGTTGAAAAAGAGCTTTCTTGTTCGGCTCACAGCTTGGATCATATCACAAGGGTATATAATCTTGCTTTAAATTTAGCTAAAGGCGAAAATGTTGATATGGAGGTGCTCGAGGCCGCTGTTTTATTGCACGATATTGCGAGAGTTAAAGAAGACACAGACCCTTCTGGCAACACTAACCACGCCTTATTGGGCGCTGAAATGGCAGAAAAGATATTAATTGAAATAGGTTTTTCGGAACAAAAGATTAAACATATTACAGAGTGTGTAAGAACACATAGAAATAAAGGGAACAATAGGCCGCAAACAATTGAAGCTAAAATTCTATTTGATGCGGATAAATTAGATTCGCTTGGTTGTATTGGGATTGCTAGGGCTTTTGCCATTGGCGGACAATATGGTCAAAAAATTTATTCAGACATTCCTTTGGAAGATTATATAAAAGATAATTTAATCGGAGGAACGATTGACGGGAAAATTAAAGACGTTTCAAACCATACCGCGGACTTGGAGTTTGAGACGGATTGTAAGTTTATGCCACAAAAGATTTA
>JAQULB010000004.1 GCA_028718785.1 Minisyncoccota bacterium
ATTATATCAAAGGTTTCAGTTTTGGCTATTTTTTCTGCTAATTTTCCGTAGCGTAAAACCTCTTTGAATAAATCTGCTTCATAAATATTGTTGAGCCCAATTTTTCGGGCTGTTTGTTTATATGATTGGCTTGTTATATACGGTCTTAAAAGTGAATTAATAGCTTTTATCTCTATATTGTTTTCTTCGTCAGCAAAAATAATTTTAAAATTTGGATGATGGCAGTTTAATTTTTTAGGCAAAACAAAAATTACCTTAACCCCCAAAAGGGCTAGTCCTTTAGCCAAGCCCTCGCAAGCCACCCCCAATCCCCCAGAGTTAAATGGCGGAAACTCCCAGCCAAACATTAAAACTTTCATCGTAAAATTTTCCGCTTTTTGCGGAGTAATTTTTTTATTATAATTCTTTTACAATGTAAATAATAGTTGTGGAAAACTTAAAATTTACTTTGCTTTTGATTGGTGGTAAAGTATAGTATTAAAATAAAAATAGTTAATAAGGAATATCCCGATTAAACGCTTTATGAGAGAGCGTTTAACAGGATCTAATAATTTGTAAATTCGCTTCGCTTATTAACAGCTAAGGAATATCCCGATTAAACGCTTTATGAGAGAGCGTTTAACAGGATCTAAGAATTTGTAAATTCGCTTCGCTTATTAACAACTTCTAAGATATGTTTGATATATCAAATCGTCTTTACAAAATAATTGCCGGGTTTTTAATTGTTTTAACAATTTATTTTGGGTTTCAAGCTTACTTTGATTACAAAACAATTCCTCAAAATAATGTTTATCCAGAAATGTTGTCTGTTTCAGGAGAGGGCAAGGCCTCTATTGCTCCAGATGTGGCCACAGTGGATTTGGGTATAACAACCGAAGGCGTTAAGGTTGAAGATATTGTAAAAACCAACACTGAAAAAATGAACAAGGTTATTTTAGAAATTAAAAACTTAGGCATTGAAGAAAAAGATATTAAAACAATAAATTATTCTTTACAGCCAAGATATGATTGGTCTCAAAATGGCGTAAGAATATCGCGGGGCTATACTTTAACCCAAACAATAAAAGTAAAAATAAGGGATTTTGCTAAAATTGGCGACGCGCTTGGAGTTGCTTCTGATAATGGCGTTAACAATATTGGGGATTTGCAATTTACAATTGATGATTTAGAAAAAGCCAAGTCAATTGCCAGAGAAAAAGCCATAGATCAGGCAAAACAAAAAGCCAAGCTTATTTCTCAACAAACTGGCTTAAAGCTAAAAAAAATAATAAATGTTTATGAAGATACAGGCGCTTATCCATACCCAGCATACGATTCAGTTGGTATGGGCGCTTCATATAAAGAAGCGGTTTCTTCTGTTGCCCCAGCGCCCGTTATTCAAACCGGCGAGCAAGAGATAACCGTTAAAATAACCTTAAACTATCGCACAAAATAACTTAGCAATTTAAGTCGTAAACAAAAAAGGAGCACTGCTCCTTTTTTGTTTTTCTTAATTCTTAACTCCTAATTCTTGATTCTTTTTTATTATCCATGCTTAATTTCAATCACATCCCCGTCTTGAAAAATATATTCTTTGCCCTCAGCGCGAATTTGGCCTTTAGCTCTAGCCCCTGCAAATCCACCACAGTCAAGCAAGGTTTGCCAATTTATGGCCTCGGCTTTAATAAAGTTTTTCTCAAAATCCGTGTGAATAACGCCTGCGGCTTGAGGCGCTTTAGTCCCTTGTTTGATTGTCCAAGCTCTTGTTTCGTCTGGCCCGGTGGTTAAAAATGTTATTAATCCCAAAAGTTCGTAGCATTTTTTAATTAAAATATCGATTTGCGATTCTAACAAACCAAGTTCTTTTCTTTCTTCTTTGGTTAACTCCCCGGCTTCAAACTCGCTTAAAATATCTATTGTTAAAAAAGGCAGTCCCCTATTTTCAAAATCTTGCAAAATTTCTGGACTTATTTTTTCTTTTTCACCATTTAGTAAATAAATTCGTGGCTTTGAAGTTAACAATTGAAAGCTTTTTAAAATTTTTTGTTCTTCCTCTGATAAATTTTGTTCTGATAAAATTTTTTGTTCTGTGAGCATTGCTTTGGCTTTTTCCAAAACGCTAAATTCAGCAATCGCCTCCTTGTTTTTGGCTCTTATATCTTTTTCTAATCCCTGCATTCTTTTGTTTATGGTGTCTAAGTCCTTAAAAATTAATTCCACATCTAAAATTTCTTTTTCTCTTGTGGGGTCTATTTTTTCTTGAGTATTGATAATATTTTCATTATTAAAAGCTCGCAACACATAAACAATGGCATCGGTTTCTCTTATATTAGCTAAAAATTTATTTCCCAAACCCTCCCCTTCTGAAGCGCCCTTAACAAGCCCGGCAATATCCACAAACTCGCATGTGGCGTATATTTTTTTAACAGAATTTGTTAGCTGTGCCAGCTTGTCCACCCGAATATCGGGCACGCCAACAACACCCACATTTGGGTCAATAGTGCAAAATGGATAGTTCGCCCTGTCCACCTGCTTTTTTGTAATTGCTTGGAACAGCGTGGATTTGCCCACATTTGGCAACCCCACAATCCCAACCGATAGTTTTGAAGTTGACATAATTATTTATGTTAAAAACTGGCAAATGGCCAAAAACTTGCAGTTCTTCTTTGGTCCCGATTATTCTATCTATAATATTCATTACAATAGCTCTTTTTTTCTCAAAATTCAAAGCCCCTAAAACCTCTGCAGATTCTTTAGCAAAAGCTTCAATTTCATCTTGATTGGGTAAGTTTGTGTTTGTTTGCTCCTCTTCTTGATTTATTTCTAAAATCTGCGCTTCAAGTGTTGTTATTCTTTCTCTTGTCTGAGTAGAGTATTCTTTTAACTTTTCTATCGTAAAAAGCCCGGCTCCGTACGCCCTGTTATAACGATCTTCCTCGCCTCTTAACTTTACAATTTCTTTTTTAAGTGTATCTAAATTACAAAACGCTGGCTTAACTGCTATTTTTTTATTGTTTAACCAATGTTTAACTTGTTTTAATAACAGGTCGGGAGATGTCATTAGTTTCTCTATTTTACCCCAAATGAGCTTGTCGGCAATTCTCGCATTAACAGCTTTTTCTTTACAAAGCGTCCCAAGCGGAAAATTAAGAGTCCTGTCAGTGCACCTATAATAAAGATGTTTTCCATGCTGTGGCCCCTCCCCCACCCTCCTTCTGCCACAAATACAATATATTTTACCCCCAACTAAATATTCATTTATTTTATTTCTTTTAGATAATGCGTAATTAGTTTTGAGCCGATCCTCTGCCTTAAAAAATGTATCTCTATCAATTATAACTGGCACAGGAATTTTTGAAGCTATCCATTCTTCTTCTGGTTTAGTCCTGCGGCTAGATTTTTTCATCTTTTTATATTTTTCTGTATTCAGTGGCCTTGTTGGCACAACGGCATAAGAACTCCCCCAATGCGCCTCGCCAATATACGCTTTATTTCTTAAAAGATGGCCTACTGTGCTTGTATTCCATACTCCCCTTTTGCTTTTTCTCGGTTTTATGTCTAAATCTTGCAACTTTTTAACCACCCCTCTTAATGTTAAGCCATCTTCAGCAACCCATTTGAAAATACTTTTAATAACATCCGCCTCTTTGTCGTTTATTTCGTAATAGCCATGTACATTTTCTTTTTTAGGGATATAGCGATAACCATATAAGGCCTCGCTCACCAAAAGATGCCCCTCCTTAACCTTCCTCAACTTGCCTAACCTAAACCGTTCAGATATTTTTGCTCGCTCATATTCAGCAAATAATCCTCTAACGCCATGCAAAATTTTATCCTCGCTATTTTTTGGAGCGGATATTGTAATAAAAATCACCTCAATTCCAGCTTCCCTTAGTTCATCCATCACTAATTCTTGATAAGAATAACGCCTCGCCAGCCGATCTGGATCATATACTAAAACCACCTCCCAGATTTTTTCTTTTGCGTCTTGTCGCAGCTTATCAAGGGCGGGCCTTGCCAAAATGTCACCAGACCAGCCATCATCAATGTATTCTTGAACAATCGTATAGTCATTTTTTTCAGCATACTCTTTAAGAACACCGATTTGGGTTTGAATTGTTTGTTGTTCTTCCTGCCTCGAGGTACTCACTCTTGAATATGTCGCTATTAATTTTGTTGTTTTCATAATCGTTTTTAGTTTTCCTCAACCGCATAACCTCTTCAAAAAGAATTTCAAAAGCTTTATTAAGGTTATCGGCTGATTCTACATAATTATAACGCAAAGAGGGACAACGAAAAGACGGTTTGTTACTACACAAAAGCCCTCGTTGCCCCTCCTTAGGTTTTATCTTTATATCGTCTATTTTGCTTTTGTGTAGTAGTGATTTCATTATACCATTTTATTCTTTAGTATCAAATACCCTGTAAAGCTTTAACTAGTTAAAATATGCCGCATGGAAAGCAGTTTTACTTTAAATTGTGTTGTCCTCAGTTGCTTTTTTCTTTTCAGACAACCAGCTAAGATGCTTTAAAATTTGCCTTGCGTCTTGCTTGTCATAGTCGTCTTTTTCAACCAGTTTATAAAACCAGCGATGGATCATTTGTTTGCTAAAATTTTGGTTTTTGACTGCTTCCACGAAACAAACATAAGAACTCCAATAAGGATTTTTATTTACAAAACTATTAAATCGCCTTTGTATGGATCGCATATTTTTATTTATCAAATTCTGGTTTTGCCAAAGCCCTCATATAAAGGGTTAGTTCTTCCAAGTTGCCAGCTTCATGCGTTAAAATAGTTTCAACTGGCTTTCCGTCAACATAAGCCCAAATCATCTTTATAGCAGCAGTGTTGCCTTCAACAGCCAAACCCAATATCCTGTCAACAATAAACTCAAGATAGGTCTTTTTCTGCCCGGGAGGAATTTCATCAAGCTCTTGCCTTATTATTGCTGTTATAGAAATAAATCCCTTGGGCTTGCCACCTAATTTGGGGTGTCCTTCAATAAATTGCCCTGTTTTTTCATCCCTTACCACTATATCCCCACTATTATCTGGTTCTTGTTCTATTTTTTGCTCATTTTGTTCACTCATATTGTTTTTGTGCACGATCGTGCAATTTCTTTATGACCTTTGAATTTTAGTAATTCCACCCAAACTACCCAAACTACCCAATTTTCAAGTCAAAGCTACCATGGGGACCGACTTTAATTTATGGTAGTTTTGGTAGTTATGGTAGTAATTTCTCCTGTTCAGCCAATTCTGCATAATACTTCTCCTCACTTGTCAAGCTTTCTTCCTTTTTTTGCCTTAAAGCCAAATTCACTATCCCCACAAAACTATCCTCATCTTGCTTTCTTTTACCTACGATATATCCCTCACTTCTTACCATCTGTCCTACTTGTTTTATTGTCAGAAGCCTTAATCTCTTTTCTCTTAACCATAAATTGAAGTTAACGGTAAAATCTTGCAATTTTGTATTCTCTCCAACTACATCTTCATAATTCTCCTCAATAAACTTTGGCAAGGGGTTAGACCTTTCTTCATACCGTCGTTCTCTTTCATCGTAATTACCTTCGTTTGTGAATTGGTGTGTTTCGTATAACTTTTTTAAGGTATTAACGCACTTCAAACAAAGATTTTCATATTCTTGCTCTGAAACTACTAAAATTACATCTGACTTTATTTCGAACCTATTTGGGAAGTCTGTAATTGCCCATCTCCTATAAAATCCCATAGACCTATCTGGCGTTGTTGGCAAGCTATTCGTTGATATAATAATTGTAGTGATAGTCGGTGCTGAAAAAGAATTTTTACCCTTAAACTCATATTCTATCTTGTCTTCTCCAGTCAACATCTTTAGGGTGTTTGTGTTTGAAAGGTCTCCATAACCAACCTCTCCTGCGAAAGCCACTAATTTTTTATAAATAGCACTCTTGGCGAAGTCGTTTGAAGATAACTTTTTTAGTTCTACTGCCACGCAATTTTCACTGCCTACCAATTTCTCTATAACCTTTAAGAAAGTTCCTTTGCCGTTGCTTCCACCTCCTGTAAGTGCTATCACTCGTTGCATAAACAAATCATCTGTCAGTGAATAAGCCAAATATTCATATAAGCTTTGAACATAACTTTCATCTTGCACTCCATCTCTCACTGCCCACTGGTGCAAAAGTTTATCTAATTCTGGTGCTTCTTCCGATTCTCCTAATTTATGTGGTATTGGATTAGTTAAAAAGTATTCATGGCTTGCCTCTACCTTCTCCCCTGTCTTTGGATTTACTAAAGTATTTAAGAATTGTATCCAACCTTTTGGTTTTTCTTTTGGTGATTGTTCCCTGCCAACCTGTTTTAACGCAGTCAATATTTCTGCTTTAGTTCTATTGGTAATAGTATCTATTCCCATCTCCTTTCTAATTCCGTTCAATAAATCAACTTCATCTTTCATCTCATAGCAGTATCTTTCAGCGTTCCAGAACCAGAATATTCCCTCTGGTGAATAAAATAGTGGTTGTTCTTTTATGAACGCTTCTGCTTGCCCTATTTTGGTAAAGACCTTGCCTCTTTTTTCTTCTTTTATTTCTTTATTTTTTCCTATAATATCCTCTAATTCTTTTTCGTTTCCCTCAAATCCAGTTTCTTTTGGGCTACTATCTAAATTATTTTCTGACATAATCTTCTGCAGGCTGTTAGGTACAGATGATAGGCAGAAGATTAATTAAGCTATTATCTGCCACCTAGCAAACCCTTAAATTATTCTTTTTTTATTGACCTTTATTTATTGCAACGATAGCACTGCATCTTTGAAACTTAATCCTCTCACTTTCATCACGAAATCGATTGCGTCCCCCGTTGCCCCACAAGCGTGGCAATAATAGAAATTGCCCTTTATGTTTAACGATGGGTGCTTTTCTTGTCCTCCAGCGTGAAAGGGGCACCTAACCACATAACCTCTTACTTGCCCATACATCTGCTCGTAAATTTGCTTTAATAACCGACTTTTCGCCACTTGCATCTGGTAGTCTGTTAATTTACCCTCAGTTTCTTTTGGTGGCTCAATAAAGCAAGCTATTCTTTGGGCTTCCCTGTTTATTTCTTTTATCGGCTGTAAATCGAACACTGATATAGTCTTTGCCTTAAACCACCTATCGAACTCGTTCTGGTACTGGTATGCTTTATGCTTTTCTAATTTTCTTTTGGCTTCTTTGACTAATTGCTCTTTTCGTTCAGTTAATTCTTCCAACCTTTCAACAAAATATTCTTTCGCTTCGGGGAATATTTCTAACCACTGCTTTTCAGATAACCACTCTCTTCGGCTTTCATATTGTTTTTCAAGTTCCAGTGTTATTGATTCGGTTTGGTCAAAATTCATAATTTTATTTGTTTAGATGCGGGTATCTTTCAATAAACCTCATGTCTTCTCCCTCGTCCAATACCCATTTAAGAATATCGGCCTTTCCTTCTAACCACCTTAAAAATTCTTCATTTTCGCCCTCAGCATTCCTGTGGTGAACAATATGGTCGGAAGTAGAAAATACAGCATCATCGTAATTTTTTAACATTTCCCTAATTTCTTGTTCTGTTTTCATATTTGTTCTGTTTTTTTATTTTATGACTTTTTGAACATAGGTTTTACAGGTCGCCAGTTTCTTTTCTGCGTTTTTGAATTTGTTTATACTCCGCCTCTGTCATTGGGCGATAAGTTAACTCAACAAGCCGAAGAAGGGCAACTCCTTTTTCGTAAGCTTCATTTCGGCTAATGGTTTTTCCGAAATGGCTTTCGTAAATCTTCTGAAATTTTTCAATTTGTGTGTTGGATAGCATAAACAAAAATCCGTTAAAAGCAGGGCGGGCTCCATTTGGCGATTTCGCCTACCCGGTTTTTAACGGATCTTTTTCGCCAAATGGATTTGCTGTCAAATAAAAATAGCCAGAACATATTGTTGTTCTGGCTATTTAAAAACCCAAAAAGAAAGAATTACAACAACAATATGTTGGTAAAACCTCTTTTTGGGTCTTGGTCTTTCTGTGGCATTAGTTTATCCAAATAGAAAGATTTTGACCGATAAATTTTAATTTATTTTTATATTACAGTAACTTGAAAACTGGGTCAAGTCACGCAATTAAGCCCCGGAATCCACTAAAATCTCCTCATTTTTACCATCTTTTTAGTTTCTAACTTCCAAAAATCAAAGATTTATGCTATATTAAAAATAATAATTGAATTGCCTAAACTCGTTTTTTATCGGGCATGGCATAAAACCACATGCATACTGAACCAGTCGTTCAGCTCCATGCATGTGGTCTACGCTCGAAAGGGCGTGGGAGGACGCAAGTTCTCGGCTAGCGGCGGGTTTTGTGTTTTCCATTAACAAATAAACTATAATTAAAATATATGCCTGAACAAGGAATACAAAAAAACCCAATAGAGAAGAAAAAGAAAACTAATGGTTGTTTAGTGGTTTTTCTTGTTATTGTCGGGGTAATTATTATCGGTGTGCTTTCTAGTAGTGGTAGTAAGAATAAAAGTGCGGAAACATCAAAGAAAGAAATGCCAGCCGTCTCCTCTTCAATGAATCAAGTTTCAAGTGCGCCAACTTCGCAGGAAACATCAGAAAAAAAAGCTCAAACTGAAGCAAAAATGAAACAAATAGAGAAAGAAATGGAATACAGAACAAAGATAATAAAAATTTGCCAAACAATTTTAGTGGCACAACAGGGCCTGCGTGATTTTCTACTGAAAAATCCTTTCCCCCCTTCTTGGACAGATAGTGAAACAGCAATGGTGGCAGATTGGATAAACACTATGAGAGAGAGTTATGAGGATACAAAATATATTCAAGCCCCAGAGGAATTAAAGGAACAACACCAAACTTTTTTAAGGGGAATGAAATACTACAATGACGGCATAGAGGAGCTTGTAAAAGGGTTAGCTCTTTCCGACTCCTCTTTGATTGAGCAAGCGACAAAGACGATGAATAAGGGAGCGGATCTTTTAAGTGAGGTTCGTTGATATATCGCTAATTAAAAAATATGACAAATAATAACACGGAAAAAATAATCGGCTGGTATGAAATAGCTACTGACCATTTCTTTTGCGTTGAGTGCTTTCTTAAATTAAAAAATTTAAATAAAAAAAGCTATGAAGCAATGGTTGATTTTCTCAAGAATCGAATCCAAAAGAAAAAAGACTACAAACTAACATATAAACCAATACAAAAAGAGGATTTAGGGGAGGATGTTTATACTTGTGATAAATGCGGAAGGGATTATGGAAGAGGGAAAGAGCCAAATAAAGAAGAGGAAAAAGTAGTTAAAAGAGAAATCCAAGAAACAAAATGCACCTGTAGTGCTTGTGGAAATGTTTGGTTTTATGGCAAAGAAGATGTCGCAAAAGAAAGGGAGAAAATAAGGGACAACGCAGGTAGGGCTATGGCTTGTTGCGGTGGTTGTTTATTACCGATGTTGCTTACTCCGCACAGAGAACCTATAGACCTTGATAAATGTCCAAAGTGTAATTCGAAAGCAATAACAAAAGAAACAGTTGTTCACAATGTCTAAAATAATAATTCTTTTAATAAGGATATATCAAAAAACACTTTCTCATCTTTTAGTTTATTTAGGAGTAAGGTGCCGTTTTTACCCAACTTGTTCAGAATATGCAATTTTGTCTCTCGAAAAATATGGCTTACGAATTGGCATCAAAAAAATATATCATAGATTATACAGATGTCGCCCTGATAATTTTGAAAGTTGTATAGATTTTCCATAAATAATATTACAAAGGTTTAATAAATAAAAGTAATTATCTAAAATTATATGTCAGAAAAAAGTGTCAAAGAAGCAAAAAGCTATCCAATAGCCGGGACTTTAATCATAATTATTATGGTTATAGTAGCTATTTATATTGGCAGCTATTTCGGTAGTCGATAATTAAGGATACAAACATAAAAGCTGTTATTGCTTATATAAACAAAGGTCAGAGTCATTAAAAATTAAATTAAAATTACAATTAAAAAATATGACAAAAATATTTCAGAAAACATATTTTTATGTTTCGCTTATTAGTTGTTTAGCTCTTTTGTTTTGTCTTGCGCCAAAGATTACCGAGGCCGCTTCTTTGAACTTCGCGCTCAATCCCTATCAAGGTGAAATTAGACCGGGCGGAGCAATTTTAATTGGAACAAACCCAATTTTTGATACCAATGAAGCCACTATTGAGGCCTGGATTAACCCGAAAAGCTATCCAACGGGTATTGGCGAAGATGAAGGGCGAACTATTTTATGGAATGGCGATGGCACAGGAGGACACGATCCTTATTGGATTTTGTTAAATACCAGTGGGCGGTTAGAGGCCAGAGTTGACTATGACTCGCCTTACCAACAGCATATTTTCGTTTCCTCTGACCCCATAGAGCTGAACACTTGGCACCACTTTGCTTTAGTTATTGGGGCAGTTTCAACGGACTTATACATTGATGGCGTAAAACAGCCCGGAACATTCCTAAATGGCGGTCCAGCTTGCAAAGGCACAAACTATTTAGCTGTGGGGCGAAGTATGTGGCACTGGAATCCTTATGAGGGTTTAATAGACGAAATGAGAATTTGGAAAGTAGCCAGAACAGTAACGGAGATTCAAAATGATAGATGGACTGGAAGCGTATCAGGCGATAATCCAGATTTAGTTGCTTATTGGGACTATGAGCAGGGCGCTAACTCAAGCGTGCTTTACGATTTAACGCCAAACCATCTTAATGGAGGGATTCAGGGTTGCACTTGGACTAATGAAAGCGCGCCTGCTCCTCCTTGCCAGGCAGATGTCTGGTCGTGTGGTGAGTGGAATGCTTGCTCTATTTCTGGCACTCAAACAAGAACCTGCGCTAAAACTTTTGAATGTTCAACCGTAGACACCCCCTCCCCAGCAACCTCGCAGAGCTGTGTTTATACCCCACCAACCTGTACCTCTTGGATTTATTCGGATTGGTCTGCTTGTCAGCCAAATGGCACTCAAACAAGAAGCATCGCAAGCTCTACTCCTAATGGCTGTGCTGGCGGTAATCCAGTTTTAACTCAAAATTGTATTTATACACCATCACCATGTACTGCCGATGTTTGGTCGTGCGGTGAATGGGGATTTTGCTTTGTAAATGGAAAACAAAGCCGAAATTGCACTAAAACATTTGATTGCTTAACTGCAAATACACCCTCACCAGCTACTTCGCAAAAATGTACTTATCAGAAACCCACATGTACTGCAGACACATGGACTTGCGGTGCATGGGGAGAATGCTCGCTTTCTGGGATACAGAATCGTAGTTGCACTAAAACCTTTGACTGCCCGGATATTCAAACAGCGCCACCGACAACCGAACAATATTGTAAGGCCCCGAATAAGCCCACAAATCAATCTTCTTCAAGTGATGAGGCTACGATAGCGCAATTAAAATCACAAATCGCAGACCTTCAGAGACAAATAATGATTTTGCTTACTCAACTAATTCAGGTATTGCAACAACAGTTAGGCCACCGATAAGAACCAATAAAAATTGCACAGGTGTGCAAAAATAGAACTTGGCGTTTTTAGAAATTAACCCGAAGTTGTTTTTACCTGAAAAGTATCCCTTTGGCGTTGCACAAATAGGTCATTTAATGATCCAAAAAGCTTATTTTTATTGAACAAATTGGAACTAAAAATGCACAATGGTGTAAAATAACTCAATAAATAAACTTTGCACAATTCGTGCACCTTTGCACCTTTTTGTATTAGTAATCCTTGAATTTCTACCGGGTAGCCTCTACAATGCCCCTTTTTGCCCCAAAATGCCCGCTCACGCCACGATTCAGAGGCATAGGGAGCTTAAGTAGTAGGTAGATACTACTTTGGACAAACGGTTGCCGAACCCCTTGCCTGTAAGCATAGGAAAAGGCAAAAAAGGGCATTTTATTTGCCACTTGCGGCTCGGTTTTATTACAATGTACTTTAATTCTGCCCCCTGCACAGGAATTGAATCCTTCTTTACAATTAGCTTTTTAGCGCTAAAATCAAATTAAAACAGAGGGATAAGTTAAAGTTTTGAGATTATGCCCAATCGATTCCTTGAAAAAAATAAAACCTATTTTGAGCTCATCGGGGTTATGGCAGCAATTGGAGCGATTTTTTTGACTATTCCAACGCCCGAAAATGATAAGGCTCAAAATGCCCTGATGAACATCCAGTTAATTTGGCTAATAATAATTTCTGTCTCTCTTTTGTTGCTTTTTTATAAATTTTTTAGATTCTTTCTTCTTGTAGAAGATTTGGCAGAAAAAAATGGCTTACATTTTTATAGTTCATTGGCAGTGATACCATTTTTTATGGGTGGTTTAATTCTTTATCATTTATGGAGGTACATTTTTATAATATATGGTAGTAATTACAAAGGTTCTATTTTACAGTATTTGTTGGGGATAGTATTTTCCATATATATAGCTTTTACCATTTTTGTTTCTAAAAAATTTATCCAAGATTATTTACACAAAAAGATCGGCCCATATCTTTTTAAAATTTTTTCCTATTTGTTGATTTCTAGTGCAGTAGTTTCTTTTTTATTCTATTTACTAAATTTAAGATTCCAAATTGATCGGTGGTTTTCTTCTTTTCTTTTAACCTTCTTGATAGCATATTGTATAGTTGTGTTTTATAGTTATTGGTATATTAAAAATAATCCTCATATTAAGAAACTTTGACTAAAAAAGTTCCGTGTCGTAAATTGCTCGCATGTTGAACAATGTTCTAACCCCGATATAACAGTAAGGGCGATATTTCGCAGAAGCGGAATTTGATAAAAGGGCCACATTGGAATTAAATAATACTAACAGGGAATAATTTATAAATACCTATTACGAGAGTCGCTTAATGTTTTTTGGGTTGAAGTAACCCAAAAAAATTCATTTGGCTATTTCTACTGAAAGTATGCGGAAACCGAATACTCAAGATTTACAAAACTTTACAAAAGAATATTTTAAAAAGAACCCCCCTATTGTTAAGTGGAAAAAGATAGACTGCAATGGGTTAGCAGATACAGAAAATAATATAATCTATTTAAACCCTGAAAATTCTGAAAAAGAATTTGGTTGTCAGGTGACTGAGGGTTCCTATAAACCAAAAACTAGAATAAGATTTAAAGATGGTGAACAATATTTTGCTGTCCTTCTCCACGAAATAGCAGAGTTTAAGTTCTACGGTAAGATAAAACCTCCTAAATGTTTTAAGGAAATCAAGAATAAAATAATAAAAAAACTTCGAAGAGAGGCCGTTGAAAAATCAAAAAAATTAAAAACAGAATATAAGGAGCCTACTTTGGATGATGTGGCTTACTTGGCACAAGATTGCTTTGAAGACCCTGGAGATCACTGTGAATTTCGTGCTTGGCTTTTAGGAAGACTAAATATCGACCACATTAAAGTGGAAGATTGGGCAGTTCAAAAATTTAAAAAGAGAAGAAAAGACATAGCTATTCTTCTATCGGATTAAAAAATACATTGAAATTCAGACAGTCACTCCAAGCCACGCTTTTTGGCGTTTTTAAAAAAGTTCGGATTCCATAGACATGCACAATATCATACAGTGGGATTACCTGACCCAGAATCTGGATCTTCAGGATAGAATCTACTTTTTTGGACTATATGAAATTGTTTAGCTTTTTCCCTCATTTTCTCAACTTCAATCTTCGGCATTTGTTTAAATGTTTTATTCTTAGCATCAATTGTTGCCACCTTTGTTTCTCCACCAACTCCACTTCCTCCTTGGCGTGCAGTTTCTTCAATACATAATACAGCCATCTCGGCTACTCCGTTCATTTTCACTTCTGTTTCATATACGCTAGTTAAGATATAATCAGCAATATAAGGAACTCCGATACATTCATAGCCAACCATGCATTTTCTTGGAACAAAATTATCGTTACTTTCCAATCTATAAATTTCCGCAGTTTCCTCCTTTGAATAACCAACTAAAATAAGAGATAGCCTGGGTCTTTTTTCTGGAGATAGATGTTCAAAAAAATCATTAAATTTCGCTTTACCTTTTTGTCTCATTTCTTCGGCTAAATGCAAAACTCCTTGGCTATAATTTAACTCTCCTTTTATTTGGTCGAGAAAATATGTTGCTAATCCCCCATCTCCCGATATACCAACAGCATTACTACTTCCAATAGAAAAAATTTTAATCACCTTGTCGTTGCTAGTTAGCTCACCCGTGGCCTGGCTATCAGAAGCAATAACAATTCCATCTTTAGTTTTTAGACCTATAACGAGTGTCATTTAATTGAGGTTTACCTTTACTTCCAAGGGACTAATTGGCTCCTTGGGATTATATTGAGGGACATATTGTTTATACATCTGTTTTTCTACAGCTTTTCTTTTTTCATCCCCTTTAATTGGAGCATATCTAAAAGAAAATTCTCCCTGCTTTAAGAAACTATCTTCTTTAGATAGGAGTAAGCTCAATTCATTTTTTATGTCAGTAGCGCTCCCAATGAAAATAACATAAAACTTACCATCGGATTCTTTTTTGGATATACGAAAAACACCTTCAACTATACCATTTAATCTATCCATCCCCTCAGGGGTTAACGGTACGAGGGTGGACCATACTAAATTTATATCGTAATTCATAGGTTCCTTAAAATATATTATGATTATACACTTTACCAAGAATAAAATCTACATCAAGCTTTCATAAAAATAAATTATGTTCCCCGATAAAATACAGGCGCTTTATAAGGAGTGGTTGAGGTTTGACTTTTTGCACAAATGTGCACAGAAGTCACTTTTTAGCGTTTTTGGAAATTTAGTTGCGGTTGTTTTCGCCCGTGGAGTAGTATTTTTACCTACTCTCTTTTTTTTTACCGATTATTAAAGAGAAACAAACTTTTATTTATAATACTCTGAGTAAGTTGGCAGTTTTATTGAAAATTCAAACGGTATCAATTTTACGCTATTATCGCCCACACAATGTCGGGTAGTGTCCCAACTATGCCGATTGATAAGCTCATATTTTAAATTTATTGCTTATAAAAATTAATTTATAAATGACGACTGTCATTAAACGCCTCAATACTCCAAACATTGTCTTTTTTTTCACAAAGCGTAATGCTGGTGTTGTAGATTCTAAAAGTATCTGTAAAGCTATAAAAAATTTCAGGCGTTACCATATTCCCCAAAGCCATTAACAATGCAATCATTTTAATTGTGCCTCCATGCGAAACAACCAAAATATTTTCTTGCCTTGCTTCTATGGTTAAAAAATCTAAAAACTTTTTCACCCTGTTTTTAAAATCAATAAAATTTTCCTCGTCAGAATAATGCCAATCTGGGTCGTTTTGATGGGCATTAAGTATTTTATGCAATTCCAGCGAAGCTGGATCGTCTCTTTTCTTGCCAACAAACTCTGATGGCCTTTTCCACTCTTGAATTAAATCAGAATAAACTATTTCTTTTTTTAATTTTTTATTTATAATTTCAGCGGTGTGCTTCGCCCTTTTCATAGGACTTGAAAAAATAACATCAACTGGAATTTTTAAAAATCTTTTAGTCAAAACCCCTGCTTGCTTTAAGCCCCTTTCAGATAACTCCACAGTATGGTCTTGGCGTATATTTAAAACATTGTGCCCTGTTTCCCCATGCCTCACAAAATACACTTTCATATTTTTTAAATTTCTAATTGCATTATTATTTTTACAATAAGTTTTCCTTTGTATTGAACAGAATTGGGGATTTTCGCCACTGGCTTAAAACCCATCTTCTTATATAAAGCAATGGCTGGTAAATTGCCTTCATAAACTCCTAATTCAATTATTTTTGGAGTTGGTCTTAAATCTGCCTTTGCCATTTTGATTGAATTTTCCATTAAATACTTGCCCAAGCCAATTCCGCGAAACCCCTGTTTAACAGCAATGCCAAGCCCGCCAATATGGTTGCTTCTTTCTCGTTCAAGTAATATATTGCAAGTTCCCACTATTTCTTTGTTATTTTCAGCGATTAAATAAACTGCTTTGCGTTGTTTTACCTCTTTTAAGCGGCGTTTTAGCCATTCTAATTCGTCTTTTTTTGTCTTTTTAGTATTCATTAAAATCATGGCGTCCTCAGCAATCAAAGAATTAACAAATTTTTGAAATTTTTCTGGCTGGTTAACATCGCTTGGCGTCAACTTGCGAATTATTATTTTTTTGTCCCCAAAAATTCTCGTTTCCATAAATTTATTTTTAAAAAATATTGAGTAAATCTGGCAGTGAGCAAATTGTGAAGTCAACAATATCCTCTGGGATATCCTGGCGGTTAGTAGAATTAAAAAATACGGTTGTTATTCCTAATTGTTTAGCAACATCTAAACTTCGTTCAATATTATCATCAATCATTGCGGATTCTTCTGGCTTGGCTTTAGCGTCTTTTAAAACTGCTTTAAAAAAGGCAGGGTCTGGTTTGTGCAAGCCATAATCCTCTGATATTCCCAAAACCTTAAAGTGGCCAAATAACCCAGCTTGTCTTAAAACATTTTTTATATCTGAAGAGTAATTAGAAATTATGCCCAAAGAGTAATTTTTTGAAAGTTTTTTAATCACTTCCAAGGCGTTTGGGATAATGGGCATGTTTTGTAAAATTTTTGTTCCTTGAGCGTGGATTTCATTCTTAATTTTTTCAGCTAATTCTTTGTCGCCTGTTAGTATCTCTAAAATATTTTGCCTTAAAGAGCCATGCATTTTGCTGGCTTGTTTAACCACATCTTCAAAATCTTCTTCTGATATTTTGGGTTTTATTTTTTTGGCCTGTGAGAGCAAAATGTCTTTACGCCAAATATTATATTCTGATTCATCTCTTAACACCCCGCCAATATCAAAAAATATCCATTTTATTCTTTGTTGTGATGTTTCAGGTTTCATATTTCAAGTTTTAAGATTCTAACCGCTTTGCGGTAGTTACAGTATGGGCAGTTAAAACTGGATTCTGGTATTGTTTCGCTTTCTAAACAGGCCTTTATATCAAACAGGGTTTGCTCTATCCAAGACGGGTTGCCTTTATACGGAAGCAGTTTTACATCAAACTCTAACTTTCCATCAAAGGCCTGTTTGTCGGTTATGCCATTGCAATAAACAAAATAGCCAATATCTGAAACCTTAAAGCCGTTTTGTCTAAAAAGCCATTGATAAACTTCCATTTGGCGTTTATAACCAATTTGCCAGTCAGCGTCAAGGTTTACTTCACCATCTTTAGAGGTGGCTTTGTAGTCAACAATTATAAGTTCTTTTGTTTTGGTGTTTTCCCACACATCGTCTACTCCCCCTGTAATATAAAAATTAGTGGACTGATGCAAATAACATATTCCCCCACTCAAAGCGTTTCGCCACTCATCCATTAATTCATTTTGATATGGCACAACATTATCAAGGCCATATTTTTCAATAAACGGATGGGCTGTTTGCTTGGCCCGATGGATATCAAATTCTTTTTTTAAAAGCGTGTCCACCGCTGTGTTTAAAGTAAAAGGAAATCCTGGGGGTTGAGGTATGCCTAATTTTCTATCTAAATAAAAACATCTTGGGCAGTTTAAAAATAAATCAATTTTTGAACGGCTTATTCTGTAGGGTTCTTTTTGCCCTGAAGTGTAATTACCTCGCTTGGTGTAAATTTTTTCTTGCATATCTTAGAAGTCGTTAATGAATGAAATGAATTTACGAATTCTTAGATCCTGTTAAACGCTCTCTCAAAAAGCGTTTAATCGGGAATTCCTTTATTTAATTTCAATAATTTTGAAGCACATTGCCATAATAACATTTTGAATTTTGCAAAACAAACACGCTTTTACTGAGAATCCAATAAAAGCGCGTTAAAATATTCTAATATCTCTACCTCTCAAGGTTAATGGGCAAAATCAATTTCCGCAATTTTACGGGAATTAGTTTTGCCCGCTAAGATCTTTATGTTATTTTGCGGTATTTTAAAATATTTTGCAAGGATTTTAATAACAGCAATGTTGGCTTTGCCTTGTTCTGGAAGTTGCTTAACATGAACTTCAAAATTGTTGTTCCCCATTTCAACTACTTTTTCCTGTTTGGCCTTTGTTTTAACTTTTATATTTACTTTCATTGATATAGCGCAATTCTGCCGATCGTTCAAATTGCGTATAGATTCAAATTTTATAGCTATCGCCCCCAAGGTTTTCTAAATACATTTTAGCTCCTTCTAAAATTGCTATTTTAAAATATTGTTCCAAATTGTCTTTTGTTAATTTAACCCACTGAAAGCCAGTATGTTCCTCGCTTATTTTTATGTCTCCTTTAATATATTTTGCTTCAAAAAATACATTAAGCGCGTGAGCCGGACCCCCTAACGGACTTTCAGTTTTTGTGCTTGAAGCGCGCCCCAATCCCACTGGCTTTAATGTTAAATCAAATTTAACCTCGCCAATTTCTTCTGTTAATTCTCTTTTTATAATTTTATCAAAAGGCGTTTTAAATTCGTCAAAATTTATTCGCCCACCCGGTAAATCATAAAAACCTTTATAAATACTGTCTTCTCTGGAACTTAAAATTAAAACCTCTCCCTTATCATTTTTAAGGAAAACTTTTAACGAAACTTGATAGAAATCTTTTTGATTTGGCATACGATTTTACTTTACCACTTTAAGAAAAAAGTTAAAGGCGTGACAGCTCGGTCACGCCTCTTTTTTTTCTAAAAATTCCCACACTGTTGCTTTTAAATCTTGAAAGTTCAAAAATTCATCTTTAACTCTTTTTAAAAGATCTCTTTGGGGTTCAAGAACATCATTTAAACCCCTTACATCTCCATTTTCGTCTACATTATCAAAAATTGATTCTATGAAATTTAAACCAGTTTTCGCGTTGTCTCTCACTTTCCTCCCTGCTTCTGTATGCGAAGCATCACCAAAAATAAGTATGCCAATTTGCCATGGAGCATCATACAAATGCCCTCTAATTATAATTGCCATTAAAACAGATATTTGTTCAGGATCTAACACTTTCTTCCTTCTTGCCATTGCTAACTCCTCCTACATATTTTTAATTTGCATAGATCTATTCTATGTGGCTTACTTGTTCTTGCTTAAAATGTAAAAATTTGCTTCACCGCCGCAATATTTTTGGATTAAATCAGCTAATTCTTTGGTTGCTGTTTCCACATCCCCACAAGTTGCTGGAGACAATGCTTCTACTACAATTATAGCGTTTTTTGTTTCTTCGGTGAGCTTGGTGCGTTCTGCCTCCCGCCAATTCCATCTGCGACAGGCCACCCCTTCTCTGTCTTTGTAAACCACTTCGCCTTTTTGGGGCGACTCGTTTTCTGTTCCACCCAAGCGAATAAAGGGCTCTGTGCCATCAGAAAAAGCCAAAGTTAAATCCCCTGCTATATTATCTGTATCTTCACCCCCAACCGGTAAAACATATTTTAAAGAAACATAGTTATATAAATCAACAAGCTTGTTAATATGGCGCAATTGGTCGCCTTTTAGCACTCGCCTAATCAAGGCCTCAGCTGAACAGCGATATTGATGCGGATCGGAGCCAAATTTACGATAAGCCATTCTCCAAGCGTTAAGTTGAGGATGCTCGCTAAGATTTTCCAATTCAGATAATTTAGCGATTTGCTCTTTTTCAATTTCACGTAAAAGCTGAGTAATTTCTGCCTCCCCTCCTCTATTATTAATATTTTTTAATAAAATAACTCCAGCAATAAAATCTGGAAAAGTATCAAATATTTCTTTTTGAATTTTAAACTCCATAAAGCTACTTTTTAATAATTAAAACTTCATTTAGCCAAATATCGTCATAGCTTCCCTCTTTAAACGACTCTGGAACCCTTATTTCTACTGGCTCCATTTGCCATTTAATGTGGTATTTTTTCTCCAGTTTAATTAAAATATCCTCTAATTTTTCTCTCGACTCTATTATGCCTATATTTTTACTGCCAGGAAAGGTGTGCCAAATCGGGGCAATTCTTATTTCACCTCCAATTTTTAAGGCCTTAATAGCATTAATAATGGGCTTTTTAATTTTATGAGTCGGAAAAACAGCGCCAACAGAAATAATTAAATCGACCTCTTCTAATGGTAATTTTTTAGAATAATTTCCTTTTAAAATATGCCCCCTGTATCTTTCCTCTACCTCTTTTGGCTTTACTAAAACATCTAATCCATAGATTTCTTTGCCAATATTATTATCAAGGCAATATTTTACAAACTCCGCTTCTTCCCCACAACCCAAATCTAAAATAATTTTATTGTTCAAATAATCTTTTTTTATATCCAACATTCTTAGATAGCGGATAAAACTTTTTTCATTAATACCACTAATCAAATCCTCCGCGTCATTTGGCATGTAGCTTTCTTCAATGTACCGCCTAAACCTTGAATCCCATTTTTCTTGTGGCAACTCAATTTGCTTTGCTAAAAATTCTTTTACTTCTAAATTATATTCCATAATTTTTTAAAAAATTGTTAAGCTCTTCAAAGTTATTGCTATGTATATATGGTGGCAAAGCACCCCGTCAAAATCAAAAATAACCGCTTTTATCATATTTACTTAAATTTAGCTTTTTGGCTGAGTTTGACAATAAAAACAGCTGTTTTTAATTTTAAAAAACGTAGTCATCCGTGCCGATCGGCAAACTTTTGACACGTTTTTAGGAAGTAAGTCCTTTACTCCTGCTCGTTGTTGGTAAATTGGCAAATGTCGCGGAAGTCACAGAACTGGCAGTGAAAGCCCGGGGTGGCCTTAAAGTTGCTTTTATATATTTACTTAAATCTAACTTTTTTGGCTGAATTTGGCAATTTTTTCGTAGTAAAAGAAAAGGCCTACTGGTACGATGGAACAAATGTTTTGTTACCCATGTATCTCATCTCATACATATTAAAGATATAGGCATCGCGTTTTTGCGATGCCTATATTGTTAAATACTCTCTAAGCACGCTTCTTTTTTTGTTAAATCTTCTATGGTAAGGGGTTCGCCCTTATAGCTATCAAACGGTCTTTGGATATATGGTCCCCCGAAATGGGGAATGCCGTCCATTATAACTTGATAGGGGTCTCCCACCTGCATATTTCCCAACCAAGCAATAAGTCGACAGTAAGCTGTGTCTGTAAAAATGCTAACCCTCAATCCCGAACTTCCAAGGGCATGCTTTAAGCTATAGATAACGCGAAAGGCCTTCTTTTTCGCTGTGTAAGCATCTCTCTCTGTCATACTATTAAGTTTTCTTACGAAATGCTTTGTATCATAGCTATTTAAATCGAAATCCACGATCTCGTCATTAGAAATGGATTTGAAATAATCTTCTGTGCCAGGAAAAGCAACGAGATTGAATGGCGTTATTAAATCAAAGTTATCCTCCATCAACTTTGCTTCCGTTATAATAGCTTCAACTGTTTGATTCGGCCAACCGATTATCCAGCCAGCATCCACCTTAATTCTATACTTATGAAACTCCGAAACTAATCTTTGGTATTTATCGGGGTTGTTTTGATTTTTATTCGCTCCTTTCAGGTTGACTAAATCAAAAGATTCAACGCCTAAAAAGACCTGCTTTATTCCAGCTAAAGCCAAATCTCGAATATCCGATAATCTGATGGCTGTATCTACTTGAGCAAAAATCTTTAGTTTTTTATTCAATCGTTCATTGAGCTTTATTAGCCCCCATACCAAATGGTGATAGTTTGGAGAACGCTTGAAGTTATCATCTAAAATCATTATTGGTAGACCAAGTTTATGGGTTTTTTCAATCCATTCAATTACTCCCTCTACATTTCTTGCTCTACTTAAACACATCTCTCTGCCTCGTAAAGTCGTTACGCAACAAAAAGAACATTTAAATGGGCAACCTTCACAAGTATCAATTCCTGCCATTGAATTTAAACCGTGTTTATATTTCTCGTCAACAATATCTGGAACTGTGGGAAAAGGCGCTTTGTTTAAATCCACAAAAGACCTTTGCCAATATAAAATCCTTAGCGAATCGCTTACAAAATCATCAATGATTTTTGGTGTGGTTTCCTCTCCTTCACCAATGTTAAAAGAAATGCCCTCCCTATTTAGTAAATTATAAACTTTCCAATCTGCAAGGGTAACGCCAGCGCCCCCAATAATTACCTTGGTACCCGATTTTATAAATTGGCGAGCAATGTCAATAGCTCGAGGCAGTTCAAAAGTTTTTGCGCTAATAAAAACTATTTTATCTACAAAGTTTTTATTGATAATAATACTTTGAATATATCCATCGCCCCTTTCTAATCTTTCGTTAACGCAAAATACATCAATTTCTACACCTAATTTTTTTGCCGTTGTATTAATTAATCCCTTCATCACGCCAAAAATAGGCGGAATCATCAAAACCAAAGAAAACTGAGATACTAACCCCCTATTGTTATAAGAACTTGGAGAAATAATCCAAATACCAAACTTTTTCATTTTAGACCTCCCTATGTTGTCTATTCTTATTTTTAATTTTTAATGGACAATCTTAATTTACTACTTAAAAAAAGTTTTAACAAGCTTATTCCTGTTCGTTGTTGGTAAATTGGCAGATATCTTTGAAATCGCAGAACTGGCAGTGAAAACCCGGGGTGGCCTTAAAGTTGCTTTTATATATTTTTTCAATTGTTTGGATAATTTCATCTTTTAATTTTTGTTTTTCTTGCTCTGTGCCCAAAAAGCTTATTTTTTCTCCGCTTTCTAAATAATAGTAAGCCAATTCAACTGGATTTAATTTTAGGTTTTCTTCTGTTGCTATTTGATAAAGCAAAAGCTGGGTCTTATCATCCTTTTCTAATTTATCTTTCTTTTTTCCAGTTTTGTAATCGATAAGACACACGCCCCCGCCCGCATCGCTACGCGAGCAAGCACTCGCTTGCGAAGCGTTGCGGGCAGGCCCATTAACTTCATCAATGCGGTCAATTTTTCCAATCAAGGTGTATTTACCCGCTTTTAAGCGAAAACTTACCTCTAAAGCCAGTTTATCGTTTATTTTTAAAATTTTAGGAGGATTTTTTACAAAATCATCATAAAAGTTTTTTAAAATCTCTTTGCCTAATTTTTTGTATTCCTCTTTTTGGGCTTTGCTTTCATACCACTCTCCTATCCAATTCTTTTCATAAATCCCCGCCAAATCCTCAAAACCCGCGGCAACCCGGTTGCCGTGGGTTTCAAAGGCAAAGAGGGATTCTTGGGTTTTGTCGGCTGTTTGGAAATAACTACGCAAGAAATCATCTAATGTTTTATGCAAGGTTTTACCAAACGAGAAACTGGCCTTTCCTTTAATGGGTATTTTTAAGATGTGGGCTAATTTGTATTGATAGGGGCATTTATTAAAAGCTGTTAATTGGGTGTATGAAAAATGGTCGGGAATAGACCATTTTTCAATATTTAACTCTATGGGTTCTTTGGCTGGCTCGTCTATTTGCTGGGCTTGTTTTCCTTTGCTTTTTGGCAAGGGTTTTTGGGCCAAGCCAAGCTCCACTAAGAAAAGCGAGGGTTTTTTGCTGGTTTTACCCCCGTAATTTGAGGCCGAGGTTAAAAATAAACCCTGCTTGGCTCTGGTCATGGCCACATAAAAAAGCCGGCGTTCTTCTTGCAAATGAATATCCCCCTCCCCGGCTTGTTCTTTAACAAGCGGTTCTGGAATTTCAATGGCATCTTTTCTTTCAATTGAAGGAAACCGCTTATCAACCATACTAACCACGAAAACATATTTAAATTCTAAGCCCTTAGCTGAGTGAACAGTCATTATTTTGATTGTGTCAGGGCCTTGGTCAATATCAAACTCCATTTTACCTTGCTCTCCGCTTTCAATTTCCAAAGTTAATTGGGCTAAAAAATTTTTTAGCGATGGATCAATTGACGCTTCTTTAAAACCCTGTATTTTTTTGTAAAACTGACTCAAAAAATCAATTTCCAGCAATTTATCTTTTTCAACCAAATATTTTAAAAAGCCCGAGTTATTTAAAAAAGCTACAAAAATTTCCCCAACTGATTTGGTTTTTGCCATTTCAGTATGGCGGGTTATTAAAGAAAGTAAAAAGGTAATTTTATTTAAAGTTTCGTGAGTTATGCCTTTTACAACTGAAATCTTAGACAATGTTTCATAAACCGACTGAGAGCGCTTGTGGCTTTCTTGAGTGATAAGCATTATGTCTTTAATATCTATACTTAAAAATGGTAAAGACAAAACTCGATAAAGCGCTAAACTTTCGTGGTAATTATCTAATAGTTTTAAATAAGAAATAACATCTAAAATAATTGGCTTTTGAAAAAGCCCCCGCGAGGCCAAAAATTGATATTGTAATCCAGCCCTGTCTAAAGCCAAAGCAAACGGCACAGCTGAATCATTGGCTCTTACTAAAATTGCAAAATCGCTAAGCTTGGTGTCTGGTTCTTTTTCTAAAATTAAAACAATAGTGTTAGCTGTCTCTTTGGCTTCTTCGTTAAGCGATTTAAAATGCAAATATTTAACAAAACTTGGCTGTGATTTTTGAGCTTGAAGTTTTTTGTCTATTTTGGAAATAAACTCCAATCTATTGGGATTGTTGGCTTGGATAAATTTGTATGACAAATCCAAAACCTCTTGCCCAGACCTATAATTTTTAACTAAACAAATTTCTTTGGCTTGTGGAAAATCCCGCTTAAACTGTTTTATATTGCTAACTGATGCGCCCCTCCATTTATAGATTGAATTATGAACAACAATTCCATTAGCAAAAAAATTATGAGTTTTATCAACCTCTAAATCATAAACTGCAATATTTTTATTTTCCTCTTTAATCTCGACAATCTCATCGTAAATAATTTCTCGACCTTGCCTAACAGGTAAATAATGGCCTAAAACTAAATTTTTAGCTGGTATAACTATTGCGGGGTAACTTCTGGGTCGATCGCTATCCTTCAAAGGATGTTGCAACGCTATATTAAATTTTGTTTCCACAATTCCTTCTGTTAAATTTTCGAGTTGCTTGGCTATTTTGCCAATTTCTTGAAAATCCACATTTTCAATTCTAAGCTTCATACCGTTTTTGGCCTTTAAAAGATTGTATTTTGCTTTTTTTAGCTTCTCTATCGTTGCTTTATCTGAAGTTTCTAAACTTAGAACATGCTTTATAGCAGGGTTAAGTAAAAATTGTTTTTCTTTTTTTCTAATAATATCTCTGCTACGATAATTTCGGTGGCACATTCTTATATTAATTTTAATTCTCACCTTATTACCCCTATTAACGGCATCAAGGGCAAAATGATGAGCGCTTAAATCAATATTTAAATCTTGGGATAGCCGAGCAATATTTTTATCCACTGTTAAATCTCGATAAAGTTTAGACAGTAATTCATCTTTAATAACTATATTCTTGCGAACCTGAAAACAGCTGGTTGGTATGCCATACTTTAACGACCATAATGTTTCGTGATATCGTGCTTCTATTTCAGTATTAAACGCCTTAATTGCTAAAATTTTATCAGCTGAACGCTCTAATCTTATTCTAATAATTAATGCATTGGTTACTCCTATCCTCCAGCCAATGTCTTGCCTGTGCATTAAATAAACATAGTAAAATTTTTTACTATTATGAGTTTGGGGCACGAAACAAAACATTTTATGGTTATCTGTAGTTTGAACTTCAAAACCTTTTTTTGTTTTGATAGTTATTAGCATTGCTTGCTTCTTTTTTTTCGAAACTTTAAGTACTTTTGAAACCCCAATGTGCCCCTTACCCACAGCAGTTAAAACTTCATCACCCACCTTTATGTTCTTAATTGATTTTTTACCTTGAAATGTAGAAACTAAAACATCACCAGGAAGACACTGGTCATCGTCGGCTGTAACTGTTAAGTTATTTTTTGGCTGGGCTAATAGTTTTATAAGTTCGTATTGGGCTTTGTTTGTGTCTTGAAATTCATCAAGCAAAATATATTTAAATTTTTCTCTGTATTTTTGCAAAATAGCTGGCCGTTTCTGGAACAATTGCAAACAATAGTTTATTAAATCGCCAAAATCCAAAAAATTATTTTCTAATAATAATTGCTGGTAGGCGTGATAGGCCTGAGCCACCTCCCCCACTCTGACCTCTTCACTATCCTCTATTAACTCATCTAATGATGTTTTTAATGAATCCGCATAATCTAAATATTCTTTTGGGTAAATCATTTGATCTTTGCATTTTGAAAAATGGTCAAGCAAGGCCCTGATAAACTTATTGGGATTACCCAATGGTTTGTAATATTTTAAGTTAAGGTTTTCTAAATTTTGTCGCATTAAAAGCCAGGCGCCCGTTTGATCTAAAAGTTTAAAATCAGGCAGGCCAATATCCAAACCATTTTCTTTTAAAATTCGCTCAGCAAAACTATGAAAAGTGGAAACCCAAATATCGCTATAGCCAAAATCCATTTCCCTGTCCACCCGCTCTTCCATTTCTAAAGCCGCTTTTTCGGTGAAAGTTAAAGCCAAAATTTCCTCGGGCTTAGCTAACTCTTTTTCTATTAAATAAGCAATGCGATCGGTGATAACTCGAGTTTTTCCCGTGCCAGCTCCCGCCACAATTAAAAGCGGGCCATCTTGATGCATAACCGCCTGTTTTTGTTCTGGGTTTAGTTTTTGCAAATCAACTACCATATCTTTATGGCAATTATGCCATTAAGCAAGTTTTGTTGCAATGAAAAACCCTCTTATTCTATAAATGTAGAAAGAGGGTCCATATAAGGGAGGTTAATAACCACCCATTATCTACTGTGTTATCTTTAACACAGTAGGAAAAAATTTAGCTCCACAAGAAGAGCGAGATGACGCGGGGTAGTACCCCGCAAAACAACAACCACAACGATTTTTAAAAGAAGATTACTCTTTCTTGCGGAGCGGTTTAAGGAAAATTACTTTTCCCCAAAACGCTCCGCAAGAATTTAATGCTGGTTTAAATATATCAAACTTTAAAAATTTCGTCAAGCTTTTTGCGCAAAATAAAAAACTTTTGTAAAAGAAAGGCCCCCTCCTTATTGGGGCCATAAAATTTTTTTAGCTTCCTGTTTATAAACAAAAAAACAAAAAACCATAGAAGCTTCAAACTTTTTCTGCCATTTTTATAATAATTATGGTCTTTCTCCGGCCAAAAGCGCGGGAAAAAAGAACCACTTTTAAAGCAGAAGGTTTTTATGCTTCCATACAGAGTAACGAATTGCTCCATTTTTCATATGGAGCGCTTTGGAGAAAATTATTTTTCCCCAAGGCGCTCCATAAAATTTGGAGCTATGTAATAAAGAGCAAATATACTCAAATCCTATCAAAAACTATTTTTTTGTCAATAGTTTTAAGCAATCATTTCTTTTATTTTCATTCTAACAATTTTTTCGCTTCTTTCTTGCTCGTCAAGCTTTGAGGTGATAAATTTTATTTTTCTTTTTGTTTCAGGAATAATAACATACTCTAAAGCATTAACGCGCCTTCTGGTTTTTTCAATTTCATAAGATAACAACCGACAAGAATGTTCGTTGCCAGCCAAATCTATCATTAACTCTAAAGCGTCCCAAAAACTATTTAAACTTTCCCCCATTCCCAAAGGCGAAGAAAAATCAGAGTAACATTTAACATCTCCTCCAATAAAGCGCTGAAATTTTGGTATCCAAACGCTCATTATATTTTGAGTTTTAACATCTATGCTTATTTTTGAGGAAGGCAAAGAAAACATTTCTTCCACCTCCCCAGAAAACATATTTGATGTTGATAAAACAAATTTTTTTGAAGCAAAAGAAAGCTTTTCCTCTAAAAGGTTTCTTTGGGACTTTGTTTGCCTGATAATTTCCATAAACTTTTTCATTAAGCCGTCCCGTTTTTCTTTTAAAAGTTTATAGCCCCTTTGAGCGGTTTTTGCCTGGCGCTTTAATTTTAAAAGCTCCATTCTTGTTGCTTTGATATTTTCCATGTTAGAAATTTTTAATTGAACGGCGAATTTATGAGTCGTGAAATTTAAAAGTTCTTACACCCCGTTAAATAATTTTAAATTAGTAAATTTAAAATTAAAATTTGTACTCAAATTTTATTTAACAGGGTAAATTCGTACTAAACTCGCTCTTCGCCCTTCGGGCTTGAACTCATTAAGTACTTATTTATGTGTTCCTCTTTCAATCTCTTCATTTCTTCTTTTGGCAATATGCCAATTAGTTCCCAGCCCAAATCTAATGTTTGCTGGATTGTTCTGTCTTCTGTGTAGTTTTGATTAACAAACTTTTGTTCAAAATCATCAGCAAACTTTAAGTATTTTTTATCCACATCAGTTAAAGCTGACTCCCCTAAAATTAAAGCTAACTCTCTTACTTCTCTGCCTCGAGCGTAAAAAGCAAACAATTGGTTTAAAACTCCAGAATGGTCTTCTCTGGTTTTTTTATCGCCAATGCCCTTGTCTTTTAACCGAGATAAAGACGGTAAAACATCAATGGGAGGATAAATATTCTTTTTGTGCAAGTCCCGAGAAAGCAAAATTTGCCCCTCGGTGATATACCCAGATAAATCAGGAATTGGGTGGGTGATATCATCTTCTGGCATTGTTAAAATGGGAATTTGGGTGATAGAACCCTTTTTATTTTTTATTCTGCCCGCTCTTTCATAAATAGTGGCCAAGTCAGTATATAAGTATCCCGGATATCCCCTTCTTCCCGGCACTTCTTTTCGGGCTGCTGACACTTCTCTTAAGGCCTCGCAGTAATTTGTCATATCAGTTAAAACCACCAAAACCTGCATATCTTTTTCAAAAGCCAAAAACTCAGCGGCTGTTAAAGCGATCCTGGGCAGTGTAATTCTTTCCACCACTGGATCGCTAGCTAGGTTAATAAACACCACCGCTTTTTCTAATGCCCCTGTTTTTTTAAACTCATCAATAAAAAATTGGGCTTCTTCAAAAGTAATTCCCATGGCTCCAAAAACCACAGAAAATTTTTCAACTTCCCCTTTTTCGTTTTTTGTTAAAACCTTGGCTTGCCTGGCAATTTGAGAAGCCACCATAGCATGAGGAAGTCCAGCCGCTGAAAATATTGGCAGTTTTTGTCCTCTTACTAAAGTATTTAAACCATCAATAGTGGAAATGCCTGTTTGAATAAAATCATTGGGATATTCTCTTGAATAGGGGTTGATTGGAGAGCCGTTAACATCTAAATATTTTTCAGCTATAATTTCTGGCCCGCCATCTTTTGGTTTGCCGGCGCCATCAAAAATTCGCCCAACCATATCGCTTGACACCCCAAGCTTCATTGTTTTAGCTAAAAATTTGGCTTTTGAGCCCTTTAAATTTAATCCTCTAATATCTTCAAACACCTGAATAATAGCTGTGGTTTCGTTTGCTTCTAAAACCCGGCCTCTTTTTATTTGACCATCCTGCATTTCAATTTCCACCATTTCCTCATACTTTATATTTTCCACTCCACCAACCACCACCAATGGCCCAGCTGCCTCTGTAATTGTTTTGTATGTCTTTAACATATATTTTATTTAAACAATTTGTTCTATTTCTTTATTAAGCAAAACAAATTGCTCTATTTCTTCTTCTTTAATAAGCTTCATTCTTGAGACCTTTTCCTTTAAACTATTTGTTAAAATATCTTTGGCTAATTTTCCCTGACTGATAGCTTGTTCTCCTTTAATAAAAATATCAACAATTGTTTTCACCATTAAGTATTGCTTTTTTAAAGAAGTAAAAGAATCCACATCAGTAAAAGCGTTTTGATGTAAAAAGTCCTCCCTGATAATGCGAGCAATTTCAAGTAAAAACTGGTCTTTTTGAGACAAGGCCTCAATGCCAACCAACCGAACAATTTCTTGAAGCTCGGCTTCTTTTTGCAAAATAGCCATTGCTTTTTTTCTAAATTCAGTAAAGTTTTCTCCGCCTTGCTTGTCAAAAAATTCTTTTAAATTGTCTTCGTATAAAGAATAGCTGTTGAGCCAATTAATAGCTGGAAAATGTCGTTTATAAGCTAACGAGGCATCTAAGGCCCAAAAGACCTTTGTAACCCTTAAAGTATTTTGGGTTACTGGCTCTGATAAATCCCCACCCGGAGGAGAAACCGCTCCCACAACTGTTAAAAACCCCTCTCTTTTGTCTTGCCCCAAACATTGCGTGTAGCCAGCTCTTTCATAAAAGGCCGCTGTTCGAGAGCCAAGATATGCTGGGTAGCCCTCGTCCCCGGGCATTTCTTCCAATCTTCCGGAAATTTCTCTTAACGCCTCTGCCCACCTTGAAGTGGAATCAGCTAATAAAACCACCGAGTATCCCATATCGCGAAAATATTCAGCAATGGTTATGCCTGTGTAAACCGATGCCTCTCGAGCAGCCACAGGCATATTTGAAGTATTGGCCACCAAAACTGTTCTTTCCATTAAGGGTCGGCCGGTTTTGGGGTCGTTTAATTCAGGAAACTCCATTAACAAATCAGTCATTTCGTTTCCCCTTTCTCCACAGCCCACAAAAATAATTACATCAGCATCAGACCATTTTGCCAATTGGTGCTGAACAACTGTTTTCCCGCTGCCAAACGGCCCTGGCACACAGCCCGCCCCGCCTTTGGCAATTGGAAAAAACATATCAATAACCCTTTGTCCTGTTATCAACCCCAAAGATGGGGTTAATTTTTTGGCAATTGGTCTGGCGTTTCTAATGGGCCATTTATGACTCAAGCATACCTCTATTTTTTTGCCATTTTCATCTTTTATTTCAGCAATTACTTCAGAAACAGTATAGTCCCCTTTTGGAGCAATTGAAGTTATGGTTCCTTTGTTAAAAACAGGAGGAGCCATAATTTTATGAGTTAAAAGTTCGGTTTCTTTTACCTCGCCCAAAATATCTCCGGCTTCAATCTCGTCGCCTTGTTTTTTAAGGGGAGTAAGGGTCCATTTTTTGTTTGCGTCTAACGCCAAACACTCAATTCCCCGAGCAATAAACTCGCCTGATTTTTTGGCTAAATCTTTTAGAGGTCTTTGAATGCCATCGTAAATATTGGAAATTAACCCAGGACCCAATTCAACAGTTAAGGGATTTCCTGTTAAATAAACTGGCTCTCCCGGGCCAATGCCTGATGTTTCTTCATATACCTGAATATAAACATCGTTGTTTTTTATCCTAATTACTTCTCCAATGATTTTTTCATTGCCCACTTTTACCACCTCATACATTTGAGCTTCAGAGAGTCCGTTGGCCACCACTAAGGGGCCAGCCACCTTAATAATTTTTCCTGTTTTTTCTTCTGCCATATATTTAATAAATTAATTTATAAAGCTTTCGCTTCCCAACGCCCTTTCTAATATTTTTTTTAGCCCCTCTTTGGCTTTTCCAGAGTCCTTATTAATCCCTGGAATAACCAAACAAGCTGGCAAAGTTTCTTGAAAAAGATTGCTAATTTCTTTGTCAAAATTTTGGGCAATATCTTCGTTGATTAATAAAATAGCTAAGTCCTTTTCTTTAATCGCTTTTATTTGCAAAAGCAATTCTTCTTTATTGGAAACACCAAAAGTTTCAACGCCCAAAGCGCCAAAAGCCAAAACTGATTTGTTATCTCCTAATATTCCAATTTTCATAAGTAAATTTAAGCAATAGGCAATAGCGCTCCCTCAATATCTTGCACAGACAGCCCATTCTCTTTAGCAAATAAAATCAATCTTATGTTAGCGTAACTGTTCATTTTCTTTTGAAAAAAAGCCAAAACTTTTTCAATACCACTCCCCCTTTCTTTTTCTTTTTGAAAAACTTTTTTAGCAATATACCCATCGAGTTTTCTTTCAAGTAAAATATCAACAGCTCCCCCCTCCGTTCCTTCAAGTAAAAAACCAAGTTCTAATGTTTCTAAAAACCTTTTTAAATTAGCGCTTGATTCCTCTTCCTTGCCAATCGACAGTCCTTTAATTTGAGAAATGGTCAAATTTCCTCCCTCTAAAAAATCTTGATTGTTATTGCCTAAAAGATTTCTTAAATTAGCTAAATCCATTTCCAAACGAGTCATCTCCCCTAAAGATTTTTCTCTTTTTGCTAAAATTGTTTTTATCTTAAAGTAAGCTGTGTCAACCGATTTTTCAATAATTTGAGATCCAATATCTTGACCATCTTTTTTATATCTGCTTATAGTTTTTACCGCCTCCAAAATTAATTGTTCAACATAAATGTTAGAAAGTTTTTCTGTGACGCCATCGCGATTATTTCCTTCAAGAAGAATTTTTAAAAAAGATTCCTCTTTAGCGTATGGTTGAAGAGAACACTCAAAGGGCCTAAATTTTTTTATTTCTTGCTTAAAAAAATATCTTTTAAGCATATCTTTTATATTTAAAGCGTCAAACTTTAAAAACAAAAAGCTTGCCAATAATTCATTATCATCTAAAACTTTAGTTAGTTTAGATTTTAAAGCAACAAGGTCTTGTAAAATAACATCCTCAATATTTTTTTGAGAATCTGTGACAATAATCTCGCTAAAATCTGTGTCAAACAAAACCATAAAAGCGCTTGCTTTGTCTGGGGACTTAAGCATTCTTTCTTGGTCAAGGTTGCTTAAAACCTTTTTTTCCCAAACATTTATAACCCCTGTGGCAAATTCATACATATTCTTTACGCAAAAAGCATTTTAATTAATTCTGGGTTGGCTGTTTCTTGTAATTGAAAAATAAGCTGAGAAATTCTCAAATCTATTTCAATGTCATGAGACACAAACATAAAGCCCTCTTCTTTCAAGGCGTTTTCCACTTTTACTTCCTTATCCACAATTCCTTCCAACGCTTTGGCTGTTCTTTCACCTGCCTTAATATGCCCCTTCTTGTCTTTGGGCAAAAACAAAGCCATATGCTTTATCAATTTTTTAAACTCTGCGTCATTAAGAGAAGAAACTTTTTCTTGGGCTTTGCGATAAATATCTTTAATAAGCTTATTTTTTTCTTCCTGCATCTTAAAGTTTAACTCTGTTTGCAGATTTTTTTCAAATTCCTCAATTTCTTTAGCTGCTTTCCTTAAAGCCATTTCTTTTTGTTCCTCCTGCTTTTTACCAACAGCCAAATTGTATTCTTTTTCCAAAACCAAAACATCTTCTTTGTTCTTTTTAAGAATTTCTTGAATTTGGCTTTCGGCCTTTTCTTCAATTGATTTTAAAATATCATTAACCATATTAAACACTTATGCCTTGTATTAACAAAATAGTAGCCAATAAACCCAAAACAGCGTAAGTTTCCACCATAGCAGCCATAATAACGCCTTTTCCAGCGTCTTGTGGTTGTTTAACTAAAATATTCATTCCAGAAACCGAAACCTTTGCCTGATACAAAGCTGAAATAATTCCATTAACAGCAACTGGCAAACAAGCCGCAAAAATCATTAATCCAGTTTGCCAAGAAATATCTGGCATATTGCCGCTTAAAAGCCCAAGCTTGATAATAACCCAAAAAGTTCCAATAAACCCATAAATACCCTGAGTTGATGGCAATGCTTGAAGCAATAAGACCTTTCCAAATTTTTCTGGCTCTTCTGAAACCACCCCCGAACCAGCTTGTCCAGCTCGGCCCACTCCAATAATTGAACCGATGCCAGCTACCGTAACGCACATGGCCGCTCCCGCTATCGCTAAAAATAAACCGATCATACGATAAATAATTTTTAATTTTTAATTTTTAATTTTTAAAACGCTAAAAAATTGAAAACTAAAATAATTAAAAATTTAATAAATTAACTTTATTGAATTCGACTATATTTTAATTCTGCTTTAATGGGATTAAATCTTTTGCCTCCTCCTTCTAAAAATTTGGGGAAGAACTCCACAAATTGCAATCTTCCCGAATGAATAAAAGCCCCCAAAGCGTTAATCCCCAAATTAAATATGTGCCCGCCAATTAAAACCAAACCAGTTAAAATCCATCCCACATAAGGCACCATTCCTCCCAACAAAAAAGCTATTTGATTAACGATTAAAGCTATAACAGCTGTGGACAAGCCCAAAGCCACCAACCTGGAATAAGACAAAACATCAGACATTGTGCCAATAATTCCCTGCAAAATTTTTATAGACCCAACCAAGGGCTTTAAAAATATTTTCTGGCCAAACGACTCCCCTATCAACAGAAATCCAACAGATAAAACCAAGAATACAGTGGCTATAGTTTGCGCTTGAGGAACCTTTACTTTAGACAGAGCAAAAATAATTAAAGCAATGTAAAATATCAGCCAAGCCAAACCGTTAATAAACATTTCTTTGTTTTTTCCTCTTTTTCCAGTAATCATTTTAATAATCTGAGCAAAAGCTACTTGTAAATATCCAATACCAAAAGACAAACCCATAAACAAAATAGTATCCTCTATGGGGTCAATCATTTTCAATCTATACAAAAACGGAAATTTTTGCAAAGTTTGAGTGGTTGAGCCAAAGTAGCTTCCAAATAAAATTCCCATTATTAAAGTGGAAATTCCTCCATAAAACAATAATTGCATAAGCTTGGTGTCGCCAAGTTTATTTTTTAAAAATAACAAAGGTGGCAAGGTGAACACAACCAGCAAAATTCCATACCCAGCGTCAGTTAAACAAACCCCGAAAAATATTATAAAAAACAAAGCCAAATAAGGAGTGGGATCTACTTCCCCGGGTTTGGGCATTCCAAAAATTTCAGTAACATATTGGAACGGCCTAACTAATTTGTGGTTTTCTAAAACAACTCTTGGCTCTTCGCCTTTTCCTGAAGCAACCTCTATTAGGTTAAAGTCCTTAGCAAAAGAGGAAACTTTCTCTTTTAGATCCTTAACTTCTTTTTCATATCCCCAAAAAACAACATAGTCCAAAATTCCCTTAAAAAGTGTTTTGTTTTTTATTTCCCAATTTATTTTTTCAATTTCCAAAATATCCCTGTAAATTTTAAATTTCTCAATATCTTTTGCCATTAAAGAAAGCTCTTGACGCAACGCCTTTTCAACTTCTACATTTTCTTCTACTTTTGCTTGGATATTAACTCTTTCTTGGATTGGGCTTTGCTCAAAGTTATAAGCAATTACTTCGCCCTTTAAAGATTTAAGTCCAAATAAAACTTTTTCTTTGTTTTCTTTTAACCCAGCGATTAAATAAGTTTCTTTTGCTTGAAGGGTTGCCAATTGTTTTTGAAACAACTTATTTTCTTTTCCAAAAGCGATAAACTTTTCTTTTTGAGTTTTATAAATAGCCCCTACCAAAAAGAAGGTTGTTTGGGTGTCTTGGGGCTTAAACGACAAGGCATTGAATTTTTCCAATTCAATAAGCTTGCTTTGAGCGTCTTTTCCTTCTTTTTTAAGAATGTCAAATTTTTTCTCTATTTTTTCTATTCTTTTGGCTTGCTGAAATATTCTTTCTTGCTCACCACCCTCTCTAAAATCGCCACCAATCAAGGCCTTGGAACTTTTGAGTTTTGCTATAAAAGAAAGTTTTTTTGTAAAAGGCGCCAAAAAACCAATGGCAAAATCCATGGTGGCCAATTTATAACCCGCATTTTGAAGATTTTTTAAAACCTCCTCTTCTTTGGCTTCTTGTTTATTTTCAATTACTTCAAAGGCCCCAGAATTTGCGATAAAAGCGGATATCTTGTTTCGGCTTTCTTTGGGGAAAGCCAAAATGTATTTTTTAGCTACTTTGAGCATAAAGTTTTCTCCACTAAATATTCAACTGCCTTACTGGTGTTGCTTTTTTTAATATCTTCTAATTTATCAAGGGCTTTTTGGGTTTTTTCTTGAAAGGACTGCCTAATAATTTCTATCTTTTTTTCTTTAGCAGACCTAATTTGCGCTTCTTGAGCAGAATCCAAGCAAACCCTTGCTAACTTTTCTGCTAATTGATTTTTTTTATCTTGCAAAATTAAATCCGCATTTCTTTGGGCTGTTTCAATTTTCTCTTTTACTTCTTGCTCTTTTTGTAAAACTATGGAAAGTTCGTTCATAATTTAGGTTTAAGTTTTGGTTTAATTTTAAAAATTTAAAAACCGCAGTCAAATAGCTGCGGGTTTGCTTTTTATAAAAAGCATAGTAAACCGCTCGCCTTAATCTTAATTAAGTTAAAGATTTTCTTATGATATTTTTTTATGGTTGATAAGTCAAGGGTATGGGTCTTGACTTTTTTAAAAAACTTATTCTAAAAACATTAAAAATGGGTAAAAAATCAGTTAAAAAATTGTATAAAGCAGCTGTCATTGGATTTAAAATCCCTACAAAAACTAAAAACAAGCCAATGGCATTTAATACGCCCCAAAGCCAAAAATTGTGCTTTATAATTTTAACTGCCTGCTGGCTAAAATCAATAATTTGAGGCACCTTTTTTAAATCATCTTTCATTAAGGCAACGTCTGAGGCCTCAATGGAAGCGTCGCTTCCTCCCTTGCCCATAGCAATACTAACATCAGCTAAAGCCAAAGCAGCCGCGTCATTAACCCCATCCCCCATCATTGCTAAAATCCCTTTGTTTTGTTTTTTAAAATTTTCAATAAACGCCACTTTGTCTTGGGGTTTTAAGCAGGCCTTAAAATTATCAAAGCCCACTTCTTTCACCACCCTTAAAGCCACCTTTTCGTTATCGCCAGTGAGCATACACCAAGAAACCACTCCCAATTCCCTGGTTTTTGCCAAAATCTCTCTCGCGTTTGGCCTTAAAGCGTCCTCAAAAGCTAAAAATCCAACCACCTTTCCATTACACCCGTAAGCTGTAATGCCAAAGCCCATTTGCTTGCTTTTATTAAATATTATTAATTGTTCGTTTGTGGAGGTGAAACCGCTTTGCTTTAAAAAATCCCAATTCCCAGCAATTATGTTATCTTTATTTTTTTTAATCACAATCCCCTCGCCCGGTTTTTCTAAAAATTCATCTGGGAGCTCAATTTTAATATTTCTTCCTTGTAAATATTTTATGGCCGCCTGACTAATTGGATGATGTGAATTAATGCTGGCTATTCCCACAATTCTTAAAAAACTTTTTTCATCAGTATTGTCAAAAAAATTTACTTGGCTTATTTTTGGTTTGCCATAAGTTAAGGTGCCGGTTTTATCAGTCATAAAATATTTTATTTTAGCCAAATTTTCTATTACTCCCCCACCCTTCACCAAAACCCCCATTTTAGCAGCTTTAGCAATAGCTAATGTAAACCCCAAGGGCACAGCCACCGCAATATCATCAGCGCAAGTAACCAATAACACCGATAAAACTAAATTTACATTTTTAAAAAACAAAAATAGCAAAATACCTCCCACCATAGTGGCTATTATATACCAGGTAGTAAATTTATCAGACATTCTTTCGCTTTGACTTTTTTTGCCGGTTGCTTCTGTGATTAAGGCGATTATTTTTTCCACTGTGCTATCTTTGCCGATTTTTTCAGCTTTTACCAATAAAGAACCGCTTTCATTTATTGTGGAACTTAAAACCTGTTCGCCTTGCCTTTTTACAATTAACTCGCTTTCACCTGTAATTGTTGCTTCATTAACAGAGGCTTGCCCAGAAACCACCACCCCATCAATTGGAATCACATCGCCCGACTCAACAACCACCAAATCCCCCACTACTAATTGTTCAGCTGGTATTTCAATTGTTTGTTCATTTCTTTGCGCCTTAACTTTTTGAGGCCGATATTTTAATAAATGTTCTAAAATATGTTGAGCTTTTCTATCAGTCCATAAAGCAAATATACGAGCAAAAGCCAACATTAAACTAATAAAAGCTGCTGAATGCCATTCTCTTGCCACAAAAGCAAAAATTAAAGCAATGCTGGCTAATAAATCAATAGTGAGCTTTTTTTTAATCAAAGCCACAATAGCGCTTTTTAAAACTGGCAAGAGCCCAATTACTGAAAAAACAATAAAGATTTTCTGGCTAAACTCCCAACCCAAAAAATGCAACATTAAAGCCACTCCAATAATTGAAGCTAAAAAAATGTTGAACCACAACCGAAACGAAAAATCATTAATTTTCTCTAAAACTTTTTTCATATTTCCTACCCAGAGGCCGGGCCTCTGGATGTTTTTTCCTTATATTGCACCCAATTATCAACAAAATCCTTACACGATTTTTCTCCGCCCATAATTTCTGATAAAAATGCTCGTTCTGTTACTGATGGAAAATTTTTCTTTCCCAAATAGTCCTGATAGCTTGACCATTTATAATTTTCTAAAAATTCAATAACTTTTTCAATGTTTCTAATCCCATTTTCTTTCCACCCCGGCTCGATTAAAGCAATAGGATTAGTATGAATATAAACAAAAACTGTTTTTAGTTGTTCGTCATTTTCTATGCGCACCGCCCTAAACCTACCTTGAAAAAAGTATCCTTTATTTTGCAATTGATATTTTTCTTTAAAATAAGAGGCATAACCTGCGCCTAATTTTTGCATAAATCTACTAATTCCATTATCTTGAACTTGTCGTAAAAGTAAATGCAAATGATTGGGCATGAGGCAAAAAGCTAAGACATCAACAAACCCATCTCGCTTATCCGGCTCTTCAGCAAATACGGCAACCCGGTTGCCGTATTTTTTCTTGTTTTTCCACTGTCTTCTTTCCTCCCTCCTCCTTCGAATTTCTACAAAATTTGAATTATTAAATTCGTAAATTGAAAAAATACCCCTGTATTGATCGTTTACATCTTGGAAAAGTAAGCTGTCTCCTATCCTCCTAACAGTAACGTGGTAAATCTCCATATTCTCAAGTTGTTCTTTTCTTTTTGGCATAGAAATTTAATTTACGGCAACCCGGTTGCCGTATTGTAATTATTTTAGGTATTTTCGGTTTTTCAGTTTGTCGGGCAAGTAGGCCTGATCTTCTTGATAATCAAAATCTGGGCTATATTTATAATCCGCTCCATAGCCCAAGTCCTTCATCAATTTTGTGGGAGCGTTTCTAATGTGTAGGGGCACAGGTAAATTGCCAAACTCCTCCACATCTTTTTTGGCTTTTCCATAGGCCATATAAAGCTCGTTGGACTTTTTGCATTTTGCCATATAAACCACGGCTTGAGCCAAAATAACATTACACTCGGGCATACCAATAAAATGGCAGGCATTGTAAGCTGCCACTGCTTGCTCTAAAGCCCTTGAATTTGCCAAGCCAATATCCTCTGAGGCAAACCGCACCAGCCGACGGGCAATATACAAAGGATCCTCCCCTGCTTCAATCATTCTTGATAGCCAGTATAAGGCCGCATTAGCATCACTTCCCCGCATTGATTTATGCAAAGCTGAAATTATATTGTAATGTTCGTCCCCATCTTTATCATAAAGCAAATAAGATTTTTGAAAGGCCTCTTTGATAATATCAAAAGAGATGCTTTTTGATAAACTTGAAGCATACTCTAAAACATTTAAAGCGGTTCTAGCATCCCCATTGGCCATTTGGGCTATTTTTTTTAAAACGCCTTTTTCAATTTTTAGTTTTAAGTTTCCCAATCCCCTTTCTTTATCAATAACAGCTTTTTCTAACAGACATTCAATTTGGATTTCTGAAAGCTGTTTTAAAACAAAAACCCTACATCTTGATAACAAAGCCCCCCGCACTTCAAAACTTGGATTTTCGGTTGTGGCGCCAATTAAAATAATTAGTCCCTTTTCCACATGGGGCAATAAAGCGTCTTGTTGGATTTTGTTCCACCTGTGAATTTCATCAATAAATAAAATAATTTTTCTGCCTTGCCACTCATCGCTTTGAGCCCTTTTAATAACTTCTCTCAGTTCTTTAAGTCCGCTAGTTACAGCGCTAAATTTAACAAAATCCGCTTTTGTTTGAAGGGCAATAATATTAGCTAAAGTGGTTTTACCGCTGCCCGGTGGCCCCCAAAAAATCATTGAAGGAATTTTGTCCTGAGCAATTGACTGCCTTAATATTTTCCCTTCTCCCAAAATATCCTCTTGACCCAAAAACTCGTCCAATGTTTTTGGCCTCATTCTGTCTGCTAAGGGAGCTTGCATTTTATTTTTTTCATCTGCCATATCTTTTATATTCACTTTACTCCCATAACAAAAACAGGGCAATAAGCCCTGTTTTTATTTAACAATAAAAGAGATAATAGCCCCAATCGCTATTAGTAAAATTACCACTGACATTAGTTTGTAAATATCCATAATTTTAACTTGTAATTTCCCGTAAAAATTTATTTACAAAATCCATTGAACCATCATTTAAAATAATAGCATCAAAATATTTTTTGTAGGCTCCTAAGTTTTCCTCTACTTTTTCATTTAAAAATCCAATCTTTATTAAATTGTCATACTCAAACCCCTCTGTCATTGCCCCATCCTCTATATTATCGCCTAACAAAATAACATTCTTTCTACTCTCTACTTTGGCAAAAATTTCTGGAAATTCTTTTATCAATATTTCATCCTTGATTAGAGTATGAATAACTGGCAATTTTGGCCTTGTTGCTTTTCCTTGTTTATCCCACTCAAAAGAATTGGAGATTACAAAAATATCATCAGATAAAAAACCTTGCTTTTTTAAAAATAGCCCAATGGCTTCCCCCGCTCCAGAAGCAGAAATAATCACTAAAGGAATATCATTTTTGTTTAAAATTTCAAAAAATTCTTTTGCTTTTTCTCTAAACTCAACAAGTCCGGTATCAATAATTTTTTGTAAATGGATTTTGTTAAATCCAAAGCTTATCATTAAATCGAATGCTTTACTCCACCATTCTGCCATCATTTTTTTCTTTTCTTCTTTTGACAATAAGCCATCAATTTCCAAGGGGTGATAATAATCAAAAAGCCCTTGAGATTTCTGCCTGTATTCTTGCGGTAAAATATTGCTTTCTCGCAAAACCGTCAACAACGACCCCACTTTTTTCTGATTAACAAATGTTTTAGTTAAAGTCCTGTCAAAATCTGCCAAAATGTGTAAAGCCAAAGCCCCGCCCTTTTTCATCTCGGCTTTAATTTGCTCAAACTTTTCTTGGTTTGCAATAATTATATTTTCCATATAATTTTATTTTAACATTAAAGCTTTAAATCGCTAAGCTTATCGTTTAGGTCGTCTAAATTTTCAAACTCAATAATTGAATTTGCCATTTCTTGTAAAAAAACTGTTTGAATATCTTTTTTTATAGCTAAAACAATTTTTTTATTTTTAGCTAAAGCATAGCCAACTTCCAAAAGCATTCCCTCGCTTTTTTCTTGGCTTTTAACAATAACTAAAACGCAATCCGTTTTGTCTATTTCTTTTAGGGCGTATTCTAAAATTTGTTTTTTGGTAAAATTATTCTCTTGAAAATAACCTTCTTTTTGAAAAGAATAAAAGCACCCAAAGCCGGCTGTTTCTATGCCTTGACAAATCCTTTTCATTATAATTTTTAATTCCTCCCTATTTTCCCCAGTTATTCTGTACGATAAAAATATTTTCTTTTTCATTTATTTAAAATTTTTCTGTAGTAAAATAGCGGGATAAGCAAAATTATTTGGGCAACTATTAAAGCTGCAATCAAGCCAATCCTGTCAGCTATGTAACCTAATAATACCGCAAAAATTCCAAAAAGAATATTGCCAGCCAAAGAATTTAAAGAGCCCATTGTTGCCCTTTGCTTGTTGGTAAACTCTTTTTGTAAAAGCGAATTCGTGGCCACAGATCCCACCCCAAAAGTTATGGATGTGCTGGCCATTAAAACTGGAGAAACAGCTGTTGGAAAAATTATAGCGATTAAATTTACAATGCGATTGGAAATAATTTCAAAATTTAAAACCTTAAACAGCCCAAACTTGTTAATTACCTTGCCGCTAAAATAATAGCTAAAAGCCCCGCAAATATTGCCAAACATTTGGGGTATGCCCAAAGCCCACAAAGGCCATAAAGTTTTAAAAAAGGCCTGCCTCAAAAAGTAAGCCGACTCTCCCACTGAAAACCGCAAAGCCGAAGCTATTGTTGCCAAGCGCAGATTGTTGTTAATTTTAAACTGCCCTAAAGATTCTTTTATATGCTCAAAAATATTTCCGCTGGCCCTTACGTGCACTTGGGGCTCTTTTATTTTAAGAGCAACTATAAAAGCGCATACTTGGGGCACCACCGAAGCCCACATAACCAAAGCAAAAGATTTTGACGCCATTAAACTGCCAATTATAGCTGCCCCAGCCAAAGCAATTTGAAACATTGAACTTATTTTACCAAGGTGGGAATGATATTCTTTTTCTTGGCCTGTTTCTTTCAAAGTGTCCATAAGCAAAGCATCGTTGTTTCCGCTGTAAAAAGCCCTGGAAAGCCCTTGAAATAATGCGCCCAAAAACAATACCCAGTAAGAAATGCCAACTGCGTATAAAGCAATACAAATTGCAGAGCAAGCTGCCCCAAGGATAGTTGTTTTTTTCCTGCCCAAAAAGTCCGAAACAACCCCTGTTGGCACTTCAAAAATGGCTGAGGAAACATAAGCCACAGAGAAAATGCTCATCCCTAAAGCGAATGAGCCCGTAACTTTTTGAAAATAAATAATTGCCACTGGCGCGAAAAAAACAAAATCCGTAAAAAAATTAAACCACCCCAGCAGCTTTATGTTCCTTTTTAGTTGCATAGGAATTCGTTCCTCAAAAATTCAAGCCCAACCTTGTCAACAAGTTCCCCCTCAAAGTTCTCTTTTTCGCTCGGTAAATCCTCTTTTTTAAAACCTACCTTCTCGTAGGCTCTTATTGCTCGCGGGTTATTTCCCCTTGCTTCAATCCAAATTTTATTAATATCAAAATTATCAAACAAATATTTTATTAAAGCTTTTAAAGCATCTGTACCATAACCCTTTCCCGTTTCCGCCTCATCTCCAATAATAATATCAAGTTCAACTTTTTTGTTTTTCAAATCAATCTCATTATAATTTATCTGCCCAATTTTCCCTCCGTTTACAACAATCCAAAAACATTGCCCTTTTTCTGGAGAATTTATATCAAAATAGCTATCATTCCAATCTTCAAAAAACTTTTCTTTCGTAATCCCATTTGCGCCATACCAAAACTTGCTCCCCTCTGTTTCAGTGGCTAATTTATAAAATTCGTCTTTCTCCTCTGATTTTATTGGAGTTAAAATAACTTTTTCACCTTTAATTTCCATATTTTTTAAAATAATAGAAGTATTCCCTAATTTACCATTTTGATACTCCTCGAAATTATTCACTGTCGTTAAATACATCAAGAACTGAGGTCAGCGCGTACTGTAATTTAATTTCCTCATTTTTTAATATATCCATTTCATCCAAATAACGCCAATTCACGAAATCGACTTTATGATCAATTAAGAGTTGCCTGAAACATTTACAATCATTGGCAAAACTTTTCTCAGAGAGCTGGTGGTATCTACTTTCGAGCTTACCCTGCAAGTTCAATGGAAGACTGTCAAAAAGAAGGAGCAGATCATGTATCTGGAGTGGAATTATTTTCTCTTTCGTAATTAAGGATTTCAACGATAACTCAATCGCAAAAGGTAACACGAAGTTCACAACGTACTTACATCCAAGCGCTAGAGTTTCCAAGCCATCGGCCCCACTTGTTGTCTTTGCATCACCTAAAAGAGATCGACTTAATCTGCCGTCTCTCTTGACATCTAAGCTCAGTTTTTGAAGCGCAAAGACAACCCACTGTATAGCTAGCGCTTGCCCATGTTTTAATTTTTCTGGTTCATGGTTCATGTAAAAAGTTATATTTCTTACACTGGTCTTACTGGTGCATTTTTAATTAATATTAATTTTTTGGTGCGAGAGAGGCGTTTTAGTTGGGCTTCGCGGGCACGGGCTTGATTTAAAGTTGGAAATTCTTCTGAGTATTTTAAAACAACTGGCCGACGGATTTTGGTATAGTGAGCTCCCATTTTTGACCCATTGTGTTGTTTTAGCCGTTTTTCAAGATTGTTGGTACAGCCGACATAGAGGGAGTTGTCGGAGCATTGGAGGATATAGACAAAATAAGAGTATTCCATAACGAAGTCCCTCGCTTTTGCTCGGGATTAAAATTTCAAGGAGTTTACCTGTTTGAATGTCTATCCACTTCTTGGTGCGTTCTGCTGAACGCATCCGCGAAGCGAATTTGAGCTTTTTAAAAGATTACTTTTAAAAACTCGAATTCGGCTGCGGGACTAGGATTCGAACCTAGATAAACGGAGTCAAAGTCCGTTGTCCTGCCGTTAGACGATCCCGCAAGGTTAAAATAATGCCTTTATACTACTGATTTTTAAAGCAAACGTCAACCACGGCCAGCTCCAATGGAAGCTGGATTATTGAGGCGTATTTCATTTTGTTTTCTGCCTCCATAAACTTTTCAATAATAAACTTTAACTCTTGCTCTGTGGAGCTTTTTGCTAAAGCCATTAACTTTTCTTTTTCCTCGTTTGTTAAGCTTAAAAGCAAATCGCTTTCTAATGTTGGCTCAATTTTTAAAAACAAGGCCTCTTGCAAATATTCCAATAAGTCCTTGGTGAATTCTTTTAAATCAACTCCAGAAAACCGCATTTCGCTTAAAAGATTGAAAGCCAGATTAGCTTTTTGAGTTTGCAAAAATTCCAAAAAATTAAAAATAGCGGTTTTATCAGCTACGCCCAAAATAATTTGCAAGGTTTCAGCTTTTAACACTCCCCCGCTTTCTGTGAAACTCACAGCTTGGTCAAGCAATTTTTCTGCGTCCCGCACCGAACCGCTGGCTTTTATGGCAATTAGCTCTAAGGCCTGCTTTTCAAACTTGATTTTTTCTTGTTTTAAAATATATTCCAAACGGCTAACCAATTCTGGTAATTTTAATTTTTTAAAAGTAAACTGCTGACACCGAGAAACTATAGTGGCAATCATTTTGTGAAGTTCGGTGGTAGCTAAAATAAACACAGCATGAGCGGGTGGCTCTTCTAATGTTTTTAATAAAGCGTTAGCCGCTTCTTTGGTTAATTGGTGGGCTTCATCAATTATAAAAACTTTGTATTTAGATTTTGTGGGGCTAAACCTTATCCCCTCTTTTAATTCTCTTATTTCATCAATTCCCCTGTTACTGGCTGCGTCAATTTCAATTAAATCAATGGAGTTTCCATGGTTTATTTCCAAGCACGAGTCGCACTTATCGCAGGGCTCAAATTCGCCATCTTTTCTATTTTGACAATTTATAGCTTTTGCAAATAACCGAGCAACGCTTGTTTTACCACACCCATGCGCTCCAGAAAACAAATAACCATGCCCAATTAAATTGCGCGCAATTGAGTTGGTTAAAGTTTGGATAACTGTTTCCTGACCCGCCACCTCGCTAAATAGCTTTGGCCTGTATTTTCTGTATAAAACAAGATTTTGCATATTTGGCTTAACAAAGTCATGCTGGGCATAACCTTGTATCCAATTTATCAAAATTTCCAGTAAAAAACAAATGAGCCCAAAAACTTTTTTCAAAAAGTTTTTGGGCTCATTTAAATTTATTTAAGGGCCACCAACACCATTTATTGGGAGGCATTTTTCCGTCTCCCCTATTCTATAATTTTCTTCATGCCAAAGCTCTTTTTTTAACTCCTCTTCGTTAGGCAAATTCTTAAATTTCTCTGGCACATCTTTTGTTGTGAGAGAAATATTGGTTAACACAATGATATTTTTTTCAAAATCACTTGGTAGAAAAATGGATACTGTCCCATCATTGTTATGAACCGCAACATAATGATTTTGCATAATAGCTTCCTCCTTAAATTTTTTAATTTTTAATACTGGTTTTATATCTACTCTTTTTTCATAAAAAAATCAACTTTTTCTGTCTTTTTTATAATTAAAAAGGGCTTTGAAATGTGCAGTTCCATTGCCCTATTTTCACCACCTCCTTTGTGCTAATTTTTGCTTTTAGTAAACGAACATACTAAAAGCAAAAAAATTATCCCTGCCAGCGCTATGCTGGCAAAAATAATTGTTATGTTGTCCCCCGAAGGGGACAACAACCAATCTCCAAAAAACCTTACTTTGTCACTTACCGTGACAAAGAACTTCTGGGAACGATAGCAACCGAAACTTATCGCCCCAGAAATTAAAGCAAAAATTAAAAAAATTATTTTTCCCTTCATCTTTATCCTCCAAAATAAAGGGTTAAAATTCAATTTAAAACAACATATATATTATAGCATATTATGCCAATTAGTCAAGGTTGGCAGGGCATTTTAAAAAAGCTACAATATATCAATTTAAGCCATTTATTTATGCTCCAAATTTATAATACTTTATCAAGCAAAATTGAACCCTTATCCCCTATTAAAAAAGGTAAAATTAACCTGTTTGTTTGCGGACCAACAGTTTATGACTATTCTCACATTGGCCATGCCAGAACTTATGTGGCTTTTGATATGTTTGTTAATTACCTAAAACATCTGGGGTTTGATGTTTTTTATTTACAAAACATAACTGACATTGACGATAAAATAATAAAAAGAGCTAAAGAAAAAAATGTTAGCCCAAAAGAATTAGCGTATGAATTTGAAAAAGAATATATGGCTGATATGAAAACCTTGCAAGTAAAATCCATTACAAAGTACGCCAGAGCCACAGAGCATATAAAACAAATTATCTCTCAAGTGGAACGGCTTTTAGTCAAGGGGTTTGCTTATCAAACAAGTGATGGCATTTATTATGATGTTTCAAAATTTATTGGCTATGGCAAGCTTTCTGGCCGAACTGTTGAGGGGGCAGAAGATGGCACCTCAAGAATTGACGAGGGCGTTGCAAAAAAAAATAAAGCGGATTTTTGCTTGTGGAAGCTTGCTCTGAGTGAAGCCAAAGAATTTGAGCCCTCATGGCCAAGCCCTTGGGGAGCTGGCAGGCCGGGCTGGCACATTGAAGACACTGCCATTACTGAAAAATACTTTGGGGCCCAATACGACATTCACGGAGGCGCAAGAGATCTTATATTCCCCCACCACGAAGCAGAAATAAGCCAAATGGAGGCAATCTCTGGAAAATCGCCTTTAGTTAAATACTGGATACATACTGGATTTTTAACCATTGATGGTCAAAAAATGAGCAAGTCGCTTGGCAATTTCACAACTATAAGGGATTTCTTAAAACAAAACACCCCCCAAACTTTGCGAATGTTTATATTCTCCAGCCATTATCGCTCCCCTATTGATTTAAAAGATACCTCAATTGCGGAAGCCAAAGCCAATGTTGAAAAACTGCAGGACTTAATAACTAAACTGCAAGAAGTTAAACTCCTTGCAAAAGAACCAAGCAAGGAGTTTAATTCCTTGCAAGAAAAATTTTGGGATGAATTAGAAAATGATTTTAACACTCCCAAAGCCAAAGCAATGTTGTTTGAGATAGCTAATTTGGCTAATGAAAAAATTTCCAAAAACGAATTAACCCAGGAAGAGGCAGAAGAAATTTTAAAATTTTTAAAGAAAATAAATAAAATATTTTTATTTTTAGATTTTAAAAAGAAAAAAGAAGCTGAAATCCCAGAAGAAATAAAAAAATTAGCCAAGCAAAGAGAAAAATTCCGCCAAGCCAAAGAATGGCAAAAAGCTGACGAGATGAGGAATTTAACTGCTTCAAAAGGCTGGTCAATCTACGACACAGACAATGGTTATGAATTGAAACCAAAAGATCCAACAATAGATTGAGCGCTAAAGTTTAAAAACAATATACAACCTATTTAGTTAAAAATCCATTTTTTATAAAAAATGGATTTTTAAATTTTCTTTCGACCGTACATACTTAAAAAAAGCTGGCTGGGAGACCCCATATCAAGTTCTAATTGTTTTTTGGGATCTTGTCCCTCGATAGTTTGAAGAATTTTGTTCCCAAACTGCCTTAAACGAGCTCTCTCCTTCACTCCATTAAAACAGCTTGCTAACTCCATTAAAATTTTCTCTCCTTTTTGAAAAGGTAAAGAAATTTGGTATGAAATTGGCTCCTTAAAGGAAAAAACATATTTTATCAAGCCCCGAAATTCTCTCCAGTCAACACCCTCAAATGAGAATCTTCCATTTTTAACCATAGCCAAGGATATTATAGACCGAAGCAAGTAATCTTGCATCGAATTCAAATGCTCCCTTGATGGTTCCAATGGAATATCGTTCTCCAACCACATTTTCCATTCAGAAATAACAGTTGTTTTTCCAAAATGGATTAAGTGGCCTATGTGCGGTTTTGGGGGGCAATCCTTTTGATTAAAATTAACCACAGCCACATGATCAACTCTCCGCCTACCCAAATAATCATCCGGCAAACAGGGAACCTCAAAAAAATGATCTAGTTCGCCCATTCTTTGAGGTAAATGAATATAAAAACTTGCCCAAGCCAACCAAGTTAGACCAGATAAATATATTCTATACGCCTGACCTTTGGTTGGCAAAAAAGGCAACTCTCCCACTTGATTTTGCAATTCTCTTTTCAGAGCAGAGGTGGCTTTTTCTGCTTTTAAAAAGTTCTGTGTCCAAATTTGCGGTGTTTGATATAAATCACAACAATCTTGCCAAATAGAAAGCAAATTTGCAAAATTTTTCTCTCCCACAAAGCCATGCTCTGTTATAATCCGCAACGCTTGGTGTGATTTAACACCAAATAATGTTTTTGGGTTAACCTCCCCTGGCTCTTTTTCTTTTACTAAAAGAGCTAATTGGCGCAAACTATTGGGAGTAATATTTTTTATATCTCCCCAAGAAACTTTCTCAGAGAACCCTTTGGCCAGCTTACCAAGATAAATTAAAACATCTTTTTCTGTCTTCCCCAGTCCGCAACGAATAAAAACATTTAAAAGCAACGGCCAAAACGACCACGCCTTAATAACAAATTGCTTAACAAGGATATCAATATCCTCATCAAACATTATTTCCATCATCTTAGAAATCCCAAGATCGGTAGGAAAAAGCTCTAACTGCTCGGGCTGACTATTTTTTGTGGCTATTTGATTCACCCCCTTATTTTTTAGATTAAGTCATTAAATTTTTAAACAGCTTTGTTAAAATCTTGGCACAATAAAAATAAAAAATCAACTTCTTTGTTTTGTTTGACACAAAAGGAACAAAAGATTAAAATGGCTTCAATAAACAGCTATGCCTCAAAACCAAAATATTGATAAATCCTTCAACAGAACTCAAGATAAACTGCCTCCTCAAAACATACCAGCGGAAAAATCGCTTTTGGGCTGTTTGATGATTGACCAAGACGCTATTTATAAAGTAGCGGATTTTTTGCAAATAAAGGACTTTTACAAACCAACACACCAAATTATTTTTGAGTCCATTATTGAGCTTTTTACCAAAAGAGAACCCGTTGATTTGTTAAGCGTTTCCTCAAAACTCTCAGAATACCAAAAGCTTGAAGAAACCGGCGGAGCCAGCTACTTAACCGATCTTATCAACACCGTTCCCACAGCCAGCAATGTTTTACACTATGCCAAAATAATTCAAGACAAACGAGTTTTAAGAGATTTAATTTCTGCTGGTTATGATATTAGCAATTTAGCGCTTCAAGAAGCCGAATCCATTGATATTTTGTTAGACAAAGCAGAAAAAAGAATTTTTTCCATTGCCCAAAAATCGCTTTCTCAGTCATTCACTCATGTAAAAGATACTTTAGAAGACACTTGGAAAAGAATTGAAGAACTATCAAAACAAAAAGGCAGCTTGCGAGGCATACCCACTGGATTTCGCGATTTAGACAATATGTTAGCTGGTTTACAGCGCTCTGATTTGGTTATTTTAGCTGCAAGGCCAAGTTTGGGAAAATGCGTGAGCAAAGACACGGAAATTGTTATGTCAAATCCGGGTGGCGTTTGCACAATAGAAGAGCTTGTTAATAACCAAAAAAGAGAGGTTTTGGGATTAGATAGCAATCTAAAAGTTAAACCTCAGTTAGTAAGTGATTTTATCAACAATGGCGTCCAGCCAGTTTTTCGGGTTGAAACTGCGTCTGGTAGAGAAATAGAAACCACCATTACTCACCCCTTTTTAACTATTAATGGCTGGACGCCATTAGAAAATATTCGTATCGGCGTAAAAGTAGCTGTCCCCAGAATTATTCCAGTATTTGGGTGTCAAACTATGTCTGATTGGAAAATTAAATGTCTATCTTATTTTATTGCCGAAGGTGGACTAACTAATAGAAGTCCAAGGTTCACCAGCGCAAATCCAAAAATTCTGCAGGATTTTGCAGAAAGCGTTAAAATGTTTCCAAATATTAAAATCTCTATAAATAAATCCTCTACTAATAAAAATGAAAAGAATATAACCTATCAAGTTGCAAGGGCCAATAAAACGCCTGTTTTGGCTAAAAAAGTATTTGGAGAAAAAATAAAAAAATTAGCAAGAAAATCTAATTTAACTCAAAAAGAGCTGGCGAAAAAAACAAGTTTATGCTATCAAAGTATTTCTTATTTTTTGAATGGACATCGTTTGCCGTCAAAAACCCATTTTGCGGTTATTTTAAACCAGCTTAAAACAACTCAAAACGAAAGAGAAAACTTGACCAACGAATATCAAACACTCTTAAATGAAAATTCTGTCACTAAATGGCTGGAAAGTTTAGGGTTAATGGGTAAGCTTGCCACTGAAAAATTTATTCCTCGCGAAGTGTTTCACTTAAAGAAAAAAGATTTGTCTTTATTTTTCAATCATCTTTTTGCTTGCGATGGAAGTTTTTGGCAGAGCAAAAAAGACCTAAAGTACCACCTTTCTTACGCATCAAGCTCAAAAAAAATGATTAGGCAAATTCAACATTTGCTCTTACGTTTTGGAATAATGGGCACTGTGCGAGAAAAAAGAATCAAAATTAATAACAAAATAAAAATAGCTTACGAATTAGAGGCCCATAATGCTCAAAACCTTTTAAAATTTATTGATGAGATTGGAATCTATGGAAAAGAAATCAAGCTTCAAAAGGCAAAAAACGAAATCATTAAAACAAAGATCGGTTGGACTCAAGACACGCTACCGATTGAAGTATGGAATAAAATAAAAAAGCTTAAAGGAAATAAAAGCTGGGCATCTATTTATACGGCTATGGGTTTGCCACATACACACAATATCCACGCCTTTAAACGCTCTCCCCGCAGAGAAACAATTGAAAGGTTAGCAAAAGCTTTAAACTCTCAGGAATTAAAAGACATTGCCCAAAGCGATATTTACTGGGATAGAATAGTTGGTATAAAATATTTGGGTAAAAAACAAGTTTACGATTTAACAGTGCCAAAAATCCACAATTTTATAGCCAATGATTTCTTTGTTCATAATTCGGCTTTGGCTGTTGATATTGCTAAAAATGTGGCTTGTAAATATAAAATGCCAGTTGGCATATTTAGCTTGGAAATGAGCAAAGACCAAATTGTTGACCGTTTAATCTCCGCTCAAGCTGATGTTGATTTATGGCGTTTGCGAACTGGAAAACTATCCGACCAAGGCCCAAACAATGATTTTGAAAGAATCCAAAAAGCCATGGCCGAATTAGCTGACGCCCCTCTCTATATTGACGATGTTTCAAGCAGTAATGTTATTCAAATGCGAGCTATGGCCAGGCGATTAGCAATGGACAAAGGCTTGGGGCTTTTAATCATTGACTATTTGCAGTTAATGGAGGGTAGAGGCAACACTGATAATGTTGTTCAGCAAGTTAGCGAAAACTCAAGAGCTTTAAAATCAATCGCTAAAGAATTAAACATACCAGTTTTGGTTTTAAGCCAGCTTTCCAGAGCTGTGGAGCATAGAATGCCACCCGTGCCTCGTCTTTCGGACTTGCGTGATTCGGGCGCGGTCGAGCAGGACGCCGATGTGGTTATGTTTATTTACAGGGAGGATCGCTATAAGCCCAACACAGAAAGAAAAAATGTGGCTGAAATTATCATTGCCAAGCACCGAAACGGGCCAGTTGGCAAAGTTGAACTATATTTTGATGAAACCCGTGTTACATTCCGGGATATGGAAAAAGGCGCCTACCAAGGAGCTGACACTGAAGAGGAAGAAAGCATTATTTAAAATTTTAAATCCTAATTACTAATTTCTAATAAAATATTTGAAAATTTGGCATTTTATTTGATATTAGAAATTTGTTATTAGTAATTATCGTGTTGTCTCCTTCAATTGAAAATCTAATAAAAATTTTCGCCAAATTTCCCACCATTGGGCCCAAAACAGCGGCTCGTTTTGTTTTTTACTTACTTGACTCCCCTGCTTTAATAAGCGATGAATTGATAAAATCAATCCAAAATTTAAAAACCAACACAAAGGTCTGTCCTTTGTGTTTTAGGGTATTTGAACCCCTCGCTACGCTCGGGGCAGGCCCCTCCAACGAAAAAAATATTTGTGAAATTTGCGCTAACCCATCTCGGGATAAATCTCTTGTTTGCGTTGTGGAAAAAGAAATTGATTTAGAAGCCATTGAAAAAACCGCCACCTACAAGGGCCTTTATTTTATTTTGGGAGGCGTGTTGCCAATTTTAAAAAAAGAAACTGTTGAGCAAACTCTTACAACAAATGTAGAAAAATTACGCGACCGCGTAAAAATTACACATGAAGTTAAAGAAATTATCTTGGCTATAAACCCCACCCTTGAAGGCCAAAATACAATTTTATGGCTGAAAAGAAAACTTGAAGGGTGTAATATAAAAATTAGTTGTTTGGCTCAAGGAATCCCCTTGGGCGGTGAAATAGAATACGCTGACGAACAAACCATTGAGTCAGCAATACAAAATAGGAGGTAAAGAATGCCATACGATGATCTTTTAAAAAAATTAGAGGAAGCAAACAAAAAGAAACAAGAGGATGAAAATCCTCCATTTTTGGAGATAGCTTCTTTTCTCGCTACTTTGTGCCTTTCCTTGTTTCATTTAATCCCTTGGATGTGTACATGGACTTTCTAATCCACATTCCTTAATCAAAAACGGCTCCCTCATGGGAGCTCGTTTTATTTTACTTTATTTATTTCGTCTAAAATTACTTTTTATAACAAAAAACTACACTTTCTGTCCCATAGTTCAAAAAGTGTAGTTTTTTGTTTGAAATGTTCTATGTTCTATGGCCTATGTTATGCGACTTTCGTAATTTCCACCTCGGTAAATTGCTGGCGGTGGCCTTTTTTCACGCTCACCCGCTTTTTTGCTTTATACCTCAAAGCAATAACCTTGTCGGCCTTGCCTTGGTTTAAAACCTTGCCAACTACCTTGACGCCTTCAACCAATGGAGCGCCAATTACTACTTGGCTCGCCGAAGCTTTAGCGGAGGTGGCGCCTTCCTTAACGGTAAGCAAAACTTGGTCAAAAATAACTTCTTTGCCAACCTCAGCTTCTAATTTCTCTATTTTTAATTTTTGGCCGGGAGATACAACATATTGTTTGCCTCCGGTTTTTATAACTGCTAACATAATTTTTAAATTTTTAATTTTGTAATTTTTAAATAATTTTTAATTTCTTAATGTTTAAAAATTCAAAAATTAATATTTATTTATAAAATTAAAAATTGGAAATTAAAAATTCCAATATATGCATACTTTACACTAATTCGCTCTACTGGTCAAGCGTTGGCTTATCTATCGATAGTGGTTCTATCTGTCTCTCTCCTTCAGTAATCCTTATTATATCTTTATCAATTTTGCCAAATTCTTTATAAGTAGCGTTATAGCTATTTACCATTGTGGAAATATTGCCTCCCAACTTTTGCATATAGCTATCAAATGCCCCCAGATGCTTGCTTAACACCTCTACATTCTTTTTTATATCTTTAGCTGACTCTTCAATTTTAAAAGCCCGTAAGCCCTGTAAAATGGTTTGTAAATAAGCGTAAAAAGAATTTGGGGATACAATATGCACATTCTTTTCCCAAACAGCATACTCCAATAAATCGCGAGTGTTGGCTTTAACAGCGCCAACCTCATTAACCATTAAATCATAATAAATACCTTCAGCTGGTATAAACATTAAGGCAAAATCAAATGTGCCCTCTTCTGGCCTAATGTATTTTGAGGTTTCGTCGATCCTGTTTTTTAAATCTTGCTTAAAGACCTTTTCTAATTGCTCTTTTTTTGTGGCGTCTTTTTCGTTGATAATTTTATTGTAATTTTCTAAAGAAAACTTTGAGTCAATGGGAATTATCTTTTCCCCAATAAACAAAGCCGCGTCCACAATTTGCCCATCTTTAAATTCATACTGCATTTTAAATTGCTTGGGGGTGAAAGCGCTTTCTAAAAGTATTTTCAACGAATACTCTCCCAAAATTCCTCGTTGCTTGGGATTTTTTAAAATATTTTCTAATGACTGCAATTGTTCTGCAAACCCCATTACTTGCTTGTTTGTGTCATCAAGTTTGGTTAGCTTTTCTGTAACATCGCGCACAATTTTTGATGTTTCTTTAAGCTGGCTTTCAGTGTGCTCTCTGGTGGTTTTTAATTGATTTTCCAATGACTCAATATTTTTTTCCCTTGTTTGCTTTATTTCTTCTCGGATGTTTTTTAAATCTTCTTTTAAAACTTTAAAAATTAGCTCCTGATCTTGAGTGTTGTCTTTTTGCCCCACGCTGGCAATTTGCTTTTTTAAATAAAAAACCAAACCCAAAAACCCAAGCAAAAGCGCGCTTAATAAAATTGTGATGATTGCTTCTATCATATGTAATATAATGGCGGCCTTACGGGGAATCGAACCCCGGTTACTTGATTGAGAATCAAGTGTCCTGGGCCACTAGACGATAAGGCCGTCGGGTAAGCCACTAAACTTATTCTATCAAAAATATCAATCAAAACAAGTAAAAACGGTGGGTTGGTTGATGCCTCTCTGGACATCTTTAACCTCCACCGTTTTTTCGCAATCGCCACACTAATCAGCAATTTGCGAATTTTCATCAAGGGGATAAATTTTTGGTTCACTCATAACTCCCCTTGTCTTTACTTTAATTTTTCGCCCACAATTTGGGCACTCTTCCTCCTTGCTTGAATGTGGATCAATATAAACCCTAAAAGTATACTCCTTACAATCGCAAGGATATTCTATAGGCATAACTAACCCCCTATATGTTATTACCTCACCAAAATTTTCTTAACCCTCAGCTTTTTTTAACCTCCTTTTGTTAATTATCTATAAACCAATCGCTTCTGCGACAACATATTTACCCCCCACATAAACATAAGGCACACCATTTCTGAATACCACATCAGCATTAGTCAATTGAATAGTCGTGGTATTGGAAGTGGTTTCCCCAACGCTACTCCCTTTATTTTTTTTCTTTCTTCTATTTTTTTTCTTTCTCTTTGATCCCATTCTTTAAATACTCCTTTTTTAATTTATTCTTAGTTAAATAAAATTTTTAAACAACTGCAAAAGCTAAAGCCCCCTTCCATAAATTACGGAAGGGGGCTGGTTTGAAGTTTTAAAATTTAATTATTTTCAAATCTCAAACTAACTTCCTTCCCGGATTGGGAGCAAATAGTCCATTTAGTGGTGTATTGGAAATTAGCTTGAGTCAACATTTTCTTATTTATTTACATTTCTATAATAGCAAAATAAAAATTGTTGTCAATGGCAAAAGTGAAAACTTTTGCCATTGACATATTACTATTTCGGCTCTTTCGCTGTTTTACCAACAACAACTACTCCACCTTCGCCAGTCGGAATTTTATCATCATATACTCCTTCAGGCGCTCCGAATTCGTCTTTACCACGACTTTTTGCAATAATTTTATTTCTTTCACGAAGAAATTTTTCTGTATATAACATCCTTTTTTCAAACATTTTATCCTCCCATAAAATTATTTTAACAGTTAGCGATCATTGAGCTAACACTTTAGAAATCTCCTCGTATAAATGGGGGCTGTTAGAGATAAAAAACACGAAACAACCACCCAAAATAGTTGCTCTATAATTTACCTTATCTTTTTCCAGTATATCTTTTACCTGCCGAAAAACATGCATCTGTTGTTTTTCAACCAATAAAACCAAACTAATCACCTCGCTTTTAATGTGCTACAGAAACTAAAACCAGCCCTCTCAAAACGAGAGAAGCTGGTGTAAATTTTCTAAGATTTTCTTTTAATTCTTTTTATTTAGAAAACTCAAACTAACCTCCCTCAATGGGGCATAAAAGAAATAAAAGAAAAAGAAATTTCTTTTTGAGTTAGTTTGAATTAAACTTTTCATAATTATATTTGAAGTATAAAAAATTACCCCCACAATGTCAAGAGCTTCGTATTCAACATGCTAAAACCTATCAAAGCTTTCTAAAAAATACTCTTAAAAAGCGTATCAAAGTTGGCCGACTCGCCTTGCTGGAGCCTTCGGCGTAGCACAGGTCGGCACGGATTGATACGCTTTTTAACTTTTAACAAAATAAATTGCGTAATTTTATTAATTGTTAAAACTGCGTATAAAAAAATCCCGTAAAAATTTTAACTAGCCATTAGCAAAAAAGTTAAAATTTTTTACAGAATAAAAGAAAAAAGCGGGGGCTTTTACAATGTGGTGGTTGTAAAAGCCACGCCTTTGAGATGTTGCCTCTCCAGCTCCCGCTTTATATTGTATATCTAAGGCCAATTAGTTTTTTCTCGCCCTCAACTTTTATGGCCTCAAATATCGCTTTTTGCTCTTGGACGCAAACTTTTCCTATCACCGAAACCCCCTCAAAGCAGATAGCCCAAATGCCATCTTGGGGGCTATTAACATAAAGGGTTGCTGGTGATACATGAAATATTGTTTGGCCTGCTTTTCTCACAACAGCCTCTACAATATCTCCTGTATCCTCTGTTTCTTCCACTTCCACCCTTAGTCCAATTAAATTTCGTTGACCATCAACCATAATGATTTCAAATACAATCATTTCCTGGTTTATTTGGCTAACATAGATTTTTCCGGCTACTGAAACGCCCTCAAAAGAGATTTTCCAAACATCCTCCCCCATACTAACAACGCAAAGATTTGGATTCTCGGAAGATGTGTGGAATATTCTTGCGCCCGCCCGTCTCATAAGAACTGCTATAATATTTTTCATTTCTTATCTCCTTATACAATAGTTTTAGCGGATGTCGGACTTCCGCTACTTTTTTTAATGAACGTAAATAAAAACCTCCCCATTGCTGGGGAGGCCTAAAGTTTTTAGTAATCTCTCTATTTTATAACACTAAAAACCTTCCCAGCTTGGGGCTCCGATAACAAAACCAACAATAAACCAAAAAGATTTTTTTGTGTTATTTCACTTTCCATAATTATAGCTTGATTATAACCAAACAAAAAAATATGTCAAATAAAAAGCGTGTCAATCCGTGCCGACCTGCGCTACGCCGGAGGCTCCAGCAAGGCGAATCGGCCAACTTTGATACGTTTTTTTAAAAATAAAATAAGTTGAAGTGTTGAAATTAAAATTTGAAAAAAATATAACAACCTACATCCTTGGACTTTGGAGTTAAGTTTTGGAAAAAAGCTGGGCATCCTATTTTGTGGGAGGGATTTGTTTTAAATCAATTATGTATTTTGCCAATTTGCCAAAAATTGGAGCGGCGCAAGAGCTGGCCGCGTCTGATTGCTTTGGATTATCCATACGGATTAATATCGCAAACTTTGGCGAAGTGGCTGGAGCAAAACCCACAAAACTTTGGATTGTTCTATCTTCATAATATCCTCCATTTGGGCTTGGTATTTGGGCTGTTCCAGTTTTTCCAGCCACTAAATAGTCAGGCACTTTTGCTCGCCGACCTCCCCCATTTTCCACCACTGAAACCATCATTGCCGACAATTCAATGGCTGTGTTTTTGGAAATAACTTGCTTTGGAGAAGTTGTATTTGGTTGCTCAACCTCGCCTTTTGAAGAAATAATCTTTTCAACCACATAGGGTTTATTCATCTTCCCCTCATTGGCAATGGCGCTTATGGCTTGTAACATTTGTAAAGAAGTTATTTGAATCCCTTGCCCAAAACTAGCCACAGCAAAATCTCTTGGATAACCATTTTTTAAGGCCTGATTGGTTGAATATGTTTCACCAGCCACATCAATTCCTGTTTTTTCAAAAAAACCAAACTTTTGAATATACTTTAAAAGCCCTGTTTTACCTAATTTTTGTTCCACAAAAACCATTCCTGTATTTATTGAGTTTTCTAAAACCCCAACCATTGTTTGCTCTCCCCAGGCCTTTTTGGCGAAATTATAAATTGAAGGCCCTCCAACATTAGCTGAACCACTGTCAAAAAAAGTTGTTTCTGGAGTAATTAATTTTTCTTCAAGCCCCCCTGCCATTACCACTGGCTTAAAAACAGAACCGGGCTCAAACAATCCCTGTATGCAAGGGTTGGAAAAAACAGAAACATTTTTTTCTTGGCCATACTGGTTTGGATCATAAGTTGGCCAAACAGCCATTGCCAAAATTTTTCCAGTTGAGGGCTCTTCCACCATAATCTGCCCCGAATCCATTTGCCATTCATTAAAGGCCTCTTCTAATAATTTTTGAGCGTAATACTGAATATTATAATCAATTGTTAATTGTAAATCTTTACCTAATGTTTGAGTTATTTCATTTCCTGTTTTAAAAACAGAAGATATAATTGAAAAAGTTGTATTTTTGCCTTTTAAAAAATCCTCGCCCTTGAGAGTGTTATTGTAAAAAGATTCTATGCCATATTGCCCATTTCCTTCACCGTTTACAAAACCCACCAATTGACTGGCAAATTTTTTGTTTGGGTAAACTCGATTAAAAATTTCATCTATATAAACCCCTTTTAGATTTTCTTGTTTAAACGCCTTGTATTGCTCGGTTGTTAGTTCTTTTTTAATTGTTTCCCCTTTATCAATTTGAAGGGTTATGGTTTCAATTGTATCCCCCAAAATTTCCGATAACTTTTGAATGGTTTGTTCTTTTTCTTCTTGCGGTATCTTGCTTGGAGAGATATATACTATTGGACTAATTACGGTTTGAGCCAAAATTGTTTTTCCATCGTTGAAAAAAATTGTTCCTCTTTGAGAATTCGTTTCTTCAACTGGAATTTGCTGACCCATAGCCAAAGCGCCATAATACTCCCCTTTTACAACTTGTAAATAAAAAAGCTTTCCCAAAAGTAAAGCTCCAAAAAGAAGAAAAAAAATTAAATAAACATTAGCGGGTATTTGTTTCATACATTATTACTCATTCATTTTACCCTATCTTCCCGCTCTTACCAAGTAATCGTTTGATAAAGGAATATATTTTATACTGTCATTTTTAACAAAATTTAAAGCTAACACTTCTTGCTCTATTGTTCCCAAAGATGAATTTTCGATATTCTGCTGGCTAAAAGCTAAGTTTTGAGATTGAGTTTTTAAAAGTTCTTTTTGAACATTGCTTAATAAATAACTATCATTGATTAATTTTTGAATTTGATAAAAGTAAAAACTTAAAAGCAAAAAAGCCACCATCCCCAAGATTGCCAAAAACATTTTTTGCGATAAAAAACTGAAGAGTTCGTTTGATTTCTTAACTATTGCTTTTGTTTTCATATTTATTAGTTATTTATTATTTGCGCCACTCTTAACTTCGCGCTTCTTGCTTTGGGGTTTAATTTTGTTTCCTCAAAGCTTGGTGTTATTGGTTTTTTAGTTAATATTTTAAGCTTGCTATCTTTTGCTTGCTCTTTAAAAAACTTTTTTACTATTGCGTCTTCCAAAGAATGAAACGCTATCACTGCTATTCGTCCATTTTCTTCTAAAACTTCAAGCGCTTGAGGCAAAACATTTTTTAAATTGTCTAATTCGTTATTCACAGCAATCCTTAAGGCCTGAAATGCTCTTGTTGCAAAATGGGCTTTGCCAAATTTATAGCTTCTGGGAAAACTTTTTCTAATAATCTCCACAAGCTGGAAAGTTGTTTCTATTGACTGCCTGCTCCTAACATCAGCTATGTTTCTGGCAATGTTTTTGGCAAACCTTTCTTGACCATATTCTTTAAAAATTCTTGCTAATTCCTCTTCATTCCACTCATTAACTATTTCCCGGGCAGTTAGATTTTGTTCTTGATCAAACCTCATATCAAGCGGTTCATCTTTTTGAAAACTGAATCCCCGTCCGCTACTTTCAACCTCAAAAGAAGAAATTCCCACATCCAATAATATGCCATTAATTGGGCCAAAATTTTCCCTATTAACAATATCTTTTAAATTTACATACGAATCATTTACTAAAATAATCTTTCCTTTATTTTTGATATTTGATTTTTGATATTTGATTTTGTCTTGGTCCCACTCTATCCCCAGCACTCTGCCATTTGGTTTTATTTTTTCCAAAATAGCTTCTGTGTGTCCGCCAAAACCAAAGGTGCAATCCACAAAATTTTGATTTGGCTTTGGATCTAAATACTCTATGACTTCGTCTTTCAATACAGGAATATGATTCATTTAAATTTCTAAATCCTAATTTCTAATGACAAATAAAATATCAAAATCCAACCATCTAATAACCGAATTTTGACATTTGAAATTTTATTAGACATTAGAGATTTGTCATTAATCATTTTTTACACTCCTAATTCTTTTAACCTTTCAGCAATATTGCCTGCTTCTTTTTCGGTTTGTTGTTTGTAAGTATTCCACTTTGCTTCATCCCAAATTTCAATTCTGTTAAAAAGCCCAGCAATAATAGTTTTTTTAGAAAGCCCGGCGTATTCTTTTAAATAATCGGGCATTAAAATTCTACCCAAAGCGTCAATGGAAACTTCCATAGCTCCTGCCAACATCATCCTGCTAAACCCCCTAGCATCGGCCTGTGATAATGGCAACTTACTTAACTTTTCGGCCAATATCTGCCAATCTTTCATTGGAAATAAAAATAAACAATTATCTAATCCTCTGGTGATAACCGCTTTTTTACCCAAAGCAATTCTAAATTTCAGAGGCAAAGCCAATCGTTTTTTATCGTCTATTGAGTATTGGTATTCACCAAGGAACATAATATTTTTGTTGAAATTTATGAGGTAGCGAAATAAATTTCGCTACAAAAATGATTACCCAGCCCTCTACCCAATAATTCTCTTTTTTAATCCCTGCCATGCGCTACCATACTGTTTCAGTTTCCTCTCTCTTTGCCTGGCCAACCTCTCTGTCTGATACGCTTCATAGTAAGTTAAATTACAAGATACCTCTCTATTGTGTTGACGAAATCTTTTCTTCAAATCTTCCGTATAGTCAATATAAAAATCTTTATTTTGTATTTGTTGTAATATATAAACATAGTACATATAGAACAGAGGGCTGGGTTCTCGCTCGTTTCACTCGCTCAAAGTTATCCACAGAAACACGGGTTTATCCCCACTTTTCTCCACAGCTTCCCACACATCTCCATTATTGCACCACAAAGAAACACTGTCAACCACTCCCCCACCACTCTATAAAAACCAAAAACCCTTATAAAATAAGGGTTTTTGGCTTTTTAAATCTATTAACTCGCCAAGTTATCCACAAGGCAAATTATTTTCTTTTTTTGATTAAAGAGTTTAATTTCTTTTGCGCCCTAAAGCCATTGGTTTCTTCTTTTCTCACGGTTGCCCATTTATCAAACCCAAGCAGTTGGGATTTAAAAATAAACAACAATAAAGCCGCCAACACTAAAGGCAAAAGCAAAGACCCAAACAAATCGCTAACTATTCCTGTGTTCACATCTGTAGCTGCTCCTGCAACCGCTCTTTTTACCACCACAACCGTGGCAGTGTCAGAAATGGAAACGCCATTGTTATAAACTAAAGCCGAGTTTATCAAACTGTTTGTGCCATAGTTAAAAAATTCTTTAGTGTTAACTCTTGCCCTATAGGTAATGGTTCTTGAAGTTCCAACTGGCATATCTCCAAGCAAAATTCCGTCTAAAACGCTTCTTCCATCAGATATTCCATCAATAGTTAAATTACCAAGATAAATTAGCCCAGATGGCATTGCGTCTTTTATATAAACAGCTGGAGCTGTTACAGAGCCAGACGAAGTAATTACCACTTTGTAAATCATTTCATCGCCAAAATTAGCGGCAATTGAATCTCCAAAAACCGTGCCATTAGTTATATCTTGAACAGTTTTTTGAACATTTAAAGTATATTGATTGTTGCTGGGAATAACTCCCCCACCTCCAACCGTAATAATAGTTGTGCCCTCAGCTGATAAGCCCAATTTTTCAACTCTTACCTTGGCAGTATAGGTGCCAGCAGTTGAATAATTACACAAACTATCAGCAGTGTAAGAAGATGAAGGGCCTTGATACATTGTTAATTGCTTATCCCAAGAACCATCATTGTTGCAATCAAACCAATAGCGCAAGTCCCCAGCCAATCTGCCTGAAACATCGGCTTTTAAATCAACATTATTCAAAGGAGCGGGGCCAGAGTATGGAATTGCTTCCAAAGAAACTCTTAACTCATCGTTTGAACAAAGAGTGGAAAATGTCCTATCAACCCCATAAACAGCGCCACTTCCATTATCCCCCACTGCCCTATAGTGATAAAGAGAACAAGAATTTAAATTAGATAAAGTGGCTTGAAATGTCCCAATAGTTGTCATTACCTGGCTATTAGTTTTTGAGCCATAATTTGAGGTTAAGCCATAATCAAACCAAATAGTGGCTGAAGTTTTCCCGCCTAAATTGCTCAATTCTCCGCTTACAACAGCAGAATTAGAGGTAATATCTGCTGACGGATGAGTGTACATTGAAACCACATCGGCTGAAGCTGGAAATGAAAAAAACACCAGCCCAAAAACTGACAAAACCAACGCAGCCACTGCTAAAACATTTGCTGTAATTTGTTTATTCATAATTTTTGTTATTAGTTATTAGTTTTATGTTATTAGTTAGATAGCTCTGCCTCAACCACAATTCTTTGCAGATTATGACCTGGAGGCCAACAACTCACTAATAATAACATATTTCTATTAAAAGTCAAGTATTGGGACAGGTCTTGTCCGGCCTTTACAAAAAAGGTGTCCCTCACTATATACTTATAAATTTCCCCATGAAAATCTATTGAAATCTCATCCCCGGGCTTTAAGTCCTTTAAATTGTTAAACACCGAATCATATCTTATTTTTGGCCAATTTGGGGGAGCAGAATGCCCCAAAATAATGGTTGTTCCAACCGTTCCAGGCAAAGTTGAATCAGGATAATGCAAAACCCCAACATTTAAAAGAGAGGCAAAAACTTTCTGGCTTCTTGATTGGGTGAATGAAATTGGCGCGTTCACCCCGATAATTGGTATTGAAATGTAACTGGGTCTGGTTATGTCCACTGGCTTTGGTTTTGGCTGGACTTGCTGGGTGGTTGAAGAAGATTGATTGGGAAGAGACAACAACGCTATTTCAGAAAAATAAACTGAAACTTCATTTTGACCAATAGTTTTTCTGGCTAAATATCCCAAATTTTCCCCCACTGTTTTGTAATTAAAAAACCAATCAATATATCCCCAATTAAAAATAACTAAAAATATGGCTGATAAAATTAAAAAATATTTTAGTAAAATTTTAGAAGATTTGAGCATAGGGTTGGATTAAAGAAACAATCTCTTTTGGACCAATAATGAGCAATAAAATTAAAGCCAAAGATATTAAGGTGGCTTTTAAAATTAAATCGTAATGCTGAACAAAAATTTTTATAATAATATTTAAAATTAAAGCCACAATATTGATAACCAAAAAAACCAAAACAATCTTTTGAGTTAAGCTGTTATAATCTTTAGCGAAAAACTTTAAAACTCTTCCCCAAATCCCAGCTAATTTTGGCTCTTGATTTTGACCCCCTAAATCCATAGTGGTGGTTGAGGTAAAAATCAACCCAGAAGTGACGTCAACAATTAAAAAACTGCTTGGACTATCACCCAAAACCTCTGGTAAAATCGTGGTGTTCCCAGCTACACCGCTGGCAGTGGTTGAAAAAACATCCACTAAGTTGGCTGTTCCTTGATTTGCCTCGGTAACAGAATTTTGGGGTTTCGCTGTAGGGTTGCCTGTAGTAGGGCTTGTTTGGGTTGTTTGGGTTGGCGGTTTTGTTTGGGGAACAGATTTTAACGCGCCAAACATTTGCACAACTATTGTTGTTTTTGAGCCCTGAAAATTTCCTTCCACAAAAGAAATTCCCACATCTTTATAATTAGCGTTTACCAAATTGGCTTTATGTGAAGGCGACTCATTCCAGGCCTGATGCAATTCAGCTGAATCCACAAACCCAATGCCTAAATTTTCCCCAGCTGACCTATAATTGTAGCCCACTTTTTTAAACCAATACCATGGTGTTATGCCAGCGGGGCTAGTGTGGCTAAAATAACCATTTTGCATCATATCATTGGCTTTAAGTAAAGAGGCCTGATTAAGTAAATTATTCTCTTTTAATGTTCCCAATTTTAAACCAGCTCTTTCGTCATTTAAACTATCAATTAAAACCATTCTGGAAATATCAGCAAAAAAACTAGTGTTTGGCAATTGCCAAAAAAATAAAAAAGTGCTTAATCGCAAAAAACAAGCTAAAAGCAAAATGTAAACTAAATACTTGCCTTCTAAAATTTTGGGCCTAAAGTTGTTGTCGTTGCAAGGAATAAAGAGCTTTTTTAACCAAAAACCCAAAGTTTTAACTCTTGATAAAAAGTTTTTTATCATTCCTTTAAGTTAAGATGTTCTACGTTCTACGACTAACGACTCCTAACCCAAACTTCAATACATCTTGGGTTTGAGTAAGAAATATCTCGAGAGCCAGTTAATGTTCGGCCGTTCACCTTGCCACAATATAAATATCTATTGGGCGTGTATTCGGTTACTTGCCAATTTCTTGTGCCTGAGTTTCCGCTTGCTGACTGACTGTGCCAGTTATTTTGATAGTAGGCCTCAATACCATCAATCCCGTCTTCATCCGCCCCAAAAATACTTATGGTAAAGGTTTCGCCTGTGTAAACCGTGGTATTTGAAACCCAAATATTGGCAGTTCCTGGATGGTTAGCGTATACAGCAATTTCATCAGAAACCTGGGCTTGGCAACTGGCTGATTTTGTCTGGTCCCCTGCTTTTACTGTTAAATAAGCATTGTAAGTTCCTTTGGTGAAAAATGTTTTAGAAACAGTTTGTTCTGTTCCAGAGTAATCCCCAGACCAAGAAAACTGGTATGGTCCAACACCTCCTGCCACTCTTGCCACCACCCAAGATAATTCACCTCTTTTAGCAGTTGATGGGGCCGCAAAACAAGAAACTTCTAAAAATTTAGAATTACAAGTGTTGGTGGAACTATTGCAAACCTCGTCTCTTGCCTGGCAATTGTCGTAATCAACCCACTCTGTTCTTTCATAACAGGCATAACCCGAACATCCTTTTCTAATGATTTTTCTTTGCAATATATTGCTATCGTTAGAGCACCTATATTCATCTGTGTAAGTATCACTTCCGCAGTTTGTTGTATTCGACCAAGCCAAACAGCCATTGCTTTGGGATTGGCAAGTCCTAACGCTCCCTCCAAAACACTCTGAAATTCCGGGAGAGGAGCATTCATTTAAGCAACAATTTTTTATTTCCACTGCTTGGTATTGAGGAACAGTATTTACGCTGTCTGAAGAACCATTTGGATTATTGCCAAAAACTTTTCCATAAAAATATGATGTTCCAATTCCAGTGTTTATTAATTTAGTCCAAGTTTTTTGGCAATTTACGCCCCCATCGCAATCCTGACAATTTAAAAATCCATTTACCCCTTCAGTATAGCAAACTTTTTGAACTCCATCAGAATCATTGCCTGTAACTGTTATGGTAATTTGAGGATACTGGCTTCCCCCGCAAATTGAATTTTGGCTCACTTGAATAACCCCAGAGGCCTGGCCGTTTTCTGGGTATTTACAAAAATTATCAGTTCCTGAACATGTTTGTCCGCTTAAACAGGGGGTGGCTGGAGACCATTCCAAACAAGAATCAGAATCATAATTTCCACAAAACCTCACAGCAGAATTGCCCTGACATTGTGTTGTTCCATTTGCCGAACATTCATCAACGCAAGAGATTTGAGGAGAAGAAAATAAAACCGAAACTGAATTAGCTGAAACCGAATTGGTTCCTCCTTCTGCTCTTTTTGCTATTGTGTAAGCGGAAAAAACATACAAACCAGGATTTTGTTTGGTTTTAATAAAATTCTTTTGGCAAGTAGCTCCAGAACAATCAATACACTCTGGGGTTGTTGAAAAAGCGTTGTCAATAAAACAAACTTTTTCCACCCCGTCTTGATCGCTGGCGTTTACAGAAAAACTAATATTTTCATTAACTTTTGCTGTTGTTTGACTTGCTGTTAAAGAAATAGTGGTTGGATGATCAGTTGGTTGCAAGCAGGCCCTTTGACTTTCTGAACAATAAAGTCCGCCCTGACAAGCATTAGTTGAGCTCCATTCTAAGCATCCATCGTTATTGGTATCTTGACACACCTTGTAAGTTCCATCTGATGGACAAGCCCACTGCCCCAACGATGAGCATTGATTTTCACAAACAACTGGCTTGCTTTGAAAAACCACTTTTACAAAAAATGGATCTGTTGTTCTTTCCACTTGCCCCCCATTTGGATTTTTGCCATCAACATATCCATAAAAGAAGTATTCCCCAGGGGTTTGTTTGGTTAAAGTCCAAGTATATGTGGAAGCATTTTGGCAGGTTGGAGTTTGGTTTGTTCCATCAAGCAAGCAAACTTTAGAAATACCGTCTGTGTCGCGCCCGGTTACAGTAAAACTCACGTTTTCGTTTATTTGAGCTGTTGTTTTGGTGGCTGTTAAATTGCCAGAGGTTGGGTTGTCCCCTATTACAGAACAGGTCTTATTGGTGGCATCGCAAGTGTATCCTGTGTTGCAAGAATAACTATTTGACCATTCCAAACATCCATCGTTATTAAAATCTCCACAAACCTTGTATGTGTTTGAAGTTGGGCAAGACCAAGCGCTTATAGTTAAGCATTGGTTTTCACAAATTGTTTCGGGCTGTTTAAACAAAACCGAAACCGGACTTGTATTTATTGTTTGAGTTGCTCCTTGAGGTGTTTTGGTAATGGCATAGCCAGAAAAACTATAAAGCCCAGCTGTTGATTTTGTTTCATTCCAAACATTAGAGCAAGAGGTTTGGTTGTTGCAAGTTTTACATTTTGCTGTGGCGTAAGTGTTGGTTATAAGACAAATTTGTTCGATGCCGTCTTGGTCATCAGCTTGTAAGGTAAAAGAAACATTTTCGTTTATTTTGGCCTGAGTTTTATTGGCTGATAAAGTGGCTGTTCCTTGGTTGTTGTTTTGAGGAGCGCACATTCTTTGGCTGGCATTGCAAGTATAGCCAGTGTCGCAGGTATAAACAGAAGACCAATCCAAACATCCGTTGCTATTTTGAGCGCAGATTTTGTAAGTGTTGGTGGTTGGGCAAGACCAATCGCTTATATTAGAGCACTGGTTTGAGCAAGTATTGGAGCACACTCCACTTCCTGAGCAGGCCTGGCCTGAGGGACAAGAGTAAGCAGTTGACCATTCCAAGCAAGAGTCAGTGTCGTAGTTGCCACATAACTGGTACT
>JAQULB010000005.1 GCA_028718785.1 Minisyncoccota bacterium
TGGACGGAGCATTAAAATATCTGCAAATAGATGTTGCCACATCTTCTCCTTCAACAAGCTCTTGCAATGACAATAAATACGCAGGAAGAATGATATTACACGCCTCCTCCACCAGAGAAATGGTTTTGTACGCTTGTATGGGCTCTGGTGGCTGGGCAAGCACCACGCTAACTAAGTAACTTAAGTAATTTTATCGGGCAAACTAAAAAATCCCCTACAAACGGACTTTTTAGTTTAAGAGTTATTTTTAGGGAAGTTTTATGGTTTTATAAAGTCCTCTTTTGGAAACATAGGCAGGACCTTTTGCATAAAAGCGTTCCATACCGGGGCGGCCACATTTAAAGCAGATTGGGACATTGGCCTGTTGTCGTTGTTGCCCACCCAAACACCAGCCACTAAATTTGGAGTATAGCCAATACACCAGCCATCAACATTGTTTTGAGTGGTGCCAGTTTTAACAGCGGTTTCCCAGCCGGGTATATAAAGAGTGGAGTTTAAGCCAAACACTGGAGACCTAGCTTCGTTGTCAGATAAAACGCTATTCATTTCTCTTGTTAGCTCTGATTCTATAACTCTATACGCTCCCGTTTGTTCCTCTTGGACAACATTTCCGTTTTTATCTTCAATTTTTTTAATAAAATTGACCGGCATTTTTAAGCCATCATTAGCAAAAATACCAAAAGCGTAAGCCATTTCCAATAGTTTTACTTCTCCTCCCCCCAACACCAAACTTAAGCCATACCTGTTTCTATCAGTTAAGGTTGTTATACCCATTTTTTCGGCTTGATCAATAGCATTGTCAATTCCCACAAATTTTAGGGTTTTAACAGCTGGCACATTTCTTGATTGAGCCAACGCTGACCTTAATGTGATGGGGCCTTTAAACATCCCGTCATAATTATGAGGGTGATAACATTCCTGGCCGTAAATATCTTTTTCAGCCAATGCGTTGCTTGGGCAGTTTGGATTAAATTCTGTTAAGGTGTCTTGTAATATTGTATCTGGGCTATAGCCCATTTCAAACGCTCTTATGTAAACAATTGGCTTAAAAGAGGACCCGGGCTGTCTGGGGCTTGTTGTAACATTTACCTCTGGGTCAAAAGTGCAGGTTTTTCCAGGGTTACAACCCGCCGGCTCTGACTTGCCAAAAAAATATTTAGAGCCCACCATTACCAATAACTCTCCGGTTGTTGGGTCAACTGCGATTAACCCGCCATTGCCAACTTTCATATAGCTCATTTTATCCACCTGTTCTTTAACGGTTTGCTCGCCAATTTGTTGTAAATTATAATCAAGCGTGGTTATTACCCTTAAACCAGCTTGGGCCAAGTATCCTTGACCATATTTTTCTTCTAAGTAATTTTTGATGAACATTATAAAATGAGGGGCTTTTATGGTGGTTAATGGTTGATAAGAAAAAGTGATTTTTTCCGTTTTAGCTGTTTCTGCCTCTTCTTTAGTTATAAAATTTTGACTTACCATGGTATCTAATACAAGATCTTTTCTGGCTAAAAGCAAGGCCTTGCCATCGCCATAAGGCCAGTATAAAGACGGAGCTCTCACTAAAGCCACTAATGTGGCTGATTGAGCCAAAGAAAGGTCGCTTACATCTTTGTTGAATAAGGCCTGGCTGGCCGCCTGCACGCCGTAAATATTTGAACCAAACGGGACTATATTAAAATACCATTCCAGTATTTGATTTTTTGAGTAGCGCCTTTCAAGCTCTAATGTTAAAAGAATTTCACGCGTTTTTCTTTGAATGGTTTTTTGGTTGGTTAAAAAGTAGTTTTTTATTAATTGTTGGGAAATAGTGGAAGCGCCTTGACTGCTTTTTCCAAGTTTTAAATCAACAAGAATAGCCCTAAAAATTCCTCTTATGTTTATGCCATTGTGCTGGTAAAAATCCCTGTCTTCTATGGCAATAGTTGCATTTATTAACTGAATAGGGATTTTATCTAATGGAACAACTGTTCTTTTTTCATCTCCGGAAATTTCGTATAAAAGGATTTGACCAGTGCGATCATAAATTTTTGTTGATTCAGCCACAATGCCTTCAGAAAATTTCTCGGGACGGGGAAAATCTTTAGTGATAATAACAAAAGCGGTGAAAGCGGTGAAAGCTAAAACAGCAAAGCAGGTTAATATCGCTTCAATAATAAAAATTAAAACATTATGCGGTTTTTTATAAACTATTCTATTATCCTTGCGTTTCATAGATTTGGTGATTATTTATAATAAAACAGATTAAGATAAATTCAAAGCCCCCTCTTTTTTACGCCAGATTAGGATAGCGTAAAAAAGAGGGGGCTTACTTAGCATTTAACTTTAACAGAAATTAAACATCATCACCTTCAATTTCTTCATCTTCTTCGTCCTCATCGTCTTCGCCTAAACTCCAATCATCGTCTTCTTTTTCTTCATCTTCTTTTTCCTCTTCAACATCTTCCTGGGCGTAAACATTTAACAATGTTTCTTGGAACTCCATTTTTTTGTTTTCCTGCTCTGATTTTAAACAGCAACAGGATAAAAATTTTTAGGTTTGCGACCTTTTCAGCTTATGGCTGATTAATAAACATAAAGCCATTATATTTATTAAGTTATTTCTGTCAACCCCCACACCAATTCCGCCTGTGGACATCTTTTCTTTGAAAAACTAATTGGATTTGCAAGTTGCTTTTAATGCCCCGCAAATTGCCAAAGCCAAAGCATCGGCAGCATCGTCGGGCCTGGGAATCTTTTCTAATTTTAAAGTTTCTTTGACCATTTTTTGGACTTGTTGTTTCTCGGCTCGGCCATAACCGCATATGCCCATTTTTACCTCAAGGGGGGTTAGCTCAATAATTTTGAATTTGTTTTGCTGAATAGCTAATAAAATTACCCCTCGAGCTTCGGCAACAGGCATGGCGGTTTTTAAATTCTTAAAAAAATAAAGCTTTTCCACAACAACCAAGTCGGGTTTTGTTTTTTTTAAAATAAAAGATATTTCTTCAAATATCTTTTGTAGTCGTTTGCTTGGTGAGTCCTTTGGATTGGTTTTAATAATGCCAAAATCAAGCATTGCAAAATTTCTTTTGCTATCTTTTTTAATTATACCAAAACCAGTAGTGGCGGTTCCCGGGTCAATACCTAAGATTATCAAGAATTTTTAATTTTTAATTTTTAATTTTTAATCAATTTTTAATTTTTAATGATTAAAAATAAAACCAAAAACTAATTTTAAGATTTTAGGTTTGAATATATATTCTGAACAGAATCACTCTCATTTAAATCTTCAAATAGTTTTTCTGCAATTGATTTGTCGCTTTGGCTGGCTTCAACTTCTTCTTTGGCAACCCACCCCAAGTTGGCGGATTCAATTTCAATTCCTTTTTCTTCCAACCCCATTTTAATATTTGCCAGTTCTTCTGGAATAGTTCTTATTTCTAAAATTTCCTCATTGTCTTCGGCGCTCCATTGGGTATCTTTGGCTCCAACCTCAATGGCAATTAGTTCCATTTTTTCTTTAGATTTGAGATTTGAGATTTGAGATTTGAGATCGGCAAGGATAATTCCTTGCCTGTCAAACTGCCACCTTAAAGAGCCCTCGTTGGCTAATTTACAACCCCGTTTTTGGGCTATTTGTTTTATTTCCCCAAATGAGCGGTTTTTATTGTCAGTGATTCCCTCCACGATAATGTTTATTCCACCAGGCCCTAAAATTTCCACCACAATTGTTTCTAAATTTTCACCTTCCAACTCGCCAGTTCCTTTTTTTATGGCTCGTTCAATATTGTCTTTGGGCATGTTAAATTTTTTGGCTGTATCAATAGCTGATTTGAGCTTGGCGTTAAACTCTGGACTGCCCCCTTCTTTGGCAGCCAAAGAAATTAGCCGAGCCATTTTGGAAAATATTTTTCCCTTAACAGCCGCGTTGGCGTCTTTGGTGGCTTTAACGGTTTTTGCGTGAGAATGTCCACTCATAAAATTATGAATCAAGAATCAGGAATTAAGAATTAGGAATTAGAAATTAGAAATTAACTCAATTCCACTTTGTCCTAAAAATCAAAAAAAATCAACCCCCTGCTATTAAATAAAGCAGGGGGCAAAAGCTATATAATCAGTATGGCCGTTTTTGCTTTTTCAGCAGACCATATCATAGAGAGGTTTGCTATGGTTTCACGAGGAAAGAGGTCAGCTTCTTTTTTTGGCAAGAAAAGGATGATGCGTCCAAACAACTTTATTGTCACATACTCAGAAAGTGACTTGCTTTCTGCGACCTTTCCTAATTCACCCTCATCTCTTGTTAGGACGATAATCTTTTTTGTGAAATTTTCTGAAAGTAGATAAATTGATTTTAAGAGTGTTTTTACTTCTTCGGACAAATCAAAGGACTCTAGTAACTTTTGGATTTTTACTGTTTCCATCTCATTCTCCTTTTTTTGTAAGAATTTTTAATGAAGGTTACTTATTAAACTCTATCGTTTTATATTCTACTCTAAAGCCAAATTTAATCAAGAAAAATTAAAAAAGACCTTATCTTTATATTTCCGTGGAATTTTTTTTCATGCGCCAGGCAATAAGGGCGGAGGACAAAGCGATAACTGTGGCTATACCAACAGCTAAAAAGTTTTTATGTTGAGGTGAATAATCCGCAACATTGGCTGTGAAATTGTTTGTTTTTTGTAAATAATTTGAAGCAGTTTGTACTGAAGCGCTAGTTGTGGAGGGCTGTGTTGCCACAATAATATTAGCTTGATTGGGGGTTGGTTTGGCTGTCCATTGCCAGCCCGCCTCATTGTCCGCAGGGCTTTGGGCGGGCCAGCTTCCACTATTCTTGCTCCATGATTGGCCTGATTGGGATTTACCAAAATCAGTTGAATCAATCATTTTTCCGCTTGGGTCAAGCAATTCCACCCCATCTCCAGAGTTATTTAAAGAAATTTTAGTTTGACTACTTTTAAAAGTCAAAAAATTGTTGGCTAAAATTTTTGTTCCCGTGGGAATGGTGAAAGTTTTTATGGCTCCTGTTTTGTCTTTTATTTTAAATTCAGAAATATCAGCTGTAAAATTATTGGGATTAAAAAGTTCTATAAATTCGTTTTCTGTGTCTGGCCCTTCAGGTGAGGGCAAAACCTCGCTAAGATATAACAAAATAGGCCGATCGGCTGGTTTTGTTATATTTTTTTGAGTAGATGTTGTTTGGTTTATTGTTGAAACCTGCGGAGACCCAGTATTCGCTAAGTTATCATTTTGTGTCAAAGTTGGCCGATCGGCACGGATTGACACACTTTCTTGTTGGGTGGTTGTATTTTCTATTGATGTTGTTGACGTGCTTGTCATTAAGCTTTGGCAGTTAACACAGGCAAAACCTTGATTTTTAATTTTTTGTAGGGTGGTGGTCCCAATGCCTTTAACGCGCAGTAAATCGTCTACAAATGAATACGGTCGGCTATCAATAATCCTTTGAGCGTATGTTGGCCCAATGCCAATTAATTCATCTAATTGCGATAGTGGTGCGGTATTGATGTCTATTTGTTCAGCTAAGGTAAGGGTTGGACAGATAAGAAATAATAAAAAAAATAAATATTTTTTAAATTTGCGCATAATCTGCGTGGTTAAAAATTCAAAATAAAATTTTTGGCAAGTTAGCAGAAGAAATTCCCAAATACTCAAAAGCCATTTTGGTGGCCACTCGGCCTTGGGGCGTTCTGGCAATTAAGCCAATTCGCATTAAATATGGTTCGTAAATATCTAAAATGGTGGCCTCTTCTTCAGCGGTGGCTGCTGCCAATGTTTGAATGCCAACTGGGCCTCCATTAAATTTAACTACCAAGGCCTCCAAAAATCGTTTGTCGTTTTGAGTTAAACCAAGCCGGTCAATTTCAAGATTCAAAAAAGCGTCTTCAATAATTTCTTTTGTTATTAAGTTTTCATTTTTAACTTGAGCAAAATCGCGTACTCTTTTTAAAAGATGGTTGGCAATTCTGGGAGTAAAACGGGAATGTTCAGCAATTATTTTTAAAGCGTTTTTTTCAGCTTTAACATTTAAAATTTTACAAGACCGCTCTAAAACTTGCTCAATATCTTCATTGCTGTAAAAATTTAAGCCAAAAGTGGCTCCAAACCGAGACCTTAAAGGCCCAGAAATGGAAGCTAATTTTGTGGTGGCTCCAATTAAAGTAAATTTTGGCAAGTCCATTTCCATAACTCTGGCCATTGGACCCTTGCCCAAAATTAAATTAAGCTTAAAATCTTCCATTGCTGGATATAAGTACTCTTCAACTGTTCTTGAAAGCCGATGAATTTCATCACAAAACAAAACACTGCCTTCTTCTAAATTGGTTAGAATGGCAGCTAAGTCCCCAGCTCTTTCAATGGCAGGGCCCGAGGTTATTTTAATGTCAGCGCCAATTTCTTGAGCCACCAAATAAGCCAGGGTGGTTTTACCAAGCCCGGGGTTGCCATAAAAAAGCAAGTGCTCAACTTGATCGTTTCTCTTTTTGGCTGCTTCTATTATAATTTTAACATTATTTTTTGTTTTATCTTGACCAACATAACAATCCCAGGTTTTAGGCCTTAAGGTTAAATCCAAAACATCCTCAGAATTATTTTGAGTAAAATTGCTTGACATATTTAACAAGATATGTTAATATATTGCTATTCAAACATTAGCCCAAAGTTTAGGAGTTTTTTTCCGAATGGGCAAGTTGGTTAACGCTAGCTTGTTTCCGAAAAAAACTCTGGGTTTCAATGCATTTTGAGACGACTTCGGGCTAATGTTCGCGCCTCAGCTTTTTATCAAAAGAGCTGGGGCGTTTTTATTTTTTATTATCAACTATTTGCTAATAATTGCTTATTGTCCGGTCGCTTTCTCAATTTCCTCTAAACTGGTTATTCCCTGTAAAACTTTTATAATTCCATCTTGTCGCATAGAAGCCATGCCTTTGGCTTTAGCTTTTTCTCTTAATTGGGCAACATTTGGTGACTGGGTGATAAAAATTTCCAGCTCATCATCAACCACAAAAAATTCAAATATGCCAATTCTTCCTTTATATCCAGTATTATCACAGTGGGAGCATCCTTTTGGTTTGTTTATTATTAGACCTTCTTTTATTTCTGGCAAACTGTTTTCTTTTTTTATAATTTCTGACAAGCTTTCTATTTCTTTTTTTATAAAAGACAGCTCTGTTGTTGAAGCGGTTTCTTGCTGTTTGCAAGCAGAGCAAAGCTTTCTAACTAACCTTTGGCCAATAGCTAAATTAATGGCAGGAGCTATGTTTACAGGTTTTTCTCCCAAAGCCATAAGCCGAACAATTGTGCCAGCAGCGTCATTGGTGTGCAATGTGCTTAAAACCAAGTGCCCGGTTAAAGAGGCCTGCAAGGCAATGGTGGCGGTTTGGGAATCTCTTATCTCGCCAACCAAAATAACATCTGGGTCTTGCCTAACAATTGCCTCCAAACCAGTTGAAAAACTATAGCCCTTTTTGGGATTAACCTGGCTTTGGGATATTCCATTTAAATGATATTCAATTGGATCCTCAATGGTGATAATTTTAATTTCTGGAGATTGAATTTTTTTTAAAATAGCGTAAAGAGTTGTTGTTTTTCCAGATCCAGTGGGGCCAGTTACAATAATCATTCCATTGGGCTGACAAATTTCTTTTTCAAAAATGTTCATCATATCTTTTCTAACGCCAAGCATTTCTATTTCCACCAAGCTTTTTGGGTCTAAAAGTCGCATTACCACTGTTTCTCCATACTCTGAGGGCAAAGAAGAAACTCTGGTTTCAATTTTATTAGCGCCCAGTTCAATGGTAAATCTGCCGTCTTGAGCTTTGTCGGTTATGTTTAGTTTTATGCCAGAAAGCAGTTTTATTCTGGATAAAATTATTTTATACTTTTGAGTGTCAAAGAGAAAGACATCGTGGAGGTTTCCGTCTATCCTTAATCTAAATTTTACATTATGCTCTTCTGGTTCAAAATGAATATCAGAAGCGTTTAAAAGATTGCTACTAACCAAAATATCTTCCAACAAAGCAGTGGTGTCTTTTGAGTCGCTTTGGCTTAAAAGCATTTTTAAATCTCCAATGTTTTTTACCATTGATTGGATATTTAAAATTTTTTCTTGAGAGATAGTTGTTTCTTTGGTGATCTCCATTAACTTAATATATTAATAATTTGGAGCTCTGCTTTTTCTAAATTAGTTTCTTTTGTTTTAAAAATTAAGCTATTGTTTTTTTGCTCTGCTGTAAAAACTTTGGCTATTTTTTCAATGTTCTCTTGGTTTTGTTTTGAATAAAAAACTCCTCTCACTGCAAGCGGCGAAGAGTTTTGTTCCCACAGTAAAAGAAAGTTTTGAAAGGAAAACAATTCAGAAGTTAGTTTTTCTAAAATAAATTTAATATCTGTTATTTGGGCTTTTGATTCAAGGAAATCAAGATGGCTTAACTTAGCAATAAGAATATTGGACTTTTTATTAAAGCTTAAATTTAAAAACGCCTTTTTAAAAAGAGATACAACAACCGGAGAGAAAAAATTAAAAGAAGATTCCTTTTCAAAAAGCATTTCTCCCAAAACCTTAATAACCCTAAAAGAGATTTCTTCTATGGGCTTGTCATATTCAATTAAATTGATATCGCCAAACCATTGATTGTTTGTTTTGTTGTCTATATTTAAAATAAAATTAGATTTTTCTTTTAAGTTAGCTGGAACTTTTTCATAGCAGTCAATTCCAATAGTTATTAAAAGTTGCTCTTGCTTTAGGGGTTTTAATATAATATCTTCTTTTTTTAATTCCTTGCCATCGGTTTTTAGAAATAAATTTAAGCCAGCGCTTGTTTTTTCGTAAAAAAGCTGGGAAAGTTTAGAGCCCCCCTCTTTTATGGAGATTAAAAAATCAGCTTGAGGAGGATTGTTGCTTGGTTTTGAGATTTTTTCTGTTTGAGGGCAATCTTCTATTTCTGCAAGAGTTGCGTTTTTATTTAATTTTCTTAAACTTAATAAAAGCGCCTTGCCCGCTTCCAAAGTTTCTGTGTTGGCTTTTGAAACTAATATTGCAACATCAGAATAATAATTTATCCATTCTTTAATTTTTATTGCTTCTTCCATAATATTATTTTTACATTAGATTAAAAGAGCTGTTATGTCAATTAACCCCCACGTTGAAAAAAATTTAAAATGCGCTCAAAAAAAGAGTGTAGGTTGTTTTAGTATGAGGGCAAGAATTTTCAATACTTTTTCAGCACAAGAAACCCAAAAATTGGCTGGGGATATTTTAGCTGGTTTAATAAAAGATTCACCTAAAGACAAAGCTTTAGTGCTGGCTCTGATGGGCGACTTGGGCTCTGGGAAAACCACTTTTACACAGGGAATTGCTAAAGCGCTGGGTATTTTAGGTAGAGTGGCAAGCCCAACATTTGTTTTAATGCATAGATTCAAAAATCAAAAATCAAAAATAGAACAAAGTAATTATAATTTTTTAATTCACATAGATGCTTATCGGCTAAGCAAGCCAGAAGAAATTTTGGAACTTGGCTTTCAAGAAATTATCTCTGACCCTAAAAATATCGTAGTCATTGAATGGCCAGAAAAAATTAAAAATTTTTTACCCAAACAAACCCATTTTTTAAAATTTAAGTTTATAAATGAAACCCAAAGAGAAATAAAAGCGTAAGTTAACAAAACCCCACTAAATGTGGGGCTTTTTGTTTTAAGGGTGAAGTGGTAAAATCAAATAATGTCACAGGAAAAAAAATTACTAATTATTGATAGCAACGCTATTATTCATCGAGCGTTTCACGCTTTGCCACCCCTACAAACCAAGAAAGGGGAAATTGTGAACGCGGTTTATGGTTTTTGTTTAATGTTTTTAAAAGCCATAAACGAAATTAGGCCCGATTACGTGGTGGCTTGTTTTGATATGAAAGGCCCCACTTTTAGGCATGAGCAGTTTAAGGACTACAAAGCCAAAAGGATAAAAGCGCCCGACGAACTCTATAGCCAAATTGATATTGTTAAAAGGGTCTTAACCGCTTTTTCTGTGCCGTTTTTTGAAAAGCAGGGCTATGAAGCAGATGACTTAATTGCCACAATTAATTTTTTAATGCAAAAAAAACAAATATCCCCAAAACCCGAAATTGTTATTTTAAGTGGGGATATGGACAACTTGCAACTTGTTTCTGCTAACACAAAGGTCTATACAATGAGAAAGGGTTTAAAGGATACGGTTTTGTATGGCATTGAACAAGTAAAAGAAAAATATAATGGTTTAATTCCAGAACAGGTGGTTGATTACAAGGCCCTGCGAGGAGACCCTTCTGATAATATTCCGGGCATCACAGGCATTGGGGAAAAAACAGCCATTCAAATTTTAAAAGATTTTGGATCATTAGATAATTTATACAAAGAAATTGAAAAAAATAGCGAAAAATCAAAAACCTTTTTAAAGCCAAACCTTTTACAAAAAATTAAAGATTACAAAGACCAGGCCTTTATCTCTCAAAAATTAGCGTTAATGGATAATAAAGCTCCAATTGATTTTTCTTTAAAAGAAATTGAGTTTAAAGGTTTTGATAAAGAAAAAGCCCAAAAAGTTTTAGAGGATTTAGAATTTTTTACTTTGATTGATAAATTTTTGAGAATGGGCAGTCAAAAGAAAACTTTGGCTACCAAAGAAAAGAAAGTTAAAAATAATCAAAACGAGCTTTTTTCTGGATCATCAGCAAAAAATGAAGATGACCTTGAGCAAGAAATTAAAAATTTAGGCAAGGACGGGGTTTTATCAAAAGAGCTTGTAAAACTTGAGCTTGATTTATTGCCTGTTGTTAATCAAATGCAAAAAAATGGCATTAAGGTGGACTTTAAAGGGCTAAATAAGCTTTCTTTGGATTTTGAAAAAGAAATTGAAAGCTTGCAAAAAGAAATTTTTAAACTATCCCAAAAAGAGTTTAATTTAAATTCGCCAAGCCAGCTTTCTGAAATTTTATTTTCTGATATGGGTATTTCCGCTTTGGGAGTTAAAAAAACTCCGGGTGGAGCCATTTCCACAAACGCTGAAGAATTAAAAAAATTGGCCGCAGAAAATCCAATTATTTCTTTAATTATTGAGTATCGGGAAATTTTTAAATTAAAAACCGGCTTTGTTGATAGCTTGCCAAAAATGATAAATCCAAAAGATGGCCGGATCCATCCGCACTTTCACCAGCTTGGCACAGAAACAGGAAGAATGAGTTGCTCTGACCCAAACCTGCAAAATATTCCCACTAAAACAAAGCTTGGTAAAAAAATAAGAGAATGTTTTGTGCCAGAAGAAGGGTTTGTTTTTTTGTCGGGGGATTATTCGCAAATGGATTTTCGCTCAGTGGCAAGTTTATCTGGAGATGAAAAAATGACAGGGTTTCTCCAGCAAGGGAAAGATATTCACTTGATGACAGCCAGTTTAATTTTTAAAGTTAAAGAAACAGAAGTAAGCGAGAAGCAAAGATATTTGGCTAAAACTTTAAACTATGGGGTTTTGTATGGCTTGGGGCCTTATGGGTTTGCTGGCAGGACTGGCGTTAGTTTTCAAGAAGCTAAAGAATTTATTGCTCAATATTTTAAAACTTTTAAAGGCATTGAAAAATTTGTTGCAGAAACAATTAGCCAAACAAAAACCAAAGGGTTTAGTGAAACAATGTTTGGTAGGAAAAGGTTTTTGCCAGAAATTGTTTCCAGAGACCAACGCATAAGAGCTCAAGCAGAGCGGATTGCTCGCAACTTTCCAGTGCAGGGCACATCAGCTGACATTATGAAAATGGCCATGGCCAAACTGGCCGAAGAGAGTATTTTCAATAAAGAAAGCAAATTGGTTTTGCAATTGCATGACGAACTTGTGCTTGAAGTAAAAAAAGAAAAAGCAAAAGAAGTTGAAAAAAAACTAAAAGAAATAATGGAAAAAGCAGCAGTTTTGAAAGTTCCTTTAAAGGTTGAAACAAAAATTGGCAAAAATTGGGGAGAGGTTTAGCAAATAGATGTTTAAAATAATAAAAACGAAAAAAATAGAGGAAATAGAAAAAAGCTTGCTTGAAGCGAATGAAAAGATTGAAAAATTTCAAAACGAACAGGCAGATACAGAAAAAAGAATTCGGGTGGACAAAACAGAAAAAACTAACAGCGAGAAGATTTTAAATTCTTTGCCGTTTTCGGTTTGTTTAACTTCTAAAGAATTTTCCATATTAAATGCAAATAAAAAATTTTTAGAATTGATTGGTTATGAAATTACGGAAATTTTAAGTGAAAATATTAGTTTTGTGTTTTCTGATCAAACTGCCACAAGTAATTTGTTTACAAAAATCAAGTCAAAAAAAATAGAGGATAAAGAGGGGGTGGTAATTAAAAATAAGAAAGGACAAACAATATTAACCAGTATGATGGCGTATCCAATCTTTGAGAAAATAGGCGATGTAAACAATTATTTATTTATTTTTTTACCCCCTGATTATTTGGAAATTTTTGACTCAAGCATCCAAAAAAAGCTGCACGAGTTGGAGCAGGACAGGGAAAATTTAGCTCAGGCCAAAATGGCTTTAACTAATATTTTGGAGGATGCGGATGAGGACAGGCGAAAAGCAGAGTTGGAAAGAGACAAAACATTGTCAATTATTAATAATTTGGCGGACGGTTTGATTATTTTAGAAAATAGCTTTATTGCGCTTGTTAATCCTGCGGCCAAAAACTTTTTTCAGGCAACAAACGAAGATATTTTGGGAAAATCAATTAGCCAGCTAAACAGCCACGCAACCCTTAAAGTATTGGCCGAAATGATAAATCAAGAAAACTCTCCATTTTTAAGAAAAAAGATTTTAATTGGAGATATTTTAAAATTGGAGGTTTCTGTAATATTGTTTGGGGTGGGCAATAAAAATACCATTATTATTTTGCACGATATCACCAGAGAAAGTTTTGTTGAACGCATGAAAACTGAGTTTGTTACAATTGCCGCTCACCAGCTAAGAACTCCTTTGTCAGCTGTTAAGTGGATTCTAAAAATGTTTTTAGATGGGGATATGGGGGAGATTACTGAAACTCAAAGCCAATTTTTACAAAAAACATATGAAAGCAACGAAAGAATGATTAACTTGGTTAATGATTTGTTAAATGTGGCTAAAATTGAAGAGGGAAGATTTTTACAAAAGATGCAAAAACACGACATAGCAGACATAATTTTGGAGGCAATCGGGGTTTTAAAAGAAATGGCAGAAAAAAAGGGATTGGTTTTTAGCTATTTTTTGCCAAGCAAGAAATTGCCTAAAATTTTGGTCGATAAAGAAAAAATAATTTTGGCTTTGCAAAATATAATAGAAAACTCGGTTTCTTATACAAAATCTGGAAGGATAGATATTGTAGTTGATTATTTTTCTCCCAAAAAAGAATTTGTAATTCAAGTGAAAGATACGGGGATTGGGATACCGAAAAATCAAAAAGAACGCATATTTTCTAAATTCTTTAGAGGTTTAATTGCCACCGAAACCGAAACAGATGGAACTGGTTTGGGGCTTTTTATAGCTAAAAACATTGTAGAAGCCCATGGAGGAAAAATTTGGTTTGATTCTGAAGAGGGAAGGGGGTCTACATTTTACTTCTCGTTGCCAGCGCATGATAATGATATTGATAGTAAAAATTCTAAATGATAAAATAAAATATGAAAGTTTTAATTATTGAAGAAGAGGAGATTGTTTTAAATTTATTGTCAAAAAAACTTTTAGAGCAGGGATATGAAGTGAAAACAGCTCGGAACGGGGAGGATGGAATGATAATAGCAAAAAAAGAAATTCCAAATGTAGTTTTAGTTGATGTTAATGTTGCCCCAAAAGACGGTTTTACTGTTATTGCTGAAATAAAAAAAAACGAGTTGCTTTGTAACGTGCCAATTATTATTATTTTTAATTCCAATCAGCCCCTTGAAATAAAAAAAGCAAAAGAATTGGGTTTTGAGGACTGGGTTTTTAAAACAGAGTTCAATTTGCAAGAAATTATTCAAAAAATTAAGCAAGTTTTAATGAAAACGAGCCCACAGGGCGAAGTTTGAGTTTAAAGTTGGTTAACCCCGTGAAGTAATTTTAAATTTTTTACTAAAAATTTAAAATTAAAATTTGTACTCAAATTTTACTTCACAGGGTGTAAGAACTTCTAAATTTCGCTTGTGGCTCAATTAAGAATTTCTAACATATGCCAAAAGTTTTAGTAGTTGAAGACGATAAATTTTTAAGAGAGCTTATTAATAGAAAATTACAGTCGGAAAATTTTGAAACTTTTTTAGCGTTTGATGGAGAAACCGCTTTGGTTTTAGTTGAAAAAGAAAGGCCAGATATTGTGTTGCTGGATTTAATTTTGCCTGGAATTAATGGTTTTGAGGTTTTAGCAAAAATTAAAGAAAATGAAAGGTTGAAAGAAATTCCTGTTATTATTCTTTCAAATTTGGGTCAAAAAGATGATATAGACAAAGGAATGGGTCTTGGAGCAACTGATTATTTGGTAAAGGCGCACTTTACTCCAAGCGAAATTATTGAAAAAATCAACCAAACCTTGACAAAAACAAGCTCAGGGGGCCAGGTTTGAGTTAACCCTGTGGAGTAGTTTTAAATTTCTACCCCATGGGGAAAAAGAACTTCTAAATTTCGCTTTCAGCTCAATCAAGAATTTCTAATATGCCAGAACTTCCAGAAGTAGAAACAACTGTAAAAATTTTGCAAACAAAAGTCCTGTTAAGGACTTTTGTTGATATTTGGACCAATTCTCCTTCTTTAATTAAAAGGCCTCAGAGTTTTTTAGAGTTTAAGTTCCAAGTTAAAAGCAAGAAAATTTTAAGCATAGAAAGAAGGGGCAAGAACATCATTTTTATCTTGTCAGACAACTTAGCAATGCTTGTGCATCAAAAAATGACAGGCCATTTGCTTTATGGAAAATGGAAAGAAGAAAATGGGAAATGGGTAAGTCAAATCGAAGGATCTTTAAAAAGCGACAATCAAAATCGTTTTTTGCATTTAATTTTCTTTTTAGACAATGGCTATCAAATGGCTTTATCGGACTTGCGCAAATTTGCCAAAGTTGAGCTTTGGCCATTAAACGAACTATCTTGCGCTTCAACTTTAAAAAAATTAGGACAAGACGCTTTAAAAATTTCCTTAATAAACTTTATTGAAAAAATAAAAAATCAAAAAGGTAAAATTAAACAAGTTTTAATGGATCAGGAGATTATTGCTGGAATTGGCAACATTTATTCAGATGAAATTTTATTTAAAGCCAAAATAAACCCTCAAATAATCTCTAAACAATTAAAGCAAAATCAAATCAAAGCTATTTACAAAGCAATGCAGTTCATTTTAAAATTAGCTATTAAAAAAGGGGGAACATCTTTTTCTGATTTTAGGGATCCAAATGGTGAAAAAGGAAATTTTGGAAATATTACAAAAGTGTATCGAAAATTTGGCCAAAAATGCCCAAGGTGCAAAGAAAAAATTAGTCGGATAAAAATTGGGGGGCGTTCAGCCCATTTTTGCCCCAAGTGCCAGAAGGGTTAAATGCAAAATTAAAAATGCGAAATGCAAAATTAAAACATAAACTTTTCTTTTAGAAAATTTTGTGAACTTATTTTTAACTTTGATTTGTATTTTTGATTTTTGATTTTTGATTTTTGATATATCTATTATATGGTCCAGATGAATATCGCTTGATTCAAAAATTAAGCGAAGCCATTAACCAGTACGCCAAAAAGTATGGAAGTTCTTTGGTTTTAGAAAGAATTGACTTGCTGAGCGATAAAGACGATCTTTTTTGGGAGGTGTTTTATCAAAATTCGTTATTTGTTTCAAAGAAAGTTTTTATTTTAGAAAATGTTTTTTTAAACTCAACGGCAAAAAAATGTTTTTTAAAAAAGATAAAAAAGTTAGCAGGTTCTGGCCACATTATATTTTTCATAGAAAGAAAAGAAATTAAAAAAAATGATCCATTCTTTGTGGCGTTAAAAGCCAATGGGAAGATTCAGGAGTTTCTATTTCTATCTGGGAAAAAACTTGAGGCCTGGGCAAAAGAGCAATTTATTTTGGCGGGTTCTGTTATTTCAGAAAAAGCTCTGTCCATTCTTTTAACTCAAGTAAAAAATGATATGTGGCTCTTGTGTAATGAAATCAAAAAGCTCTCAGCATTTAAAAAAGAGATTATCGAAAAGGATGTTTATATTTTATCTAAGCCAAACATTGAAATGGAAATCTTCAAAACCATTGAAGCCATTCTTTCAAGTAATAAAAAAGAGGCCTTGAAGGCGTTACAAAACTACTTTAATTCTCAGGAAAGCTTGTTTTATCTTTCATCAATGCTTGCCTCTCAAGCAAGAAATCTATTGCTTGTTAAAGCGAGTCAAAATCAAGGAAACATTTCTTTTAATAATTTAGATATGCACCCCTTTGTTTTTAAAAAATCTGTTCAGGCAGTAAGAAATGTTCCAATAGAGAAATTAAAGGTCTTAATGCAAAAGATATTTCTAGCGGATTTAGAAATAAAAACCGGGCTAAAAAGCCCGGAGCAGAGTGTTAAATTTTTGGTGGCTTCTATTTAGAAGACGCTTTATTAATCATTTTTGTGAGGCGTGATTTCTTTCTTGAGGCGGTATTTTTTTTAATAGTATTTTTTTTAGCTGTTTTGTCTAAGGCCTTGTAAATTTGAGGTAAAAGTTTTTTTGCTTCTTCAGCTTTTTTTCCCCCAATTAAAACATTTACCTCTTTAATGAGGTTTTTTACTTTCTTTTTCCTTTGGGAGTTCATTATATTGCGCCTCTCGCTTTGTCGGAGCGCTTTTTTTGCCGATTCTTTAATTGCCATATCAGAAGTCGTTAATGAGGAGTGAAACGACGAATTTACGAATTCTTATACCCTGTGAAGTGCAAGCGATTAGCTTGCTACTTAACTGGGGTGGGTTGAATATTCTATCTACACCCTAGTGAAGTAAAATTTGATTACAAATTTTAATTTTGAATTTATTAAAATTCAAAATTACTTCACGGGGTAAATTCGCTTAGCTAAATTTTCTGCGCCCATAGGTTTGAAAACTTAGAAGCTCATTTATTTTTACCATCTTTTAGTTTTTTTATCAAGCCCCTTAGCCAAATAGCCCGTTCAAAATCCAAACTATCGGCTGCTTGTTTCATTTCTTGCTCTAATATTTTTATGTCGTGGACTGTCTCAAACTCGGCTTCTATTTGTTTTTCTTTAAATTGTGACTGCCAATCCCTTATTTCTTTAATAATCGCTTCGGGCTTGATATTGTGTTTTTTATTATAATCTATTTGTATTTTTCGCCTGCGTTCAATTTCGTTTAAAGCTCCCTTCATTGAGCTGGTAATTTTATCAGCGTACAAAATAACTCGGCCGTTAATATTCCGGGAAGCTCGGCCCATAGTTTGGATTAAAGTGGTTTCGTTTCGCAAAAACCCTTCTTTGTCAGCATCTAAAATTGCCACCAATCCCACTTCTGGCAAATCAAGCCCTTCCCGCAAAAGATTAATGCCAATAATAACATCGTATTCGCCTCTCCTTAGTTTGTTTAAAATTTCTGGGCGTTCTAATGTTTTAATCTCTGAGTGCAAATATTGGGCTTTAATGTTTTGGTTTTTTAAATAGTCCGATAATTCTTCAGCCATTCTTTTGGTTAAAGTAATGGCTAAAATTCGCTCTTTGTTTTTTACGGCTTTTTGAATTTCTTTAGTTAAATCTTGTACTTGTCCCTCTGATTTTCTAATTTCAATTGAGGGTTCTAATAATCCGGTTGGTCTAACTAATTGCTCAACGAGCAATCTTGATTCCTGATTCCTAATTCTTAATTCCTCGTATTTTCCCGGGGTGGCAGAAACATAAATTGTTTGTTTAGCTTTTTCTTCAAATTCTTCAAATTTTAATGGTCGGTTATCTAAACACGAGGGCAAGCGAAAGCCAAAATTAATCAAAACATTTTTACGAGCTTTATCGGTATTATACATGGCATGTAGTTGGGGCACGGTTATGTGGGACTCGTCTATCAAAACCAAGAAATCCTTTGGGAAGAAATCAAACAAAGTAAAAGGAGGAAGCCCTGGCTCTCTAAATTCAAAATACCGCGAGTAATTTTCAATACCCGAACAATACCCAGCAGTTTGGATCATATCTATATCATAATTTGTTCGCTGTTGCAATCTTTGCGCTTCCACAAGTTTTTTTTGTTTTTTTAATTCAGACAGGCGAATTTCTAAATCTTTTTGAATATTGGCAATGGCAATTTTTTGTTTAGCTTCTTCTGAAACCCAAAATTTCCCCGGAAATATTTTTAATTTATTTAAAATTTGAAATTTAAAATTTGAAATTGAGAAATTTTTGCCATCGGTGTCTTGGTTTGAGATTTTCTCAATATGGTCATCTGCAAATTCTATTCTAAAAATTGCCTTGCCCGTTATGGCAAAAATTTCGATGGTTTCCCCCCTAACTCTAAAAGTCCCGGGTTTAAAATCTATGTCGTTTCTTTGGTATTGCAAGGAAATCAAATCGCGCAAGAGGTCCTGCCGTTTTATTTTTTGGCCTTGCTTGATTTCCAAAGCGGTTTTTTGGTATTCCTCTGGTGAGCCAACATTGTAAATACAAGAAACCGAGGCCACCACAATTACATCATTTCTTTGGGATAGATCTTGGGTGGCTGAGTGTCTTAAGCGGTCAATTTCTTCATTGATTTTAGCGTCTTTTTCAATATAGGTATCGGTTGAGGGCAAATAGGCCTCGGGCTGAAAGTAGTCATAGTATGAAACAAAATAATGTACAGCATTGTTGGGGAAAAATTCTTTAAATTCTTGATATAGCTGGGCCGCGAGCGTTTTATTCGCAACTATAACCAGCGCAGGTCTTTGCACTTTTTCTATTGTCCAGGCTAATGTCGCGGTCTTGCCCGAACCCGTCACACCCAAAAGCACTTGGTCTTTTTCTCCAGCGTTTAAGTTCCTTACCAGCTGCCTTATCGCCTTGGGCTGGTCCCCAGTTGGTTTAAATTTTGAAACTAACTTAAATTCCATAAATTAACATATCTGTGTTATCACTTCATCACTACATAGCAGTGAAGTGTTATACCCCAGTGCCTTTCCACATCAATTCAAATGTCATTTTCATCATTTTAGCAATTTCTTTTGAGTCAATAATTATGCTTATGAAGTTTTCTTTGGGCGAAACAACGGTAATTTTGTTGCCACAAATTTGCATATCTGCCGTGAAATCCCAATTTTTCCCAGAAACTATTTTTATTTCTCTTAATTCCTTGGCCGAGCTTGGCTGGTATTCTTTTGTAAAATTTTCAGACGGCGTGATAAATCTAATCCTAACTTTTTTATCCAGCCGCCTTTGCACATAATCTTGCAAGAAGCTTTTTGGTAGATATTCTAGGGCTGGCTTCTCGCCCGTGCAAGCTAAAATAACGTCTCCTTCTTTGGCTGTTTTTAAAATTTCTTCCCATACAGTTTTAATGCCTTCAACGCCCTCATAAAACAAAATTTTTGGCTTTTGGGGTAAAACATTATAAACAGCGTCAAGCTGGGGCAGAATTTCCTGGATAGTTTGCAACTTTAATTTGAAGTTTTGCTCTAAGATTTTTGGGTCTTCTGCCAAAAAGAACCCGGCTTTTTTCTGCTTTGCCAAAGAAATCACGCCCATTTCCATTAACTCCTTAATTAAATGATAGCAAGTGGTGCGTTTTATTTTTGACTTTTTAGCAATATCGCTAATGCGAGCTCCGCCCAACTCCAAGCAAGCCAGATAAACTCTGGCTTGTTTTTCAGTTAAGCCGATTTTCTCTAACGAATTTATTAGTTCCATATTTTTGTTTTATTTATTATTCTTCGACTTTGTTGACGATTTTGGTCAACTATTTTTAGTATATAAAGATTTATTATTCTATGCAAGTAATAGCCTAAAAACCGCTTCAAATCAAGCTAAATCAGACATTGCCCCCTTATCTATTCACAGCCCTATATTAGCATATTGCCTAAAGTTTGACAAATTTCCTGTCAAATTATTACACAATGTTATAATATACTTGTCAAACTACATTAAGTACTTTTTATAGCCACTTCGGTAGCAAAAAATAAGGAGAAATAAAATGAATATAGTAGAGATAATTGGAAAACACGGAGACGCAATAAGGAGTTATCCACGATTAAGAATTTCGTGGATGGATGCTTATGCCGGGGAAAAACTTGACAATGATGGTTTATACAATGCAGAGTTTCGGTCTTATCTCGAACGAGAAACCGATACCATGTTTAAGGCCTTGACGGCTGACTTAAATGAGGTGCCGCCTGTTCCGGTCACTCCGCAACTGTTGTTCCAAATCTTTAAAGAGATGAACGCTTTATTCCCAGACGGGATAAGGGCTGTAAGCGCTGATTGTATCGATACAATCGCGCAAATCTTTATTGTGCGATTGGTCACGGGTCACAGCGTTGATAAAAAAATAATTTATCACAGAGCTGAAAGGCTCTATAACGATGTCCATGAATACATATTAGCAGAAGAAAGTGGTGGTTACTCTGGCGGAATGAGCCAGGAAGACGCCATCAATTTTGCAAGCGGCTTTGCCAGCGCTTGCCGACACGTCATGTGGAAGTATGCGGAGTGAAGTAGAATACGTAGAATGGGCGACTGCGCAAAGCACTTAAAAACACTATGCAGTCGTCCCTATACTCAAGTCCGTAAAATTGTTTTGCGGATTTGAAGATAGGTTAAAAAGTTCTTTACAATAATGCCACGCAAGGGGCAAAAATATGGAGAAAGAAAATGATAATATTTTTGATTCAGAAAAGAAACGATGGTTCTCGGTGGGAAGATGTAAAAGAAGTTAGGGACTACTCAATCGTGAGAGCCCTTAACTTTATCTTCGCCGAGGCGGGTCTTCCTATTATGACCGATGAACAAATGTCGGTTGAGGAAAAGAAATTACAGCCGTTAGTTCGAGAGTTTTGTATTAAAAGTGTAAGGATGCGAATATGTCGCATCAGAAATGAATAGTGTTTTGTACAAAAATAAACCCTGCGATTCTAACTAAATTGCGGGGTTTTCTATTGCTGAAAATACTAAAATAAGTTATTCAATTCTGAGACGACCGTTGTTCATCTCTACACCATAACTTTGTTTGGTGTGGGGGTAAAAATGAATCAAATAAAATTTTAATACGCAATTTAGTTGATCCCCCTTTGTTAAAACTTCGGCGGGACAAGTCGGCCAAATTGTGTTGTTTTTTATATTTATTGTTCAAGCTACGGAACATAATTGACTAAAATTAGTTATTAACTATAATAAAACCAAAGATAAAATAAATAAAACTATGGCAAAGCTAACAGCAGTTTATAAAAAAAGCGGAAAGTGGTATTTGGGCTGGATAGAGGAAATACCAGGGGTTAACACCCAAGGAAAAACCCTACAAGAAACGAAAGAAAACCTTAAAGAAGCCTTGCTTTTGGTTTTAGAAACTAACAGAATGTTAAGCCAAAAAGCGCTTATGGGCCAAAAGGTCATTCGAGAAGCTTTGTCTTTCGCATAAAACTGAAATGAAACGCCGAGACCTTGTCAATTATCTTTTAAAAAACAATTGTGCGCTAATAAGAGAGGGCGGAAATCACAGCGTATTTTATAATCCTATTTTGAAAAGAACTTCCACTGTGCCAAGACATAGCGAAATTGATAGCGGTTTGGGCAGAAAAATTTGCAAGGACTTGGGCGTACCGCCAATTTCAAAAAAATAAAACATCAAAGAACATTTTAAGTTCCACAACTCCAGCTAAAAGAGCATGGGTTTTTTTATTTCACTGGAAATGATAAACTTTAATTAAAGTTATGCAAAAGTTTTATTGCTATATTGACGAAACAGGCCAGGATACAAAATCCGAAGTTTTTGTGGTAGTGGCAGTGGTAAGCGAACAAGAAAAAAATAAATTACGAGAGAGCTTAGTAAATATTGAAAAAATATCAAAAACTGGTCATAGAAAATGGCACAAATCAAAGCCAGAAAGGCGCTTAAGGTATCTTCAAATGGTTATTGCTCAAAAAATAGGCAAGGAAGAAGTTTTCTTTGCCTCTTATCAAAAACCCTTGCCTTATTTTTTACCGATTTTAGAGACAATTGAAAGGGCTATCAAATTGAAAGCGAAAGGTAAATATCAAGCCACAATTTGCGTTGATGGAATAGATAAGAAAAAAGCGCAGGAATTGACTAATGCTTTGCATTTGAGAGGGATCAAAACAAGTTTCATTAAAAGTAAAAGAGATGAAGCAGAGCCATTGATTCGCTTGGCTGATATGTGGGCTGGCTGTATAAGAGCAGTATTTTTAAAGAGAAAGCAAGAGATAGAGTTAGTTGAAAGAGCAGAGAAATTCTCTTGTTTGGTGGATATAACAAAAAATCCCTCCCTTTAAAGAAAGAAGCGAGTTTGGTTTGGCTATCCTTTTCAGGAACAATCTCTGCCTAAAGGGCAGGCCTTCGCCAAACAACTCACTAATTATATTATAGCAAAAGGAAAATAAATGTCAAATTTAAATTTATGATAGCTTATTTGTCAGGGAAAATTGTTAAAAAAGCGGATAATTTTGTGATTTTAAATGTTAATGGCGTTGGCTATGAAGTTTTTTTGTCTGAGCAGTCAATGGGAAAATTACCCGAACAAGAAAGCGATTTTAAATGTTTTTGTTATTTAGAAGCCAACGAAAGAGCAATGAAGCTTTTTGGGTTTTTATCGTTTGAGGAACTGGAGCTTTTTAAAGTTATTCGCAACATACAGGGGGCTGGGCCAAAAGCGTCTTTGGAGATTTCTTCGATTGGCTCTTTGGAAAAAATTAAGGCCTTGATGGACAAGGGCAATTTAAATTTTTTAGATGGCATTTCTGGAATTGGGGAAAAAAGAGCTCAAAAAATAATTTTAGAGTTAACTGGAAAAATAAAGAGTTTATCTGATCTATCTAAAAAAGATAAAGAAGTATTAGAAAGCGACGAGGCCTACTTGGCTTTAATAAAATTAGGTTTTAGCAAAGAAAAAGCCAAGCAAGCTATTTTGGAGTTGCCAAAAGAAATAAAAAATACCCAAGAAAGGATTAAAAATGCCTTGCAAATCTTGGGGAAATAGACTAAAAAAGGGTAGTGTTATAAAAATGTAAGTAATCAACTTTTCTTATAAGGAGATAAAGATGAAAAAGAATTTGTTGATTCTGTTAACCCTTGGTTTATTTTTGGTTGGTTGTGCCCATACGCCACAAATAGCGCAGCAGTCATTAGCGGTGCAGCCAGCAGGGTTTAGTTGGTTCCATCGTGATGGAACTATAAATTGGGATGCGCAGGTGCTTCCTATTGATACGATCGTTGTCCATCATAGCGCCCTTGACCCGAATGCCACTTGGGTTAGAATTTCTAACCTGCAGAAAGAAACGCTTTATAGGCCCAGATATGAATCGTCAGACCCCGAGCCATATTTAAAAGGGCAAGAACCTCACTCTGGACATTTTAGGCCTGTAGGTGGAGAATGGCGAGAAGTTTTTTATGCTTACCATTGGCTTGTACGGCCAAACGGAAAGTGCGAGCGACTCCTCCAAGATTGCGAGGTTGGTTGGCAGGCAGGCAACTGGGATGTTAATTGCAGATCAATTGCTATTTGCTTTGCCGGTGATTTTACAGATGGACAGCCAACCGACGAGGCACTTGATGCTTGTGCTACTTTGATAGCTGGATATATGAAAAATTTTCCGGCAATTAAAATAGAGAATGTAATCGGTCACAGAGAGGTTAACCCAAAAACTATTTGCCCGGGAAATGGTTTCCTGGGGCCTGATGGATGGAAGCAAACATTGATTAACAAAGTTCACCACAATGTAATGCAATCATTAAAATAACATAGCCAGGTTCTTATAAAGCCGGGAGGAGGTGATATCTTTCTACTCGGCTTTTTAGTTGCCTTTTTTATGGAAATTTGGTAAATTGACAACATCAAAATATAAACATATGACAACACAAGACATATTCAATTTAGCTCTTCAAATGGGTATTTTGGCTGATTTGCGGGGTAAAGAAAAAGTAATGGCCAATTTGGAAAAACAAAAAAAGGCCTTTGAAAAATTGCCAGAATCAGAAAAATCTGAGTTTGACCAAGAAAGATTAACCAATCCCTTTTCAGATTCTCGAGTTTTAAATGTGGCTCAGGACAAAGAAATTAAAAAAGTAATGGTGGGTATTGATATGGAAGGTCCAGAAATAATGTTGGCCAAGCAAATGGGTGTTGATTTAGTTATTGCCCATCACCCAGAGGGCAAGGGCTTGGCTGGTTTGGCTGATGTTATGCATTTACAAGCAGAGGTGTTAAGCCAATATGGGGTGCCAATAAATGTGGCTGATGGGTTAATGAGATTGCGAATTTCTGAAGTGGATAGAAGTGTTAATGGAGCCAACCATAACCGAGCCGTGGATGTTGCTAAACTTTTAGATGTTAATTTTATTTGTTTGCATACGCCTTGTGATAACTTGGCGGCTCGGTTTTTGAAAAATAAAATTGAAAAAGCCGAGGACTTAGAAAAAGTGGAAGATTTAATGGAGTTATTAAAACAAATTCCTGAGTATCAAAAAGCTATGGAAATTGGGGTTGGGCCAAAAGTTTTCGCTGGCAATAAAGATAATTATTTAGGAAAGGTGGCTGTTACAGAAATTACTGGAGGCACGGAGGGTAGCCCTAAGTTGTATGAAAAAATGGCTCAAGCTGGAATTGGCACTGTGGTTGGTATGCACCAATCAGAGGAGCACAGAAAAGAGGCCGAGTTAGCTAATATAAATGTGGTTATTGCTGGGCATATTTCTAGCGATAGTTTGGGCGTAAATTTATTTTTAGATGAGCTTGAAAGGCGAGGTATTGAGATAATTCCTGCTTCTGGGTTAATAAGAATTTCAAGAGTTTAGAATTAGCGGAAGTCGGACTTCCGCGGGTTTATAGAAAATCAACCACCCAGAAAGCGAAAACTTTGCAGGGTGGTTTTGATTTATTTTTTATTTTCAACTTCTTTGGGATTTGTGTTTTCTTTCACTTCCTCCTTTCCTTTATTTGTTTTTTTCTCAGACATTGATTCGGTTATGGGTTTTTCAAACGCTTTTTTTGCGAGGTGCGTGTAGAGGCTTCTTTTTTCGGGAGGAAAACCGAACATTATGTTTGCGCTCATAGCACATCTCCTTATTTGAGAGTTGGATTTTTATACTACTATTTTTATTGTAATATGATTATAATTTTTTCACCATATAGGTATTTTGTAGTTTATAGCCAAGCTTGCGATAGTAGGGCCTAACGCCAACACCTGAAATAACCGCAATTTGGGAAAACCTATTTTGTTTTGTGCTTCGGCTACGCTTGCAGTGAGCTTTGTTGAACTGCTCAGCATAAACTATTTTTTCTGCTTGGGCCAGTAGTTTTTTACCCAACCCCTTGTGCTGGCTCAAATTAGCAGACCCCTGGGGTCTGCTAATTTGAGCCATTTGGCCATATACATGAAGCTCGCGAACTATCGCTGTTTTATCTGTTATACGCAAACGCAAAAGACCAAAAAGTTTTGTTTTATTTTTATTTTCAAAACTTAAAAATATTTCCCTTGCCACGCCGTAGCCCGATAGGGCGGAGGCGGGTTTCCCACCCGAAGCTTCATACTCTTGTTTGAACAAATAAATTCTTTCTTTTGATTCATAATTAGCCCCCACCTCTCGACACCTCACACATTTACAAGCCAAATTCATATTAGCCATTTCTTTGGCCACGATTTCTCGCATATTCAAAATATTGCTTCCACCCTCCACAATATCTGTTGGAGGGATATCTCTAATAATTCTTTCCACCCTAACCCAGCAAGGAATTATTTTTTTAATTTCAACAATAAGTTTAATTAGTTGGTTTTTTGTGTAGGGCTTAAATTTTTTTTGTTTGTATAGGTTATAAAGTTTGGTGTTTTTTACTAAAGCCAAAGGATAAATTTTTAAATAATCGGGTTTAAAATTTGGATTGGTAAAAATTTCTTGAAACATTGCCAAATCCTTTTTTGGTGTTGAGCCATAAAGCCCGGGCATCATTTGATAAGATACCTTAAAACCAGCGTTTTTTAATAATCGAGTTGCGGTAATTATGCTTTCAACACTGTGGCCCCGCTGATTTAATTTTAAAATTTTATCGTCAATCGCTTGCACCCCCAGCTCCACTTTAGTTATGCCCAATTCTCGCATAAATTTTATTTCTTCAGCGTTAATATAATCGGGCCTGGTTTCAACAGCAATACCAACAATCCTGCATTTTACTTTTTCGTTTTGTTTTTGTAGTTCTTCTAAATTCCTGATTCCTGATTTCTGATTCCTGATTCTTTTATTAAACTCGTTGCATGCTTTGAAACACTCAGCAATAAACCATTTTCGGTATACTCTTGAATAATATGACCATGTGCCTCCAATTATTCTCAACTCTACCTTATCAATTGGGTGGCCTGTGGCTTGTAGAGCTTTTAAACGCATTTCCACTTGCTTATATGGGCTAAATTTATTGGCAATGGCTCTTTGCACAGCTGGTTCTCCAGCCAAGTAGCTTTTGGGGATATTTTTTTGGGTTGGGCAAAAAATACATTTTCCCGGGCAAGGATAGGGCTTGGTTAAAACCGAAACATTAACAATGCCCGACAACGAACGCACAGGTCTTTTAATTAAAATTTTTTCTAAGGAATAGTTTGGTTTTGCTTTTTTGAGCGTAAATTCGTGGTATATTGAAATCAATTCCGAGGTTTTAAAAAGTGGCAAATTATATTTTTTGGCAATTTGACGTTTAAAGCAATCTAAATCCTTACGGCTTTTTGGGTTTGCCAATAATAATTCTTCAAAAATTTTTTTGTTTTCATTATGGATAAACATTTTGCTCAACAATTATTAAATAAGGTTAGAGATGATTATAATACTATAGCACAGGACTTTTCAAGGACACGTCAAAATCCTTGGTTGGAAATAGAGTTTTTGTTTGCGGAAAATATTGAAAAAAATGATAAGGTTTTAGATCTGGGCTGTGGCAATGGCCGATATGTGGATTTTATCAAGAAAAATAAAGGCCAATATTATGGCCTTGATAATTCAGAGCAACTTATTAAAATTGCCAAGCAGAAATATCCGCAAGAGGATTTCCAAGTAGGCGACGCGTTAGGACTACCTTTTGAGGATAATTTTTTTGATAAAATTTATAGTATCGCTGTTTTGCACCATATTCCTTCAAAGGAATTTCGCTTAGAATTTTTACAAGAATCCAAAAGGGTATTGAAAAATGGCGGGATATTTGTTTTAACAGTTTGGAAACCAAAAGACAAGCAAGAAAGGGGCTTGGGGCTTGTATTTTTTTTAAAAAAGATTTTTGGTTTATCAAAATTAGATTTTAGAGATGTTGTTGAGCCCTGGTTTGGCAACAATGAGGGCGAGCGGTATTTTCATTGTTTCGTTAAGGTTGAGTTGATTAGGTTGCTCCAACAGGCGGGTTTTGAAATTTTGAAATCAGGAGTTATAAAAAACGAAAAAGGCAACCGCCAAAACCTTTACTTTGTGTTGAAAAAATTATAATATGCTCCCGTAGTTTAATTGGATAAAACGATGGCTTCCGGAGCCATTGTTAGGGGTTCGAGTCCCTTTGGGAGCGCTGTGTTATCGGAGTATTTGCCAATATCTTTTTGTATCCCAAAATTGAAAATAAATTTTTTGCAGTTTTGCATTTTATTTTTGAACCAGAAGAGTAAAAAATAAAATGTAAAAATTGTGGGGATTTTTTAATTCCCCACTTTTTATTTAGAAAAAAATTATGATACAATAAATAAATAAAAATTATTTTTATGAACAAAAAACAGACAATGGAGGAATTGTTCAGGGAGCCAAGATATAAAATTGCTGTTTCTGGGGCGGCGGATATGGACATTTGCTGTCCAAATATAAAGGATTTAGCGCACGAGGTTGGGCGGGAAATTGTTGCTCAAGATTGTATATTGTTGACTGGTGCCACCACGGGTGTTCCTTATGAGGCAGCTAAAGCGGTAAAGGAGGCCAATGGAATTAGTATTGGATTTTCTCCAGCTGGAAGTAAAAAAGAGCATATTAAAAGGTATAATTTGCCAACTGACGCTTTTGATTTGATTGTTTATACTGGTTTTGATTATGTGGGCCGGGATTTAATTTTAACCAAGTCCGCTGACGCGGTTATTATAATTTGTGGCAGAACTGGCACTTTGCACGAGTTTGCTATTGCTTTTGAAACCAGAACACCTATTGGAGTTTTGCAGGGATCTGGAGGCACAGCTGACATTATTCAGCCGGTTTTAGCTAAAGGATATCGTCCAAAAACAAAAATTATTTACGACACTGACCCAACCAAATTAACGCAAAGAATGATTCAGCTTTTAAATAAGGAAAATAGAGGGATAAGGTCGGTTTTAAGGAAAAAGGATTAAAATATGCCAGAAATAAAATCAAAAATCAAAAATCAAAAATCCCCAAAGGAGAGCAAGCTCCCTACGGGGCAAGCAAAAATACAAAGCAAAAGTCAAAAATTAGCAAAGCCAAAAGAAGTTGGCAGAGTTTTACACTACTTTAATAATATAAAGGTGGGGGTTATTAAGTTTAAAGAGCCAGTTAAGGTTGGAGATACTATTAAAATTGCTGGTGGGGAGGAAACGGAATTTAAACAAAAAATCGCTTCAATGCAAGTTGACCACAAAAAGGTATTGTTAGCTAAAAAAAGGCAAGAAGTTGGCATAAAGCTTAAAGAAAAAGTCCGAGAGGGCTATAGAGTATACAAAGTTTAAATGACTAATTAATCTAACTTCTAATTACTAACTAATAACCAATTAAAAATGACTAATACCTAAACGGGAACAGAAGTTTTCGTTCGGTGGAGTTCGGCTATCAATCATTGTTTAGAAATTAGCAATTAGAACAATTAGAAATTTTTATTTTCATGAACAAAACTTTGTTGGCAGTTGCAAGCTTAGTTGGGACAATTGTGGGGGCTGGGGTGTTTGCTATACCATATGTTTTTTCACAAAGCGGGCTCATTGCGTGCCTTGTTTATTTTTTAGTAGTCGGAGCTTTAGTGGTGTTTTTGCATTTATTTTTTGGGGAAGCGGTTTTAAGAACAAAAAAAGAAGTTCGGCTTGTGGGGCTGGCTGATAAATATATTGGGAGAACTGGAAAAATAGTGGTTGGAGTGGCTTTGATGATTGGCACAGTTGGGTCTTTAGTAGTTTATATTATTTTGCTGGGCAATTTCTTGAGTTTAATTTTTCCCAGCATTTTTTCTGCTTTTCAGTTTAGCTTGTTGGCTTGGGCCTTTCTTACAGCGTTGGTTTTTTTTGGAATGCGTTCAATCGCAATAGCTGAGGTAATAATGGGGGTAGTTTTGTTTTTAACAGTTGGGATTATTATTGCTTTTTGTTTGCCAAAAATTCAAACATCTAATTTGTTTCTATTCAATTCAAAAGCATTGTTTTTGCCCTTTGGAATTTTTTTATTTAGCTTAGTGGGCTGGTCGGCTGTGCCAGAAATAGAGGATATATTGATTAAGAAAAAAAATCTTAAAAAAGCCATAATAATAGCGGTTTTAGCTTGCGTTATTTTTTATGTTATTTTTGGTTTGGTAATATTTGGAACAACCGGAGCCACCACTACTCAAGAACCGTTCGAGGGTTTGTCTTTAATGCTTGGAAGAGATATTATGTTGTTGGCTGGGATTTTTGGATTTTTGGCTGTGGCCACTTCTTTTGTGGTGGTGGCTAATTATATAAAAAATACTTTAATTTTTGATGTGAAAACACCAAAAATTCCCGCTTTTCTTTTGGCTTGTTTTTTACCGTTAGCATTGTTTTTAGCTGGATTTAGGAGTTTTATTGGCTTGGTTTCGGCCTTGGGAGCTTTTATTGGATTAGTTGAAGGAAGTTCAATTATTTTTATATGGTTGAAAGCTAAAAAAATGGGAGACAGAAAACCAGAGTATTCTATTAACTTGCCAAGAATAGCAGTTTTTTTAATGGCGGGTTTGTTGGTTTTTGGATGCGTGGTTCAGTTTGTATATAAATGACGCTCCAAAAATGAAAGCCCGAAGGGCGTATCATTTTTGGCAAGCGGAATTTACCCTGTTAAATAATTTTAAATTAGCAAATTTAAAATTAAGATTTGAGGATATAAAATTAATAGTGTATAGTGGAGAAAATAATTAAAAAGGTAAAAAGGCATTGTTATTTTACAAAATGCCTCAAATCTTATTTAATGGGGTGGAAGAATTTATAATAAAATTTATTTATAATTTTTATAATAAATTTTAAACAATTTTTAACAAATATTATGGCAGAAGAAATAAAAAAATTGCATCGTTCAAAAAATGACAGAGTTATTGCTGGGGTGGCTGGGGGCTTGGGAGAGTATTTTAGCGTTGACCCAGTTTTGTTTAGAATATTATTTATATTTTTAATTTTATGGGGAGGAGCGGGTATTTTATTTTATTTAATTTTAATTTTCATTATCCCCAGAGAAGACGGTCAATCTGCAACAGAAACAATAAAAGAGGTGGCAGATGAGATTAGGGATAAAACAAAAGATGTTTCCCAGCAATCTTGGTGGACGAGTCGAAAGCATGTTTTAGGGGTGGTGATAATGTTGGCTGGGCTAATATTTCTTTTAAATCAATTGTTTCCAATGAGGTTTTTGAAGTTCAATTTTGTTTGGCCAATTATTGTTATGTTAATTGGCTTTTTTGTAATTTTAAAGAAAACATAAATGACGCTCCAAAAATGAAAGCCCGAAGGGCGTATCATTTTTGGTAAGCGGAATTTACCCCGTGAAGTAATTTTAAATTTGCTAATTTAAAATTAAGATTTGAGGATAAATTATAAATAATTTGTAGATAGAAAATATAAAAAATATTTGTGGAAAATGACCAGTAAAAAAATTGCCTCAAATCTTACTTTACGGGGTGTAAGTTCTCGTAAATTCACTTGCTGACTTCATTTATTAACGATTACTAACATGAATACAAAATATTATCCATTATTAGGGGGAATTTTAATTTTAGTGGTGGCTGGTTTTTTGTTTTGGCAAAAAAATTTTATTGACACAAAAAATTTAGCCAACAATGGAATAGCGTCAACAACAAGCGAAAACGCGAGTATAAATTTAAACAATGATATGGAAAATCAATCAACAACAGGCGACGAGTTAAAAATTGAAGTTTTACAGCCAGGAACAGGAGCAGAGGCCAAAAATGGTGATACTGTTTCGGTTCATTACACGGGCTATTTAACTAACGGCCAAGTTTTTGATTCAAGTATTGGCCGGGGCGAGCCATTTTCTTTTATTTTGGGAACAGGTCAGGTTATTAGGGGCTGGGATGAGGGAGTTTTGGGAATGAGGGCTGGCGAAAAAAGAAAATTAACTATTCCTTCGGATTTGGCTTATGGAGAGGCGGGGGCTGGTGGGGTTATTCCTCCAAACGCCACTTTAGTTTTTGAAGTGGAGATGATAGATATCAAATAATAATACAATGGTTTTTGATAAGCTAAAACAATTAAATCAAATCAGAGAAATCCAAAAAAATTTGGAAAAAGAAACCGCAGAATCAGAAAAACAAGGCGTAAAAGTTGTTTTAAATGGTAAAATGGAAATTGAAGAAGTTGTGTTGAATCACGACTTGCCAATTGAAAAACAGCAAGAACTGGTGAAAGATTGTCACAACGAAGCTATTAAAAAAATTCAAGTTATTTTAGCCAAGCAAATGCAAAATTTTCCTGGCTTTGGAATGTAGTTTTAAGTATGCAAAATACCCCATATGTAATTAACTCTCGGGGAGAACAAGAGCCATTTTCTGTTCAAAAAGTGGAAAGAAGCGCCAGAAGAGTGGGCGCTTCTTTAAAATTGGCCAAAGAAATCGCCAAAGAGGTGGAGCGAAAAATATACAACGGCATTCCCACCTTTGAGGTTTTTAAAGAGGTTAAAAACTTGCTTAATCAAGCCCAGCCAATTTTCGGGCTGAAGTTTAATCTAAAACAGGCAATGCGGGGATTGGGTCCAGATGGATTTGGCTTTGAAAAATATGTGGCCGCTCTTTTAAGGGGGGTTGGGTTTAAGGTTAAACTAAATCAATTTATTTCCGGGAAGTGTCTTTCTCAATACGAAATTGATTTTGTAGCAGAGGGGGGCAATATTTTGAAGATTGGTGAATGTAAATATCACAGTCAAGCCGGGATAGCTGTTGATCAAGAAGTGGCTTTAGCAAACCACGCTCGGTTTTTAGACATTACTCAAGGAAAATTTGCTTTATCAAAGATCCAGCAGGGTAAAAAAGTTTCCGGCTTATTAGTTACAAACACTCGGTTTTCCACAAGAGCTATTAAATATTCGGAATGTTCTGGGGATGAGCTTTGGGGCTGGAAATATCCAAATGGCAATGGCTTGGAAGTTTTTATTGATAAAAATAAATTTTATCCTTTAAACATTTTACCTTCTTTCCAAAAACAATGGACAAGCGCTTTTAATAGCCGTAATATTATTTTAGCTGGAGACATTTTGAAAATTAATTTACAAAGATTAAGCCAAGAAGAAAATATACCTCAAGAAATTTTAAATAAAATGGCAGAAGAAGCAAAAACGCTTTTTGGAGAGTAAAAATATTGAAGTTATTGAAATATTTAATTTTTGAGGTATGGTTGAATTGGTACGATAAATATATACAAAGAGGAGGATAAAAATGGGGATGTTATTTGGATACGGGTTGTTGGTTTGGGGGATAGCATTTTGGACGCTCTTTGGGTTGGGGTTTAAAAGTTCAATCTTTTTTCTCTTTGATTTAGCGTTTTTTGTTGTTACGTTATTGGTGGGTCTTTTGCTATCGATAGAATGGCCAAAGCCGAAATCAAAAAACGCAATATAGTAATAATATTAATTAAATAAAAGACGACGCAAGCCGTCTTTTATTGTGCCTTGATTTTTGTTAAAGTTAAATATTAAAATGCAAAGCCAAGAAAAAGACAATTTAATAATTGCTCGGTTTTTCCCAAATGAAAATGTTTTTGAGCAATTAAAAAACCTTTGTTTAAAACACAATATTAAAACAGGAGTTGTTTTATCTGGAATTGGCCAGCTGGGTTTTGTTGAGCTTGGATTTTTTAAAGAAAAAGGAAATTACACGCCTCAAAAGTTTGAAAGCCCTTTGGAAGTTTTAAATATTTCAGGAATTATTTCAGCCAACGAAAAAAGCTTGCCCCTTCACCATAACGAAGTTTGGCGTGGGGGTGAATATGATTTTCATTTGCATATTAATTTATCAAACGAACAAAAAAATACCCTTGGCGGACATTTTATAGGCGGGATCGTGAGCGTAACTTTGGAGATAGCGATATTGAAAACGGATATAGCAATTAAGAGGGATATTGAGGAGAAAACAGGGTTAAGGGGATTGTTCTTTTAGTAAAATAATTAATTACAAATTTCTAATAACTAATAAAATGTTCAATTTAGATTTTAATATTTTATTTGAAATTAGTTATTAAGATTTTGGAATTTAATGGGGAAAGTTGATCTAAAAATAATTCAAATTTTAAAAAGCAATGGAGTGGGGGTTTTACCCACCGATACTCTATATGGTTTGGTTGGCTCAGCTTTTAGCGAGAAAGCGATTGAACGGATTTATAAATTAAAAAATCGAAGTCAAAACAAGCCGTTTATTATTTTAATTTCCAAAATAAAAGATTTGAAAATGTTTGGTGTTGAGATAAAAAGAGAGGAAAAAGCAACTTTAAAAAAATATTGGATGAGCCCAGTGAGTATAATTTTAGAATGTCCTAACTTGTCAAAAGAAATGTCCTATCTAAAACCGCTTAACAATACTTTAGCGTTTAGATGTCCTAATTTAAAATGGCTAAGAAAATTACTTAAAAAAACAGGGCCATTAGTGGCCCCAAGCGCTAATCCTGAAAGCTCGCCTCCAGCAGAAAATATAGAACAAGCTCGAATGTATTTTGGCGAGACAGTTGATTTTTATGTTGATAATGGCGAACTAAAAGGCCAGCCCTCAACAATACTAAAGTTGAACGAAGATGGGGTTGAGGTGAGGCGACAGGGCAGAGCGGAGATAAATAATAACAAATAACTAATGACTATTAACAAAGAACAATTTTTGGTGTCAATTACCACTATTGGTGATAACCTCGCTTCTTCTTGGCAAGATAAATTACAGGAGGCCACTAAACTTGGACTGAAAAAAGTAGCGATTTTTTTAACTTGTTTAAAAGAGCCCCAAAGAAAAGATTTTTACACCTTGCTTGAAAATAGTTCTATTAAAGAAGCGCCGTTTGTTCATATTAGAAGCGATATGTCTGCTAAAGAACTTGATTACTTGCAAAATAAATTTAAAACTCAAGTTTTTAACACACATACCGCTCGTCAGCACCCCCCTTTGCATGATTTAAAGGACTACCGCGAACATTTATTTATAGAGAATACTTGGCCGTGGGATGAGCAAGAAGTAAAAAAGTTTGCTGGGCTTTGTTTGGATATGGGTCATTTATATGACGCAAAAAAATTAAGGCCAAATGACTATGAAAACAATCTAAAAATTATTGCCAAATATCCAATTGGTTGCAATCATATTTCTGCTGTGGGAAAAGAGGTTGTTTATTTTGAAAGCGAACAAGGGGAAAAGCCATTTTATAGTAGTCATTTTTTTACAGATTTGTTACAATTTGATTATTTAAAAAATTATCCAGCTGAATTTTTTTCTAATTTTTGCGCTATTGAGGTTGAAAATTCCCTATCAGAGCAATTAACTGCTATTGATTATATTGTTTCTCTGCTTGATGGCGTTTAATTTTTATTCTTAATTTGCATTTTTGACTTTTGACTTTTAATTTTTGATTTAATTATATATGCATTTTATCGCTGATTTTCATATACACTCAAAGTATTCCCGAGCCACATCTCCCAAAACTGATTTGGAACATCTTTCTGCCTCAGCCAAAATAAAAGGCATTAAGGTTTTGGGTACGGGGGATTTCACGCATCCGTTATGGCTACGAGAGATGAAAGAAAAATTAGAGCCAGCAGAGCCCGGTATGTTTAGAATCAGGAATCAGGAATCAGGAATTAAGGATAATGGCACAAGGTTTATTTTATCAAGTGAAATAAGCTGTATTTATAAAAAAAATGACAAGGTGAGAAAAATCCATATTTTAATTTTAGCTCCCAGTTTTAAGGCAGTAGAAAGAATAAACGCCAAGCTAAACGCTATTGGCAATTTAAAAAGCGATGGCCGGCCAATTTTGGGCCTTGACGCAAAAGAGTTAGCCAAGATTATTTTTGAGGCCTCATCTGATTGTATAGTTATCCCAGCGCATTTAATGACACCGTGGTTCTCTTTATTTGGTTCTAAATCTGGGTTTAATTCTCTTGAAGAATGTTTTGAGGAATATTCAAAATATATTTATGCTGGCGAAACTGGCCTCTCTGCTAACCCTGAAATGCTTTGGACTATGCCAGATGGCCGAAGATTGACTTTAATTTCCAATAGCGATTGTCATAGCCCAGAAAAAATTGGCCGTGAAGCCAATGTTTTTAACACCGACTTAAGCTATTTTGCCATTAAAGAGGCCTTGCAAAAAAAAGATAAAACCAAGTTTTTATTTACCATTGAATTTTTTCCCGAAGAGGGTAAATATCATTATGATGGCCATAGGGTTTGCGATATAGTTTTTAATCCAGAGCAAACTAAAAAACACAATGGCATTTGTCCGGTTTGCAAAAAACCATTAGTGGTGGGCGTTTCAAATAGAGTGGCGGAATTAGCTGACAAACCTTTTGGCTTTAAGCCAAAAAACGCTATTCCCTATAAAAGTTTGGTGCCTTTAAGAGAGTTGATTGGCGAGGCGTTGGGGGTTGGGCCAAATAGCAAGAAAGTGGATATAGAATACCAAAAAATAATAAAAAATTGCGGGAGCGAACTTGAAGTTTTGTTGGATATGCCAATACAAAAACTAAAAGAAAAAACATTGCCCAATATCGCTTTAGCTATTGATTTAATGAGACAGGGAAAGGTGCAAGCCACTCCCGGTTATGATGGAGTTTATGGGAAAATAAAAGTTTTGGAAGGATTACTTGAAAGCAAAAAAGCAAGACAGCCAAAGTTGATTGAGGAATAAATTATTTTTTACTAAAGAGAGTTTGACAACAATTTTTAAAAATGTAATATATAAGAAACAAAAAAAGATGGAAGACAAATTTTATTTAACCAAACAAGGCATTGAAAAGATAAAGCAAGAGTATAAAGAGCTTTTATTAACCAAGCAAGAAAAAATGCGAACCGGAGCGCCAGTGGCTTTTCATTCTGAAGAATTAGACACAGAATTTGTGGCCTTTAAAGAGGATTTAGAACTTATTGAAGCCAGAGAAGCTGACTTAGAGTATATTTTAAAAAATTCAGTTTTAATTGAAAAACCCACAACAGAAGAACAAAATCAAGTTGGCTTGGGAGCGAAAGTTTTAGTTGATGTTGATGGGGAAACAGATGAATTTATTTTAGTGGGCACGCTTGAAGCTAATCCCATTGAGGGGAAAATTTCCAATGAATCTCCCATTGGCAAAGCGCTTTTTGGGAAAAAAGTTGGGGATATTATTCAGCTAAATTCGCCAGTTGCTGTAAATTATAAGATTAAAAGGATTAATTATTAATTATGGACGCTATATTAAAATTTTTAATTAATGTTGGGGAATTAAAGGATAGAGAAAGGCGAGGTTGGCTTGCCAACAAAGTGCCAAATTGCGAAACAACTGCTAGTCATATTTTTAGAGTGTCTCTAATGGCTTGGGTTTTAGCAAGGAAAAAAAAGTTAAATATTGATAAAGTGATTAAAATGGCTTTAATTCATGATATTTGCGAGGTTTTTACCACTGATGAAACTCCTTATGACCCTTTTTTGCCAGCTAATTTTGATTCTTTAACCAACCAGCAAAAAACTGAAGAAATTTTAAAAAAATGGCCAAAGCTTTCTTTGGCTCAAAAAAAGAAAAGAGCGGATTTAAAACATAAAAGAGAAGAAAAATCTTTATTAAAACTTTTAACTGGCGTTGATGAAAGTTTTAAAAATGAAATTATTGGGCTTTGGCAAGATTATGAAAAAGGTCTTTCCAAAGAAGGTCGTTTTACCAAGCAGGTTGATAAGGCGGAAAATTTTTTGCAAGGTATGGAGTATTGGCAAAAACACGGCAAAATACAAAGAGATTTATGGATTAGATGGGCAAAAGAAATTTTTGACGATCCAATAATTATTGATTTTATAAAAACAATAGAAAAAGAAATTGTTGTTAAGAAAAAATAAACAGGTTTTATCCACAATTTTGTTGTTATTGACAACTTGCCAGTGGCGGGTTTTTTTATTATAATAAATTATTAAGAAAGCATAAAATTGTATTTTGGGCGGAGTTTTAATTAAAAGAGCAGGGCTCTCTATGAGTAAGGCCGTTCAAAATTCTTTCACAAGAAAAGGTCGTTTAAGGGTTTAATTTTTAGTTAGTATTCTTTATGAAAAAAATATTATCAATTTTTGCTGTTGTTTCGTTGTTAGCAGTTTTAGTTTTGCCAGTTGTTTCTTTGGCTGAAAAGACAGATACAGCAGATACAGCAGATACAGCAGCAGCTGCGCCAGTGGCTACTCCAGCAACGGGAGGCACAGTGCCAAAAGGAAATGAAATTCCAAATGGTTGTAATATAAGCAACAACATAGAAAGCGTGGGCTGTCCTGCGTCTGGAAGTTTTTGCGGTCCAGACACAGACAACGCAGGAACGCCTGCTTCGGGATGTGGCGATCAATTAAATATGATGGGTATTTGTTGTATGCTTAACACCATCTACACTGTTACCAACTGGGTGTTTTACATAATGACTTTAGTGGCTGTGTTAATGATTGTGTTTGGTGGCTTTACTTACATAACAGCGGCTGGGGATCCAGCTAAAGCGGGCAAAGGCAAATCAATTTTAACTTTTGCCATAATTGGATTAGCCATTGCTTTAATTGCCAAGCTTATTCCAAGTTTAGTAAGGTTTATTTTGGGGGTTTAAAGGTCTAAAAAAACAAACGCAAAATTATGTTAAGCATAATTTTGCTAAATTAAATGAAAAAACTAATTGCAATAATCACATTGGTTGTTATTTTGGGTGGAGGATTGATGGGCGTGGCCATGGCCCAATCCCAAAAACTTAATGAATGTTGCTTAATAAGAAACACTTTTTCTGTTGACACTTCTGATAAGGGAACTTTAGAGCTTTCTCCAAACCCTTCTTCTCCTGTAATTGTTGGAAGTGATAGTGGCGCTTGTAATCTTGGTGATAATATGACTCCCACCAAGGATTGGGGAATAGTTTGTATGCTCAACACTATTTACACTGTTACCAACTGGGTATTTTATATATTAACCTTAGTGGCTGTGTTAATGATTGTTTATGGTGGGTTTGTGTATATAACAGCCGCAGGAGACCCAGCCAAAGCTGGTTCTGGCAAATCAATTTTAACTTTTGCCATTATTGGCTTGGCCATTGCTTTAATTGCCAAGCTTATTCCAAGTTTAGTAAAGTTTATTATAGGAGTTTAAAGGTCTTAAATTAAATAAATTATTGAATTTAATGAAAAAATTAATTGCGATAATCACAGTGGCTGTTATTTTAAGCGGAGGATTGATGGGCGTGGCCATGGCGCAAAACGAAACCTTGAATTCGTGTTGTCATATAACCCAAAAGATTACTGTTGGGGGTGTAGATTATGATGGTAGTGGTACTGGGGGTAAATGGATTGGGTCAGCGTCCACTGGTGTTTGCGACACAAACGGCGATGGTGAAATTGACACTACTAATGATAAAGCTATAACTCCAAGTGAGGATTGGGGTATGGTTTGTTTGTTAAACACCATCTACACTGTTACCAACTGGGTGTTTTACATAATGACTTTAGTGGCTGTGTTAATGATTGTGTTTGGGGGCTTTACTTACATAACAGCCGCCGGAGATCCAGCCAAAGCAGGCAAAGGCAAATCAATTTTAACTTTTGCCATTATTGGCTTGGCCATTGCTTTGATTGCCAAGCTTATTCCAAGTTTAGTAAGGTTTATTTTGGGAATGTAAAAAATATTTTTGAATTTTTATGAAAAACAATAAAAAAATAATAGGCCTTATAACTTTGCTGAGCATAGTTTTTGTGATGGCTTTTGGAATTTTTGGCGTGGCCAATGCCCAGCCCGAAGTTTTAAAGGAATGCATTAAAATTAGGCAGGACTTTAAAATAAAAGTAATAACTGGTGATCAAGATAGTAAAACAGGCGGAAGCGATGTGCAGTTTCGCTCAGGGGCTATTGTTGCTCCCAAAGCAATTGACTCCCCCGGTTCTATTGCCTGCATGAGGGGAGATAAGCCAGTTACTATCGCCACTGGCGCTACTTGTAAATCAGAGGTAAAAGATGGCATGAATTGTTATTTATATGACAGCAAAAACTATGGCATAGTGGGAATGTTTAATATTATTTACAACATTACCAACTGGGTTTTCTTTATAATGACCTTAGTGGCTGTGTTAATGATTGTTTATGGCGGGTTTGTATATATAACAGCCGCCGGGGATCCTGCTAAAGCTGGTTCTGGTAAATCAATTTTAACCTTTGCCATTATTGGTTTGGCCATTGCTTTAATTGCCAAGCTTATTCCAAGTTTAGTAAGGTTTATTTTAAGAGTTTAGTTTTTGGGTGTGATTTTGAAAACCCCTTGTTTTTTAAAAGGGGTTTTCTGTTGCTGAAAAATAAATTATCCCCAACAAAAATTAAAAATTATGGTAAAAATTAATTTTTTGCTATAATTAAATACAAAGAAAGGTCGGTTTCTTTTACTATATTATTTATGAAAAAATTATTATCAATTTTTGCTGTTGTTTCGTTGTTAACTGTTTTAATTTTACCAGCAGTATCTTTAGCTCAACAACCACCAGATTCGTTGCCAAACAAATGTACAATGTCAGCCGATGTTGGTATGGGGAAAGCTTGCCCAGCATCTGGAAGTGATTGTATTGAAGGCAGTTGTGGACCAAATGGCAAGTGGGGTATTTGCTGTATGCTTAACACCATTTATGTTGTTACCAATTGGGTATTTTACATAATGACTTTAGTGGCTGTGTTAATGATTGTTTATGGCGGATTTGTGTATGTAACAGCCGCAGGAGACCCAGCTAAAGCTGGTTCTGGCAAATCAATTTTAACCTTTGCCATTATTGGATTGGCCATTGCTTTAATTGCCAAGCTTATTCCAAGTTTGGTGAAGTTTATTATAGGAGTTTAGTTTTGTTTTAATTAACTCTGTGAAATAGAAAACCTTCCGCTTGCGTGGAAGGTTTTTTATTGGTTTAATAAGTTTTTTAGCGGAAAATATAATGCAAATCTGCAAGTTTCGTGCTAATCTACAGATATAAAAGTATATTTTTGCCGAAGTGGTGAAATTGGCAAACACGCAAGATTTAGGATCTTGTGCCTCACGGTTTGTGGGTTCGAGTCCCACCTTCGGCACAATTCAAAACCCCTATCCGCACTAATCGCGGATAGGGGTTGTTTTTCCTAATTCCTAATTCCTAATTCTTTCTATTAGCTCATTTCAATGCTAATTTTTCTTTTTTCCTCTTTTTTCTTGGGGATTTTTATTATCAAAACTCCTTTTTTAAAAGAAGCCATTATTCTTTGAGTGTTCACATCGTCAGGAAGCATGGTTTGCCTTGAAAACGGCCCCCAATAACATTCCTTGTGAAAGTATTTTTTTTCTGGGGTTGTGTCGGTTTCAGTTCTTTCACCCCTAATAATTAAAACATTGCTTTCTACAAAAATTTCTATATCCTCTTGATTTACCCCAGCAATAGGGGCTTGGATGCAAAAATCAGTTTCGGTTTCATAGATATCAGCCGCCAGGCGACCCTTGCTTTCTGGCCATTCTTCTTGCTTTTTGTTGTGTTTTTCTTCGGGGAAGCGCTTATTTTTTTTATCTTTCTTTTTTTTATCTTTTTTGCTGATTTTTTCCTCTTCTTCCTCGTCTTCTATTTCTTCATCATCTTCGTTTTCCTCTTCGTTTTTTTCTTCTTCATCATCTAACCCGATATTGTTTTTTAATTTTTTAAATAATGGAGACATATCTTAGAAATCATTAATGAGTGAGAGGCGATTAGCCACGAATAAATTTATGAGTTCTTAGACCCTGTTAAATGATTTTAAATTTTAATAAATTTAAAATCAAAATTTGTACTCAAATTTTATTTAACGGGGTAAATCCTCCATAAATTCAAGCTTCGCCTAATGGCTCGCTTTCATTAACGGATTATTTATTTCACAAACGCTTTTTAATTTTTTTAAATGTTTAATTTCAAGAGAAAGAAGCAAGCTCAAAGTCATTATTATAACAATGGGCAATAAAAATTTATTTATTCCTTCCACTCCCATTATAGACCAATTATAAAAGCCATGCAAACCAGCAATTAAAAAGAATCCAAGCCACAAGTAGGCCTTTTTGTTTTTACAGCGCGACAAAATCCAAAAATAACCAATCATTCCAGAGCACAAAGCGTGCAAAAATGTGGCTGACACAAACCTAAAAAGCATAAACTCCAAGGCCCCAAGCGAGGTTATAGCTTCTTGGTTAGACAAAACTAGCACATTTTCTAAGGCCGCAAACCCCAAGGCCGATATTATCATAAATAAAATCCAATCAATTGGCTCGTCTGGTTCGGATGTTTTGTAAAGCCCAATTTTAACAGCTAAAAATTTTACTCCCTCCTCTATTACTCCGCTAACTAAAAAAGTTATGAGCAATAAATTGTTCATTCCCAAAAAGTTTTCGCCTTTTTGAAATCCCTTTTCCAAAAATATAGCCAGAAACCCCGAAAGAACGCCAAAAATAAAAACTTTCAAAATTAAATAGTTTGGTTCGGGGTGGCTGTCTTTTCGCAAGTAAAATAAAAGCCAGATAAAGCTTGGCAAAAGCCCGGCTGAAAAAATTATAACCTCTTGGGGTATCATATATTTAGATTACCACTTGCTTTTATTTTTTGCCAGTTTGTTGTTTTTAAATTAGAAATAATTGCTTCTGTCCCAACCATTGAGGCGTTGTCCATACATAAATTTTTTTCAGGTATGAAAAAAGGAATTTTTAATTTCAAACTTTTAATTTTAAATTGTCGCCTTAATTCTTGGTTGGCTAAAACCCCTCCTCCAGCTATAATTGATTTTGCGTTAAAATGAAAAGCCGCTTTTAAGGTTTTGGCAATTAAAACATCAATAATGGCCTGTTGAATTTCTTTGGCCATAGCGATTTTATAATTTTGAGATTCTTTAATAGATTTTTTTTGGCTTTGAAAACTATAAAGAACAGCGGTTTTTAAGCCAGAAAAGCTAAAATCAAAATCATTACTGAAAAGCATGGGTCTGGGTAGCTCAACTCTTAATTCCTGATTCTTAATTCCTGATTCTTTCTTTGCTGCTAAAACAGCAATAGCGGGGCCTCCGGGGTAGGGCAGGCCTAAAATTCGAGCGGTTTTGTCAAAACACTCCCCAGCCGCGTCATCTCTAGTGGAGCCAATAATTTTAAAAATTCCCTGTTTGGGCATATAAATTAATTCTGTATGCCCTCCGCTTGCCACCAAACCAATTGCTGGAAATTCAATTTGTTTTGATTTTTGATTTTTGATTTTTGATTTTGAGCCAACTGGCGTTAGCCAATTGACGGATAAATGGGCTTTTATGTGATTAACGGGAATAATGGGCAAATTCCACCCAAAAGCCAAGGCCTTAGCAAAATTAATTCCTTGCCACAAGCAAGGTTCAAGTCCCGGGGTGTTTGTTATGGCAATGGCGTCTATTTTTGGTTTTTCATATTTTTCTAAGAACTTAACAGTTTTTTCTAATAAAATCTCATCTTTCTCTAATATTTTATTTAAAATTTTGTTTTTTTCCAACTCCTTCACCTTACCTTTTTGTGTCAATCTGTGCCGATCGGCAAGGATTGACACACTTTTAAGCAGGGTTGCTTTTTTTAGGGATTGTATTAGCGTTGGAACAAGGTTTTCTTGGTGGGCTCTTTTTGCTAACATAGGATAAACACCTCCATAGGGGGCATGAATTTTTATTTGAGAAGAAACAATATTGCTTATTGTTTTAATTTGGTTGTTTTTCTTTTCCACAACTGCAACTGAAGTGTCATCGCAAGAAGTGTCTATGGCTAATATCTTCATAGTAATTATCGGTATAAATATAGCTTTTTTCTTGTTTTTTTTCAAATTTTAGGGTATTCTAAAACCGTTATTGGCGCTATCATCTAGGGGTTAGGATATCTGATTTTCAATCAGATCACCGGAGTTCGAATCTCCGTAGCGCCGCAAAATAAACACTCTCTTTTGTGGGCAATAAAAATCCCCGCACTTAGACACTTAGTCTTTGAACGGAGATTTAATATTTTTAAGTCGTTTCTTTCCAGATTTTAATCAGGAACGAAAACAAAAATAACGGTATTTTGGTAAAATTTCTTACTAAACTTTGCTAGCTCCAAACCATTTTCAGTTTTGAATATGTATGACAATCAAAGGTCTGTGATTATTAAATCAAAATTTTTGGATCGTATTTTTACCTTTGCTTGGGCAATATTTTCTGCGGTTTCTACCCCATAACCCCCTTTTTCGATCTACCCTCTAATTATCTGGAGAATACTGCTGTTATCTACTAATAGAACTGTTTTCATCTTGCACCACCTCTTATTTTGAATAGATAGAGAACTTGTTTTGAACACAGACATTTGGCGGATTAATTAATTAAGAATTTCTAATATTTCGTTTGGCGTTTTACCATTTAAGCCACAGTGTTCTAAATTATTGCTATACATGTTCCAAAGCTTAATTTTGTATTTTAAATCTTCAATATTTTTAAACTTAATCTTTTCGTAAAACTTCTCTTGATCTTCTCGATGACTCCTCTCAACTTTGCCATTTTGAGCTGGTTTGCCTGGATCAATGAGGTAGTGGATTATTCCTAATTCACCGCATAAAACATCTAAAATGAAACATTCAAAGGAAAAACGCGAAGAAGTTATTAAGATGAGGTTTCGGGGTAAAAGCTATAGCGAGATAGCGAAAGAGGTGGGAGTAGCTAAAAGCACTGTTAGTAGATGGTGTAGAAATTTAGAGTTTCCTGTAGAAATAAGGGGGTTGATGCAGGAAAGAATTATAAAAAATCAGAAATGTTTTGAAAGTTATAATGAAAATAGATCGGGAAAAATAAAAATAGAGAATCAAGAAACTGTTGATAGCGCTAAAGGGCAGATTAAATTATTGTCTAATCGAGAATTAATGTTGGTTGGCTCAGCGTTGTATTGGGCAGAAGGGTACAAAATTGAAAAACAAAAATATCCCTTAATTAGCTTTGCTAATTCGGATTATACGATGGTGTTAATGTTTATGAGATTTTTGCGTGAAGTTATGGGTGTTCAAGATAAGGAGTTAAATTTAACTATAAGAATATATTCGGGCATGGATAAAGAAAAGATTATTAAATTTTGGAGTGGAATAATTAATGTTCCTGTAGAAAAATTTAGGGTTGGGTATCAGGTAAGTCGTGCCAGCCAAAGAAAGAAACCTTTCAACGCCTTACCATTTGGGACAATAAGAGTTTTAGTTTGTGGTAGAAAGAATGCCTTTAAAATTAAGGGTTGGATTGATGGATTGAGGGGTTAAAACAAAAATTCGCTTTAGGGCGAATTTTTGTTTGCTGCTAATCAATTACTATCAGCTATTTAACAGCTTTTGTAGTTGTTGCTTTAGCCTGCCCTGAGGAATTCGAAGGGGTGGTAGTGGCTTTTTCTTCTAACTTTGCCAAACTTATATACTGACTTAGAATTTCCTCCAGTTCTTCTTTGGTTTTTATCCCATACATTTCATCATCATTTACAATTAAAATTGGCAGTTCTGGCTTTAGTTTGTAAATTGATTTTATGGTGTCTAAGGGCGCTAATGCCAAATTATAATCAAAAGAATAAATTCTTAAAAACGGGTATTTTTCTCTTAGGGTTGTTAAAATAAATCCCTGGTCTTCGCAGCTTGGGCAGGTTTTTTTATCTCCATATAAATAAACAATAGAAACTAAGTTCATTTTGCATTCTTTGGCGGTTTTTTTAAGCAAAAGCCAGTGTTTAATTTCCAAAATAGAGTAATATTTTTTAAGCATTAAAAAATCTTGATTGTTTTGACCTAAAGTATTTCCCACTGATTCCAATTTTTGAGAAATATCAAAAAGCTCTTTTGTGAGAGTGGACTCATTAAGGTTTTTACAAGGCGCTTGTTCTAAAATGGAAAATTGGGTTTCCAAAGATAAAATATCAATGCTTAATCCTTGCTGGAGTTTGGTAACCGCTGAAATTTTTTTTTCAATAATTATGTTGCTTAAATAAAAACCGCCCGCAAAAATAATAGCAGTTGCCAGTAAAACTGTTAAATGTCGGCCCCAGTTAAGTTTTTTTGTGTTTAATCCCATGCTATTTATGCAAGTTTTTATCCCCAACCAAAGAAAAAATCTCTTATGGTGGGGGTTTAATCCCATGCTAAATCCTCTCTTTTAAAAATAATTAATAAAAATGTTGCTATCCAAAAGATACCATTTATAAAAGGAAATATTATTATGAAAAAAAGAATGTTTCTTTTTGAAGGACCCGGGTCTTTTGTAAACTTTTTACCAAGAAATATGTAAATAAGCAAGGCCCCCAAAGTTATAAGCCCCAAAAAAAACAAAGGCGTTGTGTTTAATTTTACCCAATCAGGAAAATTAAACGAAAATCTAAAAAAATCCCCTTTTGCTAAAAGTATTTGGTTAAATTTTAAATAAGCATAATCCGCCAATCGATAAGTCGCGTAAATAAACAAACCCATTGTAACAAAACACCCCAAAACGCTGTTTAAAAGTAAATAAGTCAAATTGCCATGTTTTTTAACATTGAAAAGCTCGGGGTAATCTTTATAATTTAAAAGCCCCCCCTTATTCCATCGCAAGCGTTGTCTTAAAAGTTCTTTAAAAGTTTTACAACCCTGCGTGTAAACAATAGCGTCAACCGCTTGGGCTATAAGCATATTGTTTTTTTGCATCCTTAAAGCCATTTCTAAGTCCTCGGTTTGGTGCGCTTTTTTATAAGGCCCAATTTTAGCAAACACTTTTTTATTAAAAACCGACAAGGGCCCTGGCACCACATTCACTCCGTTTAAAAAAGAAAAAACTTTTTTCAAAAAATTTCCCATTAAATATTCCACATATTGAATGCCCTCTAAAATGGTTTTGGGATTGGCAATTCTCACTGACGATATAACCGCCATTGTTTTTGGGTCTTGGAACTGTTCCATTATTTTTTTCAACGAGTCCTTATGCAAAAAAGAATCAGCATCCACTGTGCCCAAATACGGGCAGGTTGATTTTTCAATGCCCAAATTTAAAGCAGAATATTTACCCCCGTTTTCTTTATGAAAAACTTTTATTCTTTTGTCTTTCTGAGCAAATTCTTGAGCAATTAACAGGGTTTTATCACGGCTTCCATCATCAACAACAATTATTTCTAAATTGTCTTTTTGATAATCTAAATTTAAAAAAGATTGCAGGGTTTTAGCAATAGTTTTTTCTTCGTTAAAACAAGGAACCACTAAAGAAACTCTTGGCTGAAATTTTCTTTTTGGTTTGTAGTAAAAATCGTTTTTATATTCAAAAACCGTGCTAAAAACAAAAATAGCAAAGTATAAAGCTAAAAATATTGAAAAATAGCCCAAAATGTCAATAAAAGCTATCATATAAATGTTTTATTCTAAATGTATTTTTTCACCAAAATTAGCTATCTTTTGGCTTAAAATAGTATATTGCCTTAAAAATGGGTCTTTTGTCAAGAGCGCTCTGGCTTCGGTTCTGGTTGTTTCAATAAGCTGGAGGTTGTTTAGATTGGCCATGGCAATGTCGCTTATGCCCCATTGTTTATCTCCTATTAAGCTACCAGGCCCTCTAATTTCTAAGTCCTTTTCTGCTAATTCAAAACCATTCTTGGCTTTTATTATAGCAGAGAGCCGAGCTTTTGTGTTTTTGCTTGGGGAATCAGCAAACAAAAAACAATATGATTGAATGTCGTTTCGGCCCACTCTGCCCCTAAATTGGTGGATTTGGGCCAAGCCAAAATGTTCTGCTCCCTCAATTAAAATTATTGTTGCTTGGGGGATGTCCACCCCCACTTCAACCACAGAGGTGGAAACTAAAATTTGCGTTTTGTTATTTTTAAAATCACGCATTATTTTTTCTTTCTCCCCCACCTTTAATTTACCATGTATAAAAGCCACTTTAAACTTGGGGAAAATTTCTTTGGAGAGCTTTTCGTATTCTTCTTTAACGGTTTTGGCGTTAGTCCAAATATTTTTTTTAAAGGGTTCGTTGTCGGGTGTTTCTTTTTTTTCAATTCTGGGGCAAATAATAAAACATTGTTCGCCTTTTTTTAAATGTTCTTTTATAAATTCATAGGCCTGTTCTCTTTGGTCTGGGGTAAAAATTTTGGTGATAATTGGCTTTCGGCCTTGGGGCATTTGATCTAAAAGCGACAAATCCAAATCCCCGTAAATTGTTAAAGCCAAGGTGCGGGGAATGGGAGTGGCTGTCATTGAAAGCAAGTGGGGGATAAGCCCCTGAAAGGTTTTTGTTTTTTGGCACAATTTTGCGCGCTGGGCCACCCCAAACCTGTGTTGTTCATCCACCACCACCAAACCAAGATTGCCAAACTTAACTTTGTCTTGAATTAAAGCGTGTGTGCCAATAAGCAAATTTATTTCGCCTCTTCTTGTTTTTTCTAAAACTTTGGTTCGGGATATTTCAATGGTTTCGGGCATAAACTGGCCGTCTTTTTCATAGCCCAGTTTTTGGGAAATAATTTCATCTTTTTTGCCAGTTAATAAGGCGATTTTTATTTTTGATTTTCGCAATAAAATAGCGGCTGTTTTAAAATGCTGGGTGGCTAAAATTTCAGTGGGAGCCATAATAGCTGATTGATAGCCATTTTTAAAACAGTTTAAAGCGCCAATTAAAGCCACTAATGTTTTACCAGAGCCCACATCTCCCTCTAAAAGCCGGCTCATTGGGTTTGTTTTTTCTGTGTCTTTTAAAATTTGCCAAGCGCATTTTTTTTGGCTGTCTGTTAATTTAAAAGGCAATGAGTCAACAAATTTTTTAATCTCATCAGCTAAAATTGGAATTGAAGGAGATTTTTGTTGGTTTATTTTCATTCGTTCCCTTAAAACAAAAAGCTCTATTAAAAAAAGCTCTTCAAAAGCAAACCTATTTTTGGCTTTTTGAGCCATTTCCATCGAGTCAGGAAAATGGGCTTGGTAAAGCGCTTGAGAAAAAGGCAAAAGATTGTGTTGTTTTAAAATTTCTTGAGGCAAGAATTCTTTTTGGCTTGCGATAATTTGAGGCAGATTCTTAGCAAAAAAATTACGAAACCACCTTGAGGTTAACCCAATTGTTTCTTGATAAATTGGCACAACTCTTCCGGTGTGATTTAAGCTCGACATTTCGCTATTTTGATATTTTGATATTTCATAAATAGGGCTAGATAAAAAAAGTCCTGTTTTACCAAGCTTAACCTTTCCAGCCAAGTAAACTTCATTTCCTATGTGTAAATTTTGTTCCATAAACGGCTGGTTAAACCAAACCGCTTTAATAGCGCCTGTTTCATCCTCCACAATGGCTGTGGTTATTTCCATTTGCTTTTTCCACGCTTTGGTAGTTTCGATGTCTTTTACAATCCCTTTAATGCAAAAGATTTCGTTTGGGACTGGCTTTTTAGTAAAACCAAGAGTTGCTTGGGATTTGCTAATACCTCTTCTGTGCTCGGTGTTGGCTGGTTTTAATTTGGCAATAGGGGTAATGTTTGAGAAGTCCTCATATCTAAAAGGTAAATGATAAATTAAATCGCCCAAAGTTTTTATACCCAGTTTATTAAGCTTTTTAGCCACAAACGGTCCCAGCCCGCAAAAGCTATGCTTTAAGCTTTGCTGGCGGGCCACCCCCATTAAATTTAAAACTGGCGTGTCTAAGTTCATAAATTAAATTTAGTATAGCAGAAATATGCCAAATATAACTAAAAAATCCAACTTTTCGTTGAATTTTGAGCCCTAAAAGAAAATATCCCCCTTTCGAAAAAAGTAGCAGGGGGATATGTTAGGGTAAAGTTTGGAAAAAAATTTAAAAAAAACAATGAGCTGGGTGCGGGCTTATGAGATCGCCCGCGAAAAAGAGTGACAAAAAATGGAACAGAAAAAATAAAAGGGTTAAACAGGCGGAGTGTCACTAGTAGCTATGGTGTACAAAATTGCGTTGTAGTTATGTAAGCACCATAGAACCAGTTCCACTTCCGCTGTATTTTTCACCTTGAAACTGTGCCGTCATCGTGGGGTTTTTGAGTATCTTCACCTGTGATATAGCAGTGGGAGAGATGTACTCAACAACCGCCGATTTCCTTGTCATCGCTGTGATTGCGTAAGAGGAGAAAGAATTACCAAACATCATCGGGGGAGAAGCTGCAACAACCTGAGAGAAAGATACTGCGGTTACGTTTCTTTTTACTGCATCGTCATTAACCAAAGAAGCGACCACTGCTCCGAAATCTGCCGGATGTGGTGAAGCTGCGTTTACAAAGGTTGCGTTGTTAAAGATTGCCACTATTTGCTCTATACTAGCTGGAGATACCGGCACCATCAACGCTGGTACATCTGCCTGAACGGTTGAAATCTGCTGTGTTGGAGCTGCGAACAATAGTGATGTGAGCAGCAGTGCCAATACAACTGATAGAATAGCGAGAAATGTAAATCGTTTCATTTTAGTTTCCTCCTGGAAAAAATAGAAGTTAACGATTTTTTTATTACAAGACACGCGTAAAAACTTCATATGGCGAAGATAACCACCTCCTTGAGTTGTGAAGAAGATAAAGCTGTCGCACAAGAGAACTATAAACTAAATAAAAAATAATTTTTATTTAGTTATTTTTTAGAGAACATCAAAGTTTATTATTTAATTTTTACTCTTTATATTTTTTTTGTCAATTGATTTTAGGTTTGTAAAATATAAAATTGTGGATAACTCTTTGATTTCGCTTAGAGTAAATTTTTTATGATATAATAAATAAAAGGTCTTCATAAAAAATTTTAAGATTTATGGTTTGTAAATGTTGTTGCGCAACAAAAAAGAAAGCAGTTAAAAAAGTTGCTCCAAAAAAGAAAAAATAGTTTTTAGTATTTCATGACTAAATTAAACCAAATTTACAAATGCAATGTTTGTGGCAATATTGTGGAAATGACACATGCAGGAGCGGGGCAGTTGGTTTGCTGTGGTGAGCCAATGCAGTTGATGGAAGAAAAAACCCAAGACCAGGGCATGGCCTCCTCCGCCGAGGCTATGGCGGCCGAAGAAAAGCACTTGCCAGTTATTGAAAATACAGAGAAAGGTGTAAAAGTAAAAGTGGGCTCTGCGCCCCATCCAATGGAGCAAGAGCGCTATATTGAGTGGGTGGAAATATTATTTAATGGAAAAGTTGGCAAAAAGTTTTTAAATCCGGGAGATGCCCCAGAAGTTTATTTCGGGCCTGTCCTGAGCGTAGCCGAAGGGCTTGTAAAAGCGCCAGACAATATTATTGCGCGGGCCTATTGCAATGTGCATGGTTTGTGGAAAATTGAGAAAAACGCCTGACGCTATTTACGGGCACAGTAAAATGTTGTATAAATAGGGCAGTAGGAGTAGTGAAATAGCTTTTTAATTTAATTTTTTAGGAGGGAGAAAAATGCCAATAAATTTAGCGATAGCAGTGTTTTTTTTGGCGCTTACAGTTCTTGTAATCTTCTTTTTGAGGCATAGAATTGCCTTTGCAGGCATTTTTGGTTCTTCGCCAAGGAAGGCAAGCTGGGAAAATGTCAGTAGGGTAATGAGAGGAATTCAGGAAGAGCTTAAGTCGTATCAACATCATAGCGAGGGTTTTATTGACGATATTAGAGTGGCTCAAAGAGTGGATGTAACAGAACGGAGGCTACAAAAGGCTAAGAGGCTAGCCACTAAATACGGCTTTATACCTAATAACTTTGATGAGACCACTAATTAATGTCTTTTTCACTTTAAAGAGCAGCCAAAATATGGCTGTTCTTACGTTTTATTGTGTGTCCCCGGCAGGAATCGAACCTGCATTTTTAGCTCCGCAAGCTAAAATTCTATCCGTTGAACTACGGAGACGAAACGCTTATTTTTTTAGTTGAGTAAGGAGGCGTTTAACAGCAAGAGTAACCGCTCTTTTAACATCATGGCTTTGTTCTTCCCCAAACAAAACTTTTTTACCAAAAGCCAACTCTGCTTTTACAGAAAAAGCATTATGCTTTTCAAAATATTCCACCCTTATATTCAACTGCCCAATTTGGTGCTCGTTTTGTTGCAATAATCTTTCAATTTGAGCGATTTTCTTTTCTGAAAAAAAGTTTTCGACCCCGTTTTTGCAGTCCTCGTTTACATTTTGAAAATAGTAGCGGATATTCATTTTGGCTTGCCCTGTAGCGAACTTTAAATATTTCCATTAAATTACCCTTCGGATAATTTAATTTGAAGTTCTGCTACGGGGTTTATTATTGCTTTTAATATAGCATTAAAATTGGTTGATTTGCCAGTTTTTTAATGCTAAATTAAAGCCAATTGGAGAGGTACTCAAAGGGCTACGAGAACAGTTTGCTAAACTGTGTCACCGCAAGGTGACTTGTGGGTTCGATCCCCACCCTCTCCGCAGAAAAATTATGTTAAGAATTATTAGTTTTGCTTTGGGGAATATTTGGAGGTGGGAGAAATCTAAAAACAGGGATGTTTTTATCAAATACGCAAAAAAATTAGATATTGACGGAGTTGAGCTGACATTTGCTTCAAAGGAAGAACTTTTTGCATTTAAGCTTTCTTTGGGCAATGAAAAGTTTTTAAGGGGCCTTAAGTATGTAACAATACACGCTCCGTTTGATTTTATTGGCGATAATACCACTGAAAAAGAGCAAATAAAACAGCTTGAAGTTATCTCTAAAATATACAAACAGGTTAACGCTAAAAATGTTGTTATTCATCCTCATAGTTTGCCGAGCAAGAAAATTTTAAATGAGTTTAATTTAAAATTTTCCACTGAAAATCTACGCAAAAAAACCAATATAACAATTGCGGATTTAAAAAGAATTTTTAAAGAATACCCAAAACTTGGACTTTGCTTGGATGTTTCTCATGCTTATTCTTGGTCAAAATACGAAACAAGAAAATTAACTAAAACTTTTGGGGATAGAATAACGCAGTTTCATTTTAGTGGAGCGTATAGGGGAAAAGACCATCAATCATTAAGAGCGGTGAGTAAAGATTTTTTTTCATCAACAGAGGTGTTACTTAAATCAAACGCTCCCATTGTTATTGAAGAAGATATGCGAATCAAAAGCGAAAAGTTCTTAAAACAAGAAGTTGAGTTTATAAAAAGAATGTTTAGTAGTTAGAAGTTTTTTGAGCATTAAAAAAATCGCTTTTAAAAAAGCGGTTTTTTTGATATAATAAGTAATCCGTTATTGAAAGCGAGCCGAAAGGCGAAGCTTGAAATTTACGGAGGACTTACCCCGTGGAGTATAAATTTGCTCTGAAAATTTATATTTTAAATTTTTTACTAAAAATTTTAAATTACTCCACAGGGTGTAAGAACTCGTAAATTCACTCTCCGCCTCAGGCGGATCGCTCATTAACGATTTCTAACATGCCAAACAAAACACAAGAAAATTTGCTCAAAGCCATTGCGGGGGAATCAATGGCGAGAAACAAATACACATTTTTTGCCAAAATTGCTAGAAAGGAGGGTTGGGAATGGATTGCTATGGTATTTGAAGAAACAGCTGACAATGAAAGAGCGCACGCCGAGGAAGAATTGGAAAAAATACCTCAAGCCGTGGAAATGACTAATACTTACGATATCCACCCCTTGGGTTCAACCTTAGAAAATTTAAAAAATGCAGCTACTGGGGAAAAGTACGAGTGGGGCACAATGTATCCCAATTTTGAGAAGGTTGCCAGGGAGGAAGGAGAAACAGAAATTGCTGATTTTTTTAAAGAAGTGGCTGAGGTGGAAGAAAAACACGAAGAAAGATACAACATATTAGCTAAACATTTAGAAAAAGGCGATCTTTATCAAAGCGATACAGAAATTGAGTGGAAGTGCTCAAATTGCGGATATATCCACAAAGGAACTTCTGCTCCTGTGAAATGCCCAGTTTGTACAAAACCACAGGGCTGGTATATGCCCTTGGGTGTTGTGAGATAAGTTTTAATATGGAAGAAATAAAGTTGGGAAAATATCAGCACTACAAAGGGAATTTTTATGAAGTTTTGGGAGTCGCCAAGCACAGCGAAACTCTGGAGGATTTCGTGGTTTATAAATCGCTTTACGATACTCCAGAATTTCCCGTTGGCTCTTTATGGGTAAGGCCAAAAGAAATGTTTTTTGAGCAGGTAGAAATTAACGGCCAAAAAGTGCCGAGGTTTAAATTTATTGAGGAAGAGAATTAATTTTGTTGCTATTTTCTAAAAAAGTAGTAATGTATTTAGAGTGGATAAAATTTTGGATTCGTAAAGTTTAGATTTTTAAAAGTTTATTTAAGAAAGGAGATAACAATGAAACGTAGGTTTAAAGTTACTTACCCGGTAGGTGCTGATATTATGTCTGAAGCGGTGGTATTAGCAATGAAGTGCGATGGTCAAGTTATAACTAATGATATAAAAGATGGATTAGATGTTGATATTACCGTTGAAGAGAAAAACGAAAATTGGAAAAAATTCTTCAACCATGCTCCTTCTTTGATAGGTGTTGTAATAACAGAAATTCATGAATCATGTGAATGAGTTTTATCATATTAGGCGAGAAGGAGAATCATTCCTTCTTGCCATTTTTATTGATATTTTATTTCAGGATAAGTTAAAAATATGAATTGTGAAGAAATTATTAAAAAGCTAAAAGCTCAAGGGAGAGTTAAAAATATTGCGGGAATGGAAAGGTTTGGCATACACCCAAAAGACGAAAAGTTTGGGGTTTCAATGCCTGATATTAGAAAAATTGCCAAAGGAATTTTAAAAGAGATTAAAAAAGACAATGTTAAAAGGCATAATTTAGCTCTTGAGCTTTGGCAAACTAAAATTCATGAAGCCAGAATTTTAGCTGGGATTGTTGATTTATCAGAGATGCTAAGTGAACAGCAAATGGATAAATGGGTTTGTGATTTTGATTCTTGGGATTTATGCGATCAAGTTTGCATGAATTTATTTTGCCAGAATAAAATTGCTTATAAAAAAGTTTTTGATTGGGTAAAAAGAGAGGAAGAGTTTGTGAGAAGAGCTGGGTTTGCTTTGATTGCTTGTTTGGCAGTTCATGACAAAAAAGCTAAAGACAAAGATTTTGTTGCGTTTTTTCCATTAATTAAAAAGTATTCAACTGACGAACGAAATTTTGTGAGAAAAGCGGTTAACTGGGCTTTGCGGCAAATTGGCAAACGAAACTTAAATTTAAACAAAAAAGCCATTGTTTTTGCTAAGGAAATACAGGCAATTGACAATAAAACCGCCAAATGGATTGCCAACGACGCTCTGCGTGAGCTAAACAGCCAAACAATCCAGAGGGGGTTGAGGTAATTCTAATAAAAAAGTAAAGTTTTTTCAGGGGATGTTCCCCTGTTTTTTGTTGAAATATTAGAAAAAATGGGTTATTATGCCATTATGACAAACGAAATAGAAAACAAAAAAGCAAAACAGCCAGTGGTGGTGGTGATGGGGCATGTTGACCATGGCAAGTCATCTCTTTTGGAAGCTATAAGAGAGGATTTTGTTATCACAGCAAAAGAATCGGGTGGAATAACTCAGCATATTGGCGCTTACGAAGTGGCGGTTCCCTCAGCCGAAGGTGACCAAAGAATTACTTTTATAGACACTCCTGGGCACGAAGCGTTTTCAGCTATGCGACAGCGTGGCGCTAAAGTGGCTGACATTGCCATTTTGGTGGTTGACGCCGTTGAGGGGGTAAAAGACCAAACAAAAGAAGCCATAAAATTTATTAAAACAGCCAATATTCCAATGCTGGTGGCTTTTAATAAAATTGATAAACCAGGAGCGGATGCGGAAAAAGTAAAACAGCAATTATCGCAAAATGATGTGTTGGTGGAATCGTGGGGAGGAAAAGTGCCATCAGTTAAAGTGTCAGCTAAAATGAAACAGGGCATAAAAGAGCTTTTAGAGACAATTTTATTAATGGCTGAAATGGAAGAGTTAAAAGCGGATTTATTAGCTATTCCACAAGGAACTGTTATTGAAAGTTCTTTAGACGCTAAAAAGGGAGCTATTGCAACATTGGTTTTAGAAAAAGGCATTTTAAAAAATGGGGATATTGTGGGAACCAACTCGGCTTTTGGGAAAATAAAAAGATTGTTGAATTTTCAGGGCAGAGAGGCAAGCGAGATTTTTCCAGGCCAGCCCTGTCGTGTTTTGGGATTTGAAACTCCTCCGGTTGTGGGAGAAGTGGTGGTTGTTTGTGAATGCTTGAATAAAGCAAAAGATAATTTAAAAATTAAAGATAGCAAAGTTCAAGAAAAACCAAAACAACTACAAGCTGAGCAGGAAGGTGAGGAAGTAAAAAAGATTTTTAATGTTATTGTAAAAGCAGATGTGCATGGTTCGTTGGAAGCAATAGAGCATATTTTACAGGCCATTCCCACTGAAAAGGTTGGCTTAAGGGTGTTAAGATATAGTGTTGGCGATATCAACGCCAATGATGTTAAAGAGGCTGAAAGCATAAACGGGGCTATATTTGGGTTTAGAGTTAAAGTGGATGAAAGCACTAAATTTTTAGCCCAACAAAAAAGGGTAAAAATAAGGATATTTGAAGTAATTTATGAAATGGTGCAAGAAGCCCGTCAAGAAATGTTGATTGTTTTGGCTCCAGAAATAAAAAGAATTGATTTGTCGCAGTTAAAAATTATCGCTTATTTTAAAAAAGCCAAAGACACCCAAATTATTGGGGGAAAGGTTTTAGAGGGGGAGTTTACTAAAAACACAATGGTTGAGGTGTTTAGAAATGATGAAATGATTGGCAAGGGCAGGATTAAGTCCTTGGAGCGAGAAAAAAAGGAAGTAGGCAAGGCGATTAAAGGGCAAGAGGTTGGCATGATGTTTTCTGGGGATATTAAAATTGAAATTGACGATGTTTTTAAAATTTATAGAGAAGAAAAGCAAAAGGGAACATTATAAAGAAAATCAAAGCTCAAAAATCAAAAGTCAAAAATTATGGAAAGTAAACGATTAAATAAACTGCAAGAGGTTTTAAAAGAAGAGTTGGCTTTTGTTATTTCTCAAGAGATCGATTTTCCTAAAGGAGTTATAGCCACAGTGATGGGCGTTAAGGTTTTTAGCGATTTAAGCTGGGCAGAAATATTTGTGTCGGTTATTCCAGACAAAGAAAGCGAGTTTGTGATAAATGTTTTAAAAAGAAAGGCCTATTTTTTGCATCAGGCCTTAAATGAAAAAATACGCCTAAGGCGAATTCCCAGAATTAAATTTTTGCCCTATGCTGGTCCAAGTAAAGAAGAAAAATTAGAACAAATTTTAGAGGAAATTTCAGCAAAAGAAAGCGAAACAAACTAAGTAATCGGCGTGGTAGCCAAGTAGCTAAGGCGCTTCTCTGCAAAAGAAGTATACGCGAGTGCGACTCTCGCCCACGCCTCCAAGCATAACAATTAACATTTAACAATTGACAATTAACATGCCCAGGTGTTGGAATGGTAGACAATATGGACTTAAAATCCATTGGGAGTAATCCCGTGCGGGTTCGACTCCCGCCCTGGGCACCAATAAAAAATTAAAAATTAAAAATCAAAAGTCAAAAATATGGCAGTAAAAATAACTTACTTTGTCCATGGCACAACAACTGATAACGAAAAAGAAGTATCGTCTGGCTGGTATAATGTTGAGCTTTCTGAAAAAGGAATCAAACAATCTATTGAATTAAAAAATCAAATTCAAGGCAAAAAATTTGATATTGTTTTTTGCTCTGATTTAAAAAGAGCATTCGACTCTGCTATGTTAACTTTTAATGGAGAAGTTGAGATTATCCCCGATAAAAGGTTGCGAGAGTGCAATTATGGCAAGTTTAATGCTCAGCCGTCAGAAATTGTTGAGCCGATGCAAGAAAATTGTATAAGTGAAAGATTTCCTGACGGCGAAAGCTATGAAGATGTGAAGAAAAGAATTGCCGATTTCCTTGAGTTTTTAAAAGAAAATTATGATGGGAAAAATGTTGCGATAATTGCGCATCAGGCACCCCAGTTGTCTTTAGATGTTTTAATAAAAAATAAATCTTGGGAGCAAGCGTTTGCAGAGGACTGGAGAAAAACAAAGAACTGGCAGCCTGGCTGGGAATATGTTGTTGAATAGAATCTAATATGACAGACACTACTTTTCGAAAAATTGTTAAAGAGGTTCAAGGGCGGATTGTTGATTTGGCAAAGAAAAATGGTTGGATGTGGTTTTATAATTTACATCAAAAAGAGGTGGTTGAATCTGCAAATGACTTATTAAAACTTTATCCAAAAGCTGAGCGAAAAATCGTTTTAATTTCTTGCTGGTTGCATGACATTGCCCATTATTACGCAAAAAACGAAAAAGAAATTTTAGTAGTTAAGAAAAGCCATCATATTGATGGCGCTAAAATAGCCGGAGAGATTTTGGTAAAATATAAACTAAACCAAGAGGAAATGGAAAAAATCAAAAATTGTGTTTTAAACCACCGCAACCACGAAGGATACAAGCCAAAAACGCTTGAGGAAAAGGTGGTTGCTACAGCTGATAGTTTATCGCATTTTAAAAGTATTTTTTATTTAACATATTTTAAATTTCACCCAGAGCATTCTTTAGAGGTGATGGTTGAAATTGACTTGGAAAAAATAGAAAGGGATTGGCGTGATTTGGGAATTTTACCCAAGTCCCGCAAAATAGCCGAACTTGAATATAAGGTTTTAAAAAAGATGTTAAGTGGCTATAGGGGCTAAAGTTTTCCAACCAAAAACCCCTCGCAAGCGAGGGGTTTTTGGTTGGGTACTTTATGCACAGGGTTGTCCTTGAAGGGGAAGTATGTTTTATCCTATAATAGGATAAATAATTTACTTTGAATTACGAAATGAAATTTAGCGAATAAATTTAGACAATTCAAAAACTCTTTGGATTAGCCAAATTTAATTACTACTTTGTTTGGCAAATTGTAGAACTAATCTTTTTCACAATTAAG
>JAQULB010000006.1 GCA_028718785.1 Minisyncoccota bacterium
GCTTTGTAGAGCAAAGCCAATTTGCTTAATGTTTCTCCGCTTTTCACAAAATGAACAAGCCCAGAAACCGCCAAAATAACAAGTTTTTGTCCGGGCTTTAAAACTGATTTTGAAGTTAAATTATTAGCGTCAGCAATTGTGGCTATGGTAATGTCAAACTTTTCTGCCAAAGATGCCATTGTATCTCCCTGCTCAACCGTGTATTCTTCAATTCCCCGTTTGCCCTCGGATGTGCCAATTAAATCAGCTAAAGCCCTGCCTGAAATCAAAAATGGCGGGCTTTGGGGCGATAAAACAGAACCCCCAACAACACTTAAATCAATCGCGCCAACCCCCAAAGAAGCGGAAGAGAAAAAATAAGGAGCGTTATTTAAAACATTCTTTTCTTCAGCTAATCCGCTGTTGTCCTTGCCAATAAAAAAAGCTGCTAATCCAGCAACCAAAAATCCAAATAACACACAATACAAAAATGGAGATTTAATTAATCTCTCAGGTTTATACTTTACAAATTTTACGCGTTTAGGAATAAGTCGCTTTGTTAATTGATTTAATTCCGAACAACACTTACAATAATGCCATAAAAGCAAGTAATTTTCAAGACATTTTGTCCACAACCACTAAAAAATAAAAAATTCCCGAGACCCGACCTCCTCCCAAACTGAGCCCCGAGCCCTTTGGGAGGTCGGGTCTCTAAAAACTTGTGTTAAATATTCAACAAATCAAAAATATCTTAAAAGAAAATAATATTGCTGTTTTAAAAAAATTTGGGCAAAATTTTTTAATTTCAGAAAATGTTTTAAATAAAATTATTAAAACAGCCAATATTAGTCCGCAAGATACTATTTTGGAAATTGGTCCGGGCTTGGGAGTTTTAACTTTTGAATTAGCAAAAAGGGCAAACAAGGTAATTGCCATTGAAAAAGACAGAAAGTTTTTTGAAATCTTCAAGAAAAGTTTAGAAACTCGTGGCATAAAAAATGTTTCTTTGGTAAATGGAGATGCGTTAAAGGTTCAACGTTCAACGTTAAACGTTCAACGTTATAAGTTGGTTGCCAACCTCCCCTATAACATTGCCACAGCGGTGATAATGAAATTTTTGCAAGCAGAAAATCCGCCCCAACAAATAGTGGCAATGATTCAAAAAGAAGTGGCTCAAAGAATTACAGCAACTCCCCCGCAGATGAACAAATTAGCAATTTTTTGTCAGTTTTATTCCACCCCCAAAATAATTGATATTGTTCCCCCAACTGCTTTTTACCCCAAACCAAAAGTTGACTCTGCCATCTTGGAATTCAAGGAACCAAGTGCCTTGTATTCAGGGCACTCGGTTCCTTCCAGAGCCCTTTTCGAGCAAATCGTTGACATTGGTTTCTCCCATCCTCGCAAAACCCTGCTCAACAACTTTGCGGAGCCCTGGGCTCCGCAATTTTCCAAAGAAAAAATTAGCCAGTGGCTTTTAGAAAATAATATTCAGCCGAATCAACGGCCAGAAACCTTAACTATTAACGATTGGCTCAAATTGACAAAAACCTTTAAATCCTGTTAATATAAAGGAATATGGAACTAACCGAAAAACAAAAAAATAGAATAGAAAAAATTAGCCAGAAGTGTTCGCTGGCTTTGCTTTTATTGTTTGGCTCACAAGTAACTGGGCAAACCCACAAAGAAAGCGATTTTGATATCGCCTATATTGCCGAAAAACAGCTAAACTTAAAACAAGAAAGTCAGTTCATTGTTGATTTAAACGGAATTTTCAAAACTGAAAAAGTGGACTTAACTAATCTAAAAAACGCCTCTCCCTTGCTGGTCTTTGGCATTTTTCAAAATTGCCAAATTTTATACCAAAACCAAAAAGATCCTTTGCTTTTTGCTCGCTTGCGCGTTTATTCTTTCAAGCGATACATTGAAACAAAACCTTTTTATGAGCTAAAATTCCAAAGGTTGCGGAAAAAATTAGTAAAAGTGGCTGGATAAAATTATGACATTTCAAGAATCTTTTATTTTAGAAAAACTCAACACGATTTCCGAATACACAGAGGAAATCAACCACCTCTTTCGTTTTTCAGTTAAAGAAATTTTAAATGACAGCGAGAAAATGCACATTGCCGAGCGATTATGTCAGCTAATTGTTGACGCAATGATAGATATAAACCAGCACTTCATCAAAGAACTCAACTTAAAGATTTCCGATGATTTACAGGGCACTTTTTATATTTTGGGTGAAAATAATGTTTTGCCAAAAAATTTTGCTTTAAAAATAGCTCCGGTAGTGGGAATAAGAAATCGTTTAGTCCACAAATATGACGAGCTAAGCCCAAAAATATTTATTGAATCGCTTTATAAAGATAGGAATGACTTTGATCTTTATGCTAAATATATCAATGAATATTTAATAAAAATCTCTAATTAGCAATCCTTGCAAAATCCTTTAAAACATTACACAATAAAACTAACAGTTCGCTTCGCTCCTGCTAGTTTTTTAGAAACCTCTCGGTTTCTAACGCTCGCAAGCTCGCTGTTTTCCTACACGGGGAAATACCCAATTTCCCCGACCCCCTTTGTGCATATCGGAATAAAAATCCGATATGAATAAATACTTTTTATTTATGTCATCTCCTTACGATAATTTTGCTAAATATTACGACGGCTGGTTTATTGGCCCATTCTTAAAAGCCCATCACAAACAAGCCATAAAATTTATTGCTCCATATATTAAAGAAAACAGCAGTGTTTTAGATGTTGGCTGTGGCACAGGCGCTTTTTTAAAACAACTTGTCAAAAGAAGCAGGCCTTCGACCCGAGACTTCGGCGAGCTCAGTCGAACCGCTCAGGCCAAGGGTTTAAAAGTTTTTGGCATTGACGCAAGCGCTGGCATGATAAAACGATGTCAAAAAAAGAAAATCCCCAATGCCAATTTTCAAATCGCCCAAGCTGAAGACATTCCCTTTCCCAACGATTCTTTTGACCTCATCACCTGCGTTGATAGCTTATACCATTTAAATCCAGAAAAATTTTTTGCCGAATGCCACCGTGCCCTAAAACCGGGTGGATTAGTTTTTTTAGATACAATTTCAGTTGACCATTGCAAGATTTTCACAAAATTATCAATTTTTTTCACCCGATTTTTCCAAGCTTGGCAAAAAGCAAAATATTTAAAGTTTCAAGAAATAAAAAGTATTGCCAAAGCAACTGGCTTTAATATTATAAAATCACAAGCTAAAAGTTTTCCCCTTGCCCCATATTATAAAACTTGGCTTATTGTTTTACAAAAATAGTCAACTATGTTTAAAATGCTTCAGAAATTACAGTCAAAAATACCAAACAGCCAGAAGGGGTGGGCAGTTCTTGGGGGTGCCATACTAACGGGAATAGCAACAACAGTAGGTGTAACAATCGGCGGACTTGCCACAAAAGCTCTTACTGGAGGAATGTTAATTCTCGCTGTACTTGCTTTTGGTTGGGCGCTCAGCTGGGCTTTTTTAGGATTGGGATTGGATATTTTGAATTGGGGCATTATGGGAAAATTCACTGGTGGAATGTCGATGACAAATCCAGCAAACAATACAATAATCCAAATTGGCTGGACGCTTTTGCGGGATTTAACTAATATGTTTTTTATTTTGGGTTTAGCATATATTGGCTTGGCCACGGCTTTGAATTTTGCCAGCTTTAACACTAAAAAAACTTTTACAACCTTAATAATAATTGCTCTTTTGATAAACTTTACTCCAGTAATCTGTGGTTTAATTGTTGATAGCGCAAACATTATAATGAATTTTTTCCTTTCCGAAGTTAACTTTAACTCTATCGCTGATTCTTATAAATCCTCTCATGACGCAATGGGTACTATAAACGAAAAAAACGCATGGGACAATATGGTATATTGGGTAACAAGATATTTTTTGAATAGTTTATATGGAATTGCAGCTGGATCTGTTATGATGATTTTTGGACTTTTACTCATATTACGCAATTTTATAATTTGGCTTTTAGTAATTTTATCGCCCATAGCATTTTTCTTGCGTATTTTTGATTTTTCTAAACAATGGTTCCAAAAGTGGTGGGGCTGGTTTGTTAGCTGGAGTTTTATTGGTATACCAGCTGCATTTTTTCTTTATTTGTCTAATCATTTAATGATTTTGGCAAAGTCAAATCAAATTCCCAACGCAACTCAAGTAGACGCCTTGGGAGCTGCATTGTCACCCTATATCATTACGATTGTTTTTATGATTATTGCCCTTATTGCAACATTAAAAACAAGAGCAATTGGTAGCGGCATTATAATGAACACAGCCAATAAATTAGCGGGCAAGGCTAAATCCTTGCCAGGATTGGTGCAAAGCAAAATTGGCCGACCAATGGGACAGAAGGTTGGAGATGTAGCTGGCACCACCGTAACAGCTGGCGTAGCTACTGCAAAAGCTGGGTTCAAAGAGTCGAAAGCTTCCGGAGAAGGGTTCTTTGCAAACCTTGGAGCTGGAGCGGCAAATTGGGCTCGGCAGAGGGGTGGGTTAACAAAAAAAGGAATGGCCGAAGGATTAAAATTAAAAGAAGAAAGCAAATACAAAACACGAAAAGCAGCCGAACAATATGGACTTGCTAAACTTGGTACAGCTGACAAGATTAGGAGGAAAGAGCTCGACACGGAAGTTCTCATGAAAGACCTTAAAGAGATGAGTGAAGATGACAGAAAGGCAGCTGTCGTAAGGATAAACAAAAAACCAACGAAAACTCAAGAAGATATTCGCAACCTTATGGCTTTAATGCGTATTAAGGCAGAGGAGCAGGAAACAATAGAACCCGCCGATATAGCAGCGACTCAAGAGTTTGGCTGGATTGATAAAAAAGTTGGTAAAGACCTATCATCAGCCAGACCAGACTTAGCAGACCAATTACAATATAATAAAAACGATTTTGATAAGGAAGTAGAGAAAAGGATAAGAGCAACAAACCCCGCCTATGCTAGTACTAGCATTCCCATCCCTTCCGCAGTGAAAACAATTGAGGAAGAAAGGTTTAAAAGAGAATTAACCCAGAAATCAATCGAAAAAGCTACCCCTGAAAAGTTCTCTAAATTGTTCCAGCTTGACGCCTTAAAAGGAAAAACTCCCGACCAACTCGCCGAAATCGCTCGACATATAAACCCCACTCAATTGAAGGCTTATGGGAAAAAAGCAAATACTGCCGACAGATTAGAATTTGGAAAATTATTTACTCCTGGCTCTGCGAATGAAACAGCACTAGTAAATATTGCCACAAACCCGGCTACCCCGCCCGATGTTACCATAAAAATACAAAACTTTCTTAAAGAAATCCAGTCTAATCCAAACTTTTTATAAAAACGAACATGGCAGAACCAAGCACAAAACCAACAACTAACATTGTTTTTCCAGAAAACATAACCGATATAATTTTTGATATTTTAAAGAACAGTGGTCTTAATCAAACAGAAGATGAAATTGTTGAAAAAAGAAAAAAAGGCGAAACTTTTTATGGCGCAATTTTGGGAAAACTACTTAAAAAAATTGCCACGGAAAAAATATCTTTTGAGCAATTCGTTGACACCTTAAGCCAAGAAATGCAAATTGATAAAGAAAAATCTCAACAAATTGCTCAAGAAGCAAAAATAAGAATATTAGACCGTATAGACAATCCCGAAACACAACTAGAAAAAAAAGAACCCAACAGGATTCAAGAAGAATTAGCTAAACCTAAACAAAAACCAAATAAGTCAGATGGCTATCGGGAACCAATAGGGTAAAATTGCTTTTATAAAATAAAACAAGGAAAGCAGGCAATGCTTCCCTTGTTGTTTTGACAACGACGAATAAGACAATCAATTAATTGCTGTCATCATCATCGTCATCGTTGTCATTATCCATGTTTTGGTTTTGGTTTTGACCCTGAACAGGATTGAAATACGGAATAGCAAACTTGCCGAAGTTAACATTCCCCTTGGCTCCTTGCTTTAGGGCAATCAACTTTTCAATTGCCTGTTCAGAAAGACCGGACTGCTTTAAGGTCTCTGCCATAGCAGCTATCCCTTGGGCAGCTTCCCTGTCTGCTATAACAACCGCTCCGTCTTTCCGATCAAGAGAAACATCCACCAACCCAAAGGACTCAATCCACAGACCAAGACCCAAAGCATCCGGCATCCCTTCGGGGGGTATGTTTGGCATTTCTCCCTCGGGAGTGCCCAAAAGCAAATGGGCTATTGGAGGAACAAACAATTGAGGGTCTTCCTGTAAAAGAACCTCATACTCAGTTGTTTTTGCTATCTGTCTAAGAGCCTGAGAAAAAATAGTGCCCTTATTAGACAAATAAGCAAATGTTCCTTCAATGAGTCCATTCCAAAAAAATCTTAATACCGCCTCTGGGTCCTCGTAATTAATTCGCCACCTAATAGCGTAACTAACCTTTATAGATCCAGCTGGAAGAGACGGTTTGCCATTAGGGTCCCTCTTTTTAAAAGCTGGTATCCCATCAAATAGCAGTTCTCTGTTTTCAATCTGAGCTGCTATCTTGATCATCTCCACTCCGATGTATCGTTGACCCCTTTGCCAGAGCCAGTTAACCCCTGCTTGAAAAATATAAGGTACTGGCATACCAAGGGCCACGGCCAACCCAATAAAACCAGGTTCTGGTGTTCTGATCCTAACCTTGCCAAAGATTCCCAGCCAAAGAATTATTGCTATAATACCAACAGCCCAATGGCCAACCCCTCTTTGACGAGCTCCCAACCACCAAATTATCCCGATTAAAGAGTAAAGAGTAGTTACGATAAAAAAGGACATGGGCATTCTCAGATCATGAAAACGCCTACCCCCAATACACCAAGAAAGACCAATGGGAAGTGCGAAGTACCCAACGATTAATAAAAATACAAATACCAACATTTCCAATCCTTTCCTTGCTATTATTAGCAAGAATTAAAAAATCTAGATAACTATCTTATAAACAAAAAATCGTCTTATACGATAATCCGATTTTTAATGAACACTAAAATTAAACCTTTTATATTATAACACCTGTTTATTTAATTGTCAAATTTTTTACCCAATCCCCGCCAAAAGAAGACGGTTCTTATCGCGAAGTTGTGGAGTAAAAACTACAAGACCAACTTTTTTAAAACAAAATCTTTAATTTTTAATGCTTTTTGAAAAGCATCTTCCGCATCTTCAAAAGAATAGATTGGGTAATCGCCAGGATATCTTGTGGAAATATAAAAAGGAGTTAAGTCCTCTGCATTGTCAACTAAAGAATTAAACTCAGCATCAATTTTTTCGCATAATTTCAGTAATTCATCAAGCTGGTGGACTTTAAGAAACTCCACACCGTGATAGCAAAGAAAGGACTTTAAAACTTTTTCCGCAATTTGTTGCGATAAAAAACAAACAGTGCTTGGGGAACCCCCTCTAAATATCTTTATTTGAAAGCTCGTCGTCTTGAGCTCGTAAAAGCCATTCTTTGGCTAATTCGGGATATTTATTTTGAGAGTCAATTTGATTCATATAAAACTTTACCTTTTTGTAAAATGTTCTTAATAAAAAAATCTCCTAAACCCAGCCGTCTTTGTGTTTCTTGGGGAGTATAAATTAAAAGGTCAGCTGGTAATTCTCTATTTATAATCCGCCGTACTGTTTTGTCTCTGTCAAGATGTCTTGCTTCTGTATTTTTAATAATAAATAAATCAACATCAGAATCTTTGTTTGGCTTGCCCCAAGCAAAAGAACCGAATAAATAAATTTTTTCGGGTCTGTAGTTTTCCGCTATCCTTTTAACCACATTTTGTATTTCTTTTTGTTTTATCATTGTTTCTATTATAACTATAACAAAAAACACTCGCTAGTCAAACTTTCAGCTCTATCTTTATTCAATTCTGAGACGGTCATCTTGATATTGAATCAAATGTTGTGGTTGTTTTTGACTTTTGATCTTTAATCTTTGATTTTTGACTTTTGATTTATTTAATGGGGTACACCGCAATAGCGCCAGCGCAAGACTGTACTTGCCAACGATTGAAATCCAAAAGAGACCCACAGTTACCAACTTGGTTATCGTCTAAGTTATAATCGGACTGAGTAAAGACCTCAGAACGAGATGCGGCACCATTTCCTTGATATTCAACTTTCGTGAACCAAAAGTTTGTATTTAATGTCTTTCCAAATAATACAACAGCGCACTTACCATCAATAATAATGGACTTTATATTATTAGCGAACTCTACGCTTTTTTTTGTTGTTCCGTCAATCTCAGTAAAAACAGGTAAATATTCCTTTGGACAAGTTGAATCTGGATCAAGAGTTAAAAGTTTGCTAAATGGCAAGGGTACTGGCAAATAAAAAGGCATCGGATAATAAACAACCTTTGACTCATCTTGCTTATCGTTATCTATTGTATAAGCCAAGCAATAACCCAAACCTTTTTTATCTGTGCAAATCTTAACTTCCTTGCACACAGAAGGGTCGTCAGATAATTCAAAAGTTTCTATTGAAGAGGGAAGCTTGTCTAATACGCCGTATCGAGTTTCCTCGTTAACATGATATTTAGTATCGTTATTTGTAATATAGCTATCGGGGATGTCTATATATTCTATATTTTTTACATCTTGTGTAGTATCAACCTTCCCATAATTGTCAAATAAAATCATTGGCAAATGGCCGAAATTATAATGATTCCAAAAATAAAAATTTCCTTTTTTAGAAACTAGTTCGCTGACTTTTGAGGCCTGCGAAGCTTGATTTAGTGTAATATTATAATTTTCATCTGATAGAGTAAGTAAGGTACTATGGCTGGGTTTTTGAGGTAGATACCTATTGGCGTCTGGCGCGTCTGAAACCGCGTTGCCACAACTTGTGTAGGCCGGAATAAACTTATCTTTCGCTTTGCTTGAGGCAATGTCTCCCTTGTTCGCATACATTCTCTGTTCAAAATAAACTTTTAGCTTGCCAGAAAAATTGTCGTCTTGATGTAAGATAGCTAAAAAGTCGTGGGGTTCAGCTGGAGTTTTTTGGGAATTACCATCAGCGTCAACATATGTTCTGGGCGGAATATCATTAATGATTTTTATTTGTGTGGCTTTTTTGTCAAAATTTATGCTAGGGTCTTTAAAATCTTTGACGGAGGTGTCAAAATATCGCTCGTCGCCATGAGAATCAACTAAATAAACACCCGGACTTGACCAGATAATTTTTACAGACAAGGGCGGATGATTGATTGCCCCTGTTTTTTGAGTTTTAACATCCGCTCTAAATTTCTCGTCTTTTATTAAACCAAAATAATAACTGCCAGTGCCCGCATTTCGGCTTGTACAGGCGGAAACAGTAAGAGCGCTAATTGGATTGTTATTTGCGTCAAAAAGTTTGTTCACATCCCCATTAGCTGTAAAAAAATTCGCTGCGTTCAAATATGGAACAGATGTGTTAGTGTAAAACCCAATTGGATTTGGAAAAGACGGCGCAATAGCAACCTGAAAAGATGATACAGTGTCCACCGAACTTAAATTTTTAAAATACTCTGGATTTATAATAATAACATCCTGAATCTTTGAGGGAGCTGTATCGGTTGTTTTAACGGGAACCGCATTTCCGTCTGTTTTTAGTAAACCGTTAAAATCATACGCAAAGAAATAATGGCCTGAGCTTTCTGCATAATTTGTTTGATCATAAAAAACAAGCTTAGCGCCTTGAGCTTTCTTCCCCCATAGAGCAAATGTCCACGGAGTAAAATCGCTAAAATTAACAGAATCTTTATCATTTGGCGTTATTCTAATTTCTGGAAAAGAACCTTTTACGCCAGTGATAGAACCCCCGGAAGGACAATAAGAAAGAGACAAGGGACCGAAAACAGAGGTTAGGTCTGGGACGCTGTAGTCAATAAACTTTGCTTGGTTGTCATTTACTAAATCATTGATAACTGAAGCGTCATCTGCTGCTTTAAATTTGTCGTATCCTTCTTTGGTGAAAAACACAATTCCTTCTCGCAGGGGCACATAAGAAATGCTTGGGATAACCAGCGAGGGGTTCATGGTGTGTAAAACAAACCAAGCGCCAATTAAAATGGTTAGGCCCAATAACGAGCTGTAAATTCTGGTTTTGGCTCCCGACATTTTGCCAACATCCCCAGCTGAAGTAATATACTGAATACCCCCAGCTATTAAAACTAAAATGGCCACCAATATACAAACCCAAACAATTAAATTAAAAATGTATTTGGTTAAAGCTGGAATGCTTTGACTGGCCGAACTCCCAACCAAATTTTGTCCGTTAATACCCGGATATGTTTGCTGTTGAGTGGGCTGTGTCACTGCCAACCCAACCAAAGGAGTGGCTAATAAAATCCCAAGCAAGAAAAAAATTAAAATTCTTTTTGTTTTCATATTTTTATATTAGCATATTTGTAGCCAGCTGCGTTCCTCGAATTTTTGATATTTAATTTGCATTTTTGCTTGCCCTGTAGGGAGCTTGCTCTCCTTTGGGGATATTTAATTTTTGATTTATTTAACAGGGTAAACAGCAATTGAGGAAACGCAGGAGTGGGGCGGAGTTAATCGCAAAGCGCTGGCCAATGAAACACAAGAGTGAATTGGATAGTTTTTTAAATTTAAGTAAGGCACTTGCCCTTCACCAACACCAGAAGTCATATCGCCAACAGAAAACACCATTGATTTTTCACCCGGGGTTTTTCCATCCCAGCAAGAATCAACTGTTCCGTCCAAACATTCTTCAAGATTTTTAACACCATTATCATATAAAGCAACAACGCAATTGCCCTTTATACCAATTGATTTGATATTGTCATTAAACTCAGTGTTGTCTTTAAATCCTTTTGTGTTTGTTTCTGCTTGATAGGCAGCTTGCTGGTCTGGGGAAGCAATTAAAATGTCTTTCATCCATTCGGGAAACCTATCGGGTAATGTTATGGGCGTAAACCAAGGCATCGGTAAAAAGAATGACATATATTTACTGCCTTTTGTATTGTTGGCATTAAAAACCAAACAATAACCCTGTAAATTTTCTCCATTGCACAAAGCAACCGCCTCACAAGAACTTTCTTCATATCTTTTATCTATTGCATTAAACTTTGACAACTGAAAAATCTTAGCTGAAGAAGCACCGATAACCTTACCTTGTTGGTCCATCTCGTTTATATTTGTTTTTGCAGTTTCTTGAGTATTTCCAATACGAGAATCTGGTAGCGTAACAAAACTGCTACTATCTTTTTCATCGCTACTAAAAACGCTCTTAATTGTTCCTAAATTGTTCGTATTTTTATACCATTCATCTTTTGGGTAAAGTGTAAAAATCGTTGCAACAGGAATAGCGCTTTTTCCATCCTTACCATCTTTTTTCTCAAAAAAAGCGCGGAAGGGGCCTTGAAAATTTGGACCTTGAAATAAAAACACCAAAAGATCGTCTTGAACTGATGGGTCTTTGCCTCTATTATTTTTTATTTCAATTTGTACTGCCTGCTTATCAAAATCAAAAGCAGAATCAGCAAAATTTGACACATCAAACTGCAAGTATCTTTGCCCGCCCTTGCCTTGAACATATTGCACAGTGGTTTCTGGAGGCACTTCGCCAAAATAGTCCCCCTGCTCCACTCCAACTGGTATTGGCTTGTCTGAGCCATACAAATAAACTCCAGATGAAATGCCCTCAACCGATATGGAAAGCGGAGGGTATTGTAAGAGCGCTTCTTTGGGTGGATTTATAAATGCTTGAGTTACAATATCAAAATATTCGTTATTACTTGCCTCAGATGAGTAGGTTGGCAAATAAAAATAAAATACTTCTAAATTTCCCGCGCCCCCAACAATTTCCATCCCAGTACTCTCTGGACCGGTTGTTTTAAAAGTGTTGCTTGCGCCTAAAAAGTTTTTGCCAGCAAATGTTTTTACTTGGATATTTTCCGCGCCTGAGCCAAAAAAACCGATGCAAGCGGGTTGGAAATCTTCAAACGAAATTTGCGGATCTGCATATTTTGTTAACTGGCCAAAATTTTGAGTTAAATCGCCTGATTGAGAGCCAAAGTATTTTATTAGTCCGTCATCAGATAATTTATCCAAGTATTCTTTGGTGGTGGCAAGACCTTCTGTTTTTAACCGCATCATTCCTGCGTCTGAAATTAAAATCACATTAGACACGCTGTAAATATGAGTTATTTGGGGCAAATCTAAATTGGGCGAAATAACCTGAAAAATCACAGTTGATGAAACCACGATGGCCAAGCCCAAAAAAGATTTTATTAACCTTGTTTTAGCCAACTTTTGAGCCGCTACTTTTCCAGCTGAAGAAAGATATTGAACCCCAGAAATTATTAAAGCCAAGGTGGTTAAGCCAATCAAAACAACAGAAATTAAAGTAAAAACATACTTTATTAAAGAAGTTGTGTTAATGATAGAGTTTTTTTGCGTTTGGCTAACTGCTGTGTTGAGCGATTGACTTTGGCCTGTTATGCCAGAAATAGCAGGATAGTTTTGTTGCAATTTTAAACCAGCCAAGCTAATGGTTGGCAAAAGCAAAACCGCTACAAAAATTACAACAAAAATTTTATTAAACTTTTTTCGCATTATTTCCAAAAAGTTAAAAACGCCAAAAAGTCAAACAAACCCTTTTTGGCAATGAATTTTCCTTCAATGCAACCGTTTAGATTTTCCTTAACCTGCTTATTGATAAAATCGTCGAGATTAACATTACAAGCTGGATTCTTATTTGTTTTGCTAGTCTCCTCAAAACAGCCGTTGTCAATTTGATTTTTAAATATCTTCTGCATACAAAAAACTTTTTTAACCCTTATATCATCATTAGAGACATCTCCCATATAATGCGCTACTGCTTCTTCTTCGCTACCCTTAAGCTTTTTAAGATCAGAAAGCTTTAACGCTTCGGCAACATAAGCGTCAACCTCAACCCAAGGATTCGCTTCTGTTGCTTTGGTAATTTTTGTCACCCTATCTTTATAATCTAACCAAGTACTTGGCATAAATTGAGCTGGTCCCATTGCTCCTCCATGAAGATCATTACCGCGGCAAGACAACGGAACAGTGTTAAAATCAAGATTAACGCCCACTTTTGCCAAGTCGTCAATAATCACCCTCAAAGCATTTTTGTCTTCAGTTTTGATAGCAATATTGTCGCCCGAATTCACATTACACCCACCTGCTTGATTTTTAAAACTTGATTCTTTATATGTATTTGCCATCAAAAGGGCAAGGTCTATATCAGAAAAATACTCATATGCCTCTCGCATATTCTCGTAGACCACTCCGAATCTATCCTCACGAGCAACTATTCTATGTGTTACGCCCTGTCCTGGGACAAAAACCGTTTCCATAACATCAACGGTCGCAAATATTTGATCATAACTATACCACTGCGGGTTTTGAATTGGTTCTTCGTGACAGCATACCCAGTTAGCTTTACTGCCTCCGCAAATCCAATCCAAACATTCCTCTTGCGTTAAACCCTCGCACAAACATTCTTTGCACTGGCTGTTAAACCCATCCGCGCAATATTTACCACAACACTGAAAGGGTCCAGCCACATCTTTAAAGGGCGCGCATTTATCGTTAAAGCTGTCGCTATAAATCTTGCAGTTTAAGGTGGCATAAACCGACTCACCCTCACATTTTGCCAAACAATCTTTACATCCTTGGCTAAAAGTTGCGCACTCTTTTTCGCACTCTGGCGACCATGCCTTAATTGTATACATATCCTTGCTTAAAGCGTCTAAACACTGCATTGGATATTTTTCACCCATTTTTCCTTGGCTAATTCTGGCTCGGTCAAGTTCTGACAAAGCGCAAGTATTGCCTTGGGGATTTGGGGTTAGCCAAAACTTGTCAACATTATCAATATATCGCCTTACCAAATCAACATCGCTAATTTTTGTTTCCCCTGCCACTTCTCCGCTTTGCTCAAGTCCTTTTGGCACAACCTCGTTTTTTGAACCAAACAAGGCGTGGATATTATCTGCTTGGGATGACAAGGCAGCAGCTGTTTTGGCCAAAGAATCAGCGCTGTTAGCTAAATCTGGACAAGGATTGCTTGTGGCTGGTTTTAGTTTACACCCAGGCACTGAGTAGGTGTAACTTCCACTCCAAAAATAAGCGTTTAAATTAAGTGTTGCGTCTGGTCCAGTATTGCCAACATCCGCTTTGCAACGATCAAAATCGCAAACCTTGCCATTGTTGGCAATAAGCGACATTAAGTCATCCATTTGTTTTGAAGCGTCTTTAACTGTTTCGCCTTGATAGCGTTGATAAACTTGGTTTAAAAAACCAACGGTTTTTTTAATGGCAATACCAACCGGAATTGGCTCCTCGCAAATAATTTCCGTGTTTGTATTATAATCAATTGCCATAGCAGGCCCTTCGGTTTTAAGCCAACCCTTCGACAAGCTCAGGGCAAACCCCGCGCAAACCACTATCACTAAGATTATTTTCCAAATTTTGAATTTCGATTTATAATTTTGCATCTTTGATATTTGATATTTGATTTTTTATTTTATTGTTGTTCCAACTCTTGCTTTAATTTTTCAGCCAAAGATCCAAGCGGATATCGCAAGGTCCACACTAAATGACAAAACGGTTCTTTTAATGGCGCCAAAGTTAAAGGCAACCCAGAAATACACAAAGGCACAGGCCCCAGCTGAGGGCAATAACTTTGCCCGCAAGAGCAGTTTTCGTTGGCGTAGTTTATAGCCGTGGCCAAGGCCCACAAAAGCTGGGTTTTGTTTTTTATATCATTTGCTTTTTCATAAATTGGACCCACTATGTCGTTTAAATCCGGGTCCATTGGATAAATATCTTCTCCGGGAATTTCCACTGATAGCTTGCCAAGTCCAATGGCTTTGGTGGGTTGGCGTCTGGTCATATCAATTGCTCTTAAATTTTGCCTTACCATTGCAAAACTAGCGTCAAGCTGATTAAACTGCTCGTTCACATTCGGACAAACTGGTCCGCCATTTTCACCTGTTAAGGGTTGGCTGTTGCCTGCATAGCTTATCATTGGGCTTGCAATACACTTTACATATTGAATTTTAACATTATCTTTAGTGATTTTTTGAATTTCATCTGTTGAATTCCATAATTCAGCAAATTTTTTAGGCGCTTCTTTGATTAAATTTACAACATCCTCAGCTCTTTGGCGAACTTTTTGCGCGTCAAAATACAAAGCGCTTAACCCATTGCTGGCTGCTGTGTATGACTTAACTCCCAATAAAACTGAAAGCACTTTCATAATTTCATTCAAGGGCGTTCGCATATCCGTGGTTGATTGAGAGCAAAGCTTTAAGGCCACTTCTCTGGCTTGTTGGGCATCTGCTGTGTTGGCGGTTAAGTCAACTCCTAAGTCATTGCCAAATATCAATGGAATAGAAGAGCATCCAAAAAAGTCCCCGATACTTTTGTTGGAATTCTTTGGGTCTATTGTTGCAGTGATAATTTTTCCCTGAGTGGCGTCATTTGATTGGCAAAATCCGCTAACCGCTTTTTTTACATTTGCTATATCCTCATCTTGGCTTGTAATTTCGCCTGTGCCTGGTTGTAATTTTCCATCTTTCCACACTGGCGGTTTTGTGGTGAACTCGTTGAGATTCCAGTCCTTCCAATTTTCGTCAATTGCCACCTTACCACCAAACGCTTTTTGCAAAATACTAAAATTATAACAATCCCTAGCAAAATCAATCTGATAGTTAAGGTTGTTGCACTGCTTGGCTAATCCATCTAAATTATCGTATATAACAGCTCCCAAGTCATCAATAGCCCCAATGCTTGTGAGCACCTCTTTTAAGGCGTTTAAATTGGCAATCTCCTGCTGGGTTGATATGCACATATCTTGAGCGCCTTGCCAATTATTTGCGCCAACTGGTGGCCATTGTTTAGAGCCATCTGTTGGATTGGCGATTGGATCCCAAACAATATTGGGGGTTATGTCTCTTTGCCCATCTTCATAAGAATTAGGGGCATTGCTACCTTTGTCGCATAATATCACCCCCTCGCTGGCATCAAGCGCGCTTTGACAATATTTGTTTGTTACTTTAACACAAAACGGGTCAACTTTATTCATGCCAGCCCCCCGTGTTCCACTATCAGGATTAAGGCAAAACCATTTTGGACATTTTATGTGGTCAGGTCCAACATCCCCGCGAAGTTTGTTTAACTGGTCAATTCTATCTTTAATATACTTGGAATTATCTTTTAAATTTTCCAACACATCTAAATCAACGCTGGTTAAAATATTACATTGATTTTTTAGCGTGTTGTAGCCCTCTTCAGTATTTCCCGTACCTTGAGCGTTTGGGGGCAGAGCTTTGGGAGGTAGCAAGCTAAGATTTACAAAAACATCGCCCTCTTTTTGAGTTAAGCGGTTTTCGCACTGGCTTTGAATATCTGCTGGATTATTGGTTAAAATTTGTTCTGTGATATTGCAAGCAGGCAAAAGCTTTTGGGAAACAGTGTCGTTGCCCCAAATTAAATCCCACCACAAATATCGGGCTTGAGTTAAAACATTGCTTGCTAAATCTGTGTATTTTTTTTCGTCAACATCAACTTTATTGTCTTTTATTAAAGCGTCTATTTTTGGTGTTGTGTCTGTTTTGGGAATGTCTGTGAAAGCGTGTTGCATTGCTAACATTAAATAATTATTCACAGAAGCAGAAACCGCGTTGAATCTTTCTTCTAATGTGCTTAATGGATTTGCCAATAAATTTGTTTTAAAATACTCGTAGTTTGAAGTGCCAGTTTGTTGACCAACATAAAGCGATGTTTTTTGATCGCATTTTTTTGACGCTAATGTCCAAGAAGAGCACGAAATTGTTTCTGTAATAACCTTGCCATCTTTATCAAGCGTGGCATTGCCATCTTTATCAAGGGGAGACCTATAAAAACTGCAACTATTATTATTTTCTTGTGGACAACCAGCTCTGCAACACTGAACTTTTTCGTCTACCTCATCAACCAAGTTTGGTTTTATAGTAACTGGGTTCATATCCATTGACGGCTCAATGGCTTTTATATTTTCACCTGCTTGAATTAAGCCAAAAGCCGCGTTTTCAATATCAAATAAAATATCAGGATAAACTGTTAGTTGGTCAAATGTTCGGCCATTGCTTTCTTCAAAGCACGCTAATTTGCATAGAAATGTGCTATTACCCGGACTTCCAGAGCATTTACCAACGCCACATCGATACAAATTACCAAGCCCTTGTGGTCCAATTTTTGCGTAAGCAAAATCAATAACACCATAATCATCAAGATTAACAACGCCATCTCCATTCATATCTATACTATTGTTTTTTAAAATATTTATTGCCCTGTTAAACCCATCAACTATATTCTTTAGCGTTCTTGTTTGATCATTATCTCCCACTGCCACAATAAGTTGATTCAACGCTGTTATATTGTCGTTAATAGTGGCAATGGCGCTTTGGGCGTCGGGAATCTGTTTGCCTATAATGTCTTGAGAATTAATTTTTAATTTTAAGATTTTATTTATCGTAGTGCTGGCAGTGGCTGATTCTTGATGTTCTGAAGAAAACCATTCCATTGGAGCGTTCCAGTCGCTTTGCAATCCTTGAAACGAATCGCTTATGTCTTTGATTACGCTTTGTAAGTTCTCGTCAATGGTAATTATGGCGTTTTTTAAACTTCCCCTTTGGGCCTCAAGATTCTCTATCTGTGTTTTGCCTTCGTTGTATTCAACACAACCATTGCTATAAATTGGTTCGTAATGTTCAAAGCATTTATACTTATCGTAAATATTCTGCTCCAACGCACAATAACGGTTGCTGGTTCTGCAAAAATTATCAAAAGAAGCGTTACATTCTGATAGCGTGTTAGGGCAAGTGTTAATAACACAGCCAGAATAACAATACTGCTTTGCTGTTTGAGCAAAAACTTTTGGAATAGCAATTAAACTTTTAGCAAAACTTTCCAATCTTTGCTGTAAATTATTTAAAATATTTTTAGCAAACGGCGAGGCGCTTTTCCCTGAAACCGAACAATGCGAATCAACATAGCAATCCCCCCTATTTATACAATTCATATTGGACTCATAGGTTGGCCCTGTTTGGCACATACAATAGGGCTTGGGTCCGTTAACATCCACCAAACGACAACTATAAGTTGGCGATGTGGCGTTGCATCTATTGTCACAATTTGATGTTGTATAAGCGCCGTTTTCATCATCTCTTAAACAATTTGCCCCAGAGCATCTATAATGTTTTGTATTTGAACCAGGGGGGGGAGGAGTGGTTCCTGCAAGCTCATTGTCATTGCAAGTTGATTCAAGGGGATAACAACCCCTTAAAAAAGCGCATTGAGCGTCGGTATCTCGAGGACTTTCTTGGCAATTACACCAAGGAGCTAATGGGCTAATGTCAAAAAGATAACGGCACAGGGTGCTACCTAGATTTGGATTTGGTTTTTGGCACGAATTTCGGCAAGTTGCAAGCGAAGTGTAAACACCTGAAGAATTTTCTGAACACACATAATCTGGCGAACCAGAACATTTGTATTTAGGGGGAGTAATATCAGGAGTACCAACATTATTTATACAATTTTGCTCAGTGGAGTAACAATCTTTTCTTTGGGGAACATCGCTAAGCATTCTATTGGCACAAACAAAACTGCTTTCTTGTGTGGGATATTCAACGCACTTGCACCAATAATTAGCGCCTGTTCCTAGTTGGTTGCTGATATCTCGGCATTTATAATTTCCAGAGTCAGGTGGCGCGCTCACACATTTATTCTCGCACTTTGAATCTGTATAAATACCATTACCATTTCCCACATTGCTACATACCGCCCCATTGCATTTGTATTTTTCATATTGACAATCAAACGAACAGCCGTCTTGGCTTTCTGTGTTTCCATCATCACATTGTTCGCCTGTTTCAGTTTTATTATTACCGCACACAGCGCCTCCCGGAAGATTGCTTGAACAATCTTCACAGCTTTGGTTTAAGCAATCATCACATTCTTCTTTATAGCTTGGACTTCCTGTGTCTGGATTGCCAAAATATAAATCTTTGTTAGTTTGCAAGCCCTTGTCGCAAGCAACTCCAATATCACAACAAGCATTAGCTCCCGGGCTGTTGCCTTGATCAGCGCAACAATTCAAATAATTTTTGCAAGATGTTTCATTATCTCCAAAAATTTTAGTTTGAAAAATTCCACCCTCGCACCTATCTCTTAAAACCATATTATTTTCTTTTGCGTAACAATTCCGACAATTTCCCCTGTCGTCTCTTAAACAAGTGGTTATATCTTGTGTGTTGTCTATTGGGCAGGACTCCACTGAACAAGTGCCATTGAAGCCGTCTTTTGGATTGCCATAAATAATAGAATTAATTATTTGATCCACCAAAGCTTGCCACTGCTCTTTGTTGTCATCGTTTAGTGTTTGGGCTGTTGCTTTAATTTTTTCAAGAATATCATTAGCTTGAGCGATTTTATAAACCACAATGGGCTGTTCTGGGGAAACACCCAGCTCTAACGCTTGTTTAACATCATCAATTTTTTCCGCATTGCTCTTTAAAATATTGATTTTTTCATCCCAATTCTCGTATGCCACATCTGCGTTGTATCCTTGGCTCCAAGCGCTAGAATTTATTGGGGTGGGAGTATTTGAGTAAAACAAAATGTTTTCCCAGTATTGTGCCCCCTCCAATGGATTAGGGGCTGTGTGTAAATTATCAACGCAAGTATTTAGATTTTCTATATTATTTTTAATTTGATTTAATCCCAAGCTGAAAAACCCTATGTCTCTTTGAATGCCTATTCTCAGAGATTGTAAAGATTCTTCTATTTTCTGACGAACACCCGGGCTATCTTCGGAGCCACCCCAGCTTGTGCTTTCTGAATATAGGGCGTCGAGTTCTCTTATATAACTAAGAGACGGAAATAAATCAACCATATAATGCAAAAAATCTGAATGCCTGCCTTCCACTGTGGTTCCTTTGCGATCAACACCACCAGGAAACTCATATTCATAAAGATTTCTATAATCCGGAACTATATTGGGATTACTACAAACATTTACGCATTTTCCCTTCCCTCCTAATAACAAATCTAAAATTTTCGTTACCGCAATTGCGTCTTTTCCGTGGCTAATTAAATACTGCCGAGCCAATAAAAAGTTTTTATAAGTGCCAACTCGTCTGCCTAAGTCCTCCCAATAAAGTCGCCAATTTTTATTTTGATAACTAATATCACACTTGCCACTACTTTTATAGCAAATCAAATCGCATTGTCCTTTTTCCGCCGCTGTTGGTGGGCAAGATTCATCAAGGCAAGGGTTTTCACAACCCACAATTTTTTTTGCGATATATTCGGGATTTAAAAGCTCAAAAGCGTCTTTCCATGTTTGCGAGCCATCAGTGGCAGTTATAAAATTATCCAGCCAAGTGCCAGTACACTTTGCGCTTTCGCCAATCTTAACACCATTTCGCAAGTAGCAAAGAAATGACGGGCTACTTTCGTCTCCCGTATTCACATATCCCGAAAAATCAAGCTCAATATTTCTTGTGGGTAATGTTGTTGTGCAGTAATAAGGATAGTTTTCAATGGGACAATCTTTGTTGCTTGGGTCGCAAAAATCGCTCCAGTCACCTTTTTGTAAATCGCTTAAATTACTGCCGTCTTTCAAATTAGCGGTTTGGGAAATATCGCTCATAAACTCATCTACTGAGCGGAAAAATAATTGAAAATCGTTTAAAATGCTTGTTAGTTGTTTTTTCTTGTCGCTTTGGGCTTCTATTTGAAAGAAAAATGAAAACTCATCCTCATTTTTAAAACTGGTTCTTATATTTTCCACGCTTGATTTTAACTTTTCATTGGCTTGTATGGCTGATGATTTAGCAGTTGCAAACTTTAAGTTATTTTGAGCAAAATTACCAAGCATATCTTGCATTCCATTAACCGCTTTTTCAACCCTGCTGGTATTTAAAACCGCGCTGGCAGCCACTCCACCCAAAAGCCCATTGCCAGCTGTTAAAGCGCTTCCTGCCTTGCCTTCAAGCCAGCCAATATTTCCTCCACTGCTCACCCCAATTTCTTTTAATTGATTGCCTCCATAAATAGACGCCACAGCGCCCCCGCCATATATTAAAACATCGCTCCACTTTAAACCCAAATTAGTAAAGCTGGCATACATTGAAGATAATTGCCCCATCACATTAAACAAATCATTTAAAAATGTAACCCCAGAGCTTAAAGCGTCTTTAATGGCAGTGTAAATTTTAAACGCCTGATTTATCATTTTGGCAATGTTTAAAATTTTCTGAATAACTGTTAGCCAGCCCCCAGGAATAAATAAAGCCGCCACATCAAGCAACGAAACGCTAAAAGCCACTTCGCCAATCCTCAACGAACAATTGGTGCGACAGTTTCTTATAAACGAACAATCCGTGAATGGATCGGTGGCGTTGAAAATTTTAAAAGCTGAGTAAACTTCTTGGGCCGCTGATGTTTGCAACCTGTTTAAATAAATGCAGGCCTTATTTTTTGCCAATATTTTGCTTTCGCATTTTTCCCCAGATCCCGAGCAATTATTATCCCCGGGCAAGGGGATGGACAATTCACAAATCTCTGGCAAAGATGTTTTGGGAATTGTTAGCTCGCCTTTTTTAGAATTAATACAATCTGGAGGAATCTCGCTTGGCATACCCTTGAGCATACTCGTTGTATCTGCTATGCATACTACTTTTTCATCAAAGCTCTTTTTTTCATCACAAGATGCTTCAATATACTTATCTAAACAACCAGGCACAAGATCTGGCTCCTCTAAATCAATTTGGCTTTGGACTTGTTTGCCGTCAATGCTTAATGTGAATTGCGAAAATGGATTAACCTGTTTAATGCAATTTCCATTCCCATCCTTTTGGGCGCAATTATTTGGCAGGTTGTTAATTAAAGGATATGAGCCAACTTTTAAAGCGCCTTTTTCAGTTACGGTAATGTCTGGTAGGGCAATCTTGGTGGTTAACTTTTTTAACCAGTCCCCAACCAAAGAGGCCTGAGCGGGCTGGCGAGCTGGAACAAATTGCAAAAACAACGACAAAATCGTTAAAACGCAAACAAATTTATTAATTTTTTTAAGAAAATTCTTTTTCATTGTTTTTACTTGGTAAGCGAATCCAAGGGAAGCTGTCCATCAGCCATCATTTCAGCCACATTTTCTAAATGCGAAGAAAATCTATTAACAATACACTGGCTCACTGTGGAGCAACAATAACCTTGGTCTTCAACAGTTGGAGTTGTTCCTGTGGGAAGGGGAGGGAGAGTTTGTTTGTAAGTTTCGTAAAACTTACAAACGCCGTTTGCTTGGTCTTTTGTTTCATAAGAAGAATCTCCGTTTTCATCTGATGCTCGACACTTGCCACCTGCGTCAAAATTAACTGCTCTGGCTTTTTTGCAAAACTTTATTACAGGAACGCAACACTTGCTGTTGTCGTTGGGGTTTTCCACCTCATTTGCCTCACAACCCTCTAGTGGCTTTGGTCTGCATGTTAATGGCTCTGTTGTTTGAAAACCATAAGATGTGTTGTCGTCGGGATTATTGGTTTCAGAGCCCGCAAAACAACATATCCGGTGAACCGCGCCATCAATAAATTGTTGTTCCACACTTGGTCTTTCTCCCGACAATACATCGCATTGCAAAACTTTATCATCCACTTCTCGACATCTTGGTTGACAAGACTCGCCTTTGGCCAAAATACAACACTCTTTTTTGTTGCTTGTTGTTATTCTTTCAACCTCGCCTTTTTTTGTGTCACACTGACCAGCCATGGCCCCAGTTGTTGGCTGGGGGTAACAAGGCGCGCCAGCAATATCATTGGCTGTATTTTTACCAACATTAAATCCATAAAATTCCGCTAACCACTGAGGGGCTATGCTTTGGGGCCAATCAACCAAAGCGCTTTGCAATCCGTCTTGAAGCGCTTTAACTCCGGACTTAGCGCCTTTATCCGCCCAATCTTTTATATTAGTTATAGGTCCGCCAATTTTATTCCCTATAAGCGCGTCAAGCCCGGTTAAAGCCCCTAATGTGTCAACAATTGGCTGGCCCAAAGCAGTATTAGCGGAAATTGCGTCCATTAAACTTTGACCCGACTTAATAGACAATGGCTTGTTTAAATATGTTGCCACTAAATCAAGAGGAGTTGATTTTAATATGTCTGTTATTTTTGCGCTGTTATTTTTCCACGCTGTGTCAATTTTCGCATCGCATAAAGCAGGGTCTATTTGGTTGCAAATATAATCAGCTATTGTTTGTTGGCTAAACAATTTATCCATTATATCTCCAATTGGAGTTGTCATAAAATCAAGCGTGTCCCCAAAAGCCACTTTTGCTGGGTTTGGTTCTCTATAAACCAAAATCAAGTTTTCTCCTGCTGTTGGTTTGTAAAAATAATAGCTTACAGCCACAGCGTTTCTTTTATCTGTTAGCATTCCCAGGATATTTGCTTGGGGAACATTGATTTGTTTTTCAAAAAACACATTTATGTTTTGATCAGCTGGAACAATAAGATCATCAATTGGCAAGCCATTGGCTTGTAAATCAGCAATTATCGTGGGAGAACAGCCAGACCTAACAGTTTTATTTAAAGCCAAACAGCCCATTGAATCAGAAATTGTTGTTATATAAGGGAACACCCCGCTAAATCCTGTATCATTTACAGGCATTGTTTGTTGCAGTTCTCTTAAAGCATCAATGGGATCTCTTGTTTCCATATAATCCAAAAGTTGGCTTAAACCAGCTGGTTTTTCACCCACCTTATAGCAAAGATTAAGATTTGCGTCACAGCACAAGCCCTGTCCGCCTCTTTCAATAAACTGCTCGCCCTTTTGACAATCCGAAGGACTGCCATCTTTTAAATCTTGCAACATATCAAATAAAATTTGAAATTCCTCAGGTTTAATATAATTTTTTAAAGGCAAGTCAAGCCCAAAAACTTCTTTGGGAGCTTGATTAAGCATATCGCAAAAAGCGCGCTCATCAGTGCCTTCTTCGGTTTGGGGACAAACCTTGTCCACAAACGCTTGATAGGGGGTTAGCCCTAAAATTTCATCTTGTTTAAGTAAATTTCTAAGAGTTAAATCTTGAACACTCAAACCTTTATTTAATATTTCAACAAAAGAAGAAAGCCCAAAACCTGCTCTCTTTTTTTCTTCCACATCTGTCCAAGCAATTTCTCTTTTTTTAGCTGCTGCTTGAATATCGCTATCAAACACTGGAAAATCATTATCCATATCAGCGTAAAATTGCGTTTCATCATTTTTTTGGCTCGAACTCCTATCGCTCAGCAATGGCTTTTGAGTTGATAAAGAAATTAAAGAATAAAAAATTGAATTTTGTGCTAAAGAACTGCAAGTTTGGCACACATTTTCATCAGCATAACAAGAACTATTGGTTATTTTTGGGCAATAATACTTGCAATAACATTGCCCGGGACAATTGGCTTGATTGCCATAGGAACCACAGCTCTTAACTATGGTGTCTTTAATAATCTTGCCCACTGTTGTTTGCCCAAAAGCCACGCTGGGTGAGCAAGCCCCATAAACAAAAGCGCACCAGGGCTTTAAATTTATTTGATCTGATGTTAGTTCTGAGTCCTTTTTAAAAACCGGAATAATGCCAAACTGGCTGGAGATAATATTTTGGCACAAGCTCGCTGGGGCTATAAAGTTATTATTCTCCTGCTTTAAAATTGGCAGTGTTCCACAAACCAAATTCTTTGGCGTGCCATCTTTGCCCACAAGCTTTTTAATAGCGTCTAAAGGAGAGTTGGGGAAAAATATGCTTAACAGCGGTCTGTTAAACCAGTTATTAATATCAAAACATTTATCTTCCCCGCCAATGCAAATACTGCTTAAAACATCAATGAGTTTGCTGTTTAAGGTTTCAACGCCTTTACAAAGGTTGTCTTCAAGAGGCACTCTGTCTCCCACCGCAGTATTGTTGTTTCTGTCGCACATTATTGTTATTTCTTGCCAAGGAGTGGTGTTAAAGGCCTTGTCAATTTTACAAATTGCGTCGCCTGTTTCTTGGGGAATATCCATTTTTTGCTCTATGGAGTTTTTACCATCCCAAAAAACGCCTTTTGGCATATCAATTGTAAAATTAAACTTTACTTCCTCATTATTAGCTTTTTGTATGTCAGTTAGTTTCGCTTTTTCTTTTTTGTATTGATCACAAAAATTGCCTAACTGAGTGGTTATATTGCTTTGTAAAATTCCAGAGATTTGAGCGGGTAAAATTCCTCTCACTGATGTTGTTAAAAAGTCCTCCATACCTTGCTGAAAACCAGAAATGGCATTCCAATAACCCATTAAGGGGTTTATAAAATTATCTTCCACAAAAACCCGAGCATAAGCCAAAGCAAACTGCAAAGCGGTTTCGGTAAAAGCGGTTGCCATTTTTTCTGCGTAATTGACCATACCTCCAGCAATATATGTTTCGGTTTTATCCAAACTGGTAATGGTGTCTGCTGCAGCTTTTGCATCTTGAGCTAAATTATCTTGTTTATAACAGCCAGAACCCCCCTCGCTCCCATCCCAAGCATACCCGGCAACATTCCCGCAAATTGATTGAGCAGACTTCTTTGGCACTGAAAAATACTTTACACTTTTTATTTTTGCAGTTTCTGATAAATCTGTTGCGTCTTCAAAAACAAAACTTTGGGGTACTTCTATTTCTTGCTTTGCTAATGTGGTAATTTCACCTGGCGTCATTAAAACACACTTTCCAGAATCCGCCTCTGTTTTTCCTACAAAATTTGTCCTGCCTTTCAAATATTGCCCGTTGTTATCTTTATAAACATATCCTTGCTCTAATTTTTCAAAACAAGCAGAAAGAGTTAAGTGTTCAATGCCAATGCCAAGTTTGTCAAATTGGTTTTGTGCCCATTCGTGCATTGGGTCCCCAACATATTCTTTTACTAAAGCGTCGGCCATATTTTTAGAAGCGCTTTTAGCTAATGATTTTGTTGAACTAACTGTGTCATCAAACCAATTATTAAAGCTTGTAATTTGATTAACAATAAAGCTTGGCAACACATCTTTCATTTGCTTGTCAAGCAAGGTGTTGAGCCCGGGAATTTGATCTTGGAAGGGTGTGGACAAAGCGCCTTTAAAAATTGTGTCATAAACATTCTTCATTGGCGTGTTTAAAAATTTGCCAATTGTGTGTTCTGAATCATTTGGAAATAAAATGTTTATAACATTTGTATTTAAAATACTGCTAATATTTGGCAGCTCGCTTGCCAAACTGGCGTCAAAAAGATGGGAAAATGTTTTGGAAAGATAATTTGGAGGCACCCCATTAGATATTAAATTTTTAACGCAATAACAGCAGGTGTCGTTTAATGCAGACGCTATTGGGCAATTATTTTGGGAAAACTTTGTAATAATGTCTTGCGCTGCCTCATTGTTAGTTTTGCATCCAGCTGAAGCGCATTTAACTAAATATGTTTTAATAAGAGCAACGTTAGTGTCACTAACAATTCCATCTTTTATACCATCAATGGTAGCTTGGGCTATTTTATCTTTCATATTTTGAATAACCGCTTTTAAGTGGTCAGCCGCCCCGCTATCCATAACTGCTTTTACAACATCTTCAATTTGGCCTTGATTTAAATTATAGGTTGCTTGCCCAAAAGCCGAGGTTAGGCAATCCCTAAAAATTTGCTCAATTCCCTCAAGTGGCAAGTCGGTTAATAAAGAAAACAAATTATATCTTCTGGCATCTCTGGCAATGGCGTTGTTTTTGTCGGTAATAGTTAGATCTTGCACTCCTGCTGGAGCGTGAATAATGTAAAAGAAATCACTGCCACTGACCGCTTGGGTGATAATAAAAGCATCGTTAATCGCTTGTTTATCATACATACTTTGAGCCCAAGCAAAATTAGCAGTAAGCGGAGAAAAAAGCGACTTTAACCGAGCTAAAAATCCGCTTTTATTTTTAGTATCAATAACTATAGGAGCATTCATGTCACTATATCCGTTTGTATTTAAAACAACCAAAGGATAACCAGCATCTTGTATTTTTTTGGCTTCATTGGCAAAATCAAAACCCCAATACCCTGTAGCTTGGCTGGTGGAAAATTCAATACTATTGGCATTTAAAGCGCGAAGGATTAAGTCAGCGCTGTCTAAAAATCGGGCGTCTATTTTTGCTCTGGCTTGCAATTTGGCTTGCTGTTCTTGGATTTGCAAAACTTTATATTTGATTAAAGCGTCTACTTTTATTTTTGTGGGGAATAGCGCGTCTTTTGGAGCAACGCCGTTATTTTTTTGGCAGTCATCAGGAGTGGTGGGAATACGAAGAAGGCCTTCCGTATTAGCATCTGTTATCAAAATCCAACAAGGATCTGATTTTATTGTATCACCCACTAATTGGTCTGGCTTGCATACTCCCCCATATCTTGCGCAAACTTGGATCGCCCCATCTTTTGTTTCTCGCACATCATGTAAATCGCAAGTTAAACATCCATTGTAATCTTTTGCTGTTCCGCAATTATCTGCTTGATTCAAACAGGCCTGGCCATTCATTTGGTTTTGAGTTATTTTGGTTTTATCTTCAAGCCCGGGCTTGCATCCAGAATTGCCCAAAGATGTATCAGAATATCCAAGCGATATTCCGCATTGACATTTTTTTTGCAAATCTTGCAATTCCAAAACCAACTGAGCCACTTTTTTTAACGCGTCGGCTGTTTCTCGCAAAGGTATTTCCGCTCTATATATTACTTGGTCTTGAACTTCTCCTGTTGCTTGAGCGCCTGTGAACAAAAAAGCAAAAACCTTGTTCCAAAACCCTTGATTATTTTTTGAGGGGGCAATAGCAACAATATTTTTTGTTGGTAGCACACATCCATTCATCCTAACTGGATCTTTTTCGTCCATATCTCTTAGATACTTTCCATTTTTATCCATTGTTCCTCCGTAGCCATCAGTTAAGCAATCCTTTCCGTTGATTTTTTCATAATACTGGTTGTTTTTGTCTATATGGATTTCTTCTTCTAAGTTATCTAACGAGCTATTTAAATCCCCAGCAAACGAAACCCTTTGAGCCACTACTGTGTTGGGGTTGTATGGGCTGGCGGTGGTTGAAGTAATTTGTTTGAGTTCTGGTTTTTGTAATGTTAAAGAAAGCAATTGAGGGTTTATAAAATAAAGAAACAAATAAGCGCAAATTAAAATAAAAAGCCCCAGCATGGCGTTGCTTGCCATTTGTTTTGATAAAGTTAAATATTTGGGCCTTGAAGAAGAAACAATATACAAAACCCCCGAAACAAGCAAAGCAATCAAACCAGCCCCAATGGATATAAAAAACACCAGCTTAAAAATATAGCTTGTGATAAAACCAATTTGCTGGCTTGTGGTTACATTTTGATAATCGCTCAGCCGACCCAATCCCGGGATGTTGGGATATGAAAGCTCCAAAGCCAAAGCAAATCTTCCCATTAAAATAAAAATGACAACCAAAAAACCAAACAAAACTTTCTTAAGGGCTTTATGCCTTATGTTGCAAATTTCATGTTTCATGTTTTAGGTTTCAAGGTCTTTTTTGGCCTGTTTTATTTTCACTAACTCTTCAGGAGAGCTGGTGATAATTTGGTCTTCTGTGTAAGAAGCCACTCCTTTTAAAGCCACTCTTTTTTGCCCAGCAATAAAAATACCTTCTCCCACATCACACTGCAAAAGCATATTTTTTTCTTCATCGGTTAAAGCAAATGTTTCTTTGACAACATCAATAGCAGCTGAGCTTTGTTTTAATAAAAACTGCAAAGAAGAATTGCTAACAATTGGCTTGCCATAGTCAGATCTCATAAAATCAGAAACATCTTGGGTGATGGTTGTTACTCCAAGCCAATACTTCCTGGCTCTTTTGCAAATACCATACAAAAATGAAGCCCCGTCTTCGGACTGCATAATCCACCACGCCTCATCAATCAATAAAATTCTTTTTTTAAGCGACTCTCTAATGGTATTCCAAATAAAATGCAAGATAATAAACATTGCCATTGGCCTTAACTCATCTTCCATATCGCGCAAGCCAAAAACTGTAAAGCCCTTGTCTATTGAAATATTGGTGGGAGAGTTAAAAAAATTGGCATAGCTTCCTTTGGTGTATTTTTGCAATCTTTCAACTAATGACTCTGTGCCATCCATTGACGATAAAACCGCCTCAAGATCGGAAAGTAAGGGAATTTTTTCTTTCCATAAGGTGGGGTCAGAGTTTGGCACAATGTCCCGAGCCGCGTATGTTTCGGTGATGGCTCTATCAATAATGGCGTCTTCTTGGGCTGTGAGCCCTCCAAGCATTAAGCGAAAAAGCCCCACCATATTGATAACATTGCTCCTTAAAACATCGTCTGGGTCTTCGTCTTCTCGTGGAGTTGGCAAGTCAAAAAGATTTAAATGATTTTCTGAATTTAAAGAAACTTTAAAAAACGATCCCCCAACCGATTCGGTTAAATAAGCGTATTCATTTTCTGGGTCAACCACCATAATATCCACCCCCTGAATTAAATAACGCAAAATTTCCAGCTTAATAAAATAAGATTTTCCAGCGCCCGCTTTAGCAAATATTACAAGGTTAAAATTCTCTAAAGTAAATCTATCAAACAAAACTAAAGAATTGTTGTGTAGGTTTATGCCATAAAGAATGCCCTCGTTGGCTGATAGGTCGGGAGAAACAAAAGGAAAAATGCTTGATAATGGCGCTGTATTTAGGGGCGTGTTTACCATTAACTCGTCAATGCCATAAGGCATACAAGAAATAAATCCTTGTTTTTCTCTCATTAAGGCGGGTTTTACGTAAATTAACCGGGACTCAAAAATTGAACGCAAAAATGTTTCTGTTTCTCGCAGTTCTTGTTCTGAATCCCCGTAAATTGTAATGTAAAGCCCCAGCCGAAAAACTCTTTCTCTGGCAGTTTGAAGTTCGTCTCTTAAATTTTCAATATCCTCGTAGGCAGTTTGCAAAGAAGGGTCGCGAATTAGGCCTTTTTCTTCTCTTTCTTCAATTTCTGCTTGAACTTCAGTAACTTTTTTCCGCAATTTTTTCAAAATTAAACCCGACTCAACCGGATGAATATGCATGGAGATGTCCATTGGAAAATTAACATTAATAATTGGCGCTAACCACCCAGTTGTTAAATATCTTGGATAAGAAAAAATAAAAAAGGACTTGCAAAGCCGTTCTCCCAATATTAAATAATTTTGTTTTACTTCAACAAGGGAGGGAGCGATAATATCGGCAATGTCAATGTCTTCGGCTTTAACTTCAAGCTGTTCTTCTGATTTTTTTTTAAAAAATGGTAATTGAAATGGCATGTTAAAAGTCGTTAATGAATGAAGTGGCGATTAGCCACGAGTGAATTTACGAATTTTTACACCCCGTGGAGTAGAAATTTGTCTCACAAATTTCTGTTCTAAATTTTTAGCAAAAAATTTAGAATTACTCCACAGGGTAAATTACACCAGCCGCTCAAATTTCGGCTTTTCGGCTCGCTTTCGCGGGGCGTCATTTATTTAATCAATTCTGGAATAATTTCTGGGTAATAACCAAACTCGGCCTCTTTTGGATGATGCAAGCCCCAAAAAAGCTCTATCATTTCTGGGCTGGTTAAGGGCACAACATTGAGCCCGCACCTTTTTAAACCAATGGCCACAAACTCCATTCTTTGCATTAGTTGTTCTTTGCATCTTTTAATGGTTTCCTCAGTAAACGAGGGCATCTTGGGATTTATTTTCAAAGCCCCTCCATTGTTTAACCCCTCTCCCAAAGAATAAGGCACAACAACAAAAAATTGCTTGGTCATAATTGTTCCCCCAGACACCATCCCTTCAATAAATTTTCTATATTCTGTTGTTTGAATTTTTAAAAGCTCGTTTTCTTGTTTTTCTTCAAGCTCTTTTAGTTTGTCAAAATAACCAGTGATATTTAACCTTCTTGATTGAACAACAATTTGACAGGAAAAATCCAAGGAATTTAAAAAACTTTGAAATTGATAAATAATAGCGTTTTGTTCGTCTTCTGACTTTAAATCAAAATTAACCGAAGATATCATTAAAATCCCCCTGAAGGATTTATTTTTAAGCATCATTACGCCCTCTTTTATTTGGCTAAATTGCAAAAAATTTTGAGTGGATGAAAATGACATATTAGAAATTCTTAATTGAATGGTGAGCGATTAGCGAACCGTGAAATTTAGAAGTTCTTATACCCTGTTAAATAATTTCGCCTTTGGCGAAATTGCCCAAAGGGCATTCAACAGGGTTCTCTGAAAGTTCAAACTTCATTTTCTTCCCCTGAAACTTTCGGAGAAAAATCCAACCTCGCCCCCAAAGAAGATAGCCGACTTTGGGGGGCCATTTTTAAGGGCGCCTCTCTTTTTTCAACTTTTTTAACCTTTTTTTCAACTAATGTAATTGGGGAGCTTGCTCTTTTTTTGTCCCAAACATAAACCCGCCCTCCAAGCAAAAAGCCAAAAGAGTGGAAAATAATTTGAGGCAAGGTTTGTCCGCCCACTTTAATAAATGTGGCCGCTAAAAAACCACCCCCAACAATAATTGTCAATAAAACAAAAATAACTTTTGGCAAAATATAATACAAAACAAATAAAATAAATCCCAATCCAGCCATAATGGCTAAATTTTTAAATGTTAAACCAAAAGCCACCACTGACTCTCTTTCCAAAAATTTTGGCACTGTAAACTGCATGTCTTAGAAGTCGTTAATGAATGAAGTGGCGATTAGCCACGAGTGAATTTACGAGTTCTTAGATCCTGTTAAACGCGACCGACTTTAGGGAGCGTTTAATCGGGATATTCCTTTTTAAGTTTAATGATTTGAAAATTCATTACAGATTCTTACACCCTGTGGAGTAATTTTAAATTTTTTGCTAAAAATTTAAAATAGAAATTTGCCCTACAAATTTCTACTCCACGGGGTAAGTCCTCCGTAAGTTCTAACTTCGGCTAATCGCCTTGCCATCACTAACGGATTACTTATTATACCATATCAAATTATACCATATCAAAAACAAAACAACCTTGTGGATATTTTTATTCACCCCCACACCAAAATTTTAGTGTGGGAGTAAACAAAAACAGCCCTTTCGGCTGCTTTTTTGTTTTTAAAAAAAATTATTCTCCAGCACCCTGCATATAATATTTCATTCTACTAAAATCAGTTACAGTCATAAAAATTGTTTTAACAAAACCAAAAAACGAATAGGGCGCACCGGCCAAATTGGCGTTTAATTCTCGCGAGAATCGGCTTTTATGTTTTATGTCTTGTAGGTGATAAAGTTCGTGATAGGTTACAAATTTTTTAACATCTTCTGATAAGTCATCTCTTATTAAAGCGATTTTGTGGCCAAACTCATTTCTGGCTTCGCCAAAAAGCGGGGCTATTTGTTCCTTGGGCACATATTGAATTGTATAAAAACCATTTTCAGTGTAGTATGCTCTCGCATCGCTGGCTGAAATTTGAACAATATTAAAGCCCCTAATCTTTTTTGACTCTCTGAATGCCACGCTCCCGGCACCTAACATTGCCAAAATCACAAAAAATAAAACTGAACAGGCAAATACTTTAAAAACCATAAGGTTATTTCCTTTTTTTCTTTAAAAAATTTATCAACATCCATAAACAATAACATTTTTAATGTTTTTGTCGTTTTTCAATTTTAGCATAAAAATTTATCAAAACAAAACCGCCCTAACAATTCAAGGCGGGATTAAAATTTATACGAAACTATTTTTCTACTTCAACGATTGAAGAAATCTTTTCTTTCAAATCAGGTAAATTATTTTGGCAAGTATCCCAAACCACCTCAATATCAACGCCAAAATACTCATGTATCAAACGATGCCTCATACCAATCATCTCGCTCCATGGCGCATCTCTATATTTTTCTTTAATAATTTTATCAATATTAGTTGCCGCCTCCCCGATAATTTCTAATTCCCTGACAGTTGCTCCAATCATCATTTCATTTTGAGTAAAAGTATCAAAAGAAACTTCCCTTAAATATTTCTCAATCTTTTCTATAGAATCCAATATGTGTTGTAAATAAACTAAATTATCCTTCATAAATTTTTTCGGCCGTTTCTAAAACTCTGTTCTTGAAATACTTGCTTATTGATTGAATGGTTACCAAATCAACATTCTTTTTCAATCTTTGCCTTAAAAAATTTTGCATTTTCACCAACTCAAAAAATCCGATTTTAGATTCGGGTTTAAATTCTATAAGTAAATCAACATCGCTATTTTTCTTGGGCTTTCCATAAGCATAAGAACCAAACAATGACAGCTTTCTAATTCGTTCTTTATTTGGAAGTTGTTCTAATTCGCTATTTATTATTTTTTTAATATCTTCTTTAACCATATTTTTAATTTTATCAAATAAAAACAGCGAAGGCAATTCATTCACAACCCTACTAAACAGGGAAAATTACCACTTTGCGGTTATCGCCTTCGCCAATACTTTCGGTTTTAACATCGCTTCTTTTTGAGAGCTCATTATGGATAATCCTTCTTTCAAAACTATTCATTGGAAATAGAATTTTTTCTCGTTTAGTGGATACAGCTTCATCAGCTGCATCTTGAGCTAAATCGCAAAACCTTTGCTCTTTTTCGTTTTTATAACCATTAACATCAACATCTAAAAAAATATCTTCGCCAAGCTTTTTTCTAATAATTTTAGCTAAAACAGATTGAATATCTGCTAAATTTTTCCCCTGATAACCAATTAAGGCCTGGGCCTCTTGAGAGTGAATCTCTATTTTTAAAATTTGATCATTAACACTTTTTTCTTCAATAACAACTGGCAAGGTCATTTTATCAAAAAACTCTAAAACAACTTCTTGGGCTTGTTTAACTTTATTTTCCTCAATCATATATTTTTTGTTTTTTTATTTATAATCATTTGTTCAATAATTGAAATAATTGAATTAAAAACCCAATAAAGCCCTATAACTGCTCCGAATTGCCACACAACAATAGCCCCCAAAACTGGAAAAAAATACAACATTTGTTTTTGCATTAAGTTAGAAAAATCCTTCTGCCCTCCAGCTACTTTTTGTGGCTGAGTGGTTGCTGAAGAAATCCTTGTTTGCCAATATTGAGCAAGCCCGGCTAAAACAGCCAAAATACCAATAAAAATTTTATTGTTCAACCCAACAATCCAAAAAAATGTGGTATTTACTTGGCCGGGATTATTTACAAATTTATATAAAATTCCGTCTAAAGACCCTTTGTTTAAAACTTTTAAAAAAACTTGATACAAAGCAATTAAAATTGGCAACTGTAAAAGCAACAGCAGGCAACCAGAAAAAGGATTTACTTTTTCGGTTTTATAAAGTTCCATTACTGCTTGATTTTGTTTTTGGGGCTCTGTTTTATATTTTGCCTGAAGCTCTTTAATTTTTGGCTGTAGATCAGCCATTGCTTTTTGGGACCTTAACCCTTTGATTGTTAGGGGATGCAAAAGAAGCTTGATTATTAAAGTCAACAAAACAACCGCTATGCCCAAGTCATGCCAAGAGAAATAATTGTAAAGCAAAATCAACCCGTTAAAGAGTGGCTGATACAAAATGGTATAAAAAAATTGGATAATAAAATTCATAATCGTAAAACGTTGAACGTATAACGTTAAATTAAAGAATGTCTACTCCCCCGTGGCTTAATGGATTACATCTTAAAATCCTCCATAGTCCAAAAATTATTCCCTTAACAACGCCTTTCTTTTCAATCGCTTGAATGGAATACTCTGAGCAAGACGGATAAAATCTGCAAGATTTTGACAAATGCGGCGAAATGGTTAACTGATAAAAACGAATTATTTTAATAAAAATTCTTTTAAGCATAAATATTCTACGTTTTACGTTCTACATTTCTAAGTAATGATTCCAAGACATCTTTTACTTGCTTAAAATCGCTTTGAGCTATTTCTGGCTTGGTAAAAATAACTATGTCCAAGCCCTTTTCTGACCCTTTAATTATATCCCTCGATATCTCCCTTAATCGTCGCTTAATTTTATTGCGAATAACAGCTTTTTTGGAAACTTTCTTGCTAACAACAAATCCAATCCTACTATATAACAAATCGTTATTTATAAACCGAGCGCTTAAAAAAGAAACAGCCGCGCTTTTGCTGGCTCTGTCTTTCATAACTCTTTCAAAATCTTTTTTCTTACGCAATCTGTTTCTTGAAAACAACATAAAGAAAATTAACCTAATTGACCTAATTATACTAATTAACCTAAATAAATCCCAAGTTTAGAATAATTAGAATAATTTTTACGCCGACAGCTTCTTTCTGCCTTTTGCCCTCCTGCTTGCAATTACTTTTTTCCCCCCAGCTGTTGACATTCGCTTTAAAAATCCGTGAGTTGTTCGCCTTTTTTGTTTTTTGGGTTGATATGTTACACTCATGCTTTTGTATTCTTTAATTATATTATGATATTATTTATTAAGCGCTTAGTCAACTCTAAAAAAATAAATTTAATTATTTTCACAAGTTATCAACAGGTTATTAACAGGAAGTAGAGCTACTCTGCTATTTGCTATATTTACCTTATTTAATGATAATGAAATATCTTAAAAATATTCGCCTATGAACAACGAAGAATTATGGCAAGCCGTGTTAGCCCAAGCGCAATTTGATGTTTCAAGGGCAAACTTTGCAACTTGGTTTAACAACACAAGAATCCTTTCCAATAAAAACGGAGAAGTTACCATTTCTGTTCCCAATAATTTCTCAAAAGAATGGTTGTCTAGCAAGTATCAGTCGCTTATTCTTAAAATTTTAAGATCCTGTGACAACAATATTCGGCTTATTGGTTTTACGGTTGATTCTCCATCTGTTTGCGCGCCAAAAAATAGACCCCAGGTTCAAATGGACGACATGCCAGATACTCAATTGCAATTTTTAGAATTAAAGGTTGACCAAAAAACCAATTTAAATCCCCACTACACCTTTGACAATTTTGTAGTTGGTTCATTTAACGAGCTTTCACATGCCGCTTCTTGGGCGGTTTCGGAAAAACCTGGTCAGGTTTATAATCCTTTATTTATTTACGGGGGAGTTGGGCTTGGTAAAACTCATTTATTGCAAGCAACCGGAAACAAGCTTGCTAAAATGTCTTCTGCTTTAAAAATTGCCTACACTCCAGCTGAAAGATTAATTTCAAAAATAATAGAAAGCATTAGAAATCGCGAAATAGAATCTTTAAAAAAGAAGCTTAGCGACCTTGATGTTTTAATAGTGGACGATGTGCAATTTCTTGCTGGCAAAGAAAAAACTCAAGAAGAATTTTTTCATATATATAACACGCTTTACCAAAACCAAAAACAAATTATCCTTTCGTCTGATCGCCAACCCTCAGCCATTCCAGCCATTACCGAACGATTAAGGTCGCGATTTGAAGGAGGAATGATTGCTGACATTGGGTGCCCAGATATTGAAACAAAAATTGCTATTTTAAAAAATAAATGCGACGAACGCCAAATTAATCTTGTGGACGATGTTTTAGAGTTTATTGCCACCAATATCCAAAAAAATATTAGAGAGTTAGAGGGCGCTTTAAACCGACTGGTTATGTATCAAAGAATAAACCAAAAAACTCCCGATATTGTTATAACAAAGAAGCTTTTAAAGAATATTGTTGCCACCCCCCAAAAAGCCACAAACTTTAAAAAAATCATCCAAGCTGTTTCTTCTTTTTACGAAATAAACCAAGACGATATTTTACTGCCAACAAGAAGAAAAGAAATAGTAAAACCAAGACAGGTAGCTATGTTTTTATTAAGAAGCGAATTAAAAGAGTCCTATCCGTCAATTGGCCGAAGGTTTCAGGGTAAAGACCACACCACAGCTATGTATGCTTTTGAAAAAATTTCTCAGAAAATAGAAGAAGATCAAAATGTTTTTAATGAAATAAACACAATAAAACAAAAAATATACAGCGATGTTTAATAATTAAAGCCATTAAAAATTGTGGACAAGTAATTAGATATTTGTGGAAAAAGGGTTAATAAAAACATTATAAAAATACCACATAATTTTATTCAATATTTTATTCCCCCTTTTTCCACAACTAATAAGATTCTAAAAAAATCAAAAACTCAATTCCATAAAGACACAAAGCACTTATCCCCCAAAATATCATTCTCAACAATAACAATAAATAAAAATTAATATATTAATAGTTATTACATAAAAACAAAATGTAAAAATATGAAATTTGAAGTATTAAAAGAAAATTTAAAAAAAGCAGTGGCTATTTGTGAAAGAATAACTAGAAAAACAGTGGCTCTTCCTGTTTTACAAAACATTTTAATCAAAACGAATGGAAGTTTTTTAGAGTTAACTACCACTAACTTAGAGTTAAGTATTCAGTGGAAAATATTAGCAAAAATAACCAAACAAGGAGCGTTGTTGTTGCCAGCCACTTTTTTATCAAATATTTTAGGTCTTATAAATTCTGAAAAAATTCAAGCTCAAGAAGAAAATAAAAATTTGGTTTTGATTTCTGATAATCAGGAAATGCAAATTCAAGGACAAGACCCAGAAGAATTTCCCCTTATTCCCAAAATGGAAAAAGAGTTTGTGTGGCAAATAAATGGCGTTAAATTAATGGAGGGACTTTCTCAAGTGGTTGAACAGGCGGCATTTTCTTCTATTAGGCCAGAAATTTCAGGTGTGTTTTTTGTCTTTCAAAAAAACAAATTAAAAATTGTTGCCACTGATAGTTTTAGATTATCAGAAAAAACTATTTTTTTGGAAAAGTCAGGCGAAAAAGACCTTTCTTTTATCTGTCCTCAGCAAACTTGTCGAGAACTAATCGCTATTTTGTCTCAAGAAAAGGGGGAGGTAGAGGTTTCAGCCAATAATAATCAAGTTTGTTTTGAAGTATTGGGGTCTCAACCAGAGCAAGCAAAATGCTTAATGCAGAGCCGGTTGATTGTTGGAGAATATCCAAAATATCAAGATATTATTCCCAAACAGTATATGGTAAAAATCCAAACAAACAAAGATGACATGGCAAGTCAACTAAAAAAGGCCGGCTTGTTTGCTGGAAAATCGCTCGATGTTAATTTAAGTGTTTATGTTAAAGATGGCCGGGTTAAGTTTTTTTCTCAAAGCGCTGATATTGGGAAAAATGAATCCTATTTGGCTTGCAAAGCCGAAGGGGTAGACCAAGAGTCGGTTTTTAATTATAAATTTTTATTAGACGGCTTAAATAATATTAAAAGTTCAGAAGCTTTATTGGAAATGAATGGTTCTGATGGCCCAGCTTGCCTGAGGCCTATTGGAGATGACTCTTATTTTTACATCTTGATGCCCATTAAGCAATAGATAGTAATTAATATGTTATTAACATGGGGGTATATTTTAATATGTTGAGTAATTTACCAAAAGAGGTATTCTAAAGATAGAATAAAAATAAAAGTTATCAAAATTTATGAACATCTCCAAACTCATCAAACAAAACAAAAAGATATTCACCAAAAAACAAAGACAAATGGAAAGACATTTTAAAAAACATCCATTTTTAAAACTAATCCCTGCTGTTATTTGCTCTGTTGTT
>JAQULB010000007.1 GCA_028718785.1 Minisyncoccota bacterium
CAATTCTTTAAAAATTTTAATTGAGGTCATACTTTGGTTTTTCACCCCTACAATGGGGGTGTTTTCATTTTAGCAAAAAATAGAGGTTTTAGTTATTCATAGGACATTTCGTAATTCAAAGTATATAGGGTTGCATATGTCAACATTTTAAATCCTCCTTTTTAATGAACTAAAAAACACTTCCTAGAAAGAAGTGTGGCTTTAGTCCATGACCTAAGCATCATCTTTCCAGGAAATTCCTGGCCGGAGTTAGCACCCACCAACTTCCGCCAAAGGCGAAATGGGGTTGCTGCAGGGTCATAGGGCCGTTCCCTTGCCTGCTCTTGATAACAAAACTATTCAATTAAGAACTACTTAAAATATACCAAATTAAAAACCGATGTCAATAGCCCTTTATTAAAAAGTGTGTCAAAGTTAGCCGATCGGCACAGTTTGACACACTTGCAATAAATGATTTTGACTACCTATAAACTGGATATTGCTTTGGGGCTATACCTCGTTGGTCAGTGATAGCGGGAAACATTGTTTTCTTCTCGCTTGATTTTATAGCGCGTGTTCCTTTGTAAATAATTTGAAATTCATGGCCATCGCCAAAATCAAAAATAAAATCAAGTATTGGATGTTTTAAATAGTCAATTTGGCAAATTTTTATCTCGTTGGATTTATAAGTTGGAAAAGGATCATCTTCCCAGCCCTCAGCAAAAAACTCAAGCAGAGTTGATGGCTCGAAAAACTCTAAATTGCTTTCTGACTTTTTTTCTATACCAGGGATAGTAAAGCCATGCATATGGTCATAATTCCACTTCATTCCAGAAACAATCATTTTTGCCAATTTCTCAAAATTTTGACTTCCTAAAATTTCAATTTCTCGCCAAAGCTTCGGCTTTCTTTCATAGGTAACACGAAAAATATAAACCGCAGTCGGCTCGCCATTAGCAGTAAAAACCTTAGCAAATTCTTTTTCATACCATTCATAATTTTTCAAAACCTCTTGCAAATAGTCAATATGCCTGCCTTCGGCAATAGCCGAATTAATTACTTCTCTAAAATCCCCTTCTTCAATTTTTGGTAAATCTTTTATCATAATTGTAATGCTAATCGGCGTCGGCAATTAAAGACGCGTTGCTTTCTCCAGCAGAGTAGCGATGCAAAAGAGAACCTATTAGGGTTTGATAAGGCAAGCCCTTTTCATTTGTCTAATTTATATTTTTCCATTTTTTGTTTTCTTAATTTCATTTCATTATTATTTTATTACTTTTTTCATTGCTCGACAAACGGGTTTAGATTTGGTATTATTAAATCAACAAGAAGCTCGAGACAAATCCGCCGTATGGGGAAAGTCCGTAAGGGCTACCGAGCGTTCTGACCGCCCATTAATTGGGCGGTTATTTTGTTTTCAAGAAGTTTGTATAGCTTTGTTGTTCGTTCTGTTGGTTTGTCGTAGTAAGATCGAACAAATCCAGCTAACGCATCTGCCAAACGTAAACCAGCAGAAGATTCATCGTTTAGTGTCCTTATTTTATTTACCGAAATACCCTTATCACGCAAAACCTTTTTAAGCCGTTGACCATACCAACGAGGTTTTTTGCCATCAATTATTATCTTTTTTATCTTTTTCTCAATAACCAAATATTCTAAGCTATATTCTAAAGCATTGGCCATATTGATTGGATTTTTCATAATCGCAACCTTAAAAGTAAAATTTAATTTACTAACAGCTTTTAAGAACTTTTCGCGAATTTCCCAGCCAGATTTAGAAGAAAAGTCAGACCAATGAAATTTTTTGATTCCTAAAGATTCTTCAATTTTCAAAATTTCAGTTTCAATCTGTTCCGCATCTTCAAAGCAAATTTAGGCAAAAGATATAACAGAATGATCAATTGATTTATGAATTCCCGATTCATCAATAAAAATAAACATAATTTTATTTTTATTTACTTATTATTTTGTTTGCCTTTGTTTTTTATATGCTCCAAACGATTGGCTAAACTAAAACTTCTTCTTGATACAGCAAAAAGTTTATCGTTTCTGCCCTTACCTTCAACCTGACCTGTCTCTCCCCTGTCTTTTAATTTTCGCGAAAAAAAATTGTTAAAAAATTTTTTCATATCTTAGAAGTCGTTAATGAATGAAATGAATTTACGAATTCTTAGATCCTGTTAAACGCTTCTCTCATAAAGCGTTTAATCGGGATATTCCTTAAGTCGTTAATGAATGAAATGAATTTACGAGAACTTATACCCCGTTAAGTGCAAGCCTGCCCGCAGTGCTACCCGCCAGCAATGCTTCGCCATAGCGATGCGGACTGACAGCGTTACAGGCGGGCGATTAGCTTGCTACTTAACTGGGGTGGCTCCGAGCGTAAAAACCTCAAGGAGCTGTTTAACTGGGGTTGTTTTTACGGGCTTAAAACTAAACTTTTTCTAACTGCGTCAAATTGATCAATTAAGGCCTGATGGTTAAATTCTTTTACAGCTCCCTCTGGGTAGTTATCAATATTTGTTGAATGGATAAAATACCTAACAGCCACACATGGGTTAGTGTCCCGTATTGCCCAAACAGTTTCTTCATAAAAATTTCCCGCCCCAGCCCCAGTTGATGTGGCCACAGAATATTGAACATCATTGTCAATAGTTTCTGCTGGAGCGCCACTGTTGCCTAAATCTAAAAACAAACTGGCGTTGCAATCCACGCTATTTGGAATTGTTTCCACGGAAATTCCCGTGTCAAAACCAGAAAGGTTTGTGCCAGTGGCCATCTCAACCGGAATGATAAACTTAACACCATTAATATCTTTACCCGGCCCCAACTCTTGATAAACATAAGAAGTGTCAATAGTATAACCAAGCGGATAACGAATTGAAAACCCAAGGGTTGAACTTGCATAAACTTGAGGCAAATTGCCCGGGTCAAGAGCCACAGCAACACAGCTCGAGTATGTTTGCATATCATTTTCCATAATAAAAGCGCTATTCCCCTTGCTCCAAAAAATAATTGCTTCATTACTTGTGGCATAACGAATACCGCTCCCGGAAATTGTTTGAGCCAAACTTAATTGCCGGCCATCGCTTAAAAATATTTCCACACTGCCAGTTGGAGTTGGCATTTCTCCGGGCTGAACAGTTGGCGCTTCTGGCCCCTTATAGTACTTGGCGTTGATTGTTTTTCCACCATCGCACAAGTAATCAACTTGGCTAATAGGTTGATTCTCTACATTAGCAGGCAAGGAAGATTTTTTTTGAAAAAACATCCAAGCCCAAACAACAGCCCCAAAAGCTATAATAATGATAATGAATATGTATTTTTTTTGCATATTTTAAATAAAAATAATTATTATATTATAATAAATTTTTATATATAAAACAAAACTTTCGCTTAAAACAAAAAGCGAAAGTTTTGTTTTTAAATTTATCTATAAATTGATTTTACTCCCAAACTATCTCCCCAGCCCAAAGTGTCTTTTTTTAGCTCGCCAGTAAATCCATAGCCATACATTGTTAAGTCGCGACTCGCTAAATCATAAAGATCGTCTAAGCCAACCCAATGGCCATTTTCATGGGTCATTATATTTTGCACGTCATAAGCGCCAGCTGTTCCTGCGCAATCAGTTGTATATGGAGTTACCGCCCATTTTAATTTTTTATTTAAAATCGTATCTGATTCCACCCACTGGCCTGTATTTTGATAATACCAAGTATAAGTAACCGCAATAGCATTGTTTGGCACGCTGCCCCAAGCCACTAAATTGATTCCATCATTTTGAGCCCTAACTGCGCCAGTAGCTCCTCCGTCCTGAAAACTCAAACCGCTTGTTGCCCAGGCCTGAAAAGCATTGTCCACCGCTAATTTCAAACTATCGTTTGATATGCCAAAAGAATTGGTGTTGTAGTTAATCTTGTAAACAACTGCGCTATCTGGCAATTTCCAACCCGTTAAACCGTAATTTGCCACTTGTTCGTTAGCGGTAATTTGACAAACAGGACCTTGCGGCTTGCCCTTGTCTAGACCGGGCTTTGGGTAGTGCACAAAAACCCTTAGCTTAACATCGTTGTTATCATTTTTAGCTGAAGCGCTAGGCCCAGTTAACCCCAAAAATAATAACCCCCCAACTAACAAACAAACGAATAACTTTAAATAATATTGTTTTTTCATAAATTAAATTATTTTTTATTTTATCCGACTTTAGTTAATTATACACTAACCATATTTTCCTTCAATTCCTTTCTAATTTCTAAATAATCGGGTATAGTTTGACTTACTAAATTCCAAAATTTTGGGCCATGGTTAAATTCTTTTAAATGGCACAACTCGTGAACAATAATATAATCAGCCAATCTCTGGGGCAACAAAACAATTTTATAATTAAAATTTAAATTGCCTTTTTTTGAACAACTCCCCCACCGAGTTTTTTGGTTTTTAATATTTACCCTATTAACTTTTAATCCGTAAAATTTATTAAAATGTTCAATCCGCGCCAGCGCCAAAGTTAACGCCTGCTGTTTATATTTTATATAATCTTTTTTAGCGCCCTTAATAGCCACCTGCCCAGAAAACTTTTTGAAATACTCAAGTTTATCAATAACCCACTGCGATTTTTGAACAATAAATTGCTCAATAATACTTTCACTAACATATTGTGGCGCTGTTACCACAAAACTGCCATCACAATAAATAGCCAACCTCATCCGCTTAGCCCTCTTGCTTACTTTAAGCGTATACTCCACTTTTTGTTTATGCAACTGAATCTCTTTTTTCATATCGTTGCTTCTTGACGATGAATTATACTGTGCATTCTAACATCAAAAAAAGTTTTTAAAGATATAAACAAAATCAAAAAAGGAATATTTAAAAAAGTAAAAGAAAAGGCCCAGAAAATTCCCCCAACCATAATGATAATATGCATGGGAATAATCCTTGTGTAGGCAGAAGCCATTAAATAACCCGCGTTTGGCATGCGCGCTTTATCATTTTGGTAATTGACTAAAAACGAATAAAGATGATTAAAGAAAAATATGCCCGCTCCTATTAAAATTCCTTCTTTATTAATATATCCCTTACTAAAGCTTGTTAAAAAAACGCCATAAACAAAATGGAAAAATCCATAATGAAAAGCAAAAAATAAAGCTATGCCAAGTTGAATTGTCCAGCTGGGAATATTGTAATATTTTTTTATTCCCCCGTTCCCCCCTTTCTCCATACTTACTTTACTCATCTGTGTGCGGTTGCCAAAAACAAGTATTTTGATAAAAACGAAAAGCCCAATAGTCAAACTTTGCAAGAAATAAGCCCACATTAAGTTGATAATTGGCCAATGCTCAACTACAGCAAAAATCAGCAAAATAAAATTACTTAAAATCAAACTCCTAGCTGTTGGGTCTTTCAGGGCTTGCTTAAAACTAAAATCTTTTTCCCCAAACATCATCCCCGGCAAAATTTTTATTTTATTTATACTTTGCATATCTTAAAAATCGTTAACAAACGAAGTAAATTTAAGAATTGTTACCTGCCCGCAGTGCTACCCGCCAGCAATGCTTCGCCATAGCGATGCGGGCTGACAGCGTTGCAGGCGGGATCCTGTTAAACGCTCCTCTCAAAGGACTTTTAATCGGGATATTTATTTTATGTAATTATTTTTTAACTCAAAGCACACCCCCTGCGTAGAAAAAATAGTAAATTTGCTTCTCTTTTTTTAAAATTTTCTCAAGACCAGCCATTTTTTCGATTGAACCATTAAAATCAGGAGCGCAAGTATATTTGTAGCCATCTTTCTCCCATTCAACTGATTTCCAAATTCTTGCTGTTTCCCAATTCGCTAAAAGCGCGCCCCTTAAAATCTTGTCTACTTCACTTTCTGTCATGCCTTGATAATCGCCAAAATAAGACATTGACCAAACCGCCTTACTATTAAAGTAAACTGCTTCCAGCCCCATAAAAATACCCGGGCCATTATAATAAACATCTCGATAAAGCCACTCCCCCTCCCCATACTCAAGCTGTTTTGAGCCAGCTAAAACCGGCTTCACTTTTCCCTTACTCCCTGCGTATGTTTTTGTCCTTGCCTGCAACAAAAACCGCAATAATTTTTCTTTGTTTTTCGCAATCATAATCTATTCTTATAAAATTAACTATCTTTTTGCAATAAGGTTTAAAATCAAACCAATAACTTTGTCTTTATCTTTTGAATCACTACATGCAACAAGAATCGTTAGCGCAGTTAAAGCAGAAGGAGTAAGTTTGGACACATCTAAAATGTTGGCCTGCTTTAAAAACCACACAAAAGCAAACGCCCCACTTCTTTTATTGCCATCAATAAAAGGATGGTCTTTTACCATAAAATATAAAAGATGAGCTGCCTTTTCTTCTGCGCTTTCGTATAATTCTTTACCGCCAAAAGATTGCATCACATTGCCAATAATTCCTGCCACAAAACCTTCGCTTCTTTCCTTGCCAAAAATATCAGTCACTTCCGACCTAAGCATAAGCTCTTCTTTTAACCCAGCTAAACTTTTGACAATTTTTTCTGCTGTCAATAAAACCTTTTTCTTTGTAAGCTTTCCTTTTGGTAGAACGCCTTTATCATACGCTTCGAGTGATAGCCAAGTATCTGCAAAAAGCGATACGAGTTCAACTGCGTCTTCTGCCTCCACAATAGACCCAGCAGGTAAAAGCTTTTTGATATCTTCCACAATACTCAAGAATTGCGCATAATTCACTGCAATTCTTTTTTTATTCACAGCAAAACCATCCACAATATAGTTTCGCAAAGTTTTGGTTGCCCATTGGCGAAAGTGTGTGCCAACAATAGAATTTATTCGATAACCAACGGCAATAATAACATCAAGATTGTATACTTTTATATTTCTTTTAATCTTTCTGCCTCCCTCTGTTTTAACTTGTAAGGATTCTTTACAAGTTGATTTTATGTCAAGCTCTTTTTCTTTAAAAATACTGCGTAAATGAATTGTAATATTTTGGGGCGTAACATTAAAAATTTTAGCCATTTCAGCTTGTGATGCCCATATTGTTTCACGCGAAAAATCGCCTCGAAGTTCAATAGCTCCGGACTTTGCTTGATAAATGACTACCTGCGATTTTTGATTACTTTTTTCCATATTGTCGAAAGGCCATATTATCTAATTCCAGTGTCACAGGACAAATTAACTTCAATGATTTTTGATGGCTCGATGGTTATTTGTTTTGTTTCACACCTTGGCATCACATTTCCTCCAACTGGTTGAAGCGCATACTCTCCTGGTGGGAGCGTTATTTTATACTTGCCTTGCTGGTCGCTTTCTATTGTGGCAAAAGGCGAACTACTTGGAATCCCCACTGCAATCACCTGAATATTAGTGGCATAGGGCTTATCAACGCATTGAGGGTTGGGCGGATTTTGCATAACCGGGCAAGTTGGCCCAAGCGTAACCACCCCAAAAACTCCAGAATCAAAAGGTAAAATACCGTCGTTAGGCGATGGGCAAGGCCCTCCTTCGCATAAAGCTTCGACGGGGCAAGCAGCAAACTCGCAGTTGGGGCCAGTCCTGCCAACTGCTGAACCATCTGGGCAAAGCTTGGCTTCCATGGTGCAAGCAATTTGCTCTGGCTGGTTAAAAAACCTTAAATCAATCAAAACTGCCCCAAGCAAAACCAAAATAATTACACTTACAATAATAATTATTTTTTTCATGAATTTAATCGGGATGTTTCTTTTATTAATTATTTTTTAATATTCTTTACAATAGCGAAAATATTTATTAAAGGAACAGAAAGCAAAAATACAAAAAGAGGCATGCTGTCGGTTGTATACGCTATCATAAAATACACCACAAAACTAATCTGCGCCACACTAAGAAAAATTGCTAAATAATCTAAAATTTTCATATTTTAAAAAGCGTTTAATTGGGGTGTTTTTGCTTTATTTTTACCTAAAAGCAAAAGCCATCAACACAATGGTTAAAAGGTTGAAAACCACCAACAACACTGCTTGTTGAGTTTTTGGAAGCGGGCGTATCAAAATATAAATCGTGTAGATTATAACAACAATGGCTGCGCCAATAAAATTTCCTTTTACCATAAAATTAAATTAAAAAATTAATTAATCCTGCGACCTTTATAAAAAACTTGTTATGCTTTTTTCCCAATCCCCACCACCTGATTTCTTTCTTATTTCCCCTGCTAATCCCCAAGCTGAATGACAAGCAATCCATTTTTTTCTATTTCCTCCCTTTGGCCAAAATCATTAAGCTGGAGCTTTAAAATATAGCCAACCTTTTTCTCAATTTTTCTGCCAGTGTATTCTTTTGTTTGGGGATTCCACTCCTCCAATGCCAAAATATCACCCTCTTCAATATCGAAATCAGCCACTCTTAAATCAAACCTTTTCTTACCAGCCAACACTAATTCAAAATACTCTGGCCAAGTTTTCTTTTTAATAATTTTCATTTTTCTTAGAAATCGTTAATAAGCGAAGCGAATTTACGAATTCTTACCTGCCCGCAGTGCTACCCGCCAGCAATGCTTCGCCATAGCGATGCGGGCTGACAGCGTTGCAAGCGGGGATCCTGTTAAACGCTCTCTCATAAAGCGTTTAATTGGGATGTTCCTTATTACTTAATTTTTATTTTCTCCAGGGTTTTTCTAAAATAATGACAATAATAATTACAACGCACAAAAACACAATAAATATTAGTAATGGTTTAATCCACGGCCAAAAGATTTTAACCTCATACAATAAGAAAAAATACGCCCCAACAACCAAGGCCTTAACAACCTCCCATATCATTTCCCAAAAATTTATATTGATAAGCGCCATATTTAATAAGTTCTAAAAGACATTGTAGATGCCGAAGATCCGCTAACAAATACAGCAACATTTGTAAAATGACTATACCATTCCGCTCCTATATTCTCCACAATATGTGGGACATCTTTTTCGCATTCTTCCTTAGTCAGCTGACAAACCACATTATTTTGAACGTAATGAACGCTGAAAATCGCTAAAAAGAAAGTTACAAATTTTTTAAAATTAATTTCCATAAATTTATTCTTTTAATTCTCCCCAAGGTTTTTCGTTATAAATTGTGGCTGACCCCATTTCTTGACCCCATTTCTCCATTTCTCTGACCCCATTTCTCCGCCCATTCCCTTTTCTTTTTCCATTTTTCTAAACGGGTGTAGTAATTTACAACTTTGCTTGCTTAATAAACTCGGGAAACATTTCTAACTTTTTACTCTCGCTTGGGTTAAACAAAAATGGTTCAACATCTTTAGCTAATTCCTTAAAATCAAATTCACTAATTGCCTCCAGTAGCTTATTCTTTAACGAAACTGAGTCGCTTATCTCCATTTTTTCTTTTAAATATTCATAGTTTGGATTAGTAAAAGAAAGCAAAAAAATAATATCATAAAAATCTCTACCTTTTGCTCTCTTACGATTTAACGCGGCATAAATTTTTTGCGATAAAATAACATCAGCGGGCACAGTAAAAACTGAAGTAAAAACATCAAACTTATTTAAAATTTTCTTTTCTGGGGTAAAAGAAAAGCTATGCGGAGCTGTATCAATTTGGATCATTAATTTTTCGCTGGCCATCGGCGACAATTCATTTAAAAATAAAATTTTGGGCAGTTTTATTTTACATCTAAACGCCCCCTTAAAAACATTATCATTCTCAACCTCAAAACCCTGCTTTTCCAGCCCAGCTTTAACTGTGTTAGCTAAGCCAGTAAATTCTTCTTCGGTTAAGCCAAAATTGTCAAAATCTAAATCTTCAGAAAAGCGATTATTGTCATAAATAATCCGCAAAGCCGTGCCACCCAAAAATGCCAGCTTACTGGCAAATTCAGAGTTAAAAATTATTTCCAAAATTTTGTACTGCAAATACTCTCGCAAAAGATTTTTTTTGAAAGCTTGTAAGCTTTCTGGGTAACTTTGCTCAATTTGTTTTAAAGTAAGCATAATTGTTATTAATTTTTAATAAATTGCAAAAAATTTTCCACCCGCTTATTTAAATTCTTATTCTTAAATACGGCTAAATACTGATTTAGCTTTTGCATGTTTGCCTTAACTAAAAACTCTTGGGCGTTAAAGCGTAACTCAAAAAAATCAGCTGTTGTTTCCAACTGTGGGTTAATATACAAGTAATCTAAAACTGCCTTTTCAATTTCAGCCATCTTATAATTTTGATTTTGATAACTCACAAGAGAATAACCAAACATTAAACTTGGCTTAACCTTGTGGTAAATAAACTCGCCCAAAGGTGTCTTAAAATTGGCTGTCTTTTTTGTAGTGGCGCAAGTAACCCCATAAACACTTTCTGGAATTAAGCCATAATGCGAAAAAGCCATTTCAAAAGAAACATACGATGGTGCATAAAGCTTATTGGCAATCAAAAACAACGCTTGCTCATCAAGCTTGGTATCGCTAAAAACATAATACCCCCGGCGAATTTTTTTGATATATCCCTTGCTTTGCCATTCATTAAGACGGCGCAAATCAAAACCAGCTTCAACCTTGCGAATATCAGCCAATGAAAATACGAAGAAATTATTTAGTTTTTCCCTCAACTCTAAATACTGCATATATTTCCGAAAGATGTTATTTTTAACATTCTTTAGAACTATTATAACAGCCCTTCAAACTTAGTCAAGCTCAAAACCGCTCTCCGCCTCTTTTTCCATTTTTCTAAACGGGTGGTGTAATAATCTCTCCCAAAAAATCCACCCCCAATCCCCCATTGCCTCGCCGTAGTTTCAACGAAGGCGGGTCTTCATATTCGCCTCCTCTTGTGTAAATTTTTTTTTATAAGTTTAATTCTTTATTTCCTCCACCACCTTAATCCTATCGCTCAAATTCAAGTAGTACCTTCAAATACTCCGCTTGGCTTTTATACGAAACCAAATTTTCTGATAGGTCGCCAATAGCACCTTCTTCTAATACTTTTTTACATAAACCACACTTGAATCCGCTTGGAGTAGCCACAAACAGCCAGGGATATTCCCATCTTTCTATTAATTTTTTAGCATACCCTTTAAGATCCTCAATATTTAGCTTGCTTTGATATTTAACCTCAACAAGATAAACCTCGGTTTTATCATGGGAGATTAAAACAAAATCTGGAGCATCGGCAATATTGTCTATAATTGTCTGCACTTTTACCAAACTTCTGTATTGAGCAAGAGTGGGCATGGTGTGTTCATATCCAAAGGGAATGATCGTATATCTACCCTCTTCGCGCATCATTTGCTCAAATATAACCTCCGCTATTTTTCCTTTAATTAATTTTCGAACAAAACCAATATTTTTATTCATAGGTTTATTATTTTTTAAGATATAGTTGTTTTAAAATTAAAAATACCAAAAGCAATATTATAATTGTGGCAGATAGCCAGTTTTGAAAAGGCATTTTAATTATTTATTGGCCAAAAAACTAACGATACTGTGAGCCACATAACCTTTACTAAATCTGGATAGTTTGTCCAAAAAAATAAACCGAGCAAAAATAAAATAAGCACCCCTATGCCTATTGTTAAATATTTTAATATCTTTTTCTCCATGAGTTTATTTCTCTAATTTCTATTAACCAAGTTATACATACAAAATAATTCCCTATGAGCTGACGAGGAAAAGACAACAGCTTACTATCTCTTATGTTTAGTTTTATCAACCAAAATAAAAGTTTTAGCCTCTTGTTGGTAAGGAGGAACGCGATCTCCTTTTGACAAAGTTATTTCCAACTTTGTACCTACTGGCCTATATTGGCCAGAAGTAAGAGTTTTTGGCCCAGTCCTTACTGTATTAATCTTGTTAGACATTGAACCTCGTTTATTTAATTATGTAGGGATGTCAACCTTTAATAAACCATCCCCCGCCATAAAAGCCATAAAGCTTCTATGGAGGGGGTTTTAAAAGTGACTGATCTCTAACCTTAAATAAGGGGGGCAATGTTATCCCCGTCAGCTTAAAAAGAGCTAAGTTCTATTTACTAAAAATCCACCTATAATTTTTCATTTTTTCAAAATATTCAAGCTCAGCTTCTTTCTTTTTTATTTTACAGCCCAAATCATCATCTTCTTCAACTGTTAAATAGGAGTGTCTTTGCGATTTTGAATTTTTTAGTTCCGCTTGCTTAATTTTTGCCTCTCTTTCAAATTCAAATGATTTTAATTTTCTATTTTCTAAATAAAAATAAAGAGTTGAAAAGCCCAATAAAATGCTCGTAATTTTTGATATTATATCCCACATATTTTATCTAAAAATTCCTAAACAATAAATAGCCACAAAACTTACATTTGAAGTCGTCCTCTAATGAGTGCGGATTAATTATTTGTAACTTTCTACATTTTTCACAACATGTAACGATTGGAAATAATGCCTCCATATCTTTTTTATTTTCTTCAAAAAAAGTTTCCAAATTTTCTGTAAAAATCTTGAATAATCCTACGTCTTCCTTACCCCCAAAAGAACAAACAGGCAACAACTCATGGAGCCAACCACTTTCTCTTTCCGAAGATTTTCCTGAAAATGGTTCTAACGCAAATGGATAATAGCTAAACCCATTATTGCATACTTTTTTGCCTTTTTTCACAACATAGGGCTGAATTATTTTTATTAAATTATTATCCAATAGAGAAAAATACTTTTCGAGAATAAAAATTTCAAATAGAGAAACTCTGCCACTTCCAAACGATCTTAATTTCTCTAACTGCTTTACAGTTTTATTTATCTTTTTATCACCACTATGTGTTGCTCCTACCCTACCTCTTTTATTTACTTTACAAGTTTTTATCTCAGCAACTTGATAAAGCCTTTCTTCCCTACAAATAGAAGGAAGTTTAGAAAAAGAAATTAAAAAATCTACATCTCCATTAACACCACTTCCAAAAATATCTAGCGGAATATTTACACCAACCCAATACCAAAATGAACCCGAGGTATATAAATTTTGCAAAAAAATTGGTGATAAAATAAATCGAAATATCGCATTTCTCTCTCTTTCTTCATTCCCTACGTTAAACAAAAAATTTTGCTTCTTTTTTTTAAAAGTATCTCTTATAGAACGTAGCCAACTCATAAAATTTATTTAATAGATCTTAACTTATTAAGGAATTTATTTAAAAAAAATAATTTGAAATAATGTGAATAATAGAATAATGGGATCCCTCGCCATTTCTTGGACTACTCATTTATTTCCCAGATTTGGTGCGGTTGTCTTGTTTGCATAACATTTGGCAATTTTCTGCTATTGTTTTTCCTCCTTCGTGCCAGGGTTTTATGTGGTCAGATTCCATCGCTACGACCAAATTTCCTCCTTATATCAAATTTAATTCTATAAGACTTGAAAATTTATCTTTGGTAATAATGAGGTGGTCGGTGACAGTAATTCCTAAAATCTTACCAGCTTCCACTAGTCGTTTTGTAGTTACAATATCATCATCTGAGGGCTTGCTGTCGCCGGACGGATGATTATGGGCAACAACAACATGAGACGAGTTGTTCAAAATCGCTTTCTTAAATACCTCGCGAGGATGCACAAGGCTAGCACTCAACGTCCCAACAGAAACCTCATCCACAATTAAATTATTTCGAACATCAAAGCACAAAACGGTAAAATGTTCTTTCTTTTCTTTCCCAATTCTTTCTTTCAAGTATTCAAATAGTAACTGTGGCGAATCTAATCGTTTATTTGGAATAATTTTTTCTTTGGCATAACGCTCAGATATCGCTTGAAACAATTTAACGCCAAAAACATTAGATGGCCCGATCCCTTTAACCTGTTGTAACTCTTCTATTGTTGAATCCAACACACCTGTTAATCCTTTAAACCTTACAATTGCTTCTTTCGCAGATTGTTTACAATCTTTTCTAGGCGTTCCGAGCGTTAAGAGTAGTTCAATAACTTCGTAATCAAGAAACCCATCGAGCCCAGATTGTAAAAATTTTTCTCTTAATCTTTTCCTATGCCCCTTCCCTTTATGTTGTTTGACAATTGATTGTATGCTCATACTAATTATCAGTCATTAATGAAATACCATCATCAATATTCTTATCAACACTATCCTTTGTATTACTTGCATTAAGCCTCTGTCTAAAATATTCTTGCGTCCCTGGATCTGTGCAATAAATATAACAACCCTTCATCCCTCGCGACATTAAAACGCGATAAATATTCTTTACATACTTGTCAAAATTATCTCTATTACGTCTTAACATTGGATCCGCAGTAGCTGTAATATCGCCCTCCAATCTATCTGTATTTGGATTATATTTTAAATCATTGCCTATTATTACACCGATGTAATCAAACTCAAAACCCTGTGCGGTATAAATACATCCAACCTGCTTAATGCCCACTGGCTTGTAAGCCCATTCATACCACTTAGCATACCCTCTTGGTGGAGTAACATTATCATGAGTTTCCCATGGCATAGCAAAATCACCAATCACAATATCTTTTACCAATTCACCGTTTGAATCTAACTTTTGTGACCACGGCCAACAGAATCCGGCTACTATACGAGAAAAATTACCTTTGCCCGGATTATTTTTTATACCCTCAGCTTCTTTTTCAAGTAGTACATTATAAAGTTCTTGCGGTGTATCAAAAATTTTAAAATCAAATTTGTTTGAATCAAAAAGAGTTAAGTTGTCTTTCGTATAACCAAGAACAGACTCTAACCATTTTAAATAATCATTTGATCCCATGCAGCGAAATTGAGTTTCTAGAGTAACTTCATCGATTGAACATTCAAATTTTTTAGCAGTCTCTCTAATTAGCTCTGCACTTCCAATTTCTAATGACCGAATATTTTGAAAATCATCAATAAAAAATACCGCAGTTTTTGCAAACCTAATAATCTGATCAATTTGTGGCATTTCTGTTCTGTCATCGACTTTAGTAAACTGGTTATTACTAGTTTTACCAATTCTATGCGCTTCATCGATTAAAACTAAATCGCCGTCATTTTCTTTAACTCTGGACGGAATAAATCGATTCAAATTAGAGATTAATACTTCCGCATCGCGACCAACTAATTTCGACAAACCACTAATAAACGGTTTAGATTTACAAGCATAGAATGTCTTATACTTCTTTTTCGCTGCCTCTGCTAAAATATTTAAAGCAATAACTGACTTTCCAGTACCTGGTCCACCATGTACAATAATAACTGCTTTTCCGCTATTTTTCTGAGTTCTTTTAATTTTTGACCAGATCAAATTTTTTGCAACTAACTGTTCATTCAGTAAAGAAAAAACTACTTCGTTGGAAATTATTTTAGATACATTTTCTAATAGCTTCTTCGAAGGTTTAATTTCGCTTTGCATAAAACGATTGAAAACCTCAAAACCGTTACCTTTGGATAACAAAGATTTAATTTTTTCAGCCAAAAATACTGTGTCACCTTCTGTATAAAGAGGATAATCTTTTATAATCTCTTCATAAACCGGAGCGAAAAGATCTTCGCCTTCAATTTTTTTATAGTTATGACAATAAGAGCAACTAAACAAAATTAATGGCTCTTTTTTTTCAAATTCAGCAACAAAAGATTTCAAGTAACCGTCGTATCCCTTGGTCTGCTCCGCAGGATGCGGAACAATTCTACTCTTACCACCTGTATAAGTTTCTACAAAGTTACCTTCATATTCAAGTGACTTGACACTTGCCCATTGTTTTAATTCTATTAGAACTATATTGTCTTCGTTAGATTCGTCTTTACCAAATAGTAAACAATCAATTCGACTTTGGTTATAAGGAATTTCATACTCAAGGGCAATATTAATATCTTTTAAATCAGCCATCTCAATTAAATCTTTTATTTTTGGTAGGGAATTTCGCCACGAATTCTTTTCACCGGCACCAATTTCTCTAACAAAAGAAACCTTAAAGGCATCCGCCATTAAGCTCGTTAATCTGTTTTCTCTAATATCTTTTAAAAAAGTTTCGCTATCTGCTTTATATATTAACGCCATAATTAAAATTTGTTATACTTTGTAGCATTGCCTTTGGATTTTTCAATAGGGTATTTTTTCTCGTTTTTTATGATTTTTTTATCTAAGGCGTCCAAGATATCAATTTCTAAATCGTGGCTCATTAACAAAACCCAATACAAAACATCAGCTAACTCCCCCCCTATTTCGGCTTTGTTTGTTTTTACATACTTTTCCATCTCCTCGGTGTTTTTCCACTGAAAATGCTCCATCACCTCCCCTGCTTCTAAAACAAGCGAAAGCGATAAATCCTTTGGATTATGAAACTGCTTCCAATCCCTTGCGTCCCGCAGGTCAATTATTCTTTTGGTTAAGCTTTCAATGTTGTTGTCCATAGTTATTTATTATAAACAAAATCTTCAGCGATTTTCCAAACGCCTTTTTCGAGAAAGGCCTCTATGGTTTGCCTATTTGCCTTGTTGATTAAATTTGAATGAGAAAGTTTATTTATTTTTCCATATTCAGCGAGTGTGATAATTTTTTTACCTTCCAAATAAGCTAATCGTTTGTGATAGCTGTTAGTAAGGGCTTTGCCAACTATATCCTCCATAATAATAGTTTCTCCTTTTCCATCAAACTCCCTAAATGCATCATAATATTTTGCCCTATCAATAAATTTTATATTTATTGGAACAAACCCCTCTCGTATTAATAAATAATTATTAATAACTCTTCCAATACGGCCATTGCCATCACAAAATGGATGGATATGCTCAAACGAAAGATGTATTTTTGCTATTCGTTTGATAATATTTTCATGGCTCATCGCGTTATATTCCGCCAGCATTCTTTTTAAAAGATCTATTACTTCTTTTGGATTAGGGGCTATATAACTTCCCACGCGAACAAATTCATCATCTTTTCTAAATCTTCCGGCAACATCATCACGGATATTTGAAATTAACATTTTATGAAGCAATAAAATTACCTCAAGAGAAATTTCTTGCTCTTTAGCTTTTCTGTCTATGTATGACACAACCCGCGCTAAATTTTTAGCTTCAAAAATTTCTCTTTCAGTGATAAATCTATCTAAATCAATCTGTAAGAGTATTTTTTCTGTCTCCTCAAGAGTAAGCGTGCTGTTTTCTATAGCGTTGGAATTGTATACCTGTTCAGCAACTTCGGTTTCTGCGATAAGCTTAATAAGCGCATCCTTGCCTGTAGCGACTTTATAGTACCTCTCACGAAGAGAATTTATTTTATTAAAAACATTGAGTGTTTTTGCCATATACTTATATTTTATTATTTATAGCTTTATTTTAGCTTTTTTCACGATTTTGTCAATATAATCGTGAAAATTGCTTTAAAAACATTATTTTTCACGATTTTGACGAGATAACCACAGGTTTTTAAAAAATGGGATGGACGGGGTGGACAAAATAAAGCCAAGGGTTGGGACAATTGCGCTTAAAAATGGCTTAGGCCCTTCGGCGTGGCTCAGGGCAGGAAAATCAATGAAGATGAAAAATAAAACAATAACAATGTATGTTAAAACAGCAATTAAAACTTTGCGAAACAAACTGGTTTCCCACGCCTTATCCGCTTCAACCCGAGCGCGTTGCGTTGCTTAATTTGCTCAATATCGCTTTTTAGTTGTTCTAATTCGTCCATATTTATATATTTTATATCCAAGGTTAAAAATTAAAGAAAAATACAATACAAAAAATCACCCTTGAAACAAAACCCCCGCCTGAAGCGGGGGTTTGAAATTTTCGTTTACTACTTACTATCTCTACTACTTACCATAAACTATCTGATTCCCATTATTTCAACTTTTCTTTAAGATTATCCAATGTTTCTTTGGCCATATCTTTTCCACCCAAACCAAACGCCAATCCACCAGCAATAACTATCAAAGCCACAACACCTGTTACCAATATTTGGATTATTTCAGGAGCAATACCTAATTGGCCCAAAATTGCCAATAAAGCAAATATCCAAACAGCCCATTTAACAATGGCTCCGGCCATTCCCACAAACTTAACATTCATTTTACCAACAAACGCTTTCATCATTTTCTCAAAAAAGTCAGCCGCCACAACAGCCACAATAAATATGGCAACCGAAATTACCACATTTGGCAACCAAGCCACAATACCGCTTAAAAATCCAGCAAATTGAGTCATTCCCAAAATTTCAACAGCCGCTAACAAGAAAACGATTATTAAAATCCACTTGATTAAAGAGCCCACAAACTCAGACATATCCATTTTGAATTCAGCTTTTTCCATGGCCTCTTGCCATTTGGCTTTTTCAAATATGGAATCAAATTTGGCTTTCTTTAAAATTAAAGCTATTAATTTGCCAATCCAAACAGAAATAAGCCAGCCAACTATAAACACAATGGCCGCTCCAATTAACTTTGGCACAAAACTAATAAAACCACCCCAAAAACTTTGCAGGGCGCCTAATGTTACGCTTGACCAATCTTGTATCATATTTTTAGTTTCTTACCTGCAACATTATGTATAATATTGCAAGCAAGTGTAGTTAAAATTTATACGCTTTACGCGTAAAAATACGACCTTTGTTTAAAATTATGTTTTGTTTATTTTATTATAACCAATCCCCGGCTATTTTTATATAGCAAGCCCTGTTGGGTTGTGGAAAACTATTTTAACCCCCAAGTTATTTAAAACAAAACCCCCTTCGCCTCAAACGAAGGGGGTTTTGTAAAAATTAATCTGAAAAATTTTCAAACAAGCTTTGTCTTTTTATATGGGCCTCTGTGGCATCAACCACTTTTTTCATTTCTTTAACCACTTCGGCTGAGTACTGGCCATTGGCTGTTTCTTCAGAAAGCATAACAGCGTCTGCTCCATCAAAAATGGCATTGGCCACATCGCTCACTTCAGCTCTGGTGGGGCTATCGTGATCAACCATTGAGACCATCATTTGAGTAGCCACAATAGCTGGAGTGTTGTGCCAGTGGCACTGCCTAATAATTTCTTTTTGGATAATTGGCACTTGTTCCATTGGGACTTCAATGCCCAAATCCCCTCTGGCCACCATTAAAACATCGGCTTGTTTTATAATGGCGTCTAAGTGATCCAAGGCCACGGCTCGTTCAATTTTGGCCACAATTTTTACTTTATTTTTGCCAATAATTTTCTTTAACTTTATAATATCTTCAGCTGATTGCACAAACGACAAAGCAATAAAATCAACCCCGTATTTTAAAGCAAACTTCACATCTTTTATATCCTTGGCTGTTAATCCGCCCTGCCTTAAACTGGTTCTGGGCACATTAATGGCCTTATGGCTAAACAAAGTGCCACCTCTTATAACATCAAAATAAATTTTGCCATCTTTAATTTTTGAAACCTCAACCTCCATTTGTCCGTTAACCAAATAAATTGGCTCTCCTTTTTTCATATCAACATGCAAGTATGGATCGGATATTGGCAAGCAGCCATTTGGTTTAACTTCTTTATCTTCTTGATGATAAAAGCAATAATTTTTACCAACCACAAGCTTAATCCCCTCTTCTGGCAAGTCGCCCATTCTAATTCTTGGGCCTTGCAAATCCTGCATAATTTTAATTTTGGTTTTGTGCTTTTTGTTATAATCCAAAACCATTTTTTTAATATGCAAAAAATCTTTTTCTAAAGCATGCGAAAAATTAACCCTGACAATTTCAGCGCCATTTTTTAAAATATTCTCAAAAACCTTTGGATCCCAGGACTTTGGGCCAATGGTGGCTATAATTTTTGTTTTCATAGACCTATATAATAGCAGATATTTCACTATAAGTCAACACCCCGCTTGCCAAAAAACAAAGCGGGATGTTGAAATGTTATTTTTATTTATACCTTAAAGCGTCTAATGGATTGAGCTTGGCTGCTCTTCTAGCTGGCAAAAACCCAGCCACTAACCCCACAATAGTGGAAAGCAAAATGGCAAAAGCCACAAACCAAAGAGGGTAAGAAAAAATATTAGTGGCATTTCCCCCCAAACTTTTAGCCAACAATTTAAGCAAAAGATTAAAGGCCTGGCTCACAATAATACCCAAAAATATTCCCGCCACCCCGCCCAAAAATCCAGTGATGATTGACTCGCTTAAAAACAAGGCCTTAATATCTCCCGGGGAAGCGCCAATGGCTCGCATAATGCCAATTTCATTGGTTCTTTGCAATAAAGTAATGGTCATTGTGTTAACCAATCCAATAGCAGCCACAGCCAGAGCCACCACTCCAAAAACACCTAAAATAATTTGAATAATATTAAAAATTTTATTGGCCTGATCAACCGTATCAGAAAGAGCTGACACCAAAAATCCCTGACCAATCAAAGTATCTCGGGCAAGCTCTAATTGTTCGCTGTCTTTTACTTTTACTTTAGCAAACTGAAAATTTTGCAAAGGAAAATTTGTTAAGCTATTAATATCCAAATAAGCCTGGGGAGGAGTGTCTTGTTCATCTAAAACCCCCACAATTTCAAAACTGCCTACAAGTTGAGTGGGCATAAACTCAGAAGAACCATCGTCTTTTGGAGTAAACAATGTAAAGCTAACTCTTTTGCCTAATAAGCTTTCTTGTTCCACATTAAACAAATTGGCAAAACCGGAATTAACCACTACTTTTTGATTTTCTCCAATAGTAAAAGAACGCCCAACACTGGGGCTAACCCCGCTTAAAACAAACCAGTCCGGATTAATTAAATTAAGGCCAGTTTCTGAATTAATTTCATTCAAACTAACTTGAGCTGAAAAAATAGCCTGGGGAGAAACTTTTTCCACCCCGGGAATTAAAAGAATATTCTGCAAACTTTCATTATTTAAAGCAACAACATTGTTTTCGGTTGGGGCGATATCTAAAGTTAATAATGACTCTTGGGTGGTAATTTTTTCTAAAAGATTTTTTTGCAAACCAAAACCCAAAGAAACCAAAAACAAAATAGCGCCAATGCCCACTGCCACGCTTAAAATGGTAAAAGCCACCCTTACTTTTCGACTTTGCAAACTTTTATAAGAAAGCCAAATTAATTTTTTTATTTTCATTTTAGCCCGGTTAGTGTTTTATTAATTAAAATCATTTCCACTTTATTGGTGAGCTTTTTAGCTGTTCTTTTATCCAATCCCGCCCCACCTTTTTTAAAGCTTAAATCAAGCGCTTGCTCTAATTTTTTCTTGCTAAAAGTGTTGTTAATTCTTTGGGCAATAGCTTGGTCGATTCTATTGATTTGTTCAAAAGACAAATGGGCTTTTACACCATCTAAAAGCTGTTGCCTTAAACCTACCACCTTTTCTTTTTCAATATTAACTTCAAACCCCTCTTCTTTTTGCTCTATATCTAATGATTGTTTTGACAGCTCAATTATTTTATCAGAAAACTCTCTGGCTTTTTGAACATACAGTCCAGCTCCACCTTGTTCGATTGGTTTGTCTAATAAGTGAAAAAGATTATTTTCATCAAGTTCTTTAGCAAGATATCTTTTGATTATACTTTCAATTACTTGCTGAGTTTCCATATTAACTGAATTTAAAAGATAATTGGCTATCAACTTAACCTGAAGTTCCTTTTCAGTTAAATGCGGATAAATCTGCGTTAACCGTTCAATATCTGAAATAGCAAGGTTTGAGGCCTTGGTGGCCATTGAAGACATTGGCTGATTTGACAAAACTTGAGCTGGTTTTTTCTTAATATTGCGCGCCTCTTTAATAATTTGGCCGTCTTTCATATAAAAAATATGAGTGGCTCTTTCTAAATCTTTAGGATTATGAGTTACTTGAATAATTGTTTTTTTATCTTTCTCATGCAACTCATCTAATAAATTCAAAACAATTTCTGCGTTCACAGAGTCAAGATTGCCAACTGGCTCATCAGCCAAAATAATTGGAGGATTTTGAATTAAGGCCCTTGCGATTGCCACTCTTTGTTGCTGACCACCAGACAATTGCATTGGCTTTTTATCTCTTAACTGGTCTATATTGAATCTTTTCATTAAAAAATCCGCTCTATCTTCCACTTCTTTTACTTTTTTACCAGAAAATAAATAAGGCAATAAAATATTTTCTTTAACAGTTAAGCTGGGAATCAAATAATAGGCCTGAAAAACAAAGCCTAAAGTTGATTGATAAAAATTAATCAATTCTTTTTGACTGATATTCCTTAAGTTATGACCGTTCACTATTAAACTGCCGCTTGTTGGCTTTTCTAATCCCGCAATAACATAGAGCAAAGTTGATTTTCCACAGCCCGAAGGCCCAAAAAAAATTATGTATTCCTCCTTTTCAATTTGTCCGCTAATGTTGTTTAGGGCTTTTACTTCGTTGCTTTTTCCCAAGCCATAAACCATTGAGACCTTGTCAAATTTTATAATTGGCTCCATAAAATATTTATTTGCTCAACTTTTTCATAAACCCAAAGTTATCTTCGAAATTCTTAATAATTAAATCAATCACGTCTTGTTTGGGCTTGGGGGTTAAAAAGACATATTTTGGAGATATGGTGGTGTTTCCCCCTGCGTCTTGGGACTCCACTTGGAATTGATATACTTTTCCCGGCTTTAAAATAGTGGTGATAATAATATGGTCGTTAACTAATTTTTTATCTAATTCATTGCTTTGTTTTACCCCCTCGTCATCTGTAAACCCTTCATTAAAGTAAAACTGAGAAGTTGAGGGTTTGTTGGTTTTCCAAGTGATGATTGTTTGAATTTTCTCCACTTTTCCTGGCACTAAAGAAGCCGATATTCTCACTTGGGAAATAACAGGAGGGTCCGATCCAACCACAGTGGAAAATGGCAAAACTTGAGAGGTAGCGACAATTCCGTTTTCGCTTTGAGAGGTGATTTTTAAATTATAGTTTGTTAAAGGCATTAAACTTTCAATTTTAAACTGGTGGTCAATTAAATAGCTTTCGTCTTTTTTAATTATCTTTTCTCCAGTGGTGATATCGGTAATTTCAATTTCTGATTTTGAAGGCATATCGGTTTTCCAGCTTAATTGGATTTCGGTTTCTCCAACAGACATTAAATTAGCTCCAGATATTTTTGGGGTTAAAGAGGTGGTTTCAAATGTGAGATCTTTTGAGGTTGCTTGTATGCCTAAACTATTTTTGGATTTAGCTTGAAAATGATACAACGTGGAGGGAGTTAGTCCGGTTAATTTAACTTCGTGCTGAATTGTTTGCTCATCAAGATTGCCCATTTCTAACTGATAATTTCCTGAAGAATAATCATTGTCTGGACTAAAAGCCACAACAGAGTTGGCTAATTGATCTGTTGTCCAAAGAATTACAGCAAAGTCAGGGCCAGCTTGCACTTCGGGGTTTTCGCCAAGAATAGCTAAAGGACTTGATATATTCTTAGCAGAGCTATTGAGGGCCTCGGATATAGACATCAAGGATTTGGTTTGCTTGATTTTGGATAAAATGCTTAAAACATTGTTAACAAAACTTTCTTCTCCTTGAATGGGCACATTAACAGAGGTAGTGGCTTCGGGTTCTGTTTCAGTTGAAACCTCACCCAATGCCAAAGTGGTGAAGGTTTGGTCAGTGGAAGAAGCCAAATTGCCAAAAGTGTCTTTGCTTAAAACCCGGTAGTGATAAAGGGTGGATAAACTCAACCGCCTTAAATTAACAATATGGTTTTTATTGGTAAATGTGTAATCACCTGATGTATCCCCATACAAAATATTCTCTCCAAACTCTACAAAACTGTCAGCCATCTCATCTGTTTCCCAACCCACAACCGCTGAGTTGCTATTAACGCTAATAGTTCGCACATTGGAAATAACTGGAGGAACTGTGTTTATGCCACTGCCCCCTCCTCCGCCTCCAGCAGAAACCACTGTGATATTAATAATATCTCCTGGCTCATCGGCAGTGGTAAAACTATAACTTGCTCCTGAATTGTCATCTTCAACCCCATTATCATTAGCATCAGTAGAAAACACTTTAAAATAATAAGTGGTGGTTTTTGTTAAACCAGTGATAGTAACTGAGTGTTGGGTGGTTAAAGTGGTATCTAATGTGGTGGTTGAGCCATAAGATTTAGTAGCGCCATAAACAACCTGCGAATTTGATTCTTCTGAGGTCTGCCAGGTAACCACAGCTGAAGTGTCATTAACAAAAGATAAAACATTGGAAATGCTTGGGGCTTCACTGTCTTCTAATGTGGTAAAGTTGTAATAATTGATTGCTCCATTAACAATATTTTTATCTTCAGTGGTAATGGGGCCAGAACTGATTGAACGCGCATAAAAGTAGTATTTTGTTCCTTGAGTTAAATTGGATAAATTAACTGTATGGCTGGTGGTTTCGGTTTCAGAACCAAACGATAAAGCGTCTGCTAAGTCCGAACTAGTTGAATAAACAACATAAGAAGAAGCAACAATATTTGTTGTCCAAGTGATTTGAGCGGTATTATTGGTGGCAGCGGCCACGGCCACATTGGAAATTGAAGGTCCAGAGTTTGTGGTAAAAGAAAATCCCAAACCGCTATTATCTGATGTGCCGGTATTGGAAGAAGGATCAGAACTTTGAATCCTGTAATAGTAAGTGGTGGAAGCGTTTAATCCAGATAAGACAATGCTGTGGCTGGTAACCATAGTGGCGATAGTGGAAGTGGAAGAAAAATCGCTAGGCGAAGTTCCATAGCTCACAATGGAATTAGACAATTCATCGGTTGTCCAGGTAATAGTGGCTGATTGGCTGGTTACTGAAGAAGAATCTTCACTGGTAATAGTTGGGGCTGTTGTGTCTGTGCCACCCTGGCCGTTAGGTCTATCAGAAACCACAGCTGAGTCAGCGGAAATATTGCTAATATTATCTTCTGAGGTGAGTTTGTAATAATAGGTGGTGGATGTTGAAAGATTGGTTTCAAAAATATAGTTTAAGGTACGAGTGTCAATGGTGGCATAAGGAGAAGAGCCATAATCGCTTCCATCAATTGAGCGCCAAAGATTGTATTGTTTAAAGTCCCCTCTTGAGGGGTTATCTACTACATCCCATGCCACAAACAACCAGTATTCCCCTGCTTCCACATTGGAAATATCTCTAATAATAACATTGGCAGGAGCGTTTGGGGGGGTTGTGTCTAAAATAATAGTGTCTGTTGTGGTGGCAGAAACATTGCCATACGTATCTTTGTATAGAATATATACAGTTTTTGTTCCATCTCCTGAGGTTAAGCTCCAAATAGTAGAAGAAGAATAAGTTATCCATTGGCCTGAATTGGCATTTTCTGGTCCAGCTGAAAAATCGCTTTCATTAGAAATCATCATATATCCCAGAGAATCAGCTAAAATAGTGTCATCTGAAACAGACATGGTTAAGAAAACAGATGTGGAGCTTGCGTCAATATCTCCATCGTTTATGGAAAGAGTTGGAGAAGATGGATTTTTTGTGTCTAAAGTAAAAACAGCAGATGTGGCGCCTGTTGAGGTTGAAACCTGGTTAGCGGCGTTGCCATCATTTGCCACCACCTTAATTGCGCAGGAATTTGTAAACACATTGGGAATATCTATTTTTGGTGAAAGCGTGGCTGTTAAGGTGGTGGAAGTGGCTGTTAAATCAGCTTTCTCTCCTTGGTCAGCTGAATCTGCCACAATATAAACAACTGTGCTGGTGGCGTGAGTGGCTGCTCTAGTGGTTGAGGTGGCTGATCCCGGCCAATCCCCTCTTGTTAAACCGCTTAAAACATTGCTAATAGAATCATTGCTTGAGTAATTAATAACTTCTTGGTCTAACATTATATAACCAGACGAGGGTAATTTAGAAGAATTAGAAATCGCTAAGGTGGTGGTTGAGGTTTGAGTTAAACTTGTAACTGTGGTTAAACCAATATCGTAAAAATAGTAAACCTCAGCTGTTGAGCTGTCTTCATCTAAAATATCGTATTGCAAGGTAATATCGCCAGTTGAATTTTGGTTTAAATCAGCAACCCCATCTTCATCTTTGATATTTGAAATAACTGGGGGAGCATTAACCACATACTGGATTGAAGTTTGATAAGTAATTGGAGTATATCTGCCATCAGAAACCAAAACTAATTGATAAGCAAACCACTGGTCGTTTGAGCCATCAGTAAAGCTTGAAGGAATAATTGCGCAAGTAACAGCGCTAATGTCTGGGTTTCCTGTGGCAACTTTTACGCATCCTCCAGCTGTGGTGTTATTTGAATTCCAATAAGTAGTGATGGCTCCATCAGGCCCCAAAAAATCCGTGGAAGAAGCTATTAAGGGCGTGCTGTCTCCCGCATCGGGCGCTGTTTTAAGAATCATTCTCACTTCTGTGCTTGTGGGTAAAATAGTTTGTTCTTGCCACGACACCCCGCTAATTACCTCAACATTGCTTGATGAATCATACCAAGAAGAGGTTAAAGCAGGTGAGGTGGTGGCATAGTGTTCGTAATTTAAAGCAATGTCCCGCAAGGCCGGACTTTGAGCTGTGTTGTCTGTTGATAGAGAGGTCTGGTATTGGATATATATGTCTGTATCGTGAACGCAGGAATTAGAAGAAATATCTGCTCCATTGGTAATAGCTGAACAACTTGCAAAGTCCGTGGCATCAGACAAATTGCTTTGATTGCCGGTTCGGGCTTTAAGGGTTATGGTCTGAAAACTATTATCTGACCAAGTTAAAGCGCCCAGACCCGAACTTGAAACATCCTTTATGGCTGAGGTAAAAGTGCCAGAGGACGCATAGGTGGCATAATATTTGCCAAACTTCAGGCCGTAATTAGCGCTTGATAAATAACTCACAAAAACCGGGCCATTAGCAATAGCCGTCACAGAAGAATACGTTCCAGTATCACCGCTTGTGTCAGGTGAGGATAATGTCCAGCTTGCTCCTTGGTTGCTTGATTGAGCGAGTTTTAAATCATCGTTAGTGTCATCATAATAGCTGATGTAAATATGGCTAGGGTCAACAGCCAAGATTGAAGAATAAAGTCCCACAACGCCCGTGGTATCTACTGAACTGGTTGCCCAAGTGGTTCCTCCATTGCTTGTTTTAGCAAACCTAATGTCGCCTGTAGTGGAAGCATAATAACTAATGTAAATATTATTAGAGTCAACAGCAAAAATAGAGGCATATAGGCCAACATCATCTGTGCTATCCACAAAACCTACTGCCCATTCCGTTCCCCCGTCAATTGATTTAGCAAACTTTAAATCTCCATTAGTGGCATCATAATAGCTTATATAAATATGGCTTGAGTCAACAGCAAAAATAGAGGTGTACAAGCCAACATCGCCCGTGGTATCGGGTGAAGAAAGCGTCCAACTGCTTCCCCCATTGCTTGACTTAGCAAACTTTAAATCGCCATTAGTGAAATCATAATAACTGATAAAAGCAGTATTAGCGTCAATAGCGTCAATGGAGGTATATAATCCAACATTGCCCGTGGTATTAACTGAACTAGTTGCCCAAGTGGTTCCTCCGTCTGTTGTTTTAGCAAAATTAAGATCGCTGGTGGTGGAGGCGTAATAACTAATAAAAGCAGTGTTAGCGTCAATAGCTTTTATCGAAGAATATCGGCCGCTATCGCCCGTGGTATCCACCGCCATTGGCGTCCATGTGGTTCCCCCATCAGTTGTTTTTTGAGATAAAAGATCTCCATTATCAGAATCATAATAACTAACAAAAATATTATTTACATCAACAGCAGAGATTGAAGAATGGGCGCCAATTCCTCTTTGATAATCTAAGGCAACTTGATCGGCCGTTAAAGCGTAGTTATATATTTTCACATCGTCGATGATTCCATCAATATCAGTATTTGTTGCATTTCCATAACGGCCAATCTCTACACCATAATTATTATTTACGGGATCACCTGCCAAGCTGTCACAGCCCACATTTACCCAACCACTTAAAGATTGAAAACAAGAAAGCGTTTGTTGAACGCCATTTACATATAAACGAGTGGAATAATTGCCTGTTTCGTTCAGCCAGCGAGTAAAAACAATGTGATACCAAATTGTATTACTATTAAAAACAACGGCTTGAGTGGTAGCCGAAGTAGATGTGCCAAAAATATTTTCCCATCGAAATTCTAAAGCTCCTTCTGCTGTTGATCCGGGGGTACCCCCAGGCGAAAAAAGAATTTGATAATTGTCCGTGTCATCCCAAATAGAATTATTTTTTGCCACTATCCCTTGCGCGCCGGTAAATGTTTCACGCTTAACCCACGCAGAAGCAGTCATATTTTTTGTATCTAATGAGTTGTTGATGTCTGGAACAGCGATATAATCATTATTTGAATTTTCAAAGTCTAATGCCATACCATAAATGCCGTCTATCCATTGAGCGCCATGTATGACGCCTGTATTTCCGTTACCCGAAATATCAGAAACAGCGCTACCAGTTCCCTCATCCATTTTCCAGTGAGCCACTAATCCATCCGTAGTAGCGCTATCCACCGTGGAAGTAGTCCATTTCTCTGCAATATTTTTACTTAAAGCTACTTCATTGTTGCTTGAGGTTGTATTTGAAAAAGAACCAGAAGTGAAATCTTCATTTAAAGTATCTACAATGCTTTGAGTGGTGGTAGTTAAGGAAATCTGCCCAGGTGTGGAAGTGGTGTCAATACCGCTGTCTCTGGCCTCGTAATCAGTCCAGCCAGTTTGGTTTGAGTTGTGGTTTGGATAAGAACCAGGCGAGGGCTGAGCATCCCAAGAGGTTTGGGTGAAAGTAAAAGTGGCTGCTTGGACTTTATTGAAAAACAAATTAGGAGAAATAATGGCTAAAAGTAAAACAACCACCACAGCTTTTTGCCAATTGTATTGTAAAAACCTAAAAGAGCTTTTAACAGGATTCTTTTTTAATTTTTTGAATTTGCGTTTGTTTTCTTTTTTAATTTTTTGAATTAAAAAAACAATATTTTCTTTTTTTTGATAATAACTATGTAATGTTTTGTATCTCAAAACAGAGATTTTGTAAAAAAGAAAATTTTTAAATAAAAAATGTTTAACATACAACCCAAAACCAACAACCATGGGCTGTTTTTTCTTAACAACTTTTTTAGCTTTAAGCTGGGCTTTCGCCATTACAATATTTTATTCAAATTATTAATTATACCTTGAAAATAACTACTCGTTCAATTGTGGATAACTGACAATAAAACAAACAAAAAAACCAGCTCCTTTTAGGAGCTGACAAGGTTGTAAAAATAAAAACTGCTCAATACTTTATGGCTGGAAAAGCTCTTGGGGCATAAACTTAACTTCGCTTACTTCAGGAAATTGTTTGGCTGTGGCTTCTATTTGAAACCATAATATGCCTACTCGGCAGGAGCCCCCAACTGTTTGGTTGTTGGGGTCGTTAAAAGTTAAGGTTAAAACCCCATTATTTAAAGAAGCCACTTGCAAGGCAAATCCTTTTAAAGGATACTCTGTGGTAATACCTTGGGCCTTTTCTTGGCTGGTCAACTCCCCCTTTAGTAACAATTTAATAGTATCTTGAATGGGCGTTTGGGTTATAGGAATTTGCCTTTCAATTGCCACCAAACCCTTTTCACTGCAAAGAATATTGCCAGAGATGTCTTTGTCTAAGTTGGGATTGTAATAAAAAAGCTGAACTGGTCTTTTCCCTATATCTGCGTTTTTTAAAATAACGGGTATTTTAATCTCTTTTTCATTTTCTGACAAACCAGAAGGATTATCGTTATGTAAAATTAAGATAGCTTTCTCTGTTGTGGTGGCAATATCAAAATTTAAGTTGGCTGTAAATAAAACAAAATCAGTGGTCATCCAATCGTCTTGAGCGGTGGCAATTGTGTGGGCTATAGTATTGCCAAATAAATCAACTAATTCCACAGGAAAAGAGGCCTCAAAAAACCAATTGCCCCGCGCTTTACCAGTTATGGCAAAAGGGCTTTGAATGGTTTGGTTTAATTGCGGGTTTTCCACCTGAATTAAATCGCCATAATCATTAGGTGTTGTTGTGGTGGCGTTTTGGCTTGACACAACCAATTGATTATTGAACTTATAAACAAACAAATACCAATTTACCACCCCAGCCAAAACAATAACAATTACTAAAATTATAATAAGTATTTTTTTCATGTTAGAAATCGTTAATGAAGTTAAAGCCATGTTATGGCTTTAACGGGGTTGAAAACATATTATGTTTTCAACGGGTATTTCAGCCAAATACTTTTGGCGTTAAGAAATACCCCGGGCAATTCCTTAAAACCTTACAATACTTTTAGCAAAATACCTTTTGCATAAAATTGCCCAATGCCTACCTTAATTTTTTACAATATAATGAATTTACGAGTTCTTACACCCCGTTAAACACGACTTTCAGGGAGTTGTTTAACTGGGGTATCATCTAATTGTTTTCTCCCAAACCGTTCAAATGCCCGTAAAACCTCTAAGGGCACAGCAAATACAATGGTGTTTGACTGGTCAGAACTAATATCGTTTATGCTCTGCAAAGTTCGCAAATGCAAAGCGCCCTCAGAAGAGGCCAACATTTGAGCCGCTTTGGCCATATTAGCAGAAGCCATTACTTCCCCTTCAGCTTTAATAATAATGGCTCTTTTTTCTCTTTCTGCCTCAGCTTGCTTGCCAATTACTCTTTTCATTTCTTCTGGTAAAACAATATCTTTTAATTCCACATTTAAAACCTTAATGCCCCAAGGATCGCTGGCTAAATCAATAATATCTCTTATGTTTGCTGAAACCCTATCTCTTTGAGAAAGCAAATCGTCTAAATCAACCTGGCCAACCGCGTTTCTCATAGTGGTTTGAGCTAACTGAGAAATAGCGTAGAAAAAATCCTCCACCTCTAAAATCGCTTTTTGGGCCTCTTGCACTTTGTAATAAATAACCGCGTTCACTGAAACCGAAATGTTGTCTTTAGTGATAGCTTCTTGATTTGGCACATCAACCGCTTTTACCCGCAAATCAACCTTTTTGTATGACTGAAAAATTGGGAAAACCAATCTCCAGCCCGGCTCCATTGTGCCTGTGTACTTGCCAAGTAAAAACTTAATCCCCTTTTGGTATTGGTTAATTTGCTTGATAGAAATAAGGATTATAAAAACTATAATTCCCGCGATCCACAAAAGTATGTTTATTAACATATATTTTAGTTATTTTTATATTATACTAATATTAAACTTGAAATAAAAGATACTTCTTGTTATTATTTATCTTGTTCGGGCGATTAGCTCAGTTGGTTAGAGCATTCCTCTGATAAGGGAAAGGTCCGTGGTTCGAATCCACGATCGCCCACCGTAAAAATTTAAGGGCCCGTGGCTCAGTTGGTAGAGCGCCTCATTTGCAATGAGGAGGTCAGCGGTCCGAATCCGCTCGGGTCCACATAAACTAAAACTCCGCATCGCATTAAACGAGCGGAGTTTTAGTTTTCCACATTTATACACAAAACCCCCTATTGCGGTAGCAAAAAAGGGTTTTGACAAAAGCAAAATAAGACGAGCCTAGGCCAAGATTTTGGGCTCTTTGGCCAATACCCGTAAAGTTAAAATCCAAATTTCAGATTTCAACCTTCATCGACAAAATTAGAATAGAAATGATCCATGGACAGCTTCCGCTACCCATGCCTTGTTACGACTTCGTCCTGGTTACTGAACCCGCCGTAGAACCATAAAAATGGCGCTTCGGGCGTTCCCAGCTTCCCTGACGTGACGGGCGGTATTGGGATCAAAAACTTTTTATTTTATTGTCCCACACCACTGGGCGAACGGTTTTCCCGTACCCTAGCGGTTTCCAACCGATGTTTCTTGCCTAAAACTCTCATTGCCTCTTGTAGCTTTTTAATTTCGTTAACGCCTTTTTTAGTAAGATGTTGTCCCTTTTTTCTTTTTTCCACAATTTTCTTAAAAAGACAAAACCGTTTTGCCTGCTTGGCTTGCAACGGATTCTTTTCAAAAAATGGAATAAGAATTTCTGAAACTTCATCAAACCGGCTTACCTTGAATTTAACATGAGGATACCAACCGTATCGCTCATATTTACACTCATAAATTTTACCGCAACCAATAGTTTCTTTTATTCTGTGCAGAATTTCTTTGTCATCATCTCTGAGTTCAATAGAAAATTCTGGACGAACTAAAACTTTGTTTTTCATGCAGTCGTCTTTATAAATGCTAACCCAAAAGCTTCCCTCGCCGTCAACGAAACCAGCCACATATTGAGGATGGAGTTTTTTGATCGGTTGAATTCGTTCCTTCCTCGCTTTGGAGCGAGTACTATGAACTCTGCTGACTTCTTGCAATTGCATAAAATTTAAATTGCTTTAAACTTTTTTACTGGTGTGGACTAGCCACAGTTTAATCATAAACTGTCCAGTAACAAATGCAAAATCTCGCTGGGTCACTAAACAAACTTTCTTCTCTATCTCGATGCTTCTACATTTAACAAGATATAATTTAAGGATAGCTTCTCCATGTACTCGCAGGATCGCCATCTTGCTAAACCACAACAAACATTCAAGCTAAAGAATGCTACTTTCGCCCTTCATCTTGCCCCTCACGAGACAAAACTGCGATTTCGCTTTTGGAAATCCTTAATTTCCCAAGTTGGATTTTAACCAACTAAT
>JAQULB010000008.1 GCA_028718785.1 Minisyncoccota bacterium
TTAATTGTGAAAAAGATTAGTTCTACAATTTGCCAAACAAAGTAGTAATTAAATTTGGCTAATCCAAAGAGTTTTTGAATTGTCTAAATTTATTCGCTAAATTTCATTTCGTAATTCAAAGTATATAATCAACATATCAATGTGGAACATTTTCCGCCCTTAGAATGGTTTTTTTTCTGCGAGATGCAGAATCACTTTGAAGAGGCATGGGCATTGATAGATGGCAATGTTGATAAAGCAAAAATAATTGAAGAGTTTGAAGTTTTTGCAAAAGATCAACTAAAGTTTCTTCAAACTTGGAGGACAACTCGTTGGCCTGGAGGGAATCCACTTTCCTTGATAGCCAATGATATGATAAAACGACTTGTTTTACGTTGCGAAAATCCTGTAGAGTTTCCTTATGCCCGCCCACGAACAGAAATCGAGGGAAAAGAGGGAGACGACGCCTGGTTATTAGAAAAAGAAATTTTCCCCTCTTTTGGCGATGCGTTTCATCAGCGTTTTTCCCTAAGACTTTTTTACCTGGGAGCAGTTTTTGCTGCCCTAAACATATCGCCAAGCTTTTGGAAAAATACAGCAATGATTGAGGTTCGGTTTGTTTATCCTATGCTTCCTTCTGGCATAAGAGAGGATTTTCTCGCTCCTTTTGAAAAATTTATTGAAGAGTTAAGGGGTGCAGGAGTCCTTAAGTGTTTTGGGGAGTGGCTTATTAGGACTCAAAAGGTATCATTTTTGTGCCTTGAAAGAATTTTTGGGACAGATAAATACGAATTATTTGAAAATAATTTGTTGCGTAAAGCATTGCCGCTAATATTACCCCTTTCCTCTTCGTGGCTACCTAAACCCGTCTCTATATTAGAGGAAGAGTTTGATGCGTCACCTTTCGTTGTTGGAGTGAGGGAAATTTTCATAATCTCTCTTCCCGATGAAAGATTTGCGAGCCAAAACAAGTTATTAGAGGAAGGGGAATGGGAGCAAACAAAGCATTGGCCCGAGCAAGAATGGTCTTTGGGCCAAACTGAAATTGGGGCGTCTCAGTTAAGATTGCTTTCTTCAATCATGATGAAATGGTGGCGAGCATTATGGTCAGAAGGATTTTTACCGCCTCCAAGTTACAGATCGGTTTCTTTTCATCAAGCGATTCAACAAACGGATTTGTCTGGAATTAAAGGGGTTATTGTCCAGCCGTAAGGCGTTACATAGCAAGGGGCGCGAATAAAGCGCCCCCTTTTGTTATTTATGCTAAAATTAAAAAAGTTATGTTTAAAAACGATATTCAACTTAATAAAAAAGAACTCGAAACTTTTTTAGCAAACAAAGGTTTTAATGAGAGGTTTCCAAAAATAGAGTTTTACGATAAGTTTTCTCTTATAAACGGATTTTATCGGCCTAGCAACAATCAAATTAAAATTTTCCTCAAGCCCCTAACTATTAAAAGATTGTTTTTTATTTTTCGGCCAAAAAAATTTTTTGTTAAAGTGTTAGCCCATGAACTGGGGCATTGTTTTGATAAAAAAATGAGCGCTCAATTTACCAAAAGATATTGGGTTGAAATTTTATCTGTTGGTTTTTTATTTGTCGCAATTTTATTTGTTTTTTTAAGGACTTTGGGAATATCTTCTTGGCCAATCTTTTTTGCTATTTTACCCTTTTTATATATGGCATATAAGCTAAATCCTGCTGAAATTAGGGCTAGGAAATTTTCAAAAGACCACTGGCGCGAGGTTTTAAATTTTTGCTCTTGACACTATTTTTTAATTTGGTATTATTGGCTTATGAGTATTTTGGAAAACATAAAAAAACAAAAAGGAAGCGGTTAATAACCACGATTTTTTTGCCAAAAGAAATCGCTTCCGAAAGGAGCGTTTTTTATTTCTAAAATGCATGCTCGTTCCAATTGAATTTATCTTGTTAAGCGAAACAACTGCTTAATAGAGATATGAAACCCTGTTGTGAATTTCAAACTTTTATTCTTGGCTTTTACAAAAAGCCATTTGAAATTCTACGACGGGGCTCGTTCGTAAAATTTGTTAGTAGTTAGCAATAATTACTAGCTGTAGGATTTAAGAAAATTTTTAAAAGCAAATGGTGGATGCCTTGGAAGCAGGAGGCGAAGAAGGACGTGGCGTGGCTGCGATAAGCCTCGGGGAGATGCTTAGCAATCTATGATCCGGGGATTTCCGAATGTGGTAACACTACCGCGCAAACCGCGGTAACCCACCCAAAATTTTGTTCTTTTTAGTGCGTTCTATGCATGCCGGTGGAGGCTCAAAAAAGGGAGCAACAACTCTCGAAAAGTTAGTTAGCGCTCCTGGAGCAATCAGGGCTTGTACAAGGGATCCTGTATTCTAGGAATACAGCTCCATTGGAAGCATAGAACGCACCCAATTCTCTTTTCACAATATTTTGAAAAGAGAACAAAATTTTGGGTGGGGGCGAACCTGGGGAAGTAAAACATTTCAGTACCCAGAGGAAAAGAAAAATTTATTTTATTCCCTTAGTAGTGGCGAGCGAAAAGGGAAGAGCTCAAACCAGTCGCTCCTCACTTTTGTTCGGAGCTCAACACAATGCAAATCTACAAATAAAATGCGAATTTACAAATATGCAAATAGGAAAGTCCCATTCGCATATTCGTGTTATTCGCATGAAATTCGCATATTGGCATCATGTTGCGACGAGCAGAAGCGAGGAGCGATCGGGGTTGTAGGGCGTCAACAGAACTTGTTTCGGGAAGACAAATTTGTTAGTTAGCTGAATATTCCTGGAAAGGATAACCAGAGCGGGTGATAGTCCCGTAAGTGAAAATTAACAAAACTTCTTGGTTGATGTTCCTGAGTACCGCAGGAAACGATAGCCCTGCGGGAATCCGGCTACACTGTTAGCCAAAGCTAAATACTACCTGCTTACCGATAGTGAACTAGTACCGTGAGGGAAAGGTGAAAAGTAGCCCGGTGAGGGCGATGAAATAGTACCTGAAACCATTATGCTTACAAAGAGTCGGAGCCTTGTGCGTAGCACAAGGAATTCCTAAATTAACCTAATTAACCTAAATAACCTAAATAATAACCAATAACCAAAACCCAAATTAGACATTTGAGCATTGGGGTTTATTTAGAATAATTAGAACAATTAGAATAATTAGAAATTTCTCGCGTTGCGCGCGGGGTGACGGCGTGCTTTTTGTAGAACGAGCCAACGAGTCTGGATATGCAGCTTGTTTAAGCCCTTCTAGGGCGCAAGCATAGCGAAAGCAAGTGTTAATAGCGCGAAAAAATTACGCTGTGTATTCAGGACCCGAAGCCAGGCGAGCTTACCATGATCAGGGTGAATCTAATCGAAAGATTAGAGAAGGCCCGAACCAGTTAGTCGTTCAACGCTTTTGGATGAATTGTGGTAAGAAGTGAAAAGCTAATCGAGCCTGGTAATAGCTGGTTCTCCCCGAAATATCTTTAGGGATAGCCTAAACGTTTGAGCTTGTGGGGGTAGAGCACTGAATGGTTCGTCGTGGGTTTACCTAGGCGATCCAATCAAACTCCGAATACCATAAGTTATGTTTAGAGTCAGAACGCGGGAGCTAAGTTCCGCGCTCAAAAGGGAAAAAGCCCAGATCGCTATCTAAGGTCCCAAAATTTAAGCTAAGTGTTATAAGGAAGTGAATTTTCATTGATAGTTAGAAAGTTAGCTCAGAGGCAGCTATCTTTTAAAAAGTGCGTAACAGCTTACTACCTGAGAGAATTCGCGCCAACGATTTACGGGGCTAAAGCTTAATACCGAAGATGCGACTTATCGCTCCTCACTTTTGTTCGGAGCTCAACACAATGCAAATCTACAAATGAAATGCGAATTTACAAATATGCAAATAGGAAAGTCCCGTTCGCACATTCGCGGTATTCGCATGAAATTCGCATATTGGCATGATGTGGCGACGAGCAGAAGCGAGGAGCGGTAGGGGTAGGGGAGCGTCCTTATCGCAGCGAAGCCAGATCGTAAGAAATGGTGGAGTGATAAGGAGTGAGAATGTTGGCATGAGTAACCGCAAGGAGGGTGAGAGCCCCTCCCGCCGAAAATCTAAGGTTTCCTTGGCAATGACAATCATCCAAGGGTTAGGCGATCCTAAGCTAATCGCCCAATGGCGTTTATGCGATGGCCAGACAGTTAATATTCTGTCCCTTTGATTTGTTTTCAATAAAGTGACGGAGAGCAGTATCTTTTGCAGATTATTGGATTTCTGTTCGTGGCATAGGGGGAAACCCGAGTGTTGCGAAAACTCTTGCCTTCGGGCGGGGGAATTTAAGTGAGCGCTCTTCCCAGAAAAGCTTTAAAGAGCTAAGCAAATTAAAATCGTACCGAAAACCGACACAGGTGGATTGGTGTAAGTGTACCAAGGCGAACGAGCGAAACTTCGTTAAGGAACTAGGCAAAACAGCTAGGCGTAAGTTTTCGAGATGCCTTCCCTTGCAGCCGTAGGCTGCGAACAGTTAACAGTTCACACTTAACAATTAACGGTTAAATGTAAATTGTTAAAAGTTAATTGTTCGCCGCCTGCGGCGAGCGAGGGCGCAGCTAAAGATCCCAGGCGACTGTTTACCAAAAACACAGGTCTCTGCTAAACTCGTAAGAGGATGTATAGGGGCTGAAACCTGACCAGTGCTGGAGTGTTAAAGGTGGGGGTGATTGTCGCAAGATAATTGCTTACTGCCCCAAGCCTCCAGTAAACGTCCGCGGTAACTCTGACCGTGTTAAAGTAGGTAACGCTGCTTTAGTAAAATTCGACTATATGCTGGAACATCCGAGTATCCCACAGTACCCTGAATTTATTGAGGGGTGAAAATCTGTTGGGTGCGGACAATCAGCAGGAAAGGTCGCGAACCGAATTTTGGGAAAAAGCTCATTATATTAACAATACAACAATCTTAAAAGGAGATAAGCATGTCAGAAACAAAAAAATATAGGCCACTTGTTATTGGTAGACCCAATTATACTGAGTTAGTCGAAAAAGGAAAAACCAAACTAACTGAATTCTTTACTGGAATATTCTCTTTAGATGAGGTTGTGGGAGAAGAAATAAAAGTTAAAGTTTTTGATGGTTTAAGTCCAAAAATAACTTGTAGGGTAATTGGTCATAATAAACATGAAGGTAATGAACTCCATGATATCGAAATAGAGTTCATAAAAATAGAAGATTGCTAAAATTTATTTAGGGATAGTAACAGGAACTATCCCTCCCAAAATTCGGTTCGCGAAATCCTCAGAGGCCATACGTCGAACTAAATGTTTACAAGCAAATAACAGGAGAAGAGTAAATATTTTAGAAGATATGGTCCGAACTCTATGGCGACATAGAGAATTCTAATTCGTTGTATGCGACATAGAGATTAACATATTAGAGCGTAATCCCTTGCCGGGTAAGTTCCGGCCCGCATGAAAGGTTTAACGATCTGGGAACTGTCTCAACGAAGCGCTCGGTGAAAACGCAATGCCCGTGAAGATGCGGGATTCCTGCAGCTAGACGAAAAGACCCCGGGAGCTTTACTATAAATAGGTATTGGGCTTTGGTTTTGAATGCGTAGCATAGGTGGGAGGATTTGAGGTTCTGCTTTCGGGCAGGGCTGATCCGACAGTGAAATACCACTCTTTCTTGATCTTTGTTCTAACTCCCGCCTAAAAAGCGGGAAAACAGTGCCTATCTGGTAGTTTAAGTGGGGCGCTTTTCTCCTAAAAAGTAACGGAGAAGTTTAAAGGTTGGCTAACTCCGGATGGAAATCGGAGTGATAGGGCAAAACCACAAGCCAGCTTTACTGCGAGACGGACATGTCGAGCAGTTACGAAAGTAGAATTTAGTGAACCGACCTTAATTAACAGAATTAGGGAAGATAATCGGCCAAAAGTTACCCCGGGGATAACAGGCTGGTAGAGCCCGAGAGTTCATATCGACGGCTCTGTTCGGCACCTCGATGTCGGCTAAAGTGATTGGCCGCTGTCGCCGTAAGGCGGCTGCAAAAAATTCAGCTATAACGGTGAAACCCATTTTGTTTTTTGGTATAATTTATGAAATGCGTATCTCATAAATTGCTATAAAGATGGGTAATACCGTGGGAAGACAAAGAAATATATCTTTAAGCCAAACACAGCAAAATGCGCTTTTGGGCACTTTGTTGGGAGATGGAATTCTTGAAAAAAATGGAAAAAATGTACGCTTGCGAGTTGATCATAGTATTAAACAGCAGGCCTATGTTGAATGGAAATACAGATTGCTATGTAATTTAGCGACTGGAAAGATAAAATATTTTTTTCAGAATTTAGATAAAAGGACAAATAAAAAATACGGTCATTGTAAGTTTGACACTTTTAGCAATTTAGCATTGAATAATTTTTACTCAATATTCTATGCAAATGGCAAAAAGCAAGTGCCAAAAAACATTACTAATTTATTAAAAAGTCCTTTGTCGTTAGCAGTTTGGTTTATGGACGATGGTTATAAAAGAAGCGATTGCAATGCTTTTAGAATCAATACAGATTCTTTTTCTCTGCTTGAACAAAACCTTTTGCAACAATGTTTGCAAATAAATAGGGAAAATATTGGAATATTTACATTCCAAGTTCTCAGGCAGAAAAATTTGTGGATTTAATAAAACCATTCATTATTCCGCAAATGCAATACAAAATTTCTTTGTTCCCGTAACGACTGAGACCTTCGGGTCGAGATAGCGGTGAAATTTTTACCCGCTATCACACGCTGAACCCCTATGAAAAGCATACATAGGGAGATGATATAGTCTGCACTCTAAGTAATTAGAGAATTATGTGCATCTTATCCTGGAGGTGGAGAAGCTTCCAAGGGTTGGGCTGTTCGCCCATTAAAAAGATACGCGAGCTGGGTTCAGTACGTAAAATACGTTGCGTACTACCACAGTAATGTGGTAAAATGAAACTGACTAAAATCGGTGAAACCCTCACAAGAAAAAAATAAACCGTACTTTCTTGAAGGGCAATACCGAGGGTAAGACAAAAGATTGTGAAAAAATATTTCGCATAGTTTTTTCGATAAAAAATAATCTTTTGATCCCGTAGAGACTGACCCGAAAGGGGAAATAGATGGTGCAAACATCTATTATATGTCAGCTCCGCCAAGCGAAAATATGGCGGATGAAGATATAGTCCATGCTTATTGAAAAATAGGATTTACATGCGCGAGACAGTACGGTCTCTTTCTACTGTAGGCGTTGAGTTTTGAGGGGAGTTCTGGGTAGTAAAATTTTGCTACTTTATGGAGTAATCCATATTGAAAATCTGACTAATAACGGTGAAACCTTCGTTGTTTAATCGGTTGCAGTGATTATAGGGAATTGTGGGTTCTTATTCTCTATGATACAATTTAATTGAGGACCGACTTAAATAAAAAGGCAATACCGTGGGAAGTCGCCAAAGGCGACCCCGTAACGACTTTAATGGTTAAAGACCCATTAGGATGACAGTTTTTAAACCTGCCATAATATGTCAGCCCCGCCTAATGCGGGTGAAGATATAGTCTGAGCTCATAGAAATATGGGAATAATCGACGAGAGGACCCTCAGGAGCTAACCTCTGGTGTACCAGTTGTTCCGCCAGGAGCATCGCTGGGTAGCTATGTTGGTTCGGGATAAGCGCTGAAAGCATATAAGCACGAAGCCCACCCCAAGATTAGAACTCTTTTAGATCGGTCGTAGACCACGACCTTGATAGGCCTTAGGTGTAAGCCCCGTGAGGGGTTAAGCCAAGAGGTACTAATTGATCAAATATTTTCTTAAGTTCATTCAGCTAGTAATTAGTGCTAATTACAATTTTACGAAATTTCTTTTAATCCACACAAAAAATTTGGATATTGTAGTGGCGGTTTTACTGAACCTGTTCCACCTGATCCCATTCCGAACTCAGAAGTGAAATGGTTTGAGGCCCATGATAGTGCTTTTGCGCGAAAGTAGGTCACCGCCACTACAGCATCTAAATTTTTACCAAATTTTTGTGTGGGAAGAACTCAGAAGCCTGCCCTGTAGTCAGCTCCGCTGTACTACTGGGGTGAAATGGTTTAAGGCCCATGATAGTGCTTTTGCGCGAAAGTAGGTCACCGCCACTACAGCATCTAAATTTTCTCTAAAAACAAAACCGTTCGCCTGAGGCGAATGGTTTTGTTTTACACAACTTGACTATAAAACAGGGGGGGGTATCATTAGGTTAAAAGTTTAAAAAATATGAGCAACAAAAAACAAATTTTTACAATTATAGCAAGCGTTCTAATAACAATTTAAATATTATGCGCATCAGCAACATTGGATTTGTTCAAAGAAAGTATATTCTTTTATTTGTATTCACAATAATTTTATTGGGGAATTTTTTAACTACAAAAGTTGAAGCGGCTGCTTACAATGCCTCTGACCTTTTGGGCCAGATTAACCAAGACGGAACGCCAAACTGGACAGCAGGCTTGCCAAACGGAAATATCGTAAACACAAAGGGGCTGTCTGGACCATCCGCGGTTGAACTTGATAGCATTAACCATCGGCTGTTTGTTTATGATAACTTTAATAACCGCGTTCTTGTTTTTAATCTTAATACTGATAATACTTTTGCTGACTACGACGCGGATTATGTTTTGGGCCAGCCCGATTTTCAAACCTACGATGCTGTTACCACGCAAAGCGGGATAGGAGGCGGTCCAGTATATTCTTCTATGTCTGCGCAGGGTTCGCTCGCTTACGACCCTGTTAGCTCGCGCCTTTTTGTCAGCGATATGTTCAATCGTCGTGTTTTGGTTTTCAATGTTGCCACCAGCACTATTGCCAATGGCGAGAATGCAGACTATGTTTTGGGGCAGACAAGTTTTACTTCTTATGACAGCACCACCACACAGAGCGGATTCGCTATTCCTTATGGCCTTACCTATGATTCAACCAATTCTCGTCTTTTTGTGGCCGATACGCTTAATTGTCGCGTAATGGTTTTCAATGTTGCCACCAGCACTATTGCCAATGGCGAGAACGCAGACTATGTTTTGGGGCAGACAAGTTTTACTTCAAGTATTTCTACAACCACCCGATACAGCGTTAAAGATCCCAACGATTTAACTTATGATCCCGCAAACTCTCGGCTTTTTGTGAGTGATGGCAATAACCGCCGCGTAATGGTTTTCAATGTTGCCACCAGCACTATTGCTAATGGCGAGAATGCTGATTATGAGTTAGGCCAAACAGCTGGTGCAAATGCTTTTACCAGTTCAGTGGCAGCCACTACGCAAAGCGGATTTGCAGACAGCGTTGTTGGTGTCGCTTATGACTCAATAAATTTTCGGCTTTTTGTGAGTGATGGCAATAACCATCGCGTAATGGTTTTCAATGTTGCCACCAGCACTATTGCCAATGGCGAGAACGCAGATTATGTTTTGGGGCAGACAAGTTTTACTTCGCATAATTATGGCTTTAATCAAGGTGGATTTTTTGAGCCGGTTGGTATTGTCTGTGATTCCGCTGACTCTCGGATTTTTGTAACTGATGTTTTTTTAAATCGCGTAATGGTTTTCAATGTTGCCACTAGCACTATTGCCAATGGCGAGAATGCGGATTATGTTTTGGGGCAGATCAAATTTGATGGAACCGTTAATTGGACATCTTTTGGGAGTAATAACTCAAATAACAATACAGTAAGCGTTGGGTTTTACAATCCCGTTGGCGTGGCGCTTGACGCAATCAACCACCGGCTTTTTGTGGCTGATCTAAGCAATAACCGCGTTCTCGTTTTCGGGTTAAATTCCGATAATACCTTTATTGATTACATTCCTGATTACGAATTAGGCCAGGCAGCCGGAGACGCGGCCTTTACCACCGCTGCAAGCGCCGCGACCCAGAGCGGTCTTTATGGCCCCGCTGATCTCGCTTATGATTCTGTTAGCAGCCGTCTTTTTGTGGTTGACAGTAATAATAGCCGCGTAATGGTTTTCAATGTTGCCACCAGCACTATTGCCAATGGCGAGAACGCAGACTATGTTTTGGGGCAGACAAATTTTACTTCATCCAGCAGCAGCACCACGCAAAATAGATTAAGTTACCCGAGTGGCGCCACCTATGATTCCGCTAATACTCGTCTTTTCGTGAACGATAATGGCAACAATCGCGTAATGGTTTTCAATGTTGCCACCAGCACTATTGCCAATGGCGAGAACGCAGACTATGAGCTTGGCCAGGCAGCCGGAGATGCGGCTTTTACCACTGCTGCAAGCGCCACCACTCAAAGCGGACTAAATTATCCGTATAGTCTTGTTTATGACCCCATTAGTTTTCGGCTTTTTGTGAGCGATAAGTCGAATAATCGTATTTTAGTTTTCAATGTTGCCACCAGCACTATGGCTAATGGCAAGAACGCTGATTATGTTTTGGGACAGACAAGTTTTATTGCGTCAAGTAGCGCCACCACTCAAAGCGGACTTTATTCTCCGGCGTATTTCGCTTTTGATCCAACCAACAATCGACTTTTCGCGACTGACCTAGACAATAACCGCGTTCTTATATTTAATTTTATAAAACTTTCCTCTTCTGGTCTTTCCACGAGCGATAGTATTGCTTACAGCCACATTCTTTCAACCACTGGAAGTCAGGGGACACTTTCTTTTGCCTTAACTGGTGGATTTCTGCCCGACGGCCTTTCCCTAAATCCCGATACGGGCGCTATTTACGGCACTGCGACTCAAGCTGGCGCGTATTCTTTTAACATAACCGTAACCGATACGGTCTCTACGGTAGCTATTTTTTCTGATACACAAGCTATTTCCATGACAGTATACGCATTAGCTCCCATTCCCACTGGCTTTAACTTCATACGACACCCCCTATCTCTTGATATTTATGTTGACAAGTTTCCCAATGACACCATTGGCTCATCTGGTTATCTATTCTGGCGAACAGATAACTCTGCTTACAACTCTGGCTGGATTCAAACCAATCAGTGGGGAGGCGCTAATACAGTTGAAGGTCAGGCCTATACTTATTCTGTTAAATATCGAAATGCTAATGGCATTGAAACAGCTACCACCACAATGGGCGGGGTTTCGTTTGTGCGAGATAGCGGGGGCGGGGGAACTCCGACTATTCCACAGCAAACCACTTCGACAAGTTCAGTGCAAGCCACCACGACTTCTGCCATATCCACGCAAATCAGCGCCACTACAACCCAACAAGGCAATGTTTCGTCAAGCTCAGCACAGGTTCCCAATTTAGTTGGTTTAACAGGTCAAGCTAGGCAAGTAGCTATCCAACAAATTAGGGATATGATAACTCAAATTCAAAAACAACTCATTATTTTAATTGGTCAGCTTATCCAAGCATTACAACAAGAGCTTGCTGCGATGGTCAGTTGATGGAAATATACCGTAACCCTAAACCCTCGATTTAGCCTTTATTTAAGGGCTTTTTTGATAATTTGCTTTCCAAAATCCAACGCCTACTCTGGAAGAAAAATTAAGATATTTTGTATGTCTTTGTTTGCATTTTAAAGGGTAAAATGGCAAAATGTAATATCTATATGCCAAGAAAAAATAAAAAAGTTTTATTTATTATTTTAATTTTTTGTGTTGTTTTGTTGTTGGGCAAGTTTTTGTCAAATCCTTTAAACAGCGCTTTTCACAAAGTTTTTTCGCCAGTAGAAAAATACTTTTGGAATAAGGGCCAACAAACCGGCGCTTTTTTTTATTATTTTTTTAACGCCAAGGCCATTTACAACGAAAACCAATTTTTAAAACAACAAAACGCTATTTTTAGCCAAAAGAACAACGAACTTTTGGGCTTGGCCACAGAAAACGAGGAATTAAGGCAAGCGTTTGGCTTGGGAGAAAAAGAAAAATTTAGCTTAATGCCATGCCACATCATTTCCAAATCAGCTGAAAAAGATATTATTTTAATAGACAAGGGTTCAGATGATGGATTGGCTTTGGGTATGCCAGCTATTAGTGCTGATGGAACTTTAATTGGAAGCATTACTCAAACAAGCCATAATTTTTCTGAAGTTTCTTTAATAACTGCCAAGGACTTTTCTTTTGATGTTTCTGTTCGCATTGAAGCAGACCCTCCAATAGAGGCAATGGCATTGGCAAAAGGGGAGGGGGGATTTGGTTTATTTTTAAACTACGCTGAAAAATCAACTCCCATTCCCGAAAAAAGTTTGGTTTTTACTTCTTTAATGGGGGGAAATTTTCCCAAAGGGCTTTTGGTTGGGGAGGTGAAAAGTATTAAAGTTAATCCAGCTGAGCTTTTTCAAACTGGAGAAATAAAGCCGTATCTTAAAGACAATCTTTCATCAAGCGTTTTTATTATCCAAAATTTTCAATCAACCGGGAGTTAAAATATTTAAAAATAGATGAAAAATAATTTTTTTGAAAAAGTTTTTATTATAATCGCTGTTTTTTTGCTTGTTTTGATTCAGCAAACTATTTTGCCGGCAATGGGAATATTTTTTTTAGGTTTTTGGCCTGTTTTTACTTTTGTTTTCTTGGCGGGAGTTTTTGGAAAAGGTGTTTTTTCTTTAGTTGTGGCATTTTTTGCGGGAGCTTTAATTGATTTTATTTCTGGGGCTCATTTTGGAATTTTTACTTTAAGTTTTTTTTCTATTGCTTTAATTATAAAAGCGGGAGAGCAAAGGTTAAAGTTTTCTAACCCTTTCGTGGTTGGCGTTTTTTTTGTTTTTTGCGCTTTGATTTTTTGGGGAATTTTACATCTATTAATTTATGTTTTTTAAGCAAAAAAAAATTCACCCCCACGCCAAGATTTTATACTCAGATTCTCGAGTAATGCTCTTTGGGTTATTTAAGCACTCATTTGCCAGCCTTAGGTTTAGGCGTTCTAGTGTGGGGGTTAAGCGCTTTGGCAAAGAAATAGAAATAGAAGAGATATTTTTAGATAAACTTGCCAAACACAGAGAGGAGGAAACCGATACAGCCAATATAAAATTAGAAGTGCCTTTAAAAAGGGCTAATTTTTTGGTTTTAATGACTTTAGTTTTTTTGGCCTTTCTTTTCTTTTTTAGCTTTGTTTTTTATTTTCAGGTTGTAAAAGGCAAAGATTATTCTGCTCAAGCCCAAAAAAATAATTCTTTGGTGGCTCATTTTTCCGCTGAACGAGGAATTATTTATGATAGAAATATGAACCAACTTGTGCAAAACGAAGCAACTTTTGATTTGTATTTAAATGTTGATAAATTATCAAGCACCACCACAATAGATAGCGCTTTAGAAAATATTTACACCTTGCTTGGCTGGAGCGCGGAAAAAGAAAACTTAGATTTTTCAGTTGGAAACGCATTGATTAAAGAAAATTTAAGCCAAATGGATTTGGTTTTATTGGAAACAAAAAAAAGTCAAATGCCATATTTGGAAATAAAAAAGCATATTGTTCGTCACTATGAAGCAAACGCTTGCTTGGGGCATATACTTGGCTATCTTGGAAAAATATCTCAAGATGAATACGGTTCTTTGGGGGAGGGCTATGATTTTTCTGATTACATTGGCCGAGCAGGCGTTGAAAAAACATATGAAAATGTTTTAAAAGAAAAAAAAGGAGCTATTCAAATAGAAAGAGACGCTTTGGGCAATGAATTATCCCAAGAAGTTATATCTCAACCCTCTTCAGGAGACCATTTAGTTTTAAGTTTAGATTTAGCGTTGCAACAAAAAGCGGTTACTGCTTTAACTCAAACATTAGAGGACATAGGAGGAACAAAGGGTGTTGTTATTGCTTTAAACCCTCAAAACGGGGAGGTGTTAGCGCTTGTTTCAATGCCTTGTTTTGACAATAATCTTTTTTCTTTTGGCATTTCTCAAGATGATTTAGATAAATTAAACTCCAATAAATCAAAGCCTCTTTTAAACAGGGCAACTTCTGGGCTTTATCCCACTGGCTCAACTATAAAGCCGTTTATGGCCTCTGCGGGATTAGAAGAGGGGATTATCACTCCCAAAACCACGCTTTTTTGCCCCTCAACCTTGTGTGTGGAAAACCAATATAATAAAGATGAAGCCACTTGTTTCCCAGACAACAAGTTTCATGGCTGGACAAATGTTAAAAGAGCCATTGCTGAATCAGTTAATCCGTTTTTCTATATGGTTGGGGGTGGCTATCAATCTCCTGGCCCCAACAGCAAGTTTTATGTGCCAAATATGCCCAAGAATTTTGTGGGGTTGGGAATTGCCAGAGTAAAAGAATATTTAAATCTTTTTGGTTTTGGCGCTCAAACTGGAATTGACTTGCCAAGCGAGGCAGAGGGCAGGGTGCCAGATCCGGAATGGAAACAAAGTTATTTCACAACCGCTTTAGAGCAAAAATGGTATTTAGGAGATACTTATAATTTATCAATTGGTCAAGGGTATTTATTGGCAACGCCTTTGCAGTTAGCGGTTGGATACGCTTCAATTGCCAATGGAGGAAAACTAATACAGCCCCATTTAGCAAAATCGTTTTTAAATAGTCAAACCAACCAAGCCACTGATTTTGTTTCCAATATCACCAGAGAAAATTTTATTTCCAGTTCAACTTTGGAGGTGGTGCGAGAAGGTATGCGACAAACCGTAACCTCCCCCGCTGGAAATGCTTATTCTTTAAACAGTTTACCCGTTGATGTGGCTGCTAAAACTGGAACAGCCCAGTCGTATGGTAAAGCGGAAATTTACAACAACTGGATTGGCGCTTTTGCTCCTTATGAAAATTCAGAAATACTTTTGGTGGTAATGGTTGAGGAGGTGCCGGGGTTACGGGGTTCGGCTCAGCAAACAGCCAAAAGTATTTTAGGCTGGTATTTTAGCCCCAAAAAAACAGAGCCAACCAAACAAACAAATCTTGAGCCAGCTCCAATTTCAACTGATGTTGATTTTCCCGTGGAAGTTCCCCAACAAACCCCAACAGAGTCCGCTACAACCTCGCTTGATCAATAGGATTAGCGAAAGAGGCGAGGAAGCAATTTTCAAAGTACCGGCCGTCAAAATTCCAGCGAATTTTGCGGCCTGCTCTCTCGGCAATTGATTTTGGGATTACCCAAAAACCATGCTCAATTGCCTCCGAGGGCTACTTTGAAAATTGCTTCCTCGCCTCTTTCTTATTTTATGATGTGTTTCGTTCCTTAATTTTTTAAACTCTCTTCGTAATGCAAACAAAAATACAAAACCCACTTTTCTTAATTTTAAAAACTACAATTTCTGTCCTATAGGAAAGAAATTGTAGTTTTTATTAAACCCTTGTTTTTACAAGGTTTTTTTGATAGTTTAAAATCAGCGAAAAGAGGTGATTGAAAATGAAACATTATGCTGATCCAATTATCTCACCTTGTCATGGGGATAATGGTGGCACAGTAATTGGCGAATGGCTTGGTAATGTTTTGGTAGGAATTTGCTCTATTTGCGGAAAAATTGTGATCAGGAGAAATCCAAAAACTGGCAAATTGGAGTGGCTTGACAACGAGTCTATTTCTACAGAAAAAGAGTTAAGGATAGTAGAATAATCAGAAAGAGGAGTGATTAAAAATGGCTAAATATGGTGTTATAGTAAAGGTGTTTGGATTGCGTAGACAAGATATTAGCAACAGAAATATAGTAACCTTTGAAACAAAGGTTGAGAATATTTTCTTCGCCGAAACCGTTTATTATACATTTATAGAAGACAAAACTATTGAATTGGAAAATATACCAATTTTGATTGAAGTGAAGTTCAAGAATAAAAAACAGCCAGGAAAAGATTTAGAGAGTCTTTTAATAAAGGCAAGCTCAGAATCTTTCCCGGGTCGCCAAGAAGAGGCAATTGTTGATTTTTAAAAATAGTTATCTGTTTATTTTCTTATGCGGGGCATGGAGGTCTCCGCATAATTTTTTTGTTTGAAATTTTTGTTTTGTATGTTTTTGTGATATAATTTATCAATTATTAATTATTTGTATGTCTACCATTGATGAAATCAAAAAAGTTCGGTTGGAAAAGTTAAAAAAAATAGAGCAAGCTGAGTTAAATCCTTTTCCAACTAAAACCAAAAGAACTCACACAATAGGGGAGGCCTTGGCTGATTTTGCCAAGCTAAAAAAATCTGGCAAAGAAATTGTTTTGGCTGGTCGCCTAATGGCCCAGCGGGGGCACGGAGCTTTGTTGTTTTTAAATATTCAAGATGGCTCCCGCCTTCGCTCCTCTGGAGCTTCGGCGTGGCAAGGCGGAAATATTCAAGTTATTTTAAGGCAAGACAAAATAGGGGAAAAGGGCTTTGATTTTTTTAAAGAAACCATTGATATTGGCGATTTTATTGAGGTTAAGGGAATTTTAATTGAAAGCAAAACTGGCGAAAAAAGCTTGGAAGCTAATGATTTTGAAATTTTAACAAAATCGCTTTTGCCTTTGCCCGAAAAGTGGCATGGCCTTCAAGATATCGAAGAAAAATTACGCAAAAGATATTTGGATATTTTGTTTAATCCCAATGTTAAAGAAATGATTGAAAAGCGAGCCATATTTTGGAACGCTATGCGAGAATTTTTAATAAGCAAAGGATTTTTGGAGGTGGAAACTCCTGTTTTAGAAGTAACTGCTGGGGGGGCTGACGCAAAGCCGTTTATAACTCATCATAATGCTTTGGATATGGATGTTTACTTGCGAATTTCAATGGGGGAATTGTGGCAAAAAAAATTAATGGTGGCTGGCTTTGAGAAAACTTTTGAAATTGGCCGGCAGTTCCGCAACGAGGGTATGGATGCAGAGCATTTACAGGACTACACCCAAATGGAGTTTTATTGGGCTTATGCTGACTATAATCAGGGCATGGAAATGGTGGAGGAAATGTATAAATATGTTATTAAAAAATCTTTTAATGCTTTAAAATTTGAAATAAACGGCCACAAAGTTGATTTTGGAGCAAAATGGGAAAAATATGACTATGTTTCAACAGTGCAAAAATATACTGGGGTAAATGTTTTAGAGGCAAGTGTTGAGGAAATTGAAAAGGCCTTGCAGAAGTTGGGCATTGAATACGACAAAAAAGGGTTTAACAAAACCAGAGCCATTGATAATTTGTGGAAGTATTGTCGAAAAAAAATTTCAGGCCCTGGGTTTTTAATCAACCAGCTAATTGTTTTATCTCCCTTGGCCAAAAGGCAAGAAAAAAACAAGGACTTAGCGCAAAAGTTTCAGGTTATAGTTGCTGGTAGTGAAATGGGCAATGGCTATTCTGAGTTAAATGACCCCATTGATCAAGCCGAGCGTTTCACCGAACAGCAAAAATTGCGCGAAGCAGGGGATGACGAAGCCCAAATGTTTGACCATGATTTTGTGGAGGCCTTAGAGTATGGAATGCCTCCAACCTGTGGCTTTGGCGTGTCCGAGCGCTTGTTTAGCTTTTTATGCAACAAACCAATGCGTGAATGCCAAATCTTCCCCCTAATGAAACCAAAAAATGGTTGATATTGTGGTTGATATCGGATACCAACCACAAATATTCCCTTTAATGCGACCAAAACAATAAATATGAAAGTTATTTTTAAGAAAGCGGTTGTTGGGGATTTGGAAACTTTTTTTGCGTTGTTTCAAAAAAATGTTCAAGCGAATTTTCCTGAATATTCTCCAAAAATAACAAGGTTTATTGCTGAAAAAGAATATACTTTGCTCGACACTAAAGCTCAATTTCAAGCGGGAATTATCTCTATTTATTTGGCTTTTTTGGGCAAAGAAATTATTGGGTTTTTAATGACTCGGTTTTTGGGGGGAGGGGTAATGCTTGCTGAGTGGTTGAGTGTTAGTGAATGTTATCAAAGCAGGGGCATAGGAACATTGCTTTTGCGATTTTGGGAAAAAGACGCTAAAAAATCCGGTATCCATATGTTGCACTTGTGGGCTGATGAGAGAGTAAAAAAGTTTTACCAGAAAAATGGCTGGCAACTTTTGGGAAGGGTTCCAGAAAATTTTTATGGGGTTGATGATTATTTTTTATACAAAAAAATACAACAGCCAAAGCTAAAGAATTTTTTGCAATAATTTTTTTGACAAATAGAAACTTTTAGGTAAAATTAAGTAAACAAGCAAAAAAAATATGGCTACTCAAGGAATAAATAATAAAATAACTTTGTCCAAAGCAACCATTCTAAAGCAAAATGGAATGGTTATTTTGCCTTTGCAAGAATATAAAAGATTATGTGAAGACGCAGCGATAATCACCTATTATCTAAAAAGCAAAGAAGCCAAAAAATTGGATTGCTTGGTGCGAGACGGAGTGAATGAATATAGAGCAGGTAAAACTATTAAGGCGGATTCACTAGACGAAGCATTAAAAATTTATTAAATTTATTCTTATTAGCCAGTCAGAAGTTTTGTTTTTAGAAGTCGGGCTTCATAATATTTATAATTAAATAAAAGCGATGAAAGAGGTTTTCCGCCTCTGGAGCTGAATGGGGGATTGTGTCCAAAGCATAACCTATTTCGGTTAAGCCCGTTATAGCTTAAAATTAAAAAGTGTATCAAAGTTAGCCGATCGGCGCAGATTGATACGCTTTTAATGAGGTTGGTTTGGCAACAAATTAACAAAGCAAGGTGGCACCGCGACAAAAATCGCCCTTGTACATTGGTAAAAAGGCGATTTTTGTTTTAAAATAAAATAAGCATTAATGAATTCCCGATTAAACGCTTTATGAGAGAGCGTTTAACAGGATCTAAGAATTCGTAAATTCATTTCATTCATTAACGACTTTTAAGATATGTTAGATATAAAATTTATCAGGGAAAATCCTGAAAAAGTTAAATTGGGGGCAAAAAATAAAGGTGTTGAAGTTGATATAGATAAGCTCTTAGAGCTTGATAAAAAAAGGCGAGAAATCATTGCCGAATCAGAGCAATTAAAAGCTGAGCAAAATAGAATAAGCTCAACAAAAGGAGTGCCAAGCTCGGAAGTCATTGAACAAGCCAAGGCCTTGAAAGAAAAGTTTCAAGCCCAAGAAGAAATTTTAAAAGGGGTTGAGGTAGAGTTTGATGTTTTGATGCGTAAAATTCCCAACCCGGCATTTGATGAGGTGCCAGTTGGCAAAGACGATTCACAAAATATTGTTAAAGAAAATGGCAAAGTAAAAGCCAAGCCAAAATTTGATTTTAAGCCCAAAGAACACTGGGAAATAGGGGAGGCCTTAGATATTCTTGACACTGAAAGAGCCAGCAAAGTGGCTGGTAGCCGATTTTATTATTTAAAACGCCAAGGGGTTTTGTTGGAGTTTGCTTTAATAAATTTTGCTTTTGAGAAATTAGTTAAAAAAGGCTTTATTCCAATAATTCCCCCAGTTATGATAAAGCCGGAAATGGCTTGGGCAATGGGCTATTTAGAGCAAACAAACGACGAAGAGGCCTATCATTTAGAAAAAGACAACTTGTATTTAACAGCCACTTCCGAGCAAACTCTTGGAGCAATGCACGCTGGTGAAACTTTTGAGGAAAGGGATTTGCCTTTGCGATATGTTGGTTTTTCCACTTGTTTTAGGCGGGAAGCAGGCAGTTTTGGCAAAGACACCAAAGGCATGCTAAGAGCGCATCAATTTGATAAAATAGAAATGTTTGTTTTTTGCAGGCCCGAAAACGCCAAAAAAGAACACGAGCAATTGCTCAGCATTGAAAAAGAGTTAATGGACGATTTGGGCCTACACTACCAAGTAATTGATATTTGCACAGGCGATTTGGGCGCTCCTGCTGCCAAAAAATATGACATTGAAACATGGATGCCCGGTCAAGACAGATACAGAGAAACCCACTCCACCTCAAACTGTACTGACTTTCAGGCACGGCGTTTGAATGTTAGGTATAAAGACAGCAAAACAAACAGAATGGAATTTGTCTACACTTTAAACGGCACAGCTTTTTCAATGCGCCCAATCATCGCTATTTTAGAAAATTTTCAAAAAAAAGACGGCAGTGTTGAGGTGCCAAAAGTGTTGCAGAAATACACGGGGTTTAAGGAGATAAAAAAATAGATGGCGCTTGTTTTAAAAACGCCATTTTTGCAAATATTATTTTTTAATCTTGAGTTTAATCTTGAGCCGCCGGTACCAATACCACGGCCATTCTGTTGCCCCTCCGTTTATCATGAGGGCAAGTACGATCCCGGCTTGATTAAGTGGTATTTTATTATTGCGAACATTTTTTGCCAGGGTCTTTTCGGCATTTTTAATGTCTTTGCTCAGATATAATAGAAAGATTGCAGTTATTAAAAAGCCAAGAAAATATACTATTACTCCAAAAACGATTATAGAAATAATAGCATTCCCAATATAATCCATACAAATCACCTCCAAATTATTTATACTAAAAAAAATCATGGAAATCAAGAAAAATAAAGAGGAAAAAGAAAATTGGAATAGTTTTTTACTGCAAAATAACGCGAGCCCCGAAGGAGAGCAAGCTCCCTATGGTGCGAGTTTTTTGCAAAGTTTTGAGTGGGGAGAATTTCAGGAAAAATTGGGCCGGAAAACATGGCGGTTGGTGGTTGACCCTTCGGCAGGGGCTTCGACTGAGCTCAGCCGAATGTCCTCAGGGCAAGCGGGAGAAATTTTGTTGCAGGCATTAGTTGTAAAAAAGCCATTACCATTAGGAAAAAGTTTTTTATACATTCCTTTTGGCCCTTGCTTTAAACAGGGCTTATCAAGTGAGCAAGAAAAACAAGCGCTTGAACTATTACTTAAAGAAATAAACGAAGTAAGCGTTAGCGAGAAAGTTGTTTATTGTTATGTGGAGCCGTTTCGGGATAAGTCAGGGGAGCCCAGCCCTCATCAGAACTGGGCTCAAGTTTTTGGAGGGCTGGGCTCCCTCAATCTCCAGAAGCCGCAGAAGAGGATACAGCCCCAGCAAACTTTGGTTATTGACTTAACCCCAGAAGAAGAAAAAATCTTTAGAAGTTTAAAATCCAAAACAACAAGATACAATGTAAGGTTTGGCCAAAAAGCTGGTTTGCAATTTGAAAGTCCCGATGTGATAGGGGATAAGGAGATAGAAATTTTTTATAATTTAGCGCAAAAAAGCGCTCAAAGAGATGGATTTACCAATTACGATAAAGATTATTTTGATAAACTTTTTTCAATATCCAGTGAAGATTTACAAATAAAATTATTTTTTGCCAAACATAAAGACCATTACATTGCCGCCAATATTTTTGTATTTTTTGGAAAAACAGCTGTGCATTTGTTTGGCGGGTTTGACCACGATTTTAGAAGTTTAATGGCGCCATATTTTATGCACTGGAACCAGATGCTTTTTGCTAAAAATAAAATGAACTGCGCAATTTATGATTTTTGGGGCATTGACGAAAAAAAATGGCCTGGTGTAACCCATTTCAAACGATCGTTTGGGGGTAGAGAAATAGAATACCCAGTGGGAATTGATGTGGTGTATAATAAATTTTGGTACAAGATATTTGGAGTGGCAAGAAAAGTTTTAAGAAAATGAAAAGCTTAATTCAAAAACTGCTTAAAATTCTTACTCGTAGAGTATTGTTAAAACAGCAACCGAACATAATTACCATTACGGGTAGTGTTGGGAAAACTTCAACCAAAGAGGGGATTTATTTTGCTATAAAAAATTTGGGTGATGTTAGGCGAAGTTTAAAAAATTATAACAACGAGCTTGGAGTGCCTTTTACAGTAGCTTTGTGGAATGGCAAAGCTCCGGGAAAAAATATAATTAGCTGGAAACTGGTTTTTTTGCGTTTAATTTATTTTTCAATTTTTAAAAGTAAAAAGTATCCCAAATGGTTGGTTTTGGAAATTGGCTCAGATAAGCCGGGCGATTTACAATATTTAATGGAAATGATTCCTATAGGGTTTTTGAAGGGAGCGGTTTTAACCGCAATTTTTGGTGTTCATTTAGAGTTTTTTAAAACTATTGAAGCAATCTATCAAGAAAAAACAACGCCTTTTAAATACATTGCCAATGACGGGTTTGTTTTGGTAAACAGCGATAATTGCGACATAGAAAGAATAAAAAAAGATTTTCCTGATAAAAAAATAATTTCATATGGATTTGAAAAACAATCTGATATTACAGCTTTTGATTTTAGAGCAGGGGAGAGTGGTTTAAATTTTAAAATTAAAACCCCAGAGGGGGATTTTGAATTTTTATTAAAACAAGCCATCTCTGCCTATCAATGTTATCCAATTTTGGCTGGGGTGGGGGTGGCTTTAAATTTAGGCGTTAATGTAAATGAGGCGTTGAAAAATTTAAGCGAAAAAGAGCCAATGCCAGGCAGGATGCGTTTAATTAAAGGGACTAACGATTCCTTAATAATTGATGATACCTATAACTCATCGCCCGAGGCCGCCAAGTATGCTTTAAAAGCTTTAAAAGAATTGCCCAGAATAGGCAGAAAAATTGCTGTATTGGGCGATATGTTGGAGCTTGGCCCTGATAGCCAAAAATTTCATAAAGAAATAGAGGATTTTGCTAAAAATTTAGGTATTGATGTTGTTATAACTTTTGGCAAAGAAAAACAATTTACAGACCATCAGCAAGTAAGCGATTATTTAAAAAATTTAATAAAGCCAAATGACACAATTTTGATAAAGGGTTCTCAAGGTGTTAGAATGGAAAAGATAGTTAAACAAATAATGCTTCGCCCAGACCAAGCCAAGGATTTGCTTGTCCGCCAAGGTGGAGAATGGGTTTGAGGAAATAAAAACTTTTCCCTGTTTAGCAAGGAAAAGTGATAGATAGCTCTTTTGATTATTTAAAGCTTTCTTGTTTTAAAAAAGCTTTCAGAATATCTATTTCTTCTTTGACTCCAATTATTGACTGGAGCCAGATTGGTAGTTGAAAGATACTTTTAGATTCGTCTTCAGCTGTTACTTCCGACGAAAGAAAGGATCGCTTTTCCCCCTCCTTAAGATAAATAAAAATATCCAACCGTGATAGTTTAGAGAACTTTCTCGTGTGGGTACGGGTTATTCTGTGAGAAAAAACATCAGATTTCTCCCAAATTCTTTTTAAGGCCTCACCCTCTTTCCCTGGGAGTTCTGAATAGACGCTATCGTTTAGAGAAGATATGAGTTTTCCATCTGATGAGTAGATTGTTAAAATCGCCATTTTTTACTCCTTGCTTCTGGCTATCTATTACTACGATAATTATAACATATAAAAATTATGAAAAGAATCAATATAGGAATTATATTCGGGGGTAAATCGGCAGAGCATGAAGTTTCTTTGCAATCCGCCAAAAATGTGGTGGCTGCTTTAGATAAAGAAAAATATAATCCAATTTTAATTGGTATTGATAAAAGCGGAAAGTGGCTGGGTTCTGAAAAAGCCCAATTATTAATCGAAAACCGCAGTCCAAATTTAATTCAAAATGAAACAATAACGTCTAACGAAACCGCAATTTTACCAACTCAAGAAATGCTGGGGGCAGGTAAAATTGATGTGGCTTTTCCAGTTTTGCATGGCACTTTCGGGGAAGATGGCACAGTGCAAGGCCTTTTAAAGTTAGCTGGCATTCCGTTTGTGGGCGCTTCGGTTTTGGGCTCTGCGGTTGGTATGGACAAGGATGTTATGAAACGGCTCTTGCGAGATGCTGGTTTGCCCATTGCCAACTTTTTAGTTTACACCGGTCTTACCGGTGTAAACTTTGAGGTGGTGGTTAACGAACTTGGATTGCCGTTTTTTGTTAAGCCATGCAATTTGGGTTCGTCGGTTGGGGTCTTTAAAGTTCACAACAAACAAGAGTTTGAAACAGCCATAAAAGGCGCTTTTGAATATGACAACAAAATAATAATTGAGGAAAATATTATGGGGCGCGAGGTAGAGTGTTCGGTATTGGGAAATGAAAATCCCATTGCCTCGTTGCCCGGGGAGGTTGTTCCACAACACGAGTTTTATTCTTATGAGGCAAAGTATCTTGATGAAAATGGCGCTTTATTAAAGATACCAGCTGATTTGCCAAAAGAAACAATTAAAAAAGTGAGAGAATTAGCAGTTGAAACTTATAAAGTTTTATGCTGTGAAGGAATGGGGAGGGTGGACCTTTTTGTTAAAAGTAATGGCGAGGTATTGGTAAATGAAATAAATACAATTCCAGGATTTACTAAAATAAGTATGTATCCAAAATTATGGGAAAAAAGCGGGATATCTTATACAGAATTATTAGATAAGCTCATTCAATTGGCGATTGACAGGTTTGATAAAGAACAAAAACTAAAAACCTCATATTAATGAAAAGCTATAAGCCATCGCATTTACAAAAGAAAATAAAGGTAAAAAGAAAGGCCATTAAAAGACGCAGGTTTATTCAAAGCCGGGTGTTTTTTGATATTGTTTTAGCTGTTTTGTTGGTTTCGCTTTTGATTTATCTTTTGTTTTTTTCAAGGGTTTTTAAAATACAAAGCATTCAAATATCTTCTTTTGCTGAGGTGTCAAAAGAAAACATTCTTGCTGTGGTAAAAGAAGAAATGCAAGCGAGGATTTTATTTTTTGTTAAAAAAGATTCTTTCTTTTTGATAAGCCCTAAAAATATAGAGCAGGATATTGCCAATAAATTTCCTCTAATTAGCAAAGTTAGTGTAAAAAAAGGCCTTAGTGGAAACATTTTCATAGAAGCCAAGCCAAGAATAGCCCAAGCTATCTGGTGCTTTGCCACGCCGAAGATTTCAGCGGAGGAGGGTTTTGGAATAGATAACAAGAACTGTTTTTTAGCTGACCAACAAAGAATTTTGTTTTCTCAAATGACCCCCGAAACTCCAAAAGATAATTTAGTTTTTATCAATTCTGAGTTGGCTATAAAACCAATATTTAGCGAAGCCTGCTCAGAAGATTTGCTTGAAAGAATAATAGAAACAAATAAAGTTTTAAACGATTTTAACCTATTTAATTCCACCTTTACAGAAAAATCCAATGGGTTTTTATATGTTGAAACAATTGACTCCTTAAGTGAAAAAGGGGAGTGGAACATATATTTTAACCCCAAACAAGACCTTGCCTCGGATATGTTAAAACTGCGTTTGCTATTAGATAAAGAAATAACTCCAGAAAAAAGAAAAACCTTAGAGTATATAGATCTAAGATTCACCAAAGCGTATTATAAATAAAATAAGTTGTCTACACCTTTTGTTCTAATTTATTAACCTGGTTTTTTAAGAGAAAAAATTCTTGTTTTGAGGGTTTTTGAGATAGGTTGGTTTTTATTTGGCTGATATCCTCCTCAACTGAAACCATTTTAACTTCTATTGCTTCGAGTCGTTGATCTATTTTATCAAACCGCTGGTCGTGTCCAACAAGTTTTTCAGTATTGGCAACAACTTGTTCAGTAAGTAAGTCAAACCTGCCATCTATATGCTCTGTTAAAACCTCAAAATGTCGTTGAGTTTCAGTGAATTTTCCATCAACATATTTTTGGGTTTCAATCGCTTTGTCGTCAACATGTTTTATTACTGCGGTCATTTTGTCGTCAACATGTTGGATAACATCGCCAAGTATTTTTTTGATGTCTTCAATATCGTTGTCTTTACCCATATAATTTTATTTTAGACCTTAAGAAATCTTTGTCAAATGGAAATTTTTAAAACCATTTTTTGATTTTAAAGCCAACAACCATAGCAAATGCCCCAAAAAGCATAATGCCAATAACTATCCAAAAATCATAGGGCATGCCCACAAGAGGGAGAATTTTAGTGTTCATTCCAAATAAGGCAGCCAATAAAGTTAAAGGAAACACAATAACCGAGAAAAGCGTTAAAATTTTCATTATTTCGTTGGTTTTGGTGTCAATTAAAGATTGATTGGTTGACTCTAAAGAGAGCAGAGTTTTTTCGTTTGTTTCCAACAAACTTTTTACTTGTTCATATAGGTTAAGTAAATTGTGGAAGTAGGGGAGTAGTTTTTTGGGAAAATACAGCTGGCATTCTTTTATTAAGTTTTGCAAAACTAATTTTTGGGGCTCTAAAATTCGTTCAAACCCAATAATATCTCTTTTTACATCAGCTATTTTATCAATAGCTTTTTTATTTTCTTTGTTAAAAATTATTTTTTCAATGGCATCAACATTTTGTTTTATGTGGCTTATTTTTGGAAAGCAGGCCTGCAAAATTTCATTAATAGTTCTATACAACAATTCGCCTGTGCCTTCGTCAGAGAATTTTTCCATTTTTTCTGGGTATAAATTGCATTCATGGAATAAAGCGCTCAAAGGCACAATATCTCGGTAATGGTTGGTGATTAAAAAGTTTTTGCCAACAATAATATCCAATTCAAAAGGAATGGTGCTTGAGGTTTCTCTGTCAAAAAAAGGATAAAAAAACACTATAAATAAATACTCGCCATAGTTTTCTATTTTGGGGTAATCAATTTGGGGCAAAATTTCTTTTAAAACCAAGGGGTGCAAGTCAAAACTATTTTTTAAATGCTCAAGGTCTGTTTGAGTGGGGCCTTTAATATCAATCCAAGTTAAATTGTTTGACTTAATAATTTGCATTCCTTTTATTATACAACAAATAATCGTAAAGGAAGTTGTGGATAAGAGGTATGGTTAATTAGCACCCCTTGACATTGTATGCTAATTTAATATAATTAAAATTATTGTGAAACATATATCATTTATGGAAATGGAAAAACCATATCAAAACAAGGATTGGCTATACAAAATGTATTTTTTGGAAAGTTTTACCATCTCTGAAATTGCTCAGGATTGTGAGGTGAGCATCACCACAATCTCTCGATGGGCAGACAGGTTTGATATTAGGGAAATAAGGCCGTATAAGGGGGACAAAAAAGGACCAAATAACCCCTATTGGAAAGGCGGAAAGTATAAAGATAGCCAAACTGGCTATGTTTATGTTTATTTTCCCGAACATCCCTCTGCCAACAAGAAAGGTTATATAACAGAGCATAGATTAGTTATGGAGGATTTTATTGGTCGAAGTTTAAAACAAAACGAAGCGGTTTATCACAAAAACAAGGTAAAAGATGATAACCGAATTGGCAATTTAGAAATAGTAATTATGGGAGAGCCAAAAGGGTGCAAGGTCGTTATGTGTCCTTATTGTGAAAAAAAGTTTAAAATAAATTAAAATATGATTGATAAAAATCAAAACAAACAGGAAAATCCGCCAACAGAGTTAGAAGAGTGCAAAAAGTTGTGTGATGAATATCTTGCTGGTTGGCAAAGAGAAAAAGCGGATTTTATAAACTACAAAAAGGAGGCAGGCAAAAGAACAGAAGAGTTGGTGGATTTTGTAAAAGTTCAATGGGTTTTAGAGCTTTTAAGGATAGTGGACAATTTTGATAGAGCCATCCAGCATAAGCCCAGCGAAGAAGGCGCGTTAAATTGGGCAAAAGGAGTGGAAATGATTGATAGCCAATTAAAAGAATTTTTAAAGTCAGAAGGAGTCCAAGAAGTAAAAGCGCTTGGAGAAAAGTTTAATCCCGAGTTTCACGAAGCAGTGGAACAACAAGAAAGCGATTCTGAAAAAAGCGGTGAAATTGTGGAGGTTTTAGAAAAAGGTTACACATTAAACAATAAATTAATAAGACCAGCAAAGGTGAAAGTAACTAAATAAAATTATTCTAATTATTCTAATTGCTCTAATTATTCTAAACAATGACCAAAGTCCCAAAAACCAAAAATTTTAATGTTCAGTTGGGCATTAGTTTATTTGGGGTTTATTTAGGTTAATTAGTATAATTAGGTCAATTAGGTTAATTTATAAACATATGTCAAAAATACTTGGTATCGACTTGGGCACCACTAACTCTGCAATGGCAATTGTGGAAGCAGGGGAGCCAAAAATAATTGAGAACAAAGAGGGAGCTAGAACCACTCCTTCGGTGGTTTCTGTTTCAAAATCAGGAGAAAGGTTGGTTGGGGTTATTGCCAAACGCCAAGCCATAACCAACCCCCAAAATACAATCTTTTCAGTTAAAAGATTGATTGGCCGAAATTTCAGCGATGAAGAAGTTAAAAAAGACAAGTCGCTTTTGCCTTATGAAATAAAAGAAAGACAAGATGGGGGAGTAGAGGTAAAAATAGGGGATAAATGGTACAGTCCTCAAGAAATTTCAGCAATGATTTTAGCTAAATTAAGGCAAGACGCCCAAGACAAAACCGGTGAAAATATTACCGATGCCATTATCACTTGCCCCGCCTATTTTGATGACTCTCAACGAAAAGCCACTAAAGTGGCAGGGGAGATTGCTGGTTTAAATGTTTTGCGGGTTATTAACGAGCCAACAGCCGCCGCTTTAGCTTATGGTTTAAACAAAAAGAAAGATGAAAAAATTGTGGTTTATGATTTTGGCGGAGGCACTTTTGATATATCTGTTTTAGAGGTGGCATCAGACACAATTGAGGTTAAGGGAACAGGCGGGGACACTCACTTGGGTGGAGATGATTTTGACCAAAAAGTAATGGAATGGGTTGTTAACGAGTTTAAAAAAGAGCAAGGGGTTGATTTGTCAAAAGACACTTTGGCTTTGCAAAGAATTAAAGAGGCCTCAGAAAAAGCTAAAATTGAACTTTCCACCAGCATGGAAACAGAAATCAATTTGCCATTTATAACTTCCACTGACACTGGCCCAAAGCACTTGCTTTTAAAAATCACAAGAGCGCAATTGGAAAATATGGTGGGGGATTACATTGAAAAATCTATTACCTTAGTAAAGAAAACCTTAAAAGAAGTGGGTATTGAACCAAAAGATATTGACGAGGTTGTTTTAGTTGGAGGACAAACAAGAATGCCAAAAATCCAAGAAGAAATAAAAAAGCTTTTTGGCAAAGAGCCAAACAAAGAAATAAACCCCGACGAAGTGGTGGCTATTGGAGCGGCTATCCAAGGAGGGGTTTTGCGGGGAGATGTAAAAGATGTTTTGCTTTTAGATGTTACTCCGTTAAGTTTGGGCATTGAAACATTGGGAGGGGTGAGCACGGTTTTAATTGCCAAAAATACCACCGTGCCAACAAGCAAATCGCAAGTTTTTTCAACAGCCGCTGACAACCAGCCATCAGTGGAAATCCACATTTTACAAGGCGAACGGCCATTAGCAAGCGACAACAAAACTTTGGGACGATTTATTTTAGACGGCATTCCTGCTTCTCCAAGGGGAATTCCTCAAATTGAAGTTAGCTTTGACATTGACGCTAACGGAATTTTGAATGTGTCAGCCAAAGACAAAGCCACAGGCAAATCCCAGTCAATTAAAATTGAAGGGTCGGCTGGGTTGTCAAAAGATGAAATTGAAAAAATGAAAAAAGACGCCGAAGCCCACGCTGAACAAGACAACAAAAAGAAAGAATTAATTGAGGCAAAAAATATTGCTGAGAATTTAGCGTATACCACAGAAAAAACTTTAAAAGAAGCCGGGGATAAAATTCCAGAAGAAAAGAAAAAAGAAGTGGAAGAAAAAATTAACGCCTTGAAGAAAGCCACAGGTGATGATAATATTGAAGATATCAAGAAAAAAACAGAAGAGTTGTCTCAAATTGCCCAGCAAGTTGGCGCTGAATTGTATAAACAAACTCAAGAGCAGCCAAAACAAGAAAACGCAGAAGGCGGAAAAGAAGAAGAAAAGCCAGAAGACAAAAAAGAACCAGAAGAAGGAGAATATAAAGAGAAAAATGACTAATTAACCTAATTATACTAATTAACCTAAACAAATCCCAATAACTAATTCCCAATTGGGATTTGGGGCTTGGTGATTATTTAGAATAATTAGAGCAATTAGAATAATTAGAATAATTTTGATATGGTTGATTACTACACAATACTTGGAGTAAACAAAAACGCTTCAAACGAAGACATTAAAAAGGCCTATCGCAAGCTTGCCCACCAGTATCATCCAGACAAGGGCGGAGATAGCGAGAAGTTTAAACAGATAAGCGAGGCCTATCAGGTTTTGTCTAACCAAGAAAAAAGAGCCCAATACGATAAATATGGTCGGGTTTTTGAGGGTAACAGCAACGCTGGAGCTGGAGCAGGCCAAGGCGGGTTTAACGGAGCTGGTTTTGATTTTAATGGGTTTGATTTTGGCAATTTTGATTTGGGAGATATATTTGGAGATGTTTTTGGGTTTGGTGGGGGCAAGGGAAAAAGCAAAGCAAAGAATAGGGGAGATGATATTGAAATTGAAATAAAGCTGGACTTAAAAGATGTTTTAACTGGCTTGAAAAAAAATATTTTTTTAAGTAAAATGGTAAATTGCAAAAGATGCAATGGAACTGGAGGTGAGCCAAACACAAAAGTAAAAGAATGTTTTACCTGTCGAGGAGAAGGAGAAGTGCAAGAGTTGCGAAAAACAATGTTTGGCCAAGTGAGCCGTTTTGTGGTTTGCCCAGAGTGCAAGGGCCAAGGAAAAATTCCTGAAAAACCTTGCAATGTTTGTTCTGGGGAGGGGCGCATAAAAGAAGACCAAAAAATTGAATTAAACATTCCCTCGGGTGTTGACTCTGGACAGGTTTTAAAAATGGAAGGAGCGGGAGATGCTGGTATAAGAGGGGGGGAAGCAGGGGATTTGTATATAAGGATGTTAGTTAAAAACCACCCTGTTTTTCAAAGAAAAGGAGATGATTTAATAACGGAAAAAGAAATCGCTTTTTCTCAAGCCGCTTTAGGGGGTGAAATTGACATAAAAACATTGGATGATAAAAGTATTTCTTTGAAAATTCCTTCTGGGTTGCAAACAGGAAAAGTTTTTAAAATTTCTGGCAAAGGCATTACCCACTTTAATAGCTGGGGCAAAGGAAATCTTTTTGTGAAGTTAAATATAAAAACGCCAGAAAAGTTAAATAAAAAACAAAAGGACTTGTTGGAACAATTGAAGAAAGAAGGAATATAACCGTTGCAAAGCAACGGAATTTCTAAACCTTAATTTCTAATTTCTAAACATTTTGAATTTAAAACGCTTAAATTTTGGGTTTGTTAGGATTTAGGGTTTAAATATTAGGATTTTTGCCACGAAGTGGCAAACTTGCCCCCATAGCTTAGTGGTAAAGCAGTTGCCTTTTAAGCAATAGACGTGGGTTCGATTCCCTCTGGGGGTACTAATTTAAAAATCCGCCGAAAGGCGGATTTTTGGTTGAAGAACACAATTACTACAGCACCTTGCCCTACCCTACTTTGAATTACGAAATGAAATTTAGCGAATAAATTTAGACAATTCAAAAACTCTTTGGATTAGCCAAATTTAATTACTACTTTGTTTGGCAAATTGTAGAACTAATCTTTTTCACAATTAAGAAA
>JAQULB010000009.1 GCA_028718785.1 Minisyncoccota bacterium
CATACTTTGTTTTTTAGCCAAGCGCAAGCTATGGGGGCAAACAGAGTGGAGGATATTATAAAAAATATTTTTCAAAATAATTTATTATCAGAGCCCCCTAAAAATGTTAAAAGAGCGCTTTTTAATATTTCTGGCGGACGGGATTTAAAATTAAAAGAGGTTGAATTAATAAGTGAAGAAATTGCCAAACTTAATCCAAAAGCTAAAATTATTTTTGGAATATCTCAAATAAACCAACAAAAAGAAAAAATAAAATTAGTTTTGTTGGCGGTTTGCGAAGATGATAAAAAATTAAGGATTTTGGAAGAAAAACAGGAAACAGTTTTGGAAAAAAATGTGAAAAAGATTATTGCAAAGAGCAAGGAAGGGAAATCTTTCAGCAAAATTAAGGCAGGCCACAATAGCAAGATTAGGGCAGGAAAAAAAGAAGGCAATTTGGAAAAGAAACTACTTAGCGCTGGAGAAAAAACTCGCAGGAATGGCGTTGAAATCCAAAAAGCTGTTAATGAAGCAGAAAAAATTGAATGGCTCAATGAAACCGATTGGGATGTGCCTGCGTTTATGCGAAACAATAAGAAATAATACGAAGAAAATTAACCTAATTATGCTAATTATACTAATTAACCTAAAAAAAGCTCAATGATTAATTTCTAATTGGGGCTTGGGGTTTGGCGCTTATTTAGAATAATTAGAATAATTAGAATAATTAGAGTGTATGTCTGAAGCAAACTTAGAAGTGCATAAGGTAGTTATTCCTGTTGCGGGTTTGGGTACTCGGTTTTTGCCCTTTACAAGAATATTGCCAAAAGCGGTTATGCCAATAGTGGATGAACCCATGATAGCAACTCCTATGAGGGAGGCCAAAGAAGCTGGTGTAAATGATGTTGTTATTGTGATTTCAGAAAATATGAAAATGGTTTTAGATTACTTTAAGCCAAAAATAAAATTGGAAAATACTTTAGAAAAAAGGGGAAGTTTTGAGGCCTTAGAAAAACTAAAACAAGTTGATAAGGAGTTTGAGGGGATGAATTTATCTTGCGCCTTGCAACCCATTCCAAAGGGGGATGGAGATTCTGTTTTAAAAGCAAAATTAAAAATTGGCAAGAATCCATTTGGGGTGTTATTTCACGACGATTTATTTTTTAGCAAAATTCCAGCCATTGCCCAGCTTGTAAAAGTTTTTCAAACAGCCCAAAAGCCGATTATTGGTTTAAAAAAGCTTGATTCGTCAAAAATTTCAAAATATGGGTGTGTGGAAGTGGAAAAAGTTGCCAATCGGCTTTATAAAATAAAAAAAATTGTTGAAAAGCCAAAATCTGGCGAAGAACCGTCGGATTTGGCGATTTGCGGGCGATATATTTTAACTGATGAAATTTTTCAATATCTTACAAAAGCTAAACTAAATAAAAAGGGAGAATTAATTTTGGCTCAGGCCTTGCAAGATATGATTGATGATGGAAAGGTTATTTACGGGTGTGAAATAGAAGGGGATTGGCTTGAATGCGGACAAACAGCTGATTGGTTGAAGTCAAATTTATTTTTAACATTGCAGCATAAAGAGTATGGGCCAATAATGAGAGAGTGGCTTAAGAAAACGAAACTTACTTAACAATTTTTGAATTTTTAATTTTATAATTTTTAAATAATTTCTAATTTTTAATGTTTAAAAATTAGAAATTAAGATTTATTTAAAAAATTAAAAATTGGAAATTAAAAATTAAATTTATATGTTAACAAAAGTAAATAAAGAAATTTTAAAAAGGGTGTATTTGCCCCGTCCGTCAGATAGCCATAAGTATGACTTCGGGCTTTTGTTAATTATTGGAGGGGGTGAGTTTTATACTGGGTCTCCTGCCTTGTCAGCTATGGCGGCTTTCAGGGCTGGAGTTGATATGGCGCAAATTTTAGCGCCAAAAAGAGCGGCTGATATTATTGCTGGTTTTTCACCAAACTTTGCCGCTTTTCCCTTAAGGGGAGATTGGCTTGATAAAGAAGATGTTGGCGTTTTAATTTCTCATGCAATTTCTGCTAAATCTGTTGCGGGGGAAAAAACAGCAATTGTTATTGGAGGAGGAGTGGGAAGGTCAGAGGAAACCCAAGAAGCAATAGGCGAGTTTTTAGAGGAAACTGATAGTAAAATAGTGGTGGACGCAGACGCTATTTACGCTTTATCAAAAAATCCTCTTTCCATTAAAGATAATCCAGCTATTATTACGCCAAACGCTCACGAATTTTTTATTTTAACAGGCAAAAAAGTGGTTGATTTAGCGATTGAAGAAAAAGCTAAAATTGTTCAAGAAGAAGCAGAAAAAATTAATTCAACAATTTTGCTAAAGGGTTTTGTTGATATAATTTCCAATGGCAAAGAAATAATTGCTGATGAAACAGGCACTCCTTTTATGACGGTTGGAGGCACAGGGGATACATTGGCTGGAATTTGCGGAGCATTTTTAGCTATGGGTTTTGATCCATTTTTAGCGGCTCAAGCTGGAAGTTTTGTAAATGGAAAAGCCGGGGAGTTAGCTGCGAAAAAATTTGGAGCCGGGATGACCGCTATGGACTTGATAGAGGAGGTAGTGAATGTGATAAAAATATGAAATTGAATCAGGAATCATGAATTAAGAATCAGGAGATTCTTAATTCTTAATTCCTAATTCCTAATTCTATGTATGACCTCATCATAATTGGAGGCGGGTCAGCTGGGGTGACAGCTGGTATTTATGCCTCACGAAAAAAAATAAACACTTTAGTTATTGCTAAAGATTTTTTTGGGCAAATTTCAAAAACAGGACAAGTTGATAACTGGCCGGGCGATATGGCAATAAGCGGAATGAACTTGGCTTTAAAGCTGGAAAAGCATTTAAAAAGTTTTCCAGTGGAAATAAAAGTTGGTCAAAAAGTGGTGGCAGTAAAAAAATGGCAAGATAATTTTTTAGCGCAAACTGAGGATAATAAAGAATTTGAGACAAAAACAATTATTATAGCAACGGGGCGAAACGCTAAAACTTTGGGTATTGAAGGTGAGCAGGATTTTGTGGGCAAAGGGCTTTCTTATTGTTCAATTTGCGACGCGCCGTTTTTTAAAAATAAACAAGTGGGAGTTATTGGGGGAGGAAATGCCGGGTTTGAAACTGCTTTAGATTTGGTGAAATACGCGAGCAAGGTTTTTATCTTTGAAAGCAGTGATAAAATTTTAGCAGATGAAGTTTTGATTGAAAAAGTAAAATCAACAGGAAAAGTGGAAATTTGTTTGCAAGCGGAAATTTTAAGAATTGAAGGGCAGGGAAAAGTTGAAGCAGTAGTTTATAAAGACATGGCCTTAAATAAAGAAGTTCGTTTGGTGGTAGATGGAGTATTTGTGCAAATTGGCTCAGTGCCAGCAACCGGGTTTTTGGGAAAGTTAGTTGATTTTAATGAAAAAAATGAAATAGAGGTTGATTCAGCCACCCTTGAAACATCGGTTAAGGGGATATTCGCCGCTGGGGATTGCAATAACACAAAATGGAAGCAAGCCATCATTGCCGCAAGTCAAGGAGCAATAACCGCTTTATCGGCATACGAGTTTTTGCAATCCCCAGCGCAAGGAGGGGTCGGGAGGAACGGAGTTCCTCCTGTGTAGGAAAACAGCGAGGCCGTTTAGGCCGAGCGTTAGAAACCGAGGGTTTCTAAGGAGTGAGCGGATGCGAGCGCCGCTGGGGATTGCAATAACACAAAATGGAAGCAAGCCATTATTGCCTCAGGACAGGGAGCGGTCGCGGCTTTATCGGCATACGAGTTTTTGCAGAAGAGCTAAAGAGAATTGACCTAATTAACCTAATTATACTAATTAACCTAAACAAATCCCAATGACTAATTCCCAATTGGGATTTGGGGTTTGGTTATTATTTAGAATAATTAATTAGAGTAATAAGAATAATTAGAATAATTTATGAAATTTATTTCTTTGCATGCTCGAGAAATTTTAGATAGCCGGGGCGTTCCCACGGTGGAGGTTGTTTTGGAAACCGAAAAAGGATTATTTAAAGCGTCTACGCCCTCTGGAACATCAACAGGCAAGCACGAAGCTTTTGAGTTGCGCGATAATGAAGAAAGATTTTTTGGCAAAGGCGTTTTAAAAGCGGTCCAAAATATTGAAGAAAAAATAGCCTTAGCTATCAAAGATAAAGATTTTTACAGCCAAAAAGATTTTGATAATTTTTTAATTAATCTTGATGGAACAGAAAATAAGTCAAATTTGGGGACCAATGCTATTTTACCAGTTTCAATAGCGTTTTGTCGCGCTTTGGCTTGTGAAGCCCAAATGCCTTTGTATAAGTTTATAGCTAAAGAAATTGGCAATGAAGGCCAGATTGGTTTGCCAAGGCCTTGTTTTAATATTTTGGAAGGAGGAAAACACGCGGGAAACAATCTTGAGGTGCAAGAGTTTATGGTGGCGCCGTTTTTTGAAAATTTTAAAGATGGCCTTAGAGCTGGCGCTGAAGTTTATTATCACTTAAAGTTGCTTTTAATAAAGAATTTTGGAGAAACCGCCATGAATACTGGCTACGAATCGGGGTTTGCTCCAGCTTTTAAAAAAACTGAACAGGCCTTTGAGTTTTTATTAAAAGCAATTCAAAAAGCTGGTTATGAAGGAAAGTTTAAAATTGGTTTGGATATAGCTGCGAGCGAACTTTTATATAAAGAAAAATATAAAGTTAATGGGGAGTTAAAATCGCCTCAAAAACTTTTTGATTATTATATTAAGCTTTGCAAAGAATATCCTTTGGTTTTTATTGAAGATGGATTTGGCGAAGATGATTTTGATAGCTGGGAAAAATTAGAATCAGGAATTAAAAATCAGGAGTTGGGAGTTATTGTGGTGGGGGATGATTTACTAACCACCAACCCAAAAAGAATTAAAACAGCGCAAGAAAAAGAACTTTGTAACGGAATGATTTTAAAACTTAATCAAATTGGTTCGGTTTCTGAGGGCATAGAAGCATTTAAACTGGCAAGAAGCTTTAACTGGAAAGTTATAGTTTCTCATCGGTCGGGTGAAACAACCGATGATTTTATTGCTGATTTTAGCGTTGGGGTGGGAGCTGATTTTATTAAAACAGGCGCGCCTGCTGGAGGAGAAAGGGTGGTAAAATATAATAGATTATTGGAAATAGAAAAGGAGTTATATTAAATATTAAATTGCAAATATTTAAGATTTAATATGTAAATTTGAGATTTGCAATTTGAGATTTGAGATTATTCTATGTATAAGTTAGTTTTATTGCGACACGGAGAAAGCGTTTGGAATAAAGAAAACATTTTCACTGGTTGGGTTGATGTTGAGCTTTCTGATCTTGGAAAAGAGCAGGCCAAACAAGCGGGAATTCTTTTAAAAGAAAGCGGTTTTGTTTTTGATGTGGCTTTTACTTCGGTTTTAAAAAGAGCCACTCAAACATTAGATATTGTTTTGAAAGAAATGGGGCTGAGCGATGTAGTAATAGTAGAAAGGTCTGTGTATCTTAATGAAAGACATTATGGCTTATTGCAGGGAATGAACAAAAAACAGGCGGTTGAAAAGTTTGGCTTGGAGCAGGTTACAACATGGAGAAGGGGATACAAAGAAAGGCCTCCGGCTTTTGCCTCCCCCAACCCTGCTGTTACTGAAAACGAACCAACATCTGAATCTTTGGAAGAAGTGTGCTTAAGAGTAGTTCCTTATTGGCAAGAAAAAATAGCGCCTTTGATTATTCAAGGAAGAAATATCTTAATTTCTGCTCATGGGAATTCTTTAAGGGCTTTAATTAAAAAATTAGATGATATTTCTGATAAAGATATTGAAAAATTAAACATACCAGTTGGGATCCCTCTCGTTTATGAGCTTGACGAAATTTTAAAACCAATAAAGCATTACTATCTTGGCGATGAGAAAAAAACAAAAGAGGCGACTAAAGAAATTGCAGACCAGCTAAAATAAGAAACTTGCGTATTTCTGCGAGTTTTGATAGAATAAATGAGCATTTAAAGGTTAATAATAAAATAAATATATGAATATATCAGAAAATAAAGAACAAATTAAATCAATTATCATTGGAGTTTTGGCGATTGGCATTGTGGCCTTGGCTTATTATACTTTTTTGGGATCGCCAACAAATTTATCAGCTAAAAACGCAACTGATATTGCTTTAGCTTATATTAATAGCGATTTGTTAACAAATGGGTCCACAGCAACTTTAGAGGGTGATATTTCCAATCAAAGCGGGTTATATAAGTTTAAATTAAATGTTGGCGGGCAGAGCTTTGATTCTTTTGTAACAAAGGATGGCAAATTTTTATTTCCTCAAGTTATTGAAATAAAACAATCAACCTCAACAGCTAGCTCAACATCTCTAACCGCAAACAACAACCAACCAACCCCTAAAACTTGCGATGAAATTGCAAAAGTCGCTAATCCTCAAATGGAAGCGTTTGTTGTTTCTTATTGCCCCTACGGCATTCAGATGCAAAGGGTTTTAACTGAAGTTGTTAAAAGTATCCCTGAATTAGCGGCAAATATTAAAATTATGTATATTGGTTCTGTAAGTAATGGAAAAATCCAATCAATGCACGGAGATCAAGAGGCAGTTGAAAATTTAAAACAGATTTGTATTAGAGAAGAGCAGCCATCAAAGTTTTACGCTTACTTGTCTTGTTTTATACAAGAAGGAAAATCTGATGAATGTTCAGACACAGCTGGGATAGACAAAATAAAACTGCAGGCCTGCGCAACCGATTCCAATAAGGGTTTAAAATACGCTCAAGCCGATTTTACAGCCTCTGAAAAATATGGCGTTTCTGGCTCTCCAACTTTAGTTTTAGATGGTCAAACAGTTAGCGAGTATGACTTTGGGGGCAGAACTGCTCAAGCTGTAAAAACTTTATTGTGTTGCGGATTTAGCCAAGCGGCGGGAATTTGCTCAACTAATATTTCAACAGATCAAGTGGCTGTGAGTTTTTCAAAAAATTATTCTGACGCAACTGGCGGCTCAACAAACGCGGCAAGTTGCAATTAACAAATATGACGATAAACAACAAAGAACAAATTAAAACAATTATTATTGGTATTTTAGCCATTGGCATTTTGGCGGTATCGTATTACGCTTTTTTTAGCTCGTCAATGAGTTTATCTGGCCAAAAAGCGGCTGAAAAAGCAATTGCTTATGTAAATGCAAAGGTTTTAACAGGAAGCGATAAAGCAACTCTTGATGGAAAGGTTGTTTCAGAAAGCGGGCTTTATAAATTTAATGTAAAGGTGGCTGCTGATTCTTTCCCTTCATATGTTTCCAAAGATGGAAAGTTGCTTTTTCCTCAGGTGATGCAAATTGAGGATGTTGAAAGTTCATCTACCGCCCAAAACCCCTCAGCGCAAAAAACAACTATTGGCAATTTTTTAATTTCCTCTGACCAAATTTGTTATGAAAACGAAAAGCCAATATTTTATTTTTTTGGGTCTCAGTCCTGTCCTCATTGCCAATGGGAGCATCCAATAATTCAAAAAGTGGCTAAATTATTTGAAGGGGTAATTTCTTTTCATGAAAATTTTGACAACACCAATGACCAAGACGTATTTGCTAAATATAGCGCTCAGGGGTATATTCCAACAGAGGTAATTGGGTGTAAATATTACAGAAATGGCGCTGGAGAAAATGACGGAGAAGCAATAGAAACTCAAAACTTAACCGCTTTATTGTGCAAAATAACTAATAATCAGCCAGAAAGCGTTTGCTCTGGAGTAAAAAGCGTGGTTGATTCTATAGCTGAATAAAAAATATGCCTAATCCTAATATTAAAGTTTTCTCAACAGAGTTTTGTCCTTATTGCGTTGCTTTAAAGGAATTTTTAAAAGAGAACAATATTGAGTTTGAAGCAGTAGATGTAACTCAGGATATAAAAGCTCAAGAAGAAATGATTAAAAAATCAGGACAAATGGGGGTGCCTGTAGTTATAATCGACAACGAGGTTATTATTGGTTTTGATCGTGAAAAAATTTCCAAAATCTTAAAGCTTGAAACTTAAAGCTTGAAACTTAAAATTTATTTGTTTTGTTTCATGTTTCATGTTTCATGTTTCATGTTTCATGACAAGAGTTGCCATTAATGGTTTTGGCAGAATTGGTCAGTTAACAGCAAGAAAGATGCTTTCTGAGCATCCTTGTTTGAGTTTGGTGGCTATTAATGATTTAACAGAACAAGCAGAACTAAAAAATCAGTTTCAAAATGATTCTATTTATGGCCCCGCTCAAGTTAATCTTGATAAAGTAAAATTTTTTCAAGAAAAAGACCCTGCTAATTTACCGTGGAAAGATTTGGGTGTTGATGTTGTTTTGGAGTGTTCTGGTTTTTTTACCGAAATTGAAGGAGCAAAAAAACACTTAGTGGCTGGGGCTAAAAAAGTTATTATTTCTGCGCCATCTGATAGTCAGGAAATACCCACTTATCTTTTAGGCGTTAATGTCAAAAATTATAATTTTCAAAAAGATAGTATAATTTCAATGGGTTCTTGCACCACTAACGCTATTGCTATTGTGGCAAAAGTTTTAGATAAAAATTTTGGCGTTAAAAGTGGCTTTGTTAACACAGCGCATAGCTACACAAACTCTCAAAATAAACTTTACCCAAATTGGCGAACTGATTCAGCGAGCAAATTAAGCATTATCCCTTCAAAAACTGGGGCCACAAAAACAGTTGAAAAATGTTTGCCAAATTTAAAAGGCAAACTTAACGGACTTTCTCTAAGGGTGCCCACCCAAACTGTGTCAATTGTGGAGTTTGTTTTTTTAGCTAAGAAAAAAGCAACAAAAGAACAAGTGAATGTGATTTTAGAAAAAGCCAGCAATGATGATAAGATAAAAAGTATTTTAAAATTTGAAAATAAGAAATTAATTTCCACGGATTTAACGGGCAGTGAATATTCTTCAATTATTGATGGCACGCTAACGCAAGCTTTTGATAAATTAATAAGGGTTTTTGCTTGGTATGATAATGAATGGGGATATGTTTGCAGATTAGCGGAGATGGCAGAGTACATAGGGGGCAAGAATTAGGAATTAAGAATTAGGAATCAAGGCTTTGGGGTTTTCCCCAAGTTTTTTATTTATAAAAAATAAACTATAATAAAGCAATACTTTATGCTTTTAGATTTCGAGAAAACAAAAGAGTTGTTAGAGAAATACCATATACCAACGGTGGAGAGTTTGGTTATCCAAACAGCGGAGCAGGGGATTGAGTTTGCTGACAAGGTTGGATTTCCTGTGGTTTTGAAATTAATTTCAAGTAATGTTTTGCATAAAGTTGATAAGGGGTTGGTAAAATTAAACATTCAAAATAAATTAGACATGGAAATTGCCTGCAAGGAGTTAAACTCTTTTCTTGAGGAAAGGAGTTTAACTCCTTGCAGTCCAAAGATTCCTTCTGAGTTTTCTGCTGAAGGTTTTTTGGGGATTGTTGCGCAAAAACAAATCTCAGGGACAGAGCTTTTTGTGGGCATGAAAAGAGATAAAAGCTTTGGACCTGTTATTAGTTTTGGGTTGGGTGGGATATTTGTGGAGGTTTTAAAAGATGTTGCTTTTGGCATTTGTCCGATTGAAAAAAAAGAAGCCCAGGGAATTATAAAAAGCATAAAGAGCTACAAAATTTTGGAAGGGTTTAGGGGCCAAAAAGGGGTTGATGTAAATAAATTAAGTGATGTTTTGGTTTTAGTGTCGCGTTTGGCAATGGAAAATGAGGAGATAAACGAAATAGATATTAACCCATTGTTTGCTTTGGGCAATGAAATTATGGCTGTGGATGTGAAGATTATTATTTAAGCGAAAAACCACAATTAAAAATTAAAAATTTGGAAAATATTTTTAATCCACAATCAGTTGCTTTAATTGGCGCTACCGATCGAAGGGGATCAGTGGGGTTTGGTATTGCCAAAAATTTACTTTTTGGGAAAAGCCAAAGAAAGATTTTTTTTGTTAACCCCAGTAAAAAGAAAATTTTAAATCAAAAAACAGTTGCTTCCATTTTGGATATAAAACAAAAAATTGATTTAGCGGTTATTGCTGTGCCTTCAAGGTTTGTAAAAGGAGTTATTTTAGAGTGTGTGCAGGCCAATGTTGGCTCGTGCATTATTATTTCTTCTGGATTTGCTGAATTAAGCAAAGAAGGAGCAATACTTCAAAAAGAAATTGCTGAACTTTTAAGAGAAAACAATATTCCTTTAGTTGGGCCAAATTGCTTGGGAGTTATAAATCCAACAGCAAAGCTTAACGCTTCTTTTGCTCCCGAAACCCCAAAGCCAGGAGCCATTGCTTTTTTGAGTCAATCGGGCGCTTTAATTGACTCTATAATTGACAAATCGCTTTTAGAAAATTTTGGATTTTCTTTGGTGGTGTCTTATGGAAATGAAGCAGGACTTTGTTTGAATGATTTTTTAAAAATAGCAAGCGTTGATGAAAATACAAAAGTGATTGCAATTTATTTAGAAGAAATTAAAAATGGCCAGGAGTTTATCAAAATTGCCTCAGAAGTTACAAAAAGAAAACCAATTACTATTTTGAAAGGGGGGAAAACTAAAATAGGAAAAAAAGCTGTTCAAAGCCACACAGCTTCTTTGGCTGGGGATGAAAAAATTTATTCAGCGGCTTTTAAAAAAGCCAATATAATTGAGGTTGAAACCATTGAGGACTTATTTTTGACTAGTCAGGTTTTATCAATTTATTCAAAAAATAAAAATGGCTGGCCCCTCAGCAATGCTCCACATAGCGATGCGGACTGGCTTGCTCAAACCCCGGCGGGCAATGAGGCGGGCTGGGCAATTTTAACCAATGGAGGAGCGGTTGGAGTGATAACTGCTGATTGGTGTTCAAGGTTTTGTGTGAAGATGGCTAATATACCCAAAGCGGTTTTTGAAGAAATTGAACAGAGCAAAAAAATTAACCTTTCTTTTACAAGAAATAATCCTTTAGATATTATTGGAGATGCTTCAAGCGAAGGATATAGTGTTGCTTTAAGGGCCTTATTAAAGCAAGAAAAAATTAAAGGGGTTATTTTTTGCCAAACCTTACAAACAATGACTAATCCTATAGAAAACGCTAAAATAATAATAGAAGCCCAGAATCAATTTAAAGATAAGCCAATTCTGGCTTTATTTTTGGGAGGAAAGATAACTCAAAAAGGGGTGGAGTTTTTAAAGAAAAACCAGTGTGTTGTTTTCACAGAACCAAGAGATATTGCCTTGATGGCTTCTATAGTTTCAAACTTTTAAGCTCAAAAATTAAAAATTTTAATTTATGGATACAAATTTCAAAACAATAAAATATATTCTTTGGTTTGATGAAATAACAAAAAAAGATATCGCTCTTGTGGGAGGGAAAAACGCTTCTTTGGGAGAAATGTATAGCCGCTTTGGGGAACTTAAAAATCAAAACTCAAAAACCAAAAAAGAAGATGTACCCAATGTGCCAAATGGGTTTGCTTTAACCGCTAATTCTTATTGGCATTTTTTAAAATTTAACAAGATTGATGTTCAAATAAAAGAAATTTTTTCCAAATTTAATCCCAATGATTTAGAAAGTTTGCATCAAACCGGTTTAAAGGTGAGGAATTTAATTTTACAGAGCGAATTTCCAATTGACCTTGAGCAAGAAATTTTAGATGCTTACAGGAAGCTTTCAGCATTTTATGGGCAAAAATATACTGATGTGGCAATCCGTTCCTCTGCCACGGCTGAAGATTTAAAAGGAGCAAGTTTTGCTGGGGCAATGGAAAGTTATTTAAATATAAAAGGCGACAAAAATGTTTTACTGGCAATTAAAAAATGTATTTCTTCTTTGTTTACCGACAGGGCTATTGCTTATAGAGAGGCCAAGGGATTTGACCATTTAAAAATCGCTTTATCAGCTGGAGTTTTAAAAATGGTTCGATCTGATGTGGGCTCTTCTGGAGTTATGTTTACCCTGGACACAGAAACCGGTTTCCCAAATATTGTTTTAATAAATTCAATATATGGTTTGGGAGAGTTGATTGTAAAGGGCAGGATAACTCCAGATGAGTTTTTTGTTTTTAAGCCAACCTTGCAAGAGGGGTTTAAGCCAATTATTGTGAAAAATTTGGGAAGAAAGAATTTTAAATATGTTTATTCAAAAACTGGGGGAATAAGAAATGCGGTTGTGCCCTCAAAAAAGCAATTAGAGTTTTCTTTAGAGGAAAAAGATATTTTAAAATTGGCTAAATGGGCAATGGTAATTGAAAACCATTATGGAACGCCCCAAGACATTGAATGGGCAAAAGATGGGTTAACAGGCGAGCTTTTTATTGTTCAATCCCGTCCCGAAACTGTCCAGTCAATGAAAGGAAAAACAACCTATGAGGAATACCAGTTAAAAACCACTCAAAAGCCAATTGTTGAGGGAATTGCTGTTGGTAATAAGATTGGCGTTGGAAAAGCAAAAATAATTCAAAGCGCTTCAAACATCACAAGCTTTAGGCAAGGCGATGTTTTGGTAACAAAAATGACTGACCCGGACTGGGTGCCAATAATGCGTTTGGCTGGAGCTATTGTAACAGATGAGGGAGGGAGAGTGTGTCATGCGGCAATAGTGAGCAGAGAATTGGGAATACCTTGCATTGTGGGAGCTAAAAAAGCATCAAAGGTTTTAAAAACCGGGCAAGCCATTACAGTGGATTGTTCTTCGGGATTTTTGGGCAAAGTATTTTTAGGGGAATTAAAGTATAAAAAACAAGAATTTAATTTAAAAACTTCTCCTCAATTGCCTTTGAAAATAATGGTTAACATTGGCTCACCTGACGCGGCCTTTAAGGCCTGTTCTTTACCTCAAGATGGAGCAGGGTTGGCTAGGGAAGAATTTATTATTGCGGAAAAAATAAAAGTTCACCCAATGGCTTTGTATCATTTTGAAAATTTGAAATCTCCCACTATGGCAAAAGCGATTTTAGCCAAAAATAATCCCGAAGTTTCGCTTGAAGAGGTTAAAAAAATTGTTAAAAAAATAGAAAATATCACCATTGAACACAAAGACAAAAAAGAGTATTTTGTTAAAGAGTTAGCAGAGGGTATTGGGCAAATTGCTTGCGCGTTTTTTCCAAAACCAGTAATTGTTCGGTTTTCTGATTTTAAAACAAACGAGTATGCTCAGTTAATTGGAGGTTCAATTTTTGAGCCAAAAGAAGAAAACCCAATGATTGGCTGGAGAGGGGCAAGCAGATATTACGATGAAAGGTTTAAGCCCGCATTTTTAATGGAGTGTGACGCCATTAAAAGAGCCAGAGATGTTTTTGGCTTAAAAAATATTAAGTTAATGATTCCGTTTTGTCGCACCATTGAAGAGGGTGAAAAGGTTTTAGCAATCTTAAAAGAAAAGGGCTTGGAAAGAGGAAAAGATGGTTTGGAAATTTATGTAATGTGCGAAATTCCAAGCAATGTGATTTTAATTGAGCAGTTTTTAGAAATTTTTGACGGTATGAGTATTGGTTCAAATGATTTAACTCAGTTAACTTTGGGCTTGGATAGGGATAATGGGGGGTTGTCTCATATTGGAGATGAAAGAAATATGGCTGTAAAAGAATTGTTAAAGAAAATTATTAAAGTGTGCAAAGAGAAAAATAAATATTGTGGAATTTGTGGCCAAGCGCCAAGCGACTTTCCAGACTTCGCTCAATTTTTAATGCAAGAAGGCATTGAGAGCATTTCTTTAAACCCCGACACAGTGATAAAAACTATTTTAAGTTTGTCAAAAAGTTGTTGACATTAGAATTTAAACCTGTTGATATCAGATTTCAAGGGCTCCCAGAAATCCGATATCAACAGCAACCAACAGCAAAGAATATGACAAAAGTGAAACAAGAACAAACTGGCTTCACTTTACTGGAGCTTTTAGTGGTTATCGCCATTATCGGCATATTGGCAAGCATAACTATTATTTCTTACCCAACCTACGCTAATAAGGCAAGATTAGCCAATACTCTAAAGTTTTCTGACAATGTAAGGGGCTCTTTGCAACAAGATATGGTGGCTTGGTGGAAATTTGACGAAACATCTGGAACTGTGGCCAAGGACTCTTGGTGGAACCAGCTCAACGGAACTGTCTCTGGCACCACTTGGACTACCGAAGGCATTAAGGGAGGCGCTTTGAGCTTTGACGGTAATGATTATATAAGCGTTTCTAATGACTCTAATTTAGTCAATTATACTGGTTTAACTCTTGAAGTATGGATAAAGCCATCTTCTAATGGTGTTTATGGAGGGATTTTTAATAAATACTATTATCCAACTTGTGCTGTTAGGCAATTTTTATTAAGAAGGGAAAGTTCAAATCAGATCGGTTTTTGGATGGGATATAATAACGGGGCAAGCGCTTATGCACTTTATACTCCAACTACTAATCCAGTTTTAGCAAGCGATGGTTGGACTCATATTGTTGCCACTTGGAGTGGCCCGCTCAATACTATGAAGATTTATTTAAATGGTAAGGTTATGGCTTCTTATGCAAACGCATTGACTTGGACAACAAATAATGCTTGCAATTTAGAGATTGGTAGATATAGTAGCAACTATTTTATTGGCCTCATAGACGATGTTCAGATATATTCATCCGCCTTGCCCGTGGCGATTATCCAGCAACGCTACGCAGATGGCCTTGCAACCCACCAAAACTTAGCTATAAAATAAAATAAAAAGTGGTTGGTATCCGATACCAACCACAATACCAACCATAAAAAATATGAGAAAAGAAGAATTTTCAGTAGGCGATTATATTCATGTCTACAATAGGGGCAATCGCAAACAAAATATTTTTATTGACGAAAAAGATATGTGGCGTTTTCTACAGGGCTTAAGATTTTTTAATGACAGCCATTCTTCAACAAATGCTTTAAGAAATATTTTGCAAGAGAGAAGAAAAAAGTGGTTGATATCGGATACCAACCAATTTTTGAGGATGCCAGAGTCAGTGTTTCAAGTGGGATGGCCAAAAGATTGGCCAGAAAAAGATCCATTGGTTAAAATTTTATGCTATTGTTTAATGCCAAACCATTTTCATTTACTTTTACAAGAAATTCGCGAGGGTGGTATTAGTAAGTTTATGCAAAAGCTTGGCATTGGTTACACGAATTATTTTAATTTGAGACATAGAGAGACGGGAAAAGTTTTTCAGGGTGGATACAAATGCAGAACAGTAAGAGAAAATCAATTTTATTTAGAATATTTAAGCGTCTATATCCAAGTAAAAAATGTTTTAGAATTATTCCCAGGAGGTATAGAGGAAGCACTGAAAGATATTGACAAGGCGTTTGAGTTTGCTGAAATTTATAAATTTTCTAGTTTCCCAGATTTTATTGGAAAAAGAGAATCTTTGATAATAGAAAAAGATATTCTTGGAGATATTTTTCCAACACCAGAAGATTATAAAAAATTTGCTAAAGAAATAATAGAAAGCAAAAAATATAATATGTTAGAAGAACTAAAAATAGACGAAAAGTAAAAAGTGGTTGGTATCTGATACCAACCACAAACAAATTATTATTTATGTTTGATGTTATTACATTTGGCTCAGCCACTCAAGATATATTTTTAGAATTGCCCCCAAAAAAGTGGTTGGTATCCGATATCAACCACAAAAAATACTTTTGCTTGCCTTTGGGGGACAAGGTTTTGGTTGATGAAATGCAATATTTTTCAGGGGGCGGGGGAACAAATGTAGCTTGCGCTTTAGCTAGTTTGGGGTTTAAAGTAGCTTTTTATGGGAAAGTGGGCAATGATGCTTCGGGCAAAGTTATTTTTGAGGATTTAAAAAAGTTTGGAGTTAATTCCAGGTTTTGTTTTAAAGACAAAGACCTGCCAACAGCTATTTCTTTCGTGGTTTCGTGTGGCGATGACAGAACAATTTTGGTTTATAAAGGAGCTTGTCACTTTCTTTTTTTGCGTGATATAAAGTTGAAAAAAATAAAAAAAACAAAATGGTTTTACTTAGCTCCATTTTATGAAAAAACTATTGAACTTTTTCCGATATTGATTAACTTTGCAAAAGAAAAAAACATTCAAGTTGCAGCCAACCCAAGTATTGATCAAATAGAAAAAAATAATCAGGATTTTTTGAGTAATCTTTCTAAGATTGATGTTTTATTTTTGAATAAAGAAGAGGCGGCTGTTTTAACAAAATCTCCAGGGGTTTGCGTGGAGGATCTTGGCAAGATGCTTCAAAAAATCTGCTCAGGGATTATTGTGATTACTCAGGGAGATAAAGGAGTCACTGTTTTTGACGGGGAAGATGTTTATAGAGCAGATACTTATAAAGTGGCCATTGAGGATAAAACCGGAGCAGGGGATAGTTTTGCTGGGGGATTTATGGCTGGACTTTTAAAAGAAAATAATATAGAATACGCTATTAGGTTGGGAATAATAAATTCCGCCAAAAATATAAGCCAAAAAGGAGCAAAAAATGGCTTTTTAAATAAAGCAGAATTAAAAATTTTACCCACTATAGATATTATAAAAGAAAGAACTTATTAAAATGAAAATAACAATAGACAAACAAAAATGCATTGGCTGTGGCAATTGCTGGGCTTTATGCGATAAATTTTTTGAAGTTGGAGATGATAACAAGTCAAGTTTAAAAGGATCTTCAAATGGTTATGAAATGGAAATAGAAGAAGTTGATTGCGCTCAAGAAGCTGTTGATACTTGTCCGGTGCAGTGCATAAAGTTAAGCCATTAGCGAAAGCGAGCCAACAGGCGAAGCTTGAGATTAGGGATAACTTTACCCCGTGAAGTAATTCTAAATTTTTAGCAAAAAATTTAGAATTAAGATTTGAGGATATGATTATCAACAATACATAAAAAAAGAAAAATAGTTAAAAGATTAAAGAAAAGCACCTTTTAGAAAAAACCTCAAATCTTACTTCACAGGGTGTAAGAACTTCTAAATTTCACAATTCGCTAATCGCTCGTCGTTCAATTAAGAATTTCTAACATGGTTTCACTTACAGCTATAATTCGCGATAAAAAAATAAAAAAAGACGCTTTAAGAAAGAGCGGTTTTTTGCCTGGGGTTTTGTATGGCGAGGGTATAAAAAATGTTTCTGTTCAGGTTGCAAAAAAAGATATTGAAAAAACCCTAATAGAGGCCGGGGAAACTTCAATTGTTGGTTTAGAAATTGATGGGACCAAAACAGATGTTTTAATTCATCAGATTGCCAAAGATCCAGTTACGGGAAAAATTATTCACATTGACTTTTTTCATCCTTCAAGCAAAAAGAAAATTGAAGCGGAAATTGAACTTGTTTTTGAAGGCGAGTCAGAAGCTGTTAAGTCGGGTGGTGGCATTTTAATAAAAGAACTCAAAGAAATTAAGGTAAAGGGATTAGCAAAGGACTTGCCAAAAGAGTTAATTGTTGATGTTTCTGTGTTAAAAACATTAGAGGATAGGGTTTTGGTTAAGGATTTGCCATTGCCTTTGGGAATAGAAGTTTTTGGTCATCACGATGAAGACATTGTGGTTCATGTGGCTTTGCCAAAAGAAGAAAAAGAGATAACAGCTCCAGAAGAGCCAGTTGAGGGAGAGGGAGAGGTGGCAATAGAGGATAAGGATGGAAAAGATGAGGAGAAAAAGGAAAAGGAGCAAAAATAATTTCTAATTAACTTAATTATAATAATTAACTTAAATAATTCTAATGAACAATTCCCAAATTGGGGTTTGGAGCTTATTCAGAATAATTAGAATAATTTGAGATTGTTATGTTTCTATTAAATAAGAAAACATTTTTTGCCCTCGCTATTTTGGCGAGTTTTTTTATTTTAAATTTTAATTTCTTCGCAAGGGCGCAGGATGATGCGGATTGCGCTTGGGCTAATATAGAACAGGGCGAAAAGTCATTGCCAAAAGAGCAGTTCCAGGCCTTGCTGGAAAAATGCAAAGTATACTACGAGCAAAAAAGCGATGAACTTGAAACAGATATTCAAAAAAAAGCCAGCGATAAAAAAACCCTTTCCAATGAAATTGCCACTTTAAAAAGCAAAATCAAAAATTTAGATTATAAAATTTCTCAGTCCAGCATAATGGTTAAGGACTTAAGCACTCAAATAAAAAGCACAGAAAATTCTATTGGGGAAACTCAAGGCCAAATTTTAACCACCCAAGAAAAGTTGGCATTAACGTTGCAGTTAAGATATGAAGAAGACCACAAATCGATTGTTGAAGTTTTGTTGGGCGAGAAGTCGCTTTCTGCTTTTTTTGATAATTTAGTGGCTTTGGAAAATTTAAATATGAGTATTCAGGACTTATTGGGAGAGGTGAAAAGTTTAAAAGATAATTTGGAAACCCAAAAAGCGTCTATGGACACTGAGAAAAAGGGGTTGGAAAGCACCATTGCTTTGCAAAATTTGCAGAAAAGTGATTCAACCAAGCAAAAAGCTCAGCAGGAAAACTTTTTGAAAATGACAGAAAAAGAGTATCAGCAGTATTTGGCCCAACAAAAAGACGCTCAAGATAAGGCAAGCAAAATTGGCAGTATGCTTTTTCAATTGTTAGAGGTGCCAGATGGTGGCATTAAGTTTGAAGATGCTGTGTCAATGGCGCAGGCAATTGCTAAGCAAACTGGCATAAGGGCGGCTTTTTCTTTGGGAATTTTATGGCAAGAAACAAGAATTGGTCAAGTGCAGGGAGGGTGTTATTTAAAAAACACCACAACCGGAGATGGAGTTTATATTAAATCAGGCAATAAAGCACCTCAAACAATGAAGCCAAGCAGGGACATTCCAAAGTTTTTGGATTTAGTGGCTAGCTTAAATAGGGCTGGCAAATTAAAAACAGACGCTTTTTCAACGCCAGTGTCTTGTTGTATGATTTCGGGTGGGCAATATTATGGCTGGGGAGGGGCAATGGGTCCAGCTCAGTTTATTGCCTCAACTTGGGTTTTGTATAGCGACAAAATAGAAGCTATAACAAACAACGCTCCCGCTAATCCTTGGAGTATTAGAGATGCATTTTTGGCTAATGCTTTGTATCTAAAAGATTTGGGGGCGGGAAGCCAAACATACACCAAAGAGCTTTATGCGGCTGGGAGATATTTTGGCGATCCTTCTTCATCTTATGGCAAGTCAGTAATGAAAGCGGCTGATTGTATGCAGGGCTACATTGACAATGGTTCTATGACCGCCTCCTGCCAGGACTTGATTTTTTGATATTGACAAGGGTATTGGATTTGGTATAATATAAGCAATGGCAGGAACCCTAAATACGGGTCCTATTCTGCGTGTCAACAGAAATGGCCTTTGCAAAAAGGTCTTTTCTGTTATAATAAATTTGTGGACCTGGGCCCGTATTTTATGGAGTAAAATCCTGCCCTTGACACGCAGGGTAGCGGGTGCAAGCCCCGCCGGGTCCATAACAAAAAACCTCTTTTCACAAGAGATTTTTTGTTTAGTAAAAATTACCTTAGTTTACCTCTATAAGTTTATCTCCAGATAATTTGTATTGAACAACTTTGCGTACTCCAGTTCCTCCTCCCCAAGGAGTCATATCAATAGTAATTATTCCCGAGGTAATTGTTATAGAGTTTATTGCAGTCCTATCTCCTAAATATTGCATAGCAACAACAAAAGCTTTTCCATTTTGATTAAGTACGGCCACTAGAGTTCTGAAAAATCCTGTGCCTCCGCCGTACTCAACAATAACTATAGTAGCATCTTCTTGTCCGTCGTTATTTAAGTCTCCATAAGCCGTATAGTTATCTTCAATTTTTGTATATTCTATAGACGATGGCTTTGTCTGATATATTCCATTAACTAACTTTATGCATTTACCACCAAAATCAATATAGGGGCAATATTCAATATTTTTTAACACATCCATTGTTAATTTTGCTTTACAATCTGCGGGGCAGTTGCATTGGTTTTCGCCTTTACCGCAAACTCCATTGCCACAAGCCGTACAAGCGTATGAATCAGACCCAACTCCACTGCAACCTCCTTCCACAAGGGGCTTTGAACTCGCGCTATCTTTTATTGGAGTTAATCCCGAACAACAAACACCGCTTGGGATTGAGCCGTATTTTCCAATGTAATCTTCTTTAATGACTTCGTCTTCTTTTACGCAATTTGTTGATGGTTGATTAGCGACTGGTTGATTGTTTACAACAGATGTTTGTTCAACAACTGATGCTGGTTTTGGCAAGTTTTGCCAAATTAAAACACCAGCCAGAATTACCACTACCACGATTAACGCTATAATTAAAGTTTTTTGCATTATTTTATATTTTTTATTTTAATTTTGTTCGATTTTTAAATTTTCCTGCAAATAATCAGCGATTTTTTCTAAGTGGCCGTTCATTATTTTTTCAATATTGTGCCAGGATTTTTCCACTCTATGGTCGGTGATTCTGTCTTGGGGAAAATTATAGGTGCGAATTTTTTCTGAGCGATCAGCTGAGCCAATTTGGGCTCGGCGTTCTTGAGTTAAAGCGCTATCTGCTTTTAATCTTTGTTGTTCAAAAAGCTTGGCCTGCAAAAGCAACATTGCCGCTCTTCGGTTTTCTTCAAGTCCTCGTTCAACTTGTGAGGCAACAATTAACCCAGTTGGGATATGGGTTATCCTAATGGCGGTTTGGCGTTTGTTGACATTTTGTCCCCCAGCCCCGGATGCTTTAAAAAAATCAAACTTTAAATCAGAAGGGTTAATATTTATTTCTGACTCAGTTGGTTTTTCTAACACAGCCACAGAAGCGGTGGAGGTGTGGATTCGGTTTGATTTTTCGGTTTTTGGCACTCGCTGAACTCTATGCACACCCCCCTCATTTTTTAGTTTTAACAGCGCTCCTTCGCCTTTTATTTCAAAAATTATTTGTTTTATGCCCCCAATTTCCGTGGGACTTGAATCCAAAACCAACTGCTTCCAGTTTTGGGCGCTGGCGTATTTTGAATACATATTATATAGGTCGTCAGCGAATATAGCGGCCTCATCACCCCCAGCCCCAGCCCTTATTTCAATTATTATTGATTCCACAGTAAAACAATTTTTAATTTCCAATTTTTAATTTTATAAATAATATCTAATTTTTAAACATTAAAAATTAGGATTTATTTAAAAATTACAAAATTAAAAATTCAAAAATTCAATTTAAATCTCATTGTTTAATTTAAACTAAATTACTTGCTTTTTCAATAGGCATATAATATAATGCTTGTATATGAAGAAAGATATTCACCCAAAATATTATCCAAAAACAAAAGTAAACTGCGCTTGCGGAGAGAACTTTGAAATTGGTTCAACAAAAGAAACAATAGAAACAGAAGTTTGTTTTAAATGTCATCCCTTTTATACTGGCAAAGAGAAAGTTATTGATACTGCTGGAAGGGTTGAGAAGTTTAAAAAGAGATTGGCAAAAAAAGTGGAAGTTAAGCCCAAAAAGGTTAAAAAAATAGAATTTAAAAACAAGGTTGAAAAAAATAAGTAATCGTAGCGTTTATTTGCGTATTTGCGGTATTCGCATAAGATTTGTAGATTTGTATTATATTTTATGAAACATAAAGACGAAACAATTGAAGAAGAAATGGAAGAAACAATAGAGCAAGAAACGCCTTCTCATGGCTTTAATACAGATGAAATGATGCAAGCGGGGATGCATTTGGGCCACAGAACATCAAAACTTCATCCCAGAATGAAAGATTTTATTAGTGGAGTTAAAAGCACTGTTCATGTGGTTGATTTAGATCAAACTGCTCAACACCTGAGAGTGGCTTTGGACTATATTGAAACATTAATGAAAAACAACGACAGTTTGCTTATTTGTGGCACAAAAGTTCCTTTATCTAATTTAGTTAAAGAAACAGCCAACGAAAGCAACTTGCCTTATGTGGTTAATAGGTGGCTTGGAGGAACATTTACAAATTTTTCAGTTATTTCCAAAAGAGTTAGCGTCTATAAAGAGATGCTAAAAGGTAAAAACGAAGGTCTTTGGGATAAATATACCAAAAAAGAGCAAGTTGAGAAACAAAAAGAACTTTTTGATTTACAAAACAAATTCGAGGGATTGGTGAGAATGGAAAAATTGCCCGAAGCGGTTTTTATCTGTGATTTAATAAAAGACAAACTTTGTTTGAAAGAAGCAAAAGCAAAAGGCATAAAAACAATTGCCATTGTGGATACAAACGCTGATCCATTGTTGGTTGATTATCCAATTCCAGCCAATGATGACGCAATTAATTCAGTAAAATTTATTTTAGACAAAGTTAAAGAGGTTGTGCTAAAATATAAAAATAACACAAAAATTGAAACATAAAATTTAAAACTTTATGGAGAATACAGATTTATTAAAACAACTAAGAGAAGAAACGGGCATTTCAATGATGGAATGTAAAAAAGCGCTTGAAGAATCTAATTGGGATATAAAAAGAGCCAAGGAAATTTTGCGAGAAAAAGGCAAGGAAATGATTAAAAGCCGAAGTGATAGAACAATGTCTAAAGGAATTGTTGAGGCCTACATCCACATGAACGGAAAAATAGGCGTGATGCTTGAACTGCTTTGCGAAAGCGATTTTGTGGCCAAGTCAGACGAATTTAAAAAATTGGCTCATGAAATTGCTCTGCAGGCCGCTGCCACCAGACCTTTGTTTGTTAAGCCAGAAGATATCTCTGGGGAGTTTTTGGATAATGAAATCAAAATTTACAAAAAGCAATTTGAAGGTTCAGGCAAGCCAGAGAATATTGTTAATCAAATCATTGAGGGCAAGGTTAAAAAGTATAAAGAAGAAGTTTCTTTAATGAATCAACCGTGGGTAAAAGATACTTCAAAAACAATTCAGGATTTAATCACTGAGGCGCGAGCTAAAATTGGGGAGAACATAACTGTTGGCAAATTTTCTCGATTTGAAATTTAAATGAGCATCTAAATTTTTAATAAAATTTAGTAATGCGAATTTACCCCGTGAAGTAAAATTTGTACTCAAATTTTAATTTTAAATTTTTAGTAAAAAATTTAAAATTACTTCACTGGGGTATAGATAGAAATACAAATAAACCCCAGTTAAACAGCTCCTTGAGATCGCGTTTAACGGGGTGTAGGAACTCGTAAGTTCGCTTCGCTCACTAACGATGTCTAACATAATTGCCTTAATAATTTTTGGCGGAAGTTTTATCGGGCTTTTCTATTTAATCATAAAAAAGGTTTCCACCTTAACAAATTTACCAGAACAGGTTGTAAATGAAGAATCTAATTTATTAAAGGGTTCGATAAAGCAAGGTATTTTTCAAAAAACCGACTTAATCAAGCAGGCGGTTTTGCGTAATAGGGGAGTTGGGGTGGTGGGGGCTGTTATGACAAAAACCACCGGAAGGTTTAAAACAATTTTTATTAATCATATCCATACTCCAGAGGATTTAGAAAAAATAGAGAAAATTCACAAAGAAGGGGATTATTGGCAAAAAGTAGAAGATCGCAATTTGCCAATTAAGAAAAAATTTTCCCAAAAACAGTCGAAATCAAAAACGAAAATTATCCAGGCCTCAGCCACAGAAATTATTGAATCTCAAAGCCCAAAATCAGAGGTGTCACCAAAGCCCAAAAAATTAAGAACAAGGAAAAGAAAAGCAGAGTAGAATTGCTCTGCCGAAGTAGCTCAATAGCAGAGCAGCACTTTTGTAAAGTGACGGTTGGGGGTGCAATTCCCTTCTTCGGCTCACACGAACTGCGCCCGCAAGGGCGTTTTTATTTTGCTTGAAGATTGCAGAAGTGATAAAATAAAATAGTATGCAAGTAATGGATTTTCGGAAAATTTTATTTATTATTGCCAAAGCCGCTCAAAAAGGGGAGACAGTTGAAATTTATTATCCCAAAACCGCTCGCAAAAAAGCGGGTTGGCGGGAAATTGAACCGTATTCTTTAGCCACAGATATTGCCCCAGAAGGGGAGCATTTGGTTTGGGGAGAGGATTTATTAAGCTCAGGACATATTTTAAACGCTTATACAGTTGGCTCGCGAAATAAAACTTGCCATTCTTTTATTTTAGGCAAAATAAAACAAGCACGATTAACAGGCAAAAATTTTATTCCTCGCCATAACTGGAAAGTTGAATTTTAGAAAATAAAAAGTAACGGCAACCCGGTTGCCGTAAATAAATTGTTATGAAGATAATTACCTGGAATGTTAATGGAATAAGGGCAGTTCACAAAAAGGGGGCTTTGAAAAGTTTTGTAGAGCAAGAAAGCCCGGATATTTTGTGTTTGCAAGAAATAAAAGCTGGGACAGAGCATATCCCCAAAGATATGTCCTACTTGTCCCAGTATTTATCTTATTACAACTCGGCGGACAAAGCCGGTTACTCTGGGGTGGCTGTTTACTGCAAAGAAAAACCTCTTGATGTGGATAACAAAATTGGTTTACCAGAGTTTGATAAAGAGGGGAGGGTGTTAAAATTAAAATTTAAAAAATTTACTTTGTATAATTTTTATTTTGTAAATGGAGGCAAATCACAAGAGGCCTTTAATCTAAAGCTTAAGGCCTATGATCACTTAATTTTTTATTTAAAAAAAGAAATTGACAGGGGAGAGAAAATTATTTTAACCGGTGATTTTAATGTGGCCCATACTGAATTAGATATTGCCCGGCCAAAAGCTAATGAAAAAAATGTTGGCTTTACCAAAGAGGAAAGAGAAAAAATAACCGATCTTTTGGAGGCGGGTTTTGTTGACTCGTTTAGGGTGTTTAATAAAGGGGGAGGACATTACACCTGGTGGCGGCCATTTGCAAATGCAAGAGCCAACAATGTTGGCTGGCGGATTGATTATGTTTTTATTTCCAAAGATTTAAAATCCAACTTAAAATCCGCATTTATCCTCCCCGGCATCCTCGGCTCCGACCACTGCCCCGCCGGGGTTGACATAGATTAGCAAGCGTGTTAGTTTATTGTTGTATCACAAAATCCTAAATATTTTTTTGGAGGTAGAGGAATGGAAAAAGAAGAAACGAATATAGGTGCAAATGGAATTATTTTTAGCGACACTACCATAGATAATAAAACAATAGTGAAGTCGTTAAGGTGTCTGAGAGCTGGAGATAGAATTACCTTTTATTTAAAGGGTATGGCTATGTCCATATGTGACGATAAGGGCACGGGAGCAATTTTTCATTCTAATGGTATATGGGATGACAAATTAAATGTTCCCGTTTCGAGTTGTGGTCAAGCACTTACATTTGCAGAATTAATTGGACAAACACACGGGTTGGATATAGAAATTTTGGAAGAAAATCAAGAAGAAGCTAAATATAAATTTGTAAGTACAGATTTATGTTTACTCAAACTTGATAAGTAAACAGGAAAGGAGAAAATATAAGTCGCAACTAAATCAATATAAATTGGTTAGTTGCTTCTTTTTTTATCTTACAATCAATTTTAAACCTATACGCAATTCTGCCGATCGGCAGAATTGCGTAAAATTTGACAAGGATTTTTATAATAATATAATAGATTTATATGGACAATGATTTTAACAAAGAGTTAATTGAATATTTAGATGAAAAGTTTAACAAGAGCGATTTGCAGTTTGAGAAAATAGACAAGCAGTTTGATGGAGTAAATAGGCAGTTTGAGGCAATAGAAGAAAGGTTTGATAAAATTGACCAAAAGTTTGTTGAGCAAAAAAAAGAATTTAATTCTTTGCAGGTGGGGGTTGACGCATATGCTCATAAAGCAGACGCTTTCTTTCAGGAATTAGTTATGCTTGGCCATCAATATAATAGGCACGAAAAATGGATACAAATGCTGGCGGAAAAGCTGAATGTTAAACTGGAATATTAATTATTACTTTTTTAGGGCTTGGTTCTGCCAAGCCCTTTTTTGTTTGCTATTGACATAGGAAATTAAATAAGTAAAATTGAAAATGCAGTCAAAAGAAATTGACTCGTTCTTTCAAATTAAAAAATGATTTCCGCAATTGATTGCGAAAAACAAAAGCCACCCCGTTGTAGAATTTCAAATTGGCCTCGCCATAAAGGCGGGCCAAGAAAAAATATTTGAAACTCACAACAGGGTAAAAACGAAAGTAAAATAAGACGAGTCTATTTCCGGTTTTGCCAGCGAGCTTTTTGGCGAGCTGATGCAAAACCGAGAACCCTGTGAAGTAGAAATTTGCTCTGCAAATTTCTGTTTTAAATTTTTTACAAAAAATTTAAAACTACTTCACGGGGTCAAATTCAGCTTACTAAATTTTCTACGCACTCTGTGCTTGAAAATTTAGAGCTTCATTTGAGAGTTTGATCCTAGCTCAGGATGAACGCTGGCGACGTGGATAAGGCATGCAAGTCATACGAGCCTTTGGCTCGAACAATTCACATTTAACAATTAACAGTTCACATTAGCAATTAACATTTAACAACACAAAAACTATGAAAACATTCCGTTTTTTAGATTTTACTGTTTATAAAGATTCAAAAGATTTTTATAAGCAAGTAGTTAATGTTACGAAAAGTTTTTCTCGCGATAATGAAGAATTAAAAAAGCAATTAAATAGAGCAGCTTTGTCGGTTGTACTAAACATTGCCGAAGGTTCGGCAAAAAAGTCCGATAAGGATTTCAATCGCTATGTTGAAAATTCGTTGGGTTCAGTCAACGAATGTGTAGCCGCTTTGGACATTGCTTTTGATAATCAACTTATCAACAGTAATTCTTTTGAAGAAATAGCCGAGTTAGCAGAAAAAATTACTAAACAACTTGGCGGTTTGTCAAAGAAGCTAAAAAATAGCTAATTGTGAAAAGTTAAGTGTTAATTGTTCGAGCCGGAGGCGAGTGGCGAACGAGTTAGTAATACGCAGATAACCAACCCCAAAATTGGGCATAATTCATCGAAAGGTGGACTAATTCCCAATAGTCCCAAAGCAGTAATGTTTTGGGTAAAGGAGTAATCCGTTTTGGGATGGGTCTGCGGCCTATCAGCTTGTTGGTGAGGTAATGGCTCACCAAGGCTATGACGGGTAGGGGGCGTGAGAGCGTGTTCCCCAACGATGGCACTGAGACACGGGCCATACTCCTACGGGAGGCTGCAGTCGAGAATCTTCCACAATGGGCGAAAGCCTGATGGAGCGACGTCGCGTGCGGGAAGAAGACCTTAGGGTTGTAAACCGCTTTTATAGGGGATGAA
>JAQULB010000010.1 GCA_028718785.1 Minisyncoccota bacterium
CATTTCTTAATTGTGAAAAAGATTAGTTCTACAATTTGCCAAACAAAGTAGTAATTAAATTTGGCTAATCCAAAGAGTTTTTGAATTGTCTAAATTTATTCGCTAAATTTCATTTCGTAATTCAAAGATATTACAAATGTTTTTTCTTTTTTATTCATAAAGTAGAATTTTATTTTTTAGTATAGCAATTTTTAGTTTATAAAAAAAGTTTTGCCACCTATCTACATAGGTGGCAAAATATAAAAATTAATGAGACGTAAAACCCAATGCCTCTGCCTCTCGTAATGCATCAGAAATGCTTGCTGAGCAATGAATACCATTCTCAATCGCGCGTTGAGATTTATTAGCTAACAATAAAGATTCTCCCGGGCAAAAGAGGGCTCTTAGGGTTTTTTCGTTAGCTTCTGAGGGGTCTGTATCGCCAACAGTATCTTTTAACTGGTTAATAACCCATTCATTCCTCTCTTTATTATAAACAGGAACGGCCGTAATTGGTCCCGATGTAATGTATCTCCAAACCCAGCCAATTACAATTTTACCAAGCTCTACATCATTTTCAGTATTGAATAATTCAATACAAGATAGAGAAAGTTCATTGTAAGCTGATTTAAGCTTTCCACCAATTTTTTTGCCCCAGACTTCATCAAAAGGATAAAAAAGTTTAGCCTGCTCGATATCGAGCGTTTTATGTACAACTTTTCGGTTGCCAAAGTCAAACCCTTTCTTTAGTACAGCTCCTAAAACCTGATGTCCTTTTTGTTTAAAAATTAAATCTGGTTTTATTACTAAAACTGAAAATGGCGCGCTGTTAATAGCTATTTTTCCCATTGAATTCCCCCTATTTTTTAATATACGAAACAACAACTTATTAAGTTTTTAAAATTTTACCATATTTTGATAAAAAATCAATTGCCCAGCACTGCTGGTTTGGCATTGTCAAAAACATCAAAATAGGCCTTAATGGTGGCCAATAATTCCCGGCCAATATTAAGTTCCATATTTTTGTAATTATGTTTGTCAGCTGTTATGCCATAAGCTGTGAGCTCCAAACTTTGAGCAATAAAAATAGCTCGGGGCAAGTGAAAATTTTGAGTGGAAATTATCAAACTTTTAATATTAAAAACATTCTTTGCTCGGTATAAGCTATCGTAAGTGTCAAGACCATAATAATCTAATAAAATTTTTTCTTTGGGTATCCCCTGCTCCAACAAATAGCTATTAACCACTTCAACTTCGTTGTAATTTTTGGATTTGCCATCTCCTGAAACTAAAATATTTTCCACTTTGCTGGCTTTATATAAATCAATAGCTGTGTCGGCGCGGTCTTTTAACATATCGCTCATTGTTTTGTCTGGTCGCACTGAAGCCCCCAAGACCATAACTGTTTGGGCTTTTGGGATTTTATCAATGTTTTGATAAATATAGGCCAGCCCTTGTTTTTCGGTTTGCATGTTAAGCAAAAAAACCACAATTATTGTTAAAATTGTCATAAAAATTCCAAATATTAGCAAGCTTATTAAATTTTTTTTCGCTTTTTTGTTCATTTTCATTACTTTAGCATAAAAATAGTTAAAGCAGGAGAATTAATTAATTTCCTGCTTTAATATAGCAAGTTATGCATTTTTTAAAACCTCAATCTTTTTTAAAGCTTCCTCTACAGTATACCCAATTTTTTCAACACCGCAAATCGTGTGCACATTAACAGTTATTGGATCAATGTTTCCTTCTTTCAATAACCCTATGTATTCACCACTACGAGGAGATGCAACAGATGCGTTAAATGGTCCACTTCCGCATATTTCAAATTCTCTTGTGTCGCCAGAGTGTAAACTATTGATAGTTTTTTCTATATTTTTATCCACAAAAATCACCCCCTTGTGGTTGCTAAAATTTTAAATAGCTAATTTTTTGTTTTCTATATGGCGAGTTTTATCCCGTGAACTTTTTTTATCTATATTTTTTAAAAATGCCTCGGTAAGGTCAATGCCAGTTTGGTTGGCAATGCAAATAACAGTAAACAAAACATCAGCCAATTCGTCAGCCAGATTTTTCCCTTCTTCAAGCTTTTTAAAGCTTTGGTCTCCGTATGTTCTGTTGATTACTCTAGATACCTCCCCCACTTCCTCTGTCAATTGGGCCAATTGGCTTAATTCTGAAAAGTATTTAACCCCGATATCTTTAATCCACTTGTCAACAATTTCTTGAGCTTGTTTAATTGTTATTTCGTTGTTTTCCATATTATTTTTTGCCTTCAATTTCCTGCCAAAAAGTTGTAAAAAAGTTTTCCATAAACTTATGGCGGGTAATGGCCATTCTTTTGCCCTCTTTTGTTAAAATTTTGTTTTTAATATTTTTTAGCTTTACTTCGTATTCTAAAACCGCTGAATCATCTTTGTGGTAAGTATAATTTTTATTATTCTTTGCTAATTCTTTTTCTTTTCCATTATACATCACATTTGAGCCCGCGTTCCCAGCAAAAAGAAATGCTCGGCCAATGCCAATTGCTCCAATAGAATCAAGTTTATCCGCGTCATATAAAACATTAGCTTCAATAGTGTTGGGGATTATGTCGTTTCTGTATCTGTGGGCCTCAATGCAATGGGCGATTTCGTTTATAGTTTTTTGGTTAAAGCCATATTTTGGTAATATTTTACGAGCTATTTTTCCGCTTTGTATAGCATGGCAAAAAGCGCCTTGGGCTTTCATTTCATCACGCCTGCCAATATCATGCAGCAAAACAGCTACTTCTAACAATTCTAAGTTGGCTTTTTCTATTTTGCCAATACGCAAAGCTAAATTTTTTACTCTTTCCACATGACTCCAATCATGGCAACCACTTGCCCCCTTAAAATATTTTTTGGCCTCTTTTTCAATTTCTTCAATTATTTTAATAGATATTGTCATAAAATAGATGCTAGATATAACGATTCAATACATCATAGTATTTATTTCTTTGTGTCATGGTAGTTGAAAACTCTAACATTTCCTTAGCTTTAGAGTTAGGAAAATCTTTTAGAATAAGTAGGGCTTTTTCGCAAAATTCCCAAGCTTTACTCTTTCCATATTTAATGGCACCGCTTTGAACAATTATTTTTCTAACTACTTCCTTATCTGCGTCAACAAGCTCGCCTTTTCCGATAAGCCTATTTAATTTTTCTTTAGCAGTTTCTGATATATTATTCATAGCAAAAATTATTGGTAAAGTATACTTGCCTGTAGCAAAATCCTCTAAATTAGGTTTTCCAAAATCACAAGTGTCGTTTGCAATAGTATAGGCAATACCGATATTTTTACCAATTTCTGAAATATTGTTAACTACTATATCGTCAGCGTTAGTTGTTAATGCAGCCATTTTTAAAATATGTTCCCAATAATTATATGCATACGCTTTCTTCATGTAATATTCTTCTCCAGTTCCTTTCATGTTCTCATCAATATAAAATCCTTGATAAATTTGGGAATCTAAAGTAAATACTGATTTATAAATTTTGCTAAACTTTTCTTTTGAATTTACTAACTGCTCCATCTCATTAATCATTGAATTTGCGATAACGGATAATAAATTTCCTACTATGTACATTGTTTTTGAATTTTCATTTTTGTCAAAAACATCATCTGCGCAATAATAACTCGTATCTTTTAGCTCAATAGCCCCACAAAGTGGGATAACTTTCTTCCAATCCAAACCGCCTGCTAATTCATAAGCAAATCTAACTTGAGCTGGTCGAAGCTTCGGTTTCTTAAATCGATATCTTTCCAATACCCCTAATTTTATTTCATTGGAAATATCGAGGTAATTCTTTATGAAATTATCAACGAATGGGTCAACGGCAAGCGAAGTTTCTTTAAGCTCTTCAAAGTATCTACTTTTCAATTTATATCTAGCTTCGCTATTTCTGCTCATAATTTAAGATAGTTTTATTCTGGCCAGGGGGCTATGATAAGGGCTTTGGCGTCTTTGTTTGGAAGCATTTGGTAGATTTGCTCAGTGATAAAAGGCATAAATGGGTGAAGTAATTTCAAGGATTCTCGTAGAACATACAAAAGTATATTAGCCGTATTTCCCTTTTCGTTTTGAGATTTGCAATTTGCAATTTGAGATTTAGTCTGCTCAATATATACATCGCAAAAAGTGTGCCAGAAAAAGTGATAAATTTTTTGGGCTGCTTCGTGAAACTGAAATGTTTCAATATCTTTGGTAACTTCTTTTGAGGTTTCTTGGAGAGCTTTTAAAATTTCTTCATCCGCCTTTGATTCTATCAGACATCCGATGTCTGGAGATTTCCAGACATCGGATGTCTGGAGGGTGTTAGCTTGTTGTAAGACAAAACGAGAGGCGTTCCATATTTTGTTGGCAAATCGTTTTTGGGCGATTATTTTATCCTCAGAAAAAGCAATGTCTTGGCCCGGGGAATTAGCAAACACCAAAGCCATTCGCAAAGCGTCTGCTCCATGTTGTTCCACTGTGCCCAATGGATCAACAACATTGCCTTTGCTTTTGCTCATTTTTTGTTTGTCTTTATCTCGCACCAAACCATGTAAGTAAACATCTTTAAAAGGCGCTTTGCCTGTTATGTAAATGCCAAGCATAACCATGCGCGCCACCCAGAAAAATAAAATATCAGCGCCTGTTTCCATTACGCTTGTGGGGTAGAAGTATTCAAAGTCGCCTTTTTGCGTATTTTGTAAGGTTGCGAACGGCCATTGCCCCGAAGAAAACCAAGTATCAAAAACTTGTTCTGGTTCATTTTCTTCAGTTGTTATTTTTGATTTTTGAGTTTTGAGTTTTGATTTTTCATCTGGTATTGGTATGCCCCAAGGAATTTGGCGGGATATGTTCCAGTCCCTTAAATTTTCCATCCATTGCAAAAATATTTTTTCAAATCTTTGAGGGGTAAATTTTATTTCCTGGTTTTTAACTGCCTCAACCGCTAAGTCGCGCAAAGATAGCCCCCCGCTCGCTGGCTTTTCTGTCATTTTAACAAACCATTGATTGTCCATTAAAGTTGGCTCAATAACCGTGCCGCATTTATAGCAAACCGCCACATTGTGTTTGTAGTTTTTATCGATTTCTTTTTCGTCTAAAAGCCCCTTGGCAATCATATCAGCCACTATTTTTTCTCGCGCCTCCAAAATTTTCATGCCAGCATACGGCCCAGCTAATTCGTTCATTTTGCCATATTTATCAATAACAATTTTGGGGCCTGGAATTTCGTTTTTGTGTCTTTGCCATGTTTCATAGTCCGCAAAATCGTGAGCTGGGGTAACTTTTACAGCCCCTGTGCCAAATTCCATATCAACTGATTCATCAGCAATTACTTTTATCTTTGCCTTGCCCAAAATTGTCTCCACTTCAACTTCCGCGCCAACATAGTTTTTATAACGGTTGTCTTTTGGATTAACGGCAATGGCAGTGTCCCCAAATTTTGTTTCTGGCCTAACGGTTGCCAATTTAAAGGGTCCGTATTTTATATAATATAGAGGGTCGGTTCGTTCCTCGTATTTTATTTCCACATCAGAAAGCGTTGTTTGGTGCTTGGCGCACCAGTTTACCAATCGGTTGCCTTTATAAATTAAGCCGTCTTGTTTTAGTTTTTCAAAAGTGGAATAAACCACTTTTACAATATCATCATCAAGGGTAAATTTTGCTCTTGTCCAATCGCACGAAGCCCCTAATTTCCGCAATTGATTTTCCATTATTTGTTTATTTGATAAAGTAAAATCCATCATTTCTTTTAATAATTGCTCTTTGGGAATTTCACTTTTTTTGCGTCCTTCTTTTTCTAATTTTTTATCAAAAACCACTTGGGTTTCAAATCCAGCGTGGTCCGCTCCCGGAAGCCATAAAGCGCTATCCCCTTTCATTCGGTGATATCTAATCATTATGTCTTGCAAGGTCACAAACAAAGCGTGGCCAATATGCAAAGCACCATTGGCGTTTGGGGGTGGCATTATAATAGTGAAAGGCCTGCCCTGAGTTTTATCGAAGGGTTTTTTATGGGTCTTTTTTGGCGTAAAATATCCGCCTTTTTCCCACATTTGGTAAATTTCCCCTTCTTTCTCTTTTGGATTGTATGCTTTTTCTAATTCCATATTAGAAGTTGTGTAAATTTTTAATTATCCGTAAAGTTCAAATTTTGCCTGCTGGCTTATTTTACTAACGGATTATTTATATTATCCCCAAATAAGCATTTATTCAAGCATTGGCCAAGTTGGGCTATAACAATTAAAAAGAGCTGATGAATTTCATCAGCTCTTTTTGGAATAGCAGAAGCTATCCCTTATTTTTTTATACTTCCCCATGTAGCGGGAAGTTTTTTGAACGCTTTTTTAGCTGGCGCGCCCATTACCAGATCTCCGCCTGCTGGGTGTTCTGGCGGAAAGATTATTTCTCCAAATTTTGCGCCATTTAAAAAATATTTGAGAACGCATGGCGCAGTTCCTTCAACAACAACGAACACCTTTCCCCCAACAGGGGCGTTGTTGTTAAGGTTGACCATTGCATTTTTTCCGTCCAAGGAAACGGAAATGAAAGAACATTTTCCACCATATTTTACTTCCTTAATTTTCGCTCCTTCCACAAAAAAAGATACATAAGAAAATGGCTTAGCCACTCCGAGAGTGAACTCAACCTCTGCCTTGTACCCCTCATTATTTTTTGTGTATATAGAGCCGGTTTGTTCCAAAATTCCCACTGGTGGTGGCGGGGGTGTTGCATTTATGCAGGAGCCACTGCAAAATACTGTTCCATAGGGACAAGCAAATTCTATAGGTGACCATACTGTGCAACCCGTACTTGGGTTAATGACACAAAATTTGTAGGTTGTGTCGGATGTTCCCATTTTGTCCCCCGGGTTGCACTGGTTGGAGCAGGTTGGTGCTGGCAGTACCAACAAACCAGAAGCCACAACTTGACCGTTGTAGATCAAACTTGGAGCAAGACGGCCAGAGAATTCTGCGCCCCCAAAGTTAAAACTACTCATCGTTGGCTCTGCTACCGACAGAACCTCTAAAAATATTAGATGGTTCTGCCTGGTGGCTTTGAGAATTTTACTTCCATCCACCATTCTTTCAACTGGTCCCCCTGACAAGTCCCTCTGAATGAAGGAAACAAAAGAAAAGTCAGAAAATCCATCGAGCTCAATTATAATAATATCCCCGCTATGCGCCACGGGAATGTTGTGTTCCTCCACCTCTATATTTCCCCTCAAAATAATCAATGTGGCGTGAGGGTAACCAGCCGCGAATAAAGGGCTAGCGGTTAAAGTTAAGAGCGAAAAGAAAAATACAACTACAAAACAAATACTTTTTTTCATCGAACATCCTCCTAAAATAATAAGAATAAATTAAAAAAGAGCTGATTTTTGTATTCAGCTCTCCCCTTCTGAATGCCCTTATTTAACCATAAAACCAGCTTTTTGTCAACGATTTTTTGGCGGTTTAATTACTTCCCTCTTTCAACCACAAAATCAACTAAATCAGCTAAAAGTTCGTTCCAATGGTTTTGAGGCAGTTTTTTTAGGGCTTTTTTGGCTTGCTCTGCGTAGCTTTTGGCTGTTTCCATTGACTTTATTAAAGCGTTAGTTTTTTTAATTAAGCCCATAATTTCTTTTTTATCCGCCTCTATCAGTTTGTCTTGCTTCATTATTGAGTTAATTTTGGCTTTGTCTTTTACAGATAATTTTTTAAAGGCCATCATTAAAACCAAGTTTCCTCCCTTTCGTTCTTCAATATCTTTGCCAATTTTTTTGCCAAAACTTTTTTCATCCCCAAACATATCTAAAATGTCATCTTGCATTTGAAAGGCAATGCCCAAGTTTATACCATACTCTTTTAATGCTTCCATTTCTTTGGGGTTGGCATTGGCTATAATTCCTCCCAATTCGCAACAGGCCGATAAAAGCGCGCCAGTTTTTTGGGTTATCATTTCTAAATATTGTTTAAAAGAAATGTTTTTTGGCCTTTTTTCTATAATGTATGGTTCCTCTCGCCGACCTTCTCTTTCAAATAAAATATCTAAAATTTCTCCTTCAATTAAAGTTTTTAAAGTTTTTGAAAAAAGCCCCGAAACTTCAAGGGGTTTGGGACTTTTTTGAGTTGTTTGAAAAATTGATGAAGCGTAAAAAATGGCAATGCATTGGGCAATTGATTTTCCATATTTTGCCCACACAGTTGGCTTGTTTCTTCTGAAAAGCCCATTGTCTATGATGTCATCAATAATTAATGAATAAGTGTGTAAAATTTCCAATCCGCAAGCAGGAGCTAAAACATCGCTTGTTTTTCCACCCAAGAGATGGCAACAAGCAATAGTTAAGGCTGGCCTTATTCTTTTTCCTCCAGTTTCTATTTGATGCTTAACAAGGGGGTGGAACTTCTTGCTTACATTTTCTGTTAGCTCCTCAATAAGCAAAGGATCGGCTTTTTGTTGGCATTGAGACAAAAATTCCAGTATTTTTTTGGTTTTTTGTTCGGTGAGCATATTATGATAAAAAGAAATTCGCCCTTTTGGGCGAATTTCTTTTTATTAAAATGTTTAAATCTGTGATTCTGTGTCTGAATCATTCATACTTGAGGAAGCTTCTTCTGGGGTTGGCTGTGATGGAGGAACTGGCTGTTTTTCTGATGGCTGTTGAGCCATTAGCTCGCCCCCCTTTTTCTTTTTTGAACTCATAACAATTGCCACAACAACAATTGCCACAACTATTACAATTAGAACTATTATTAAAGCGCTCATATTTTAAGTGTCTTTAATCTCCCGACTTTTAAATTTAAGTATAATTTAAATATTGTTTATTTTAACTGCTTTAATTAGTTAAGTCAAACATAAAATAAATTTTACTTGTGGAAAACTATTTTAGCTCATTGGATAGCTTGTAGATATCTCCAGCGCCCATTATAACCAACACATCAATTTGTTTAATATTTTTTTTAATATACTCTTTTATTTCACTTTGCTTTATATATTCAACCTCGTTGCGATTGATGGCTTTAACAAGCTTTTGACTGCTTGTTTTCTTTTTTATGGCTTGGGTTTCTCGGCCCTTTACAGAATAAATGTCGGTGATAATAGTTTTTTCAATGCTAAATTTATCTTTGGCTTGTTGAAATGTTTTTACAAAGTCGTTGAATAAATAAAATGTTCGTTGATATTGATGGGGCTGAAAAATTATAAAGATTTTTTTATTGGGGTATCTTTCATAAAGCGCTTGAAAGGTAGCTTGTATTTCTGTTGGGTGGTGGGCGTAATCAGAGATAATATCAAATTTTAAATTGCAAATTGCAAATTTTTGGACTTGGAAACGACGCCAAATGCCTTTAAATTCGCCAAGCGCCTTTAATGAAACTTGGTCTTTTATACCCAAAATTTTAGCCACATTAAGAGCGGCTAAGGCATTGGAAATATTGTGTTCTCCTGGCACTTTTAAAATTTTTTTCAACTCCCCTGCTATTTTATCTTTTAAAGAATAGAATTTGATTTTTGATTTTTTATTTTCAATTTTTGATTTTTCTAAAACCTTAACCACATTGCTGTTATCTTTATTGCCAACAATATATTTTTTAACTTGTTTGATGTATTGTGAAAAAACTTTAAAAATATGGCTAAGGTTTTGGAAATAATCCATGTGCTCTTGTTCTATGTTGGTTAAAACTAAAATATCGGGCTTGTAATTCAAAAATTTGGCCTTATAGTCATCTGCCTCAATAACTAAATATTTACTTTTCCCCAATCGCCAGCCCGGTTTTGCGCCAATTATAAATGTGGGGTCAAGGTTGGCTTTGATTAAAATTTGAGCAATCATTGAAGCAGTGGTTGATTTGCCGTGCATTCCAGAAACAGCGATTAAAAAATAATCTTTAGCCAAGTCAGATAGGGCCATGGCTCCAGATAAGCATTTTATTTTAAGTTTTTTGGCTTGTTTTAATTCAAGATTGGTTTGGGGCACGGCCTCTGAATAAACCACTAAATCAGCGTCAATGGGCAAATTACTGGCCTTGTGGCCAATAAAAACCTTAATGCCTTGTTTTTTTAAGTCATCTGTAATTTCGGAGTGTTCCTCATCAGAACCAGAAACAACCCAGTTTTTTTGTTTGTAAATACAAGCAATAGCAGAAATGCCAATTCCGCCAATGCCAATAAAATGAATACGCATATCACAAAATGACGCGTCTTTCGGGCTTTTGTTTTTAGAGCGTCATTTATTTTTTATTGTTTACAAAAATTATAACTAAAATTATAAAAATTAGCCAGACGGGCAGGCATCTTGAAAAAGCGCCCCAAATAATAGCTAAAATTAAAATAACAACCTGAGCCAATACAAAGTAATTTATTTTTCTTTTTTGTTGAGTTTGTTCAAAGGTTTCTTTGTTGGGAATTAAAAATTGGTAAATTATAATATGCAAAGCAAAAAACACAATAATTAATCCCCAATAGAAACAAGTTTTAGTTAAATAAAATATTAAAGTGGCAGTTAAGCAAGCAACCCCAACAATAATCCACGCAAAGCCAGCATTTTTTATTTTTTTCTTTAAAATTATCAGCTGTTCTTTTTTTGCTTTTCTGAAAAGCCAAATAATTTTTTGGATCACCAGCAAAGTTAAAATAGCTCCTATCCACCAAGGCAAGCATTTTAAACACGCAAAGCTTTTGTTAAAAAAGTTGCTAATGTCTGCTAAAAAGTTTGTGTTGGTTGCGTTTTCTTGGCTTGAGGTGGAAATGTTGTTTTGGACTGTAATTTCATTGCCCAAAACCGCTTTTTGGTTTTCATTTAAAATTTGTGTTGTTTGGGAGCTTGGGTTAAAAGCTAATGGCTCTTGTATATTTGGAGTTTCAATGGGATTTTGCGGGCTTTGCTGTGAGCAAGGGCACATTACAAAAGAATATTGGCGGCTGATTGTGTCTGGGGAAGCGTGAGAAATTGCTCTGTAGTAATAAGTTATGTTTGGAGTTAACCCATAAAGCGTTACTTGGTGGGCGGTTACCTTTTCTTGATCGCTGTCGTCTCCTTCTTGGGAAAAAGCATAACCATAATTTGGGGGACCAGCTGTTAAATTAAATTTTCCTGGCGCTATGTCAAAAACAACTTGGCTAGTTGAAAAATAGGTTGTTGACCAATAAACAGTGGCAGAACAAGAAACCGAAACTGTGGTTGTTACTGATTCGTCAAGAATTGTAAGGCCTGGGGGCAACCCACCTCCTCCCCCAATTGAACCATAAGTTGTTCCTCCCCCTCCTTCTTGGCCCTGAAAGCCAATTAAAAAATCAAAACCCAAAGTTTTTCCTTGATAACTATTGTTTGCTGTTGGGTTAAAATTTATAAAAAAATTATATTGAGTGTTAGAGCCACCACCAGATAAATCCGAAAGCTGATATTCTCCTTTTCCAAAAAAATCCTTTAAAGTTCCTGTGTATAGAGTCGTTGACCCTTCTTTAATGATTAAATTTAATTGCGAGGCAAGATTGTTTGGGTCGCTTGTATTTATGGCTTCAACAATAATTTTGTGATTTGTTGTGTCGTTGTTTGTGACTTTTACCCAACGGGTTATTTCATTTCCGGGCAAGATATTGGCCTCAGAAAACAAAGGTGTTTTTTCAAATTCAACAGTTAATCCAGCAGCCAAAACATTTTGCAACGATAAAATTCCAAAACACATAGCCAAAATAATTGATACTAAAATTTTTTGTTTAAATTTATTCATTATTTTGAGTTTCACTATTTGCGTTGCTTTCGCTGTTTTCCGCTTCTGCTTTTTCGTTATTATTAAGAGGCGTATTTGTTATTTCTGGGGTTGTTGTTTGGGTTTCTGGCTCTATGGCTGGGAGTGTTTTTTCCGTTATCACTTCTACTTCCTGCTGAATTACTTCTTGAGGGGTTGGCTGTTCCTCCTCTGTCGGGAGAACTTGTTCGTTGATTGCTGGAGTTTCTTCAACAATAATATTTTCCTCTGGTTCTGTGTTGTTTTGAGTTTCTGGGAGTATTTTTTTGGCAATAGCAACGGAGTCAGTTGAATTTTCAGAATTGTTTATTGGGTTGTCAACAATCGTTTCAGGGGTGTTGGTTGTTGCTTCTTGTGGCTTTTGATTAGTTTCTTTTATATTTAAAACTGGAACAGGAACAAGGAAAACATTTTCTTGTAAAATCATGCTTTCAATTTTGTTTTCTAAAATATTAGAAATTCCAGGGGTTGGTATTGGGTCAACCCAGTTCCCTGTTCCGTCTGGAATTCTTGCGTATGATTTATTGCCAGGAACACCACCACAACTGCCTGTTGGCGTTGTGGTATTGGCTTCACCTTCTGTTGGCTCTAATTGGCAATATTCGCTATTAGAATAAGTATAAAGATCTTTAACATCGTCGCTATCATCAAATAGGGATACAGTTTCTGTTTCGGAATTGTTTAATATAGCTTGATTCATATAAACTACAAGAAAACTATAAGGAGTAATTGTGGTGGTGGCTAAATCGGTGTTGGCTGTTGTGATATATATGCGATGATTATCAATATTCTGGATATACCAGCCAGTTAAGTCGTGATTAAAATTATCATTATTGTATAATTCCACCCACTCCCCTTTTGGCATTGAATCGCCATCTTCTCCAAAATCAAAACCATATTCAAAGCCATTGGGATTGGGTAAAAATTCGTTTAAAACTACCCCCCAAACTCCGCTGTTTATAGTGTTGTTGATTGTTTCTATGTCAAAAAATCCTTGGCTGGAGCTGGCCAAGTTGTCTTGCCAGGCAATAAAATCAATATTAAAATTGCAGGTTTTATTCCACAAACTTAATTCTTCGCTGTTTAAAGATATTGATAATTTTAAGTGAGCTATAGTGGAAGTAGATAATGGGACGCTTGAAGTAGCTGATAAAAATAAAATAAGAGGACCGGAATAAATTTCTGTTGTATCCAATAAAACTTTTAAATTAAGCTCGTTGTAAAGTTCTGCGTTTCCAGAAAGATTATTTAATTTAAAACTATAGTTAAAGGGCAATGTGCCGTTGTTTGAAATGTCAATTTGACGGACAAGCGGATTACTGGGCATTATTAGTCCATCAAACCCGCTATCTCCAGAAACTGCTACATCAAGAATGCCAGCAACGAGTTGGGTGTTTGATTGTTCGGCATCGTTAAAATAAGCAAATGTGTCTCTTATCGCAAAAAGCAAACCCCAATTTAAGGTTATTGCTAAAAACAAAGCTAAAATTTTCTTAGGAAGCAACATTTGGTTTTTTCTTGATTTCTTTTTTAATTTTAGAAATTTCTTCAATAATAATAGCAATTGCTGGGATAATTATAATTAAAGCAAACCCCAATTTTGTTCGAGCAGCAGCCACTGCATATCCCAAATACGGAATAGTTAAGAATACTTTGCCAATAACTTCGCTTTGGGAAATTTCTTTTTGGTCAGGAGCGTTGTTAGCATCGCCCTTGGTGATATAGATGGGCTGGCCCACATTTACTTTTATGTCAAAAATTCTGTGAGTGGTTGGGGTTTGAGTTTTACTGATTTTTCCAAAAGTAATTATGTCTCCAACCTTGTAAGTTGAAATGGGTTTTACCAAAACAATGCTTCCCACTTTAATTGTGGGCTCCATTGAACCGGATTTAACATTTAAAAATTTTATGTTGCCAGTAATTGGCAAAATTGAAACAATCAAAAGCAAAGCAATTAACAAAATAAAAGCAAAAATAATATTATAAATTGTTTTTAACCAGTCCATATTTAATTGTTTAGTTAGCCCTCAGATATATTATATTTGAGGGCTTTAAAACAATCAAATTATGGAGTATAGCTGTCGTAGTAATCCATTAAGCCGGTTTCAAACAAATAACTTGCTGGGTGCCAGCCAATCATATTTGTTCCATTCCAATCAGACGCTAAAACAAGCCAGGTTTTGGCGTTGACTAAATCTTTTTCATAATCATAGCTTCCGCTCACGCTAAAATTACCCGAGCCGTCTGTGGTTACATTGGCAAGAACTGTGCTTCCGGTTTGGGGCCATGGGTCAACAACACTTAAAAGCACATAGCTGGCGTTTGCAACGGGCGCTGTGCCAGAAAATGTGTAATTGAAAGCGTCATCTTTAACACCATAAGTTAAAGTGCCAGTTTTATCTCCCAAAACAAACCAGCCATCTTGAGTTGGTCTGTTTGGATCTTTATTTACTAAAGCAACTTCGCCAGTTAACTGGGTGCCAGTTAATAAAATATCAAAGCTCATGCTGTCGCTTTGAGCCCAATTTGTGGTGCTGGAAGCCATGTGATAGCTTTCAACCACATCCATATGCCAACCAGCTGGAATCATTCCCAAGAAAGATGGGTTGCCATTTTTCTGAGCAATTGTCTTGTCCATATCATTCAATGTTTGATTCCAAATCAAAACATTGTTTTGATTGTAAAGCTTAACTGACAAATCGTAAGTTATAACTGTGTCAATATCTTTTTTCTGTGTCCATTGTCCAGTACATGCGTCGTTAACCCAATTTCCACCTTCGTCAATACACTCTGGTTGGTTAGTTGTGTTATCAAATGTTTCAACATTTTTAATTTCTTTTGTTACATTAACTGGGTTTGTTCCCACATTATTAATGGTGAAATTGGAATAACCAACTTGGCTGGGTTTCATATCTTTTAACTCAACTGGGACAAGTCCAGATGCGCCAACTGATATGTCAATTGTGCCAGCAGTAAAAGTGTTGCCAACTGAGGTTTCAGTGTCGCTAAAGTAAGCCACGGTGCCTCCAATAGCAATGGCTGCCACCACGCCGATAACAACAATGCTTAAAATAATTTTTTTATTCATTTTTTTGTTTTCTTTTTGTGTGTCCCATCAAATAAATTTATTTATTTGATAGGACAGATTAAATTCCGACCTTTCAATATTTTTTAATTTATTAAAGAATATTTAAGTTTGTTTCTTAATGATATCTTTCCATCGAAAAACGGCTCCCCCTCAAAAAGAGAAAACCGTTAAAAAAATAAATTTATAAAAATTTTTGACCATTAAATTATCTTGTTGTCCGCGATAAATTTCCATAGGAAAAAATTTGTTTCAATATATTATGCTAACGCTGTGAAAAAATTTGTCAAGGGATTTTTTGTCCTATCTAATTTTTTTCTTTTACCCACTCAGTTATATCTTTAAATATTCCCACTATAATTGTGGCAATGGCCCATAACATTACTGGAATTATCCACACCAATTTTAATATTTCATCAGACATAATTTTAAATATTTTTTAATTTCTTAAATTAAATGATTTTATTATTTTATACTCTGGCCCAGTTTTTTTCAAGACACTTTCCATTAACTCAATAGAGTTAACCGGTATTATTGTTTCTAATTCACGATTAACTTGTGGCCTTTCGCTTGGTTCTATTTGCTTAAAAACCCACTCTTTAATGCGAGCTAATGTAATGTGCCCCGAGTATTTTTTTTCAGACCCCAGGGCTCTGGAAAGGTTTTCTAATTCGCGGTTTTTGGCTGTTGTTAGCCAGATTAAACGCGGACATTGATTTTCATTTTCATTGTCATAGCAAATTTTTGCTGTTTTTATTTCAAATGATTTTTGATTTTTAGTAATATTTTCTATGTTTTCAATAATTTTTGGAATTTGACTTTCTTTTGCTTCCCCAATAAATTTTAAAGTTAAATGCAAGTTTTCCATTTCCACGAATTTAAAAAGTCCACTCTGGGCATATTCTTCTGGGAACTGGCTATTAATTTCTTTTTGTATCTCAAAAAGCTCTCTTTTTAACTCCATTGGCAAATTTATGGCAATAAACAATCGCTTTGTTTTCTCCATAAAATAATTTTAGCTCCGAATCGCGATAATCGCAACCCAGTGCGCTGGTTCATATGATATGATCCACCCATGGGTCTTTAAAACAAAATGAAAGGCAGTTATTCTGGACACCGTATGACAGTATATGGCACAATTGTTCCAAAACTTTTTCCCTTGTTAAGGTCGAT
>JAQULB010000011.1 GCA_028718785.1 Minisyncoccota bacterium
AAACAGCTAATTTTCGACCTTTTAATTTTTCAAATTTACTGAATTTTAATTGTGAATAAAACCAGTCCACGGTTTGCCTCAATTCTTTAAAAATTTTAATTGAGGTCATACTTTGGTTTTTCACCCCCGATAAGGGGGTGTTTTCATTTTAACAGAAAACGGGGTTTTAGTTATTCACAAGACATTTCGTAATTCAAAGTACCCTACAATGAAATTAGCTTGAAAGAGCTGTTTTTTTGTGGGAAAATAACCAATATGTTATTAACCTTATCTCCCTCAAAAATAGGCACTTTTTTAAACTGCAAAAAGCAGTATTATTTTGAGTATTTGGACCCAGAAATCGCCAAAATTAAAAAACAGCTTAAAAAGAAAAGAGCGGAAATGGAAATGGGCAGTTTTGTTCACGATTCTTTAACTTTGTTTTTTAAAACCCCCCCAGAGCAAAGAAATTGGGTCAAAATGACCGAAATTTTAAAACAGGTTTGGCAAGGACCAAGAGGGGAGAGCTATGGCTTTGAAACACTTGAGCAGGAAAGAAAGTTTTATGCTCAGGCGTTGGAAATGCTAAAGTGGTTTGTGAAAAACGAAAACATAAACCCAGATATTTTTGCTTTGCCTGTTTCACCTCCGGGAAAGTCATTTGATGATTATTTAGTGATACCCTTTGGGGAGGACTTAGAGCTGGGCGGAAAAATCGACAGAGTGGACAAATTAACCAACGGAAATTTAGAAATAATTGACTACAAAACCGGCAAAGAAAAAGACGATAATTTACAGCTTTTAATTTATGTTTTTTTGGCAGAAAAGATTTTTGAAAAAAGAGTTGAAAAAGTAAGGTATATATATTTAAAATCTGGAAACAGTCCAGCAGTTGCCCCCCAAATAACAGACAAACAAAACGCCAAAGAGAAAATTTTAGACATTGCCAACCAAATTCAAAACGAAAAAGAGTGGGCTCCCCATGTTTCCAAGCTTTGCGATTACTGCGACTACATTGCCTTCTGCCCCGCTAAAAAATAATTTTATTGAAAAACTATAGCGAATGAGCTAATATAACAACAATAACAATAAAAATATGGACAGAAAACAACTTATCCAACAAATTGAAAAATTGCGAAATTCGCGGGTTATCACTTATTTAACCAGTGATCGGCAAGGCGCGCCGGGCACGCCAACAGCCCGAATCGCCATGGACATTGTGCCAATAATCAGCAAGCATTTGCGAAAAATCGGCAAAACCGAAAACATTGACCTTGTTTTACATTCAGCGGGTGGCGACACAATGGTGCCTTGGCGGTTGGTTTCAATGATCAGGGAGTATTGCGACAAATTTTCGGTCTTAATCCCATACAAAGCCCATTCATCAGCCACCATGATTTCCTTGGGGGCAGACGAGATTGTTATGAGCGATTTGTCCGAACTTTCCCCAATTGACCCGTCAACCGCTAATGTCTTCAATCCGCAAGATCCGCACAACCCACAAAACAAAATTCCCATTTCCGTTGAGGATGTGATGGCTTACTTTGATTTGGCAAAAAACAAATTTGGCATTAAAGATGACGCCGAATTAGCTAAAATTTTCAGCAAATTCGTTGAGGCCAACCCGCAAATTCATCCTTTGGCTTTGGGTAATGTTAACCGCACCCATAATTTAATTAGAATTTTAGCCAAGCGATTATTAAAAAGCCACAAATCGCCAATGAAAGATGATGAAATAGATAAGGCAGTTGACTACTTCACAGAAAAGCTTTATTCTCATCAATATTTTATTGGCCGTAAAGAAGCCAAAGAGGACTTGGGCTTAAAATCAGTTGTTTCAGCCAGCGCGGAATTGTCAAAAGCAATGACCGATTTATACGAACAATACAGCCAAGAAATGGAGCTTGGCGCTTTGTGGAACCCAGAGAACGAGCTTGGCCTCAACGCTGTGCAAAACAGAAAGGGTTATAAAATCGCTTTTATTGAAAGCGCGGAAATTGCCAATTTTTTTGAATTAACGCTTGACTTCAAAAAGCAGCAAGTAAACATACCCCAGCAAACACCCCAAGGTCTGATTCAAGTTCCTCAAGAACAAGTGGCCTTCCGCCCCATCGGCCAAGGGTGGAAATAAAAATATGGAAAATAAAATTACAATTGAATTCGCTCATATTTGCGAAAATGTTATTGTGGCCAATAATGGTAATTTAAGTATTATAAATATTTTCAATCAAATAAATGCCGATATTTTTCCAGCCGTTCATCCAAGCCTTACTGTTGTAATTGGTGCTACTGGTGAAGAAGGAGAATACGAGGTAAATATACAAATAAAAAAACAAGGAGAAGAACAACCAGTAGCGACACAACTTTTGCCTAGTAAAATGAAAATTCCTAAGCTCCCTGCACAAAGTCGTCTTTTTGTTAAGTTTTCTCCATTAGCGATTAAGTCGGCTGGAAATTATGAAATTATTATTTCTATCGCCGGGCAAATAAAAAAATTATTTTTTGAGGCGAAGCAAATACAAAAATAAATATGTTATATGTCGGATGATACAAAACAAGAAGCAAAAACTACCATTTCAGGAGAAAGTAACGAAACAATGTCTGGAATTGGAGGATCTAATGCTAATCCGTCAAGAAGGGAATTTGAGAGTCTTGCGGAAAAACAAAAGAGCGATCAGAATATTCTATTGGCTATTATGGCGGGTGTCGTAATTTTTGTTGTGATTACATTTTGGATTGAGTTATCTGCTACACACAGAAATTATGAACAAGATAAAACCATTTTATTGCAAAATAATCAATTGAATAAAGATTATTTTGATAAAGTTTTGTTTTTGAATAATGAAATTCAAGATTTTAAAGCTCAAATAGAAGTTCTAAGGGCACGAAATTCTTATTTGAAATGATAATATGCCCATATTAAATTGGATAGGAAAAGAAAAAATTGTTAATCATGATAAAGATGTAGCTTTTCGGTTGCTTAAGAAAAATCAAAAATACTCGCTGGGAAACAGCGAGAATTTAATTTTGGAGGGGGATAATTTAGAGGCGTTAAAAGCGTTGATGCCTTTTTATTATGGAAAAATTAAGTGTATTTATATTGACCCGCCTTATAATACTGGCAATGAAAAATGGGTTTATAATGATAAGGTTAATTCGCCGAAAATATCCGAATGGTTTAAAAAAGTTGTTGGACCCGAAGGAGATGACTTGTGTCGCCATGACAAGTGGCTTTGTATGATGTATCCGAGATTGAAATTGTTGTATGACTTATTAAGTGATGATGGGGTAATTTTTGTCAGCATTGACGATAACGAACAGCCATATTTGAGAATATTAATGGATGAAATTTTTAAAGTTGACAATTTTGAATCATTTGTTTGGAAGAAAAAAGGAGGTGCGGGAAATACAGAAAGAATTATTGGAAATTTGACAGAGTATATTTTATGTTATTTTAAAAATAAACGAGCTGGTATTTTTAACTATAGAAATATTGAGAGAGAATATAAATACAAAGACCATATTGGGCCATATAATCTGGAGGGATTAGAGAAAACCAATCAAGGTGGTTATGAAAGAAAAACAATGATGTTTCCTATAATTGATCCCAAAACTAGAAAGAAATTTTACCCAAAAGCAGGGATGAGATGGACGGCGGGGAAAGAGACAGTAGGCCATATGATAAAAGAGGGAAGAATACATTTTGATTATGGAAAAAAACGAATTTACATAATAAAAAGACCTGTCCATTATGCGGAATCTGAAAATGTTTTTTATAATCTATTGTTAGATGTTGGAAGTTTATCGACCGCTAAAGACGAGTTGGAAAGAATTGGTTTTAAAAGAGAGTTATTTGATACTCCAAAACCAGTGGCGCTCATAAAAAGAATTTTACAGATTGCAACAAACCAAAATGATTTAATTCTTGATTCTTTTGCGGGGTCGGGGACTACGGGGCATGCGGTTTTGGAGTTGAATAAAGAGGACGGTGGCAACAGAAAATTTATTTTGGTTGAAATGGAAAAAAATATCGCTAAAAATATCACGGCCGAGAGAGTAAAGAGAGTGGCCAAAGGATATTTGTATAAAAAAAGTAATGGGGAAATGGTAAAAGTGGCAGGGCTTGGAGGAGGTTTTGAGTTCGTAGAGCTTGGCGAGCCACTTTTTGATAAAGACGGAACAATAAACAAAACAGTTAGCTTTGAGGATATGGCCCGCTATGTTTATTTTACGGAAACCCGTACCAATTTGGAGAAGAAAAACATTAAAGCTAATTATCTAGGCGAATTTGGTAGCACTCATTATTTTTTGCTTTTTAACGGCATTGGTAAAAATATTTTAGACAGAAAGTTTTTAACCACATTAAAAGGAATAAATGGCAAGAAAATAGTTTATGCAGACAAATGCCTATTAGACGAGGAAATTTTAGAAAAACACCAAATTATTTTCAAGCAAATTCCTTATCAAGTAAAGATTTATTAATTTAGCCCAAAATAATGGGATTGAAGTAGGTATCAAATTCTAACTTATTTGCAATGGCAGAAATTACGGTTTCCGGGGTCGGGTTTGATACTTGGATAGAATGAGAAATGCCAAAAATTCCAATCGGTAAAGAATAGCTTTGCATAAAGACACCCGTTTTTTCCAATGCTACCTCTATATCAGAGTATGAGGCAAAAGAACTTTTTTCATAATTAAGCCAGTCAAGAGGTTTAAGTGTCCATATTTCCTCAGATTCATTGAGTGATTTGACGGTTGACAAGGAAACGCTGGCTATTAATCCGCTGGAGTCATGAGACAAAAGTGAGTAATCAATTATTGTATTTTTTGTAAGATAAAAGTTTTCTTTCATAGGTAAAATGTTGATTAAGTTTGAATAATTATAATTTATTTTTTTACTAAAATCAAACCAGTATAAATAAAAAAAGAAGCTGTTAGTTTCGGGCCAACAACTTCCAGAGAAATGCCGACAGCTTTACTTGGTAAAGCTTAAAATAATAATACCATATAATTTATTGTCAAGCAAGTTATCCACAGATATGCAACTGAAAAAGTATCAACAAAAAGTTTTAGATGAATTGACCGCGTATTTAGCGGAGATGAAAAAATATGACACCGAAAAGGCCGCTGGGGTGGCTTTTATGATACGCACGGACAAAAATTATAACTGGGTTCCAGAGATTGGGCGAAGCCCTTTTATTTGCATCAAGGTGCCAACAGGCGGTGGCAAAACATTGATTGCCAGCCATTCTGCGGGTATTATTTTAAAAGATTATTTAGGCGAGAGAAGCGACAAGGGTTTGGCAATGTGGTTTGTGCCCTCTGATGCTATTAAAACGCAAACGCTTAACAACTTGCGCGATCGCAAGCATCCTTATCGGGAAGTGTTAGACGAACGATTTAGTAATGCAGTAAAAGTTTTTGATTTAGCCCAAGCCAAGGCCATTAAAAAAGACGACTTAATGGATAATCTTTGTATTATTGTTTCCACTTTAAGCGCTTTTCGGCGGACAGATAAAGAGTGGCTAAAAGCATATCAAGATAACGGCGTTTTAATGCCGCATTTTGAAGAGTTAAATGCTGTGGATTTTGATTTTTTGGATAAAGATAAAGACGGTGAAATCATTTATTCTTTAGTCAATGTTATTAAATTGCATAATCCTTTGGTGATTGTTGACGAGGGGCATAATGTTCAAACTGAGCTTTCTTTTGATATGTTGAAAGGGCTGAACCCGTCTTTTGTTTTAGAGTTTACCGCTACGCCCAAAGGCCAAAGCAATGTGTTGGTTAATGTTTCAGCCAAAGAATTGAAAGCGGCAAAAATGATAAAAATGCCGATTTATTTGGCCAACAAAACGCCGTGGCAAGAAACGATTTATGAGGGCATTGAAAAATTAAACGATTTAGATAAAAGAGCTAAGAAAATCAAGGACGAGTATATTAGGCCAATTATGCTTTTGCAAGCAGAGCAGGATATAGAAAACGCTAATAGGGTTTATGTGGAAAAAATAAAAAATTTTTTAATTCAAGAAGCTAAAATACCCGAAGAGCAAATCGCTATCCAAACAGCCAAAAAGAAAAAATTACCGGAAATGAAGAAGCTTTTGAGCAAGGCCTGTCCAATTCGCTATATTATTACGGTTAATGCTTTGAGAGAGGGCTGGGATTGCCCGTTTGCTTATGTATTGGTGTCTGTTTCGAATTTAGGCGCGCGATTGTCAGTGGAGCAAACTATTGGCCGGATTATGCGCTTGCCTAATGCCGAGGAAAAAGCCGACCCAGCTTTAAATTCTGCTTATATTTTCGCAAGCACTCAAAATTTTAGCCAAACATCAGATATGGTTATTAAGGGATTGCAAGAGAATGGCTATGAGGATATTATGCCGATAGCAAGCGGAGTTTCGGTTGTAGCTAACGAATATAAGAGAAAGATTGACGATACAAAAGCCACTATTCCTTTTATAAATATCAAAGACGGGGAAACATTACGGAGATTAGATTATGTGGCGGACTTAATTGGTGATGTTGAGATTTTGGGAAATCAGAACGCGATACTTGATTTTCAACCAGTTAAAGACAATAGAATTGTAAAAATTGATATTGGTAATGAAGGTGAATTGATAAGAGATTCAGCTGGAAAGTTGGGGCTTATTTATCACTGCAAAGATTTTACCAAAGACGATTTATTATTGTGGTTTATAGCGAAAATCCAACGAGGTTTTATCGCGATTGAAGAAATGAGCGTTTTTCTAAAAAAAGTTTTAGATAAATTGTTAACGCGGTATAGTTTTAGCGAGGTCGCCAGGCATCAATATCAAATCAAAGAAGCCATTGAAAACAAAGTTAACGAAATTGTTGATAAGCTAACAGAGAAAAAGTTTAAAGATTTATCTAAAAGCCGATTGGTTATTTCCTGTGGCGATAATTTTGATTTTGGTGATAGCATAAACTTATTGCAAGTTTCTCTATATAGTTTTGACAAGCACTTGTATGAGAAAGTTGGAAAGATGAATAGAGAGGAGTTAGATTTAGCTGGTAAATTGGACGCTCTTGAAAATGTTTATTGGTGGTTTCGTAATCCCGAGATGAGCGGGTTCTATATTCAGGGTTGGAAAAAACAGAAATTTTATCCTGACTTTATTGTTAAAACAAAAAATGGAAATTATGTGGCGGTGGAGTATAAGGGCGAACATTTGGCGGGTTCGGAAGATTCGGATTATAAAAAGGCGATTGGAGAAATATGGCAAAGATTGAGCGTTAAAGGATATTATTTTAAGTGGGTAGAGAAAAACAACATGGACAATGTTATCAGTGAAATTTCAAAATTATAATTAATAAGCAAGATTATGAAATCGTTTAAAGATGTTGTGTATCGAATTTTGAAAGAAGCGGGTAAGGCCCTATATAGCAAGGAAATTGTTAGGATTGGACATCGCTTAAAAAAATATAAGGTGAAAAATAATAGTGGAAAAAAAAATGGGGTCAGCCACCATATTTTCAAGGAGCGGACAGTCCAAGAAATGGTGACTGACCCCATTATTATCCATTATTATAAGTGGCAAGCAAGTGTTGATTTTTGAGGCAAATTTTGCTATTTTAAAGCCAGTTCTTATTCTGCCAATAATAAAAAGGAGGGAGAAATGGACGAAAGGAGAAAGATTATAGTGGAAGAATTAGAGATGGCCAAAAGGGGGAAGCATTTTTGCGCTGACACTGATTGCCTCATAAATGTTTCCGTACCAATACTCTCTTACATAGAAGCAAAAGAACAAATGGATTTGTTGGTGGATTTAATTTACTTTTGTTACTCTCAGAGGGAGCTTTTATCGGAAGAGAGATTTGAAATTTCTAAGAAAGGTGAATTGGTGTTGGATGAGACATATGCAGAAGGTTTTCAGCAAATGTTGAAGGAGGTAGAAGAATTTTCAAATGTAAACTTGCACCTTGATGAAGAGGTGGAGCAATGGCTTAAACTTGCCAAAGAAGCGGGTAAAGATAAAGAATCGATTGTCGCTTTAGTTGAGTTGTACCTATATATTCAGGCAATTTTTGGAGCGTGGAAGATTGTAGTTAATAAAAAAATAACTATGAATGCGATATATAATTAGTAGGTTGAGCAGAACACACTTTTGGCAGGAAGTGTGTTTTCTATTATTTGTCTATTAGGTATGTGCCTGGCGATAGGAAAAGCTGGACAAGAATGGTATGTTGTGTTATTATGTTTTTAGTTGATTGGGTTAATATTTCTATAAATTCTATAAAAATGGAGGATAAGAATGTTTGAAGTGGAGGAAGTTTATGATGGGGGTGGCTTTTTGAGCTGGCAAGCGGCATATCGTCGCGTCAGTAGTTATTTTTTGGATTCATGTTTTGTTATTTTGCCCTCAATCCTTATTTTATCGCCACATATAGATACATTGGAGATAAAATATGGTTTGGGCTGGCGAGAAGATAAGATAGAAAAAATGACTAACATGTTTGTAGAAGCGGGATTGGGGGTGATTATCATTTGGAGGGCGTACTACTAATTTTTATTATCAAAAACTCGCAAACAAAGGAGGGGAAAAGTTTGCGAGTTTTTTATTTATTTGGTAAGATAAGTAATCCGTTAATGAAAAAAAGCCCAAAAGGGCGAAGTTTGAATTTAAGGATTACTTACATGAGCTATAAAAAAGTTTTTAATTTTGTTATTAAAGCTGTTCCCATTTTAATTTTTTGTTTGGTGGTTGGTTTGGCTGGTTATCAATTTGGATTTAACAAGGGCGAGCAGTCGGTTTTAAAAACCGTTCCTGCTAATATTAATGAGGGCTTGGGCGTAAATGACAAGGTTGATTTCTCGGTTTTTTGGGAGGCCTGGAGAAGATTAGAAGCAACTTATATTGATAAAACCAAAATTGATTATAAAAAAATGGTTTATGGGGCAACACAAGGTATGGTAAAGGCCATAGGAGATCCCTACACCACTTATTTTACCCCCAATGAAACAGAAAGCTTTAACGAGGAGTTAAATGGTCAATATCAAGGCGTTGGCATGGTGGTTGGCATAAAAGACGAACAACTAACGGTTGTTTCGCCCTTTAAGGGCACTCCAGCGGAGCAAGCAGGTATAAAAGCTGGCGATAAGATATTAAAAATAGAGGATGTTTTTACTCAAGATATTACCATTGAGGAAGCGGTTAAAATCATCAAGGGAAAGCCAGGCACCTCTGTTAAGCTTTTAATTCAAAGAGATGATTGGGTGGAGCCAAAAGAATTTACATTACAGAGAGCAACAATTACAATTCCCACCTTGGAGTTAACTGAGAAAGATGGGGGAGTGGCTGTTGTTAAAATGTATCAATTTAATAAAATATTAACTTCAGAATTTGCTAAAGCGGCCAATGAAATTTTAAACAACGGAGATAAAAAAATTATTATTGACTTGCGAGATAACCCCGGGGGTTATTTGGAAGTTTCTCAAGAGATTGCGGGTTGGTTTTTAAATAAAGGAGAGGTGGTGGTTATTCAAGATGAGGGGACAGATAAAGAAAAAAAGCAGTATCTTTCTGAGGGGCCTTCCACTTTTGTAAACTATCCAGTGGTTGTTTTAATCAACGAAGGTTCAGCGTCTGCTTCTGAAATTTTGGCTGGGGCTTTACGAGATAATAGAAATATAAAATTGGTTGGAGCAAAATCGTTTGGCAAGGGTTCGGTGCAAGAACAAATTGATTTATCCGACAAATCGTCATTAAAAGTGACGATTGCTAAGTGGTTTACTCCCAATGGAACATCTTTGGATAAGAATGGATTAGACCCAGATTATCTTGTGTCAAGCAATGCCACAAGCTCATTGGACGCGCAAATGGACAAAGCCCTTGAGATAATAAATAACCAATAATTCGTATCTTATGAAAGTAGTTTTACTACAAGATGTTAGGAAAATTGGCAGGATATATGAAATAAAAGAAGTGGCAGACGGTTATGCTATTAATTTTTTGATTCCCAAAAATTTAGCTAAAAAAGCCACCAAAGAAGTGGTTGATTGGGCTTTGGAGCATCAAAAACTTAATGAAGAAAAAGCCACAGCAGATTTAGGAAAAACCGCCAAACTTTTATCGCAAATGGACGGAGTTGAAGTGGAAATTTCAGCCAAAATAGGGGATAAGGGTCAGCTTTTTGAAAAGATTAATTCTGCGAAAATTATTGCAAGATTGCAAGAAATGGGATTTGATATTAAAAAAAATCAAATTAAGTTAGAGCAGGATATAAAAGAAATAGGGGAGTATGATGTTAAGATAAATTTTGAGCATGGCTTGGAGTGTGAAATAAAAATTGTTGTGGTGGAAGCAACAGATTAAATTTCTAATTATTCTAATTGTTTTAATTATTCTAAATTTAGGTTAATTAGTATAATTAGGTTAATTAGGTTAATTTTTTATGGGTAAATATATTTTTATTATGGGCGGGGTTATGTCGGGTATTGGCAAGGGCATAACAACCGCTTCAATTGGCCGAATATTAAAAGACAAGGGTTTTGTGGTTTCGGCTATTAAAATTGACCCGTATATAAATGTGGACGCTGGCACAATGAACCCTGTGGAGCATGGAGAAGTTTTTGTCTGCGATGATGGGTTGGAATGTGATCAAGACCTTGGTAATTACGAAAGATTTTTGGGAGAAAGTTTGTCCACTGACAATTACATAACAACTGGCAGTATTTATCTTTCGCTTATTGAAAGAGAGCGAAAAATGGAATTTGGGGGAAAATGCGTTGAGGTGGTGCCCCATATTCCCGAAGAAGTAATTGCCAAAATAAAGCGGCTTGAGAAAAAAACAAAGGCCGATTTTATTTTAATTGAAATTGGAGGCACAGTGGGGGAGTATCAAAATCTTTTATTTTTGGAGGCAGTAAGAATGTTAAAACTTCGTCAGCCCCACGATGTTTTAAGTGTTTTGGTGAGCTATTTGCCCATTCCCAACACAATTGGCGAAATGAAAACAAAGCCCACCCAGTATGCTGTGCGGTCTTTAAATTCAGCTGGTATCCAACCCGATTTTATTATTGCTCGCTCGGCTGTGCCAGTTGATGGCCCAAGAAAAAAGAAAATGTCCATATTTTGCGGGGTTGATGAAAAAGATATTATTTCTGCTCCAGATATTAAATCAATTTATGAAGTGCCAACAAATTTTGAAAAAGACGATTTTGGAAACCGCATTTTAAAGAAGTTTAAATTAAGAGCTAAAAAAAGCGATGGCAAAGAGTGGAAAAAATTGGTTAGCAATATCCATAATCCCAAAACCCAAGTGAAAATTGGCATTGTGGGCAAGTATTTTAAAACAGGGGACTTTACTTTAATGGATTCTTATATATCTGTTATTGAAGCCATTAAGCACGCCAGTTTTTATTTTAAAGCCAAACCCGAAATTACCTGGATATCGGCCGAGCAGTATGAGGAAAATCCAAAATTATTAAGTGAGTTAAAAAAATTTGATGGCATTATAGTTCCGGGAGGTTTTGGCAATAGGGGAGTGGAAGGCAAAATTTTGGCTATTGAATATGTTAGAAAAAATAAAATTCCGTTTTTTGGGCTTTGCTTAGGTATGCAGTTGGCCACGATTGAGTTTGCTCGAAATGTTTGTGGTGTAAAAAAAGCCAACTCAATGGAGTTTGACGAAAAAGCCGAGCCAGTTATTGATATGATGTTGGAGCAAAAGGCCTTGATAAAAGAAAGTCGGTATGGGGGCACAATGCGATTAGGCGCTTATGATTGCAAATTAAAACCCGGCACAATTAGCCGCAAGGCCTATGGAAAAGAAATAATATCTGAAAGGCATCGCCACAGATATGAATTAAACAATAAGTATCGGGAAATTTTGGTTAAGAGGGGACTGGTAATTTCGGGGTTAAACACAGAAAAAGATTTAGCGGAAATTATAGAATTGCCAAAAGAGAAGCATCCGTTTTTTGTGGCCACGCAATTTCATCCAGAATTTAAATCAAACCCCTTAACTCCCCACCCACTATTTAGAGAATTTATTAAAGCTTGTATAAAAAAATAAAGACAAACTTTTTTGATTTATAGTTTGCCTTATTTTTTGAATAAATAATATATAGCTGCAATAATAACTGTAAGACAACAAATTCCTATCATAATTCCAGCTATATCAACCACATAAATTATAATAGTGCCAATAATGTTTAACACTTTAAACACATTTCCGACAAAGTTGAATATTGATATAGCAACTTCTGTATTGAATATGAAATCCAATAATTTAATAACTCCATAAATAAGCAAAAGAGCTACAATTAAAGCTACGAAATAGATTGTTGCTACACATTTTAATACCCATTGGATAAGCCTTAAGAATGACATTTTCCGTATCTCCTTTTTTATGTGAGCGTTGAAGTTGTTAATTTGCGGTTATAAAAACAAAAATACCGCTCAAGAGCAGCATTTTTGTTTTTACAACTATATAATTTCCACAACCTTGGCTTTTCGTTTTAATCCTTGAAATGTGGTTTTTTGTTTGGTTTTAAATTTAACAACACCTTGTTTTAAAGCAAAAAGCGTGTGGTCTGTTCCCATGCCCACATTTTTGCCCGCCAAAACTTTTGAACCGCGCTGTCTAACAATAATTGAGCCGGACTTGGCTGTTTGTCCGTCTGAAAGCTTTACGCCAAGATATTGGGGTTGTGAGTCCCTTCCTAATTTTGTTGAACCCTTTGCTTTGGTATGTGCCATGTGTTAGAAATTCTTAATGAATGAGTCCGCTTCGGGCGGACGAATGAATTTAGAAGTTCTTACACCCCGTGAAGTAAAATTTGTAATCAAATTTTAATTCTAAATTTTTTGCAAAAAATTTAGAATTACTTCACTGGGGTTCTCCATAAATTCAAACAACGCATTATATATGATACTATCAAATTTAATCGAATTTTGCAAGAAAAACAAGCAAAATATTTTATTAGTTATTATTGTTTTTCTATTGGTTCTCCTTGCCTTCGGCGCTGGCATGGTAGTCCAATTCTACCTTTCCAAACCTCCGCTTATTATTGAAAATCAGCAGTAAGCGCAGAGCAATCAATTGTTTCCACTTTTAAATTTACTAACTTAAACACAAAATAATTTAAAAAAACTCTCTATTTTCAGCAAGGGAGTTTTTGTTTTGGCGGTTATATTACAAACCTAAAAGTGTATCAATCTGTGCCGATCGGCTAACTTTGACACACTTTTCATTTAGTAGGGGAGTAACTATAATATATGTCTCTATGGCCTAAAAGTCGCTACAAGGGGCCTTAAAACGCATAAAAAGAGGGTTCCTTTGCCCCTCTCTTGCGTGCGCGGGGGGCTTCAAATCTTGCTAAATTCTATTATTTTATCGTCATCTGGCACTATCAAATAAACAAACTTTTCTTCGGTTGCCAAGTTAAACCATAACTTAGCAAAAAATGAATGCCAGGCACCCCGCCTATTACGTCTTCTTTGTCCGAAAATGTATCGATTACTTGATGTAGCCAAAGTATTTCTTTTTTTATTGCATCCTCAACTTTATCTCACGACAAAGATTTTTTTGTTTTTAAATTTTTAGTTGGTATTTCATCCATTTTTTAAATTTTTTCCACTATGGAATTTTTGGTGGATATCACGAAGTTTTTTACTTGTAACATGGGCGTAGATTTGAGTAGCAAGAGGGCTTTTATGGCCCAAAAATTCCTGCAGTATCCTGAAGTCAACGCCCTGATTTAAAAGGTCGGTAGCAAATGAATGTCTCATTACATGAGGGGTTGTTGTAAGGGGTAATCCAGCCATAATAGCATATTTTTTTATATTTTTTTGCACAGTACGGTGTGTTAGCCGTGTGTTGCTATCAACCTTTGTAGTATTATGATTAACAAACAATGCTTTATTGGTGTCAATTCTTTTTTCTAAATATTTTTTTAACCAACCCAAAGATCTATCAGAAAAATAAACTGTGCGCGGCCGACCTCCCTTGCCAACAATAACTATTTCTAACTCTTCTGGTTCGCCAACCAGAGGCATTTTAATTTGTTCTCGGTTTAGTCCGAGTAATTCTGCGATTCTTGTGCCAGTAGAAAAGAAAACCTCTAAAATGGCTCTGTCTCTTAATCCTTGAATTGTTGAAATATCGGGCGCTGAAAATAATTTTTCTAAATCTCCTAAGTCCAAAAAATTTACTATTTTTCCGTCTTTTTCTTTTGGCAGTTTTATTTTTTCAGAGGGTAAGGCCAAGATATCTCTGTCAGCAAAAAAATTTAATAAAGCCCTTAATGCTATTAAATAATAATTTTGAGTACTTTTCTTTAGTGTTTTTTGAGGTTCTGTGTGGTTATATGGTTTGTTTAAAACAATTGCTCTTGCAAGATGGGCGCGATATTGCCAAATATGTTCAGGAGTGAGTTCGTGAGGTTTTAAGTTTTCTAAACTATTTTGCTTGAGCCAGTCAAAAAATCGCTTAATGAATCTTGCATAATTTTCTTGAGATTTTGACCGTAATCCTTTTTCAATTTCAAGCCAATCCAAAAAGTCATTAAGGTAGAGGAGTAGGGGAGTAGAGCTTTTTTCCATAGGTGTATAAGTAAATAAATAATAGGCAACAGGAGGAAGTGGAAGATGTAAAAGAGAAGAGTTAGTTTAAATTAAAAATTTTTATCTTCTACATATAGAGAAGGTTGTTTAAAGTTTTTTTGTTAGGATTTTATGAAAAGTTATTGGGGAAGTGGTTGGTTGTGTGTTTGTAGTGGAGTGGATACTTATGTATTCGTTTAAGTATAATTATGCGAACCATTATATAATTAAATTATAGGGCTTATCAATGCCCTGTGTCAACTCCCCTGCTTGTGGAAAAACCTGTAGTGAGCTCATCGAACTATAAAATTTTTTATTTTTTCCCATGCAACTCCCAGCGCTTTAAAAAAATCTTTTCTATATTCTTGCTTCTCCTCCCCCCAACCTTGTTTTATGTTCTCTACCACCCTATTAACATATTTTCCAAAGCGCGGTTCTATATTTTTTGAATAAAATTCAGTCCCCCAGTTATTAATTTTTTCCCATTCCCCTGTTGCTTTTTGCAAAAATCCTTTTGCTTCATCCTCAACCCCGTTGTATTGAGTTAAAGCGTCTGGCACATCATTGGGATTTTCTATTGGCGAGGTTTCTTGATTAAAAATTGTTGTTGCTAAAGAAAGTCGCGCTGGCGCTAAAAATATAAGTATTAAAAAAAATATAATAAATTTTTTAAACATTTTAAATTTTATTTCTTGCTTCTTTTATTCTTTTTAGGGTTTTTTCTTTGCCCAATACCTCTGCTATTTCAAATGGTCCAGCTGAGGCCTTTTTTCCCGACAAGGCCACTCTCATTGGCCAAAGTATCTTTCCCCTATCGCCAAGCTCATTAGCAATGGGCATTATAATTTCGTTTAATTTTTCTTTTGTCCAATCCGGCTCATTTATATTAGAAAGCGTGTTAAGCAGTTTGTCAAGTCTTGTTAACAGTTCGCGCTCTCCCGCCCGCAACGCTTCGCCCGCCAAAAATGTCGGATCTTCTACGGGCTCGCGTAGCGATGCGGGCGGGCCCGTCTTTTTCCATCGCAAGA
>JAQULB010000012.1 GCA_028718785.1 Minisyncoccota bacterium
TCGACCTTAACAAGGGAAAAAGTTTTGGAACAATTGTGCCATATACTGTCATACGGTGTCCAGAATAACTGCCTTTCATTTTGTTTTAAAGACCCATGGGTGGATCATATCATATGAACCAGCGCAAGAGGTTGACATAGTTAAATAAATTGGTATAATGTCAATGTTTATTTAAATAGCCCACTAAAAACAGAATAGGGAGAAACTATCATGAATAAAATTTTTTGTCTTTTATTGATTTTTGTTATTACAGGTATTATTTCTGGAGCAGGGGCTTGCCCTGAAGCTGTAGGTCCCTCTGAAATAGAAACAATATCCGTAAAAAAATTAATAAAAGAAGACCTACCAAGGCCTTTTTTTCGTTTAGAGGGAATGTTTAAAGTTACCAATTACATTCCCGAAAAAGACGCCTTAACATCCACTGGCGAAAGAGTGGACCCCAAAAAGAGGATCGTTGCAGTAAACCCCAAAGAAATACCCTTTGGGTCAAAAATATACTTCCCTGATATTCCCGGGGTAGAGTTTATTGCCAATGATACTATTGGGGAAAAGGGGATAAAAGCAGGTGTCAAGTTTGACATTTGCAGGCCTTGGAACTTTTCTCAAGAAGCCGCTAAAAATTTTGGCGGAAAGATGAGAAAAGTAATAATAATTATTAAGCCATTAGCTGGTTAATCCAGCTAATGGCTTGTTTTTTTTAAATAAAAAAACCTTGAAAAACATTCAAAGTTGCGCAAAATTTACTATTTAATATCTACTTCACCCTATTTATTCTATTGATAAAATTTTATATTTTGTTTTTCCCCGAGGCGTTTCTATTTCCACCTCCGCTCCAACACATTTACCGCACAACGCCTTGCCAAGAGGGGATTGATAAGAAATTTTATTGTTCATTGGATCGGCCATGTCCAAACTTACAACTGATATTTGTTCTTTTTCGCCATTACATTCAACATTAACCACCGAACCAATAACCACTTCTCCAGCCTGTCCTGATTTTGTCGAAGGGTTTCCGTCAATAACTATAGCCTTTTTAATAATGTCTTCTAACTCAGCCATTCGTCCCCGCATAAAAGAAAGCTCCTCTTTGGCGTGGTGATAAGCAGCGTTTTCTGACAAATCACCATACGAAGCGGCTTTATTTATATCCTCAGCCACTTCTTTTTGCCGAGTTTTTTTAAGATAATCAAGCTCGTCTTTTAATTTATCTAACCCCTCTTTTGTAAAGTATCTTTCTTGTTCCATATTGATATATTTATAGTATACAATAACTTAATTAAAACACAATAGTTTTAAAAATAAAAAAGTTTTTTCACAGGGGGTGTTATTGCTAAAAGAGGATTTTTTGGTTATTATTGAACAATGTCTATTAATACAAATCCAGAAAAAATTAAAGAACTCTTAGAGAGGGGAGTGGAAGAAGTAATTGACAAAAGCCACCTTGAAACTGCTTTAAAATCTGGCAAGAAATTGCGGATTTATTATGGTATAGACCCAACCGGCTCAAATATACACATTGGGCATGCTATTGTTTTATGGAAACTAAGAGCATTTCAAGAGTTAGGACATGAGGTTATTTTACTAATAGGGGACTTTACCGCCAGAATTGGAGACCCAACCGACAAAGAAGCAGCTCGCCAGCCCCTAACAAAAAAACAAGTGGAAGAAAATATGAGAAACTACAAAGAGCAGGCCTCGTTGATTTTGGATTTTAAAAAAACAAAATTAAAATATAATAGCGAATGGCTTTCAAAGCTTAACTTTGAAAAAATACTTGAGCTTGCCTCCCATATTTCAGTTCAAAGGATGCTGGAGAGAGATATGTTTGAAAAACGCCTTAAAGATGGAAAAACAATCAGTTTGCATGAATTTTTATACCCCTTAATGCAGGGCTATGATTCAGTGGCCATGAATGTAGATGTGGAAATAGCTGGGAATGACCAATTATTTAATATGCTAACTGGCAGAGATTTGCAAAAAATTTATAATAAAAAAGACAAAGCTATTTTAACCAGTCAACTTCTTTTGGGCACTGATGGTCGAAAAATGAGTAAAACATTTGGGAATACTATCCCCATTGCCATTAAACCAAATGATATGTTTGGTAAAGTAATGAGCATAAAAGATGAGCTGATAGGGGGTTACTTTGAACTTTGCACCCAAATGCCGATGGAAGAAGTTAATCAAATTAAGCAAGATTTACAAAACCAATCTACTAATCCGAGAGATTTAAAGGTAAAACTAGCTTTTGAAATTGTTAGACAATACCACGGAGAAAAGAAAGCAAAAGAGGCCGAAGAAGAGTTTGAAAAAGTGCATCAAAGAGGGGAACTGCCAAACGAAATAACAGAATGGAAAGCTACAAAAGGGGAATACAATATTTTGGACTTACTTTTTGAAACAGGACTTACCGCTTCAAAGGGAGAGGCAAAAAGAATGATTTTGGGAAAAGCTGTTGAAATAAACGGGCAAACAAAAAATGATTGGCAAGAAATAATAAAAATTGAAAATGGAATAATTATTCAAGTTGGCAAACGAAAATTCTTAAAAATTTTACCCAAAAATTAAAGTTATGAACATTCGCATATTCGCAGTATTCGCATAAAATTTGTAGATTTGCACTATATTTTCTATGAAAAAACTTTTAATAGTTGAAGACGAGCCAGTGTTGATGGAAATGTATTTAGCCAAGTTTACCAGACAGGACTTAACTATTCTTTCTGCAAACTCCGCTGAACAAGGTTTTGCAATTGCCAAAAAAGAAAGGCCTGATTTAATTTTATTGGATATTCTTTTACCAATGGGGAATGGCATTGATTTATTGGAAAAAATTCGCAAAGATGAGGACATAAAAGATACAAAAGTTTTAACATTTTCTAACTACGACGATATAAGCACAAAGAAAAAAGCTATTGAGCTTGGTTCAATTGATTATTTGATTAAAACTAATTACACGCCCAATCAAATTTTTAAAATAATCCAGAATATTCTAAAATATGACAAGAACTTTAATTAAAGAAACCCCTCAAAAAATAGGGGAGCAAATAACCCTTGAGGGAAGAATTGCTTCTCGACGCGATCATGGCTCGATTGTTTTTTTTGATTTAAGAGATAGAACAGGAATTTTACAGGTTGTTTTACAAACAAACATGGCCAATGATTTAAAAGAAGAGGATATTATTTTAATTGAAGGTGTGGTTAAAGAAAGACCAGCTAAAATGGAAAACTTAGAAATTGAAACTGGCAAAGTAGAGCTTGAAGCAAGTAAGGTGGGGCTTATTAGTAAATCACAAGATTTGCCATTTGCTTTAAAAGATACCCCAGAACTTTCGTTGCCAGTTTTGTTGGACTTTCGACCATTAACTTTAAGGGCTGAAAAAACAAAAGCAATTTTTAAAATTGAAGAGGAGGTTATTGATGAATTTAGAAAAACTTTAAAAAGTTTAGATTTTTTTGAATTTCAAGCTCCCTCGATTGTGCCAACCGCCACGGAAGGAGGTTCTGAAATTTTTAAAATTGATTATTATAATACAAGCGCTTTTTTGGGCCAAAGCCCTCAATTTTACAAACAAATAATGGTTGGCGCGTTTGAACGAGTTTTCACTGTGGCCAAGGCCTACAGGGCTGAGCCAAGCGTAACCACAAGACATTTATCAGAATATATTACACTGGACGGGGAAATGGGATTTATTAACTCTTGGACAGATTTAATGGACACTTGCGAAACCATTATTAAAAATATTTTTAAAAGAGTGGAGCTTTCTTGCGAAAATGAATTAAAAATACTTGACGCTATTGTTCCTGAAATTAAAAAAAATATTCCGCGAATAAGAATGAGAGAAGCCCAGCAAATTATTTTGGAAAGAACAAAAAGAGACAACACAAAAGAACCTGATTTAACTCCAGAAGATGAAAAAGAAATTTGCCAATGGGCCAAAGAAACCTATAACTCTGAAGTTGTTTTTATAACTCATTATCCCACTAAAAAAAGACCTTTTTACACAATGCCCGATCCAGAAAATCCTGACTACACCTTAAGTTTTGACATTTTATTAAAGGGCTTAGAAATTACAACAGGCGGGCAAAGAATAAATGATTATAATCAATTAGTGGAAAATATAAAAAAATGGGGCAACAAACCAGAGGACTTTGAATTTTATTTACAGGCCTTCAAGTACGGCATGCCCAAAGAAGGCGGTTTTGCTTTTGGGGCAGAGCGAGTTGTTAAACAAATTTTAGGCCTTGAAAACCTAAGAGAAGCCAGCGCTTTTCCAAGAGATATGGGGAGAATTGACGGTCGGTTATCAAACAATGAATAATTTAAAATAAATAATGAATAAATTTACTTTACTTTTAATTTCAATATTGGTTAGCTTGCCTTTTTGGATTGGCATAAATTTATTGCAAACAAAAGCCGGAGGAATTTTGTACACAAAAAATATCCCAGCAGATATTTTAAAAGCTCAAATCAACCAAGAACCCCCAACCTCCACCGTGGAATCAACCTGTTTGCTAAAAGATATTTCTGCTGAAAGCTTTTTAGTGGAAACAATTAAAGAGCAAGGCGACAATATTGTTTTGCTTGAAAAAAAATCACGCAATGAATTGCCAATTGCCAGCATAACAAAACTAATGACTTATTTAGTGGCTAATGAATTTTATAAAAACGAACAAGATATTGTTGTGTCAAAAGAAGCCGCTCTTCAAGCTAACACCCTAAACCCCTTATTAGAGGGAGACAGATTAAAAGTAGAAGAACTAATCCCCATTATGCTTATTGAATCAAGCAATGATGCCGCGTTTGCTTTAACAAAAGTTATTGGCGAAGAAGGTTTTTTGGACTTAATGAACTTAAAAGCTAAAGAACTTGGCCTCACCAACACTCGCTACTACAACCCCACAGGCGTTGACCCAGAAGCCATGGCTATGCCCCAAGACCAAATAAACTATTCAACAGCAAGCGACATAGCTAATCTAACAAAAAACTTAATTTTTAATCACCCAGAATTTTTACAAATTGTTTCTCAAAAAAATTATCCTTTATACAAGGAAGGAAAAATGGTTTCAACTTTAACGAGTACCAACGAATTAATTGGAGAAATTCCAGAGGTGATTGGAGGAAAAACTGGCACAACCGACAGAGCGGGGCAATGCCTAATGGTTATTATGCAATTAAATAAAAATGAAAAAGACACCTACACCATTGGCGTTATTTTAAATTCAAAAGACAGATTCAACGATATGAGAACGCTTTATGGCTGTGTGAAAAATAAATGATAAAGACCCCCGTTAAACAGCTCCTTGAGGTCGCGTTTAACGGGGTATAAGAACCCGTAAATTCACTTCGTTCATTAACGATTTCTAATATGGAATCAATTAATGTTATAAAAATTCTTTCTTTGTGCGCTTTTTCAGTTTTTTTGGCTATTGCCTGGACGCCTGCTTTAACTCATTTTCTTTACAAGTATAAACTTTGGAGAAAAACAGCCAGAACAAAAACTATCAATGGCCAAGAGGCCAAAATTTTTCACGCTCTGCATAAAGAAAAAGAAGTGTCAACACCCCGCTTTGGGGGACTTTTAATTTGGATAACAACCGCCTTTACCGCTTTTTTGTTTTTAGTATTAGCTATTATTTTTCCTCAAAACACATTTTTGCAAAAATTAAACTTTTTATCAAGAGATCAAACTTGGTTGCCTTTAGCTATTTTAATTGCTGGCTCTGTTTTGGGATTTTTTGATGATTTGTGGCAAGTAGTGGAAAAAGGGAAATACGCTGGAGGTGGCATTAGATTTACAAGAAGATTGCTTGCGGTTTTGTTAATTGCCATTGCGGGGGCTTTGTGGTTTTACTACAAGCTTGATTGGCACTCCTTGCATATACCCGGAGATGGAGCAGTGGAAATTGGAATCTTATACATACCACTTTTTATTATAACAACCTTGGCTTGTTGGGCTGGGGGAATCATTGATGGAATTGACGGGTTATCTGGTGGAGTTTTTGCTATTATGTTTTCTGCTTTTGCCATCATTGCTTTTTCTAACAGCCAATACAACTTGGCCACATTTTGTTCAGTGGTGGCTGGAACAACTTTGGCTTTTTTATGGTTTAATATACCCCCAGCCAGATTTTATATGGGTGAAACTGGCACAATTGGCTTAACCGCCACATTGGCGGCTGTGGCTTTTTTAACCGACTCTTTGGTTGTTTTGCCAATTATTGGCGGACTTTTGGTAATTGAAGCGGGCTCGGTGATAATTCAATTAATTGCCAAAAAATTTTGGCATAAAAAAGTTTTTCAATGCGCGCCCATTCACCATCACTTAGAAGCCATTGGCTGGTCCCGAGAAAAAATCACAATGCGTTTTTGGGTTGTTGGCTTAGTATTGGCCATAATTGGAGTGTCTATCCGTCTGTTAGGATAACTTTTACAGCCTCCCATCATGTTGGAAAGTTTAAAAGATAAAAAAATTTTAATATTGGGATTTGGGAAAGAGGGGATTGACACTTATTTGGCTTTGCGGAAAATATTTCCAGCGAAAATTTTGGGTATTGCGGATAGAAAAGGAATCATGAGTTATGAATTAGGAATTAGGAATTTATTAACAAAAGACAAGAATTTAAAATTATATTTAGGGGAAAATTATCTAAACAAAGTAGGGGAGTATGATTTGATTATAAAAACCCCGGGAATTTCTAACAACTCTTTTAACCCCATAGCTCGAAGTGAATCGGTTTCTTCGACCCAAATAACCTCGCAAACAGAGATATTTTTTGATAATTTTCCCGGTATTATTGTTGGGGTAACTGGCACAAAAGGAAAAGGGACAACCTCAAGCTTAATCTATGAAATTTTAAAACAAGCGAGCTTAAGAGTTTATTTGGGGGGGAACATTGGCAAGCCGGTTTTGCAATATCTTTTAAGGGCAAGGCCTGATGATATTTTTATTTACGAGCTATCCAGCCATCAATTGCAAAATTTAAAAAAATCTCCTCAAATTGCGGTTTTTTTAAACATAATGCAAGACCATTTAGATTATTATAAAAATCAAACAGAATATGAAAGAGCCAAAGCCAATATAACGCTCCACCAAACCAAAAACGATTATTTGATTTTTAACAATCAAGACAAAAAAGTTAAACAGATTGCCCAAAAAAGCCAAGCCACCAAGATTCCATTTTCTTTGGCAAAAAAAAATAATTTGTTTAAAATTATTAGCCAAAAGGATATTAGCTTAAAGGGGGAGTTTAATTTATTAAACATAATAGCAAGCGTTGAAGTGGCAAAGATTTTTAAAATTGAAAATAAAACTATTAAGCAAGCAATAAAAAACTTTAAGGGCTTGCCTCATCGCTTGGAGTTTGTGGGAAAATTTAAAAATATTGAATTTTATGACAATTCTATGGCCACAATTCCCCAAACAACAATTTTGGATTTAAAAACTTTTAAAAATAAACCAATTTCCTTAATAGCTGGGGGGTCTAACAAGGGAAACAACTATACTGATTTGGCTAAAGAAATATCAAAAAGCTCTGTTTTAAATTTAATTATTTTGGGAGAGGGGACTGGCCAAAAAATTGCCGAAAAAGTTTCTAATGGCATCCCTCCAAGGAACTTAAACTCGGTTTTGGGGAGGGCTACCCTTAGAAACTTTTTCCGGGCGCAAACAATGAAAGAGGCGGTTAAGGTTTGTTATGAAAAAACTCCAAAAAATGGAGTGTGTCTGCTTTCACCCGCCTCAGCCAGCTTTAATATGTTTAAAGATTATAAAGATAGGGGAGAGCAATTTAAAAAAGCGGTGAAATTTTATGCAAAATAAAGCTAAAGCAATAAAACAAAAATCAAGGCCCGATTATTTAATATTGGGTGTTTTTGGAACGCTTTTAATTTTTGGACTTTTTACTGTTGGAACAACTTCTTTCACTTTATCATTGGGGCAATACAATAACACTTGGTCTATATTTTTGCACCAAGTTTTAATGGTTGGAATTGGGGTGGGGTTGGGAATTGTGGCCTATAAAATGCCTTTAAAAATCTTAAAAAAAATTGCCCCTGCGCTATTTTTTCTTAATTTAATATTAGTTTTTTTAGTTCTTATCCCGGGAATTGGAATTGAGACAAAAGGCGCTCATAGGTGGTTAAATCTGCATTTGCCCGGACTTTCTTTTCAGCCCTCAGAATTTTTAAAAATAAGCTTTATCCTTTATTTATCCGCTTGGCTTTCGTGGGAAAAAAAATCAAAAAAAGAATTAAAGCAGGGAATACCCTTAATTCCTTTTTTGGTGGTGATGGGTATTTTATTTACTGGATTAATTTTGCAAAGAGATTTAACCACATTAGCGATTATTTGCGCTGTGGGATCTTTGTTATACTTTGCCTCTAAAGCGCCTTTTTGGCATTATATTGTTATAGCTTTTTTGGGAGGAGTAGGATTTTTAGCTTTTGCCAAATTAGAGCCCTATAGATGGAATAGGGTAATAAGTATGCTTAACCCCCACCTTGACCCCTTGGGCAAGGGATATCAATTAAAACAAGCCACTATTGCCATTGGATCTGGCAAAATATTTGGAGTGGGAAACGAATTTTCATTTGGATTATCAAGACAAAAATTCGGCTTTTTACCAGAATCAATTACTGATTCAATTTTTGCTATAGTGGGGGAAGAATTGGGATTTTTGGGCGTTATTTTTTTGATTTCTCTTTTTTTATTTCTTTGCTATAGAGGTCTTAAACTGGCAAAAAATAAGGGGCAAAACTTTGAAGGATTTTTGGCCTTGGGCATAACATGCTGGATTACCCTGCAAAGTCTTGCTAATATAGGAGGAATAACGGGTATTTTACCGTTGGGAGGTATTCCCTTGCCATTTTTTAGTTATGGGGGTTCGCATATTATGGCTGAATTAATAGGAGTGGGGTTGTTGTTGAATGTAAGTAAGAAATAGGAAGAATATCCCAGTGAAGTATTTTTAAATTTTTTACTAAAAAATTTAAAACAGAAATTTGCAGAGCAAATTTCTACTCCACAGAGTTTAAGAACTTCTAAATTTCGCAACTCATAAATTCATCGCTCAATTAAGAATTTCTAAAATGAAAATTGTATTTACTGGCGGGGGAACCGCCGGACACATATTCCCAATACTGGCTGTTGTGAGAGAATTAAGAAACATCTATCCCGGAGTTAACCTAAAAATTTACTACGCAGGACCAAAAAATAAACACGGCGAAGTTTTGCTTGCCCAAGAAAATGTAAAAGTGGTAAATATTCTTTGTGGAAAAATAAGAAGATATTTTTCTTTTAAAAATATAACTGATATATTAAAGGCGCCTTTGGGAATTATTCAATCTATTTTTTGGCTTTTTTTTACAGCTCCAGATGTTGTTTTTAGCAAAGGCGGCTATGGCTCTTTTCCAATAGCTTTAGCAAGCGGTCTTTTAAGGATCCCTTTTATTCTGCAAGAGTCCGATATAGTTCCAGGTTTGGCTTCAAAAATAACCAGCAAGTGGACTTTGGAAATTTTTACCTCATTCCCCGACACTGAATATTTTCCAAAATATAAAACAATTTGCCTTGGAAACCCCATACGACTGTCTCTTTTGGGAGGCAATAAAGAAGAAGCAAAAAAAATTTTCAACTTAAGCCAACGACCCTTGCTTTTAATTTTAGGCGGGTCGCAGGGCTCTCAAACAATTAATCAGCTTATTCTTGAAGTGTTGCCTGATTTATTGGACAAATTTGAAATTATACACCAAACAGGCATAGCCAATCAAAAACAAATTCAAGCTGAAGCAAATGTTGTTTTAACCAAAGAGCAAAAATCTTTTTATCACAGCTTTGCTTTTTTAAATGAAAATCAATTAAAAAATGCTTTAGCTGCTTGCGATTTGGTCATATCAAGAGCTGGAGCAGGGGCTATTTTTGAAATTGCCTCAGCAAGAAAGCCAATGCTTTTAATTCCTTTAATGGGATCAGCGCAAGATCATCAAACAAAAAATGCTTATAAAATGTTTGATTTGGGGTGTGGAGAAGTTATTGAAGAGCAAAATTTAAAACCCCATTTATTTACACAAAGAGTCAAAGATTTATTCGACTCTCCAGATGTTTTAGCTTCTATGGCCGAAAATTCAAAAATTTTCAGCCGACCAAAAGCAACAACAATTATTGCTAATTATTTGAATGAATACTTGACATGAAAATCAAAAATCAAAAATCAAAAATCAAAAATATTCGGGTAAGGATGGCGCCCTCGCCCACCGGACCATTGCATATTGGCACAGCCAGAACGGCTTTGTTTAATTATTTGTTTGCCAAAAAATATAATGGAAAATTTATTCTGCGAATTGAAGATACCGACAAAGAAAGATCGAAACCAGAATGGGAGGAGGGGATTATTAACGGACTTCACTGGCTTGGCATTGATTGGGATGAAGGGCCAAACAAAAAAGGAATTTTTGAACCCTACAGGCAATCTCAAAGAACAGAAATTTATAAAAAATATATAGAAAAACTTTTGGCTGACAAAAACGCTTACTGGTGTTTTTGCTCTCCAGAAGAAATCGAGGCCTTTAAACAAGAAAGATTAAGCATGGGGAAACCGCCAATTTATAAATGCCATTGTTCTGACTTAACAGCTGAGGAGGTTGTGGAAAAACAAAAAAACCAACCAAATGTTGGGGCTATAAGATTTAAAACTCCAAAAACTGAGGTGAGCTTTGAAGACCTTTCTAAGGGGAAAATAACCTATGATGGTTCTTTGTTTGGGGATATGGTGATAGCTAAAAACCTAAACGAACCCCTTTATAATCTTGCTTGTGTGGTGGATGATTTTGAAATGCAAATTACCCATATTATAAGGGGAGAAGACCACATCTCCAACACGCCAAAACAAATTTTGTTAGCCAAAGCCCTTGGAATAGACAGCCCAAAATTTTTACACTTGCCTTTAATTCTTGGGCCAGACAAAACAAAACTAAGTAAAAGGCACGGCGCAACCACTTCTATTGACGACTACAAAAAACAAGGATACTTGCCAGAGGCCATAATAAACTTTATTGCGTTTTTGGGCTGGAATCCAGGAGGCAAAGAAGAAATATTTTCATTAAAAGAATTAGAAAATGAGTTTTCCATTGAAAAAATTCAAAAATCAGGCGCTATTTTTAACGCTCAAAAACTGGACTTTTTAAACGGTTATTTTATAAGAAAAATGCCTTTAGAAAAATTAACAGAACTTTGTTTGCCTTATTTAATCGACACAGGGCTAACAAGCGGGGGAGTGGAGGAAATTTCTAAAATAGCTCCCATGGTTGCTTTATATCAAGAACGACTAAAAAAAATTTCAGAAATTCCAGAGCTAATTGATTTCTTTTTCAAAGAAAATTTAAACTATGAAAAAGAACTCTTGCGATGGAAAAAGACGGGCCCGCCCGCATCGCTACGCGAGCCCGTAGAAGATCCGACATTTTTGGCGGGCGAAGCGTTGCGGGCGGGAGAGAGCGAACTGTTAACAAGACTTGACAAACTGCTTAACACGCTTTCTAATATAAATGAGCCGGATTGGACAAAAGAAAAATTAAACGAAATTATCGTGCCCATTGCTAATGGGCCTGGCGATAGGCCAAAGATACTTCGGCCAATGAG
>JAQULB010000013.1 GCA_028718785.1 Minisyncoccota bacterium
AGACACACATCTTGTCAGCTGAGGAGCACTGGTTTGAGCAAGTATTGGAGCACACTCCACTTCCTGAGCAGGCCTGGCCTGAGGGACAAGAGTAAGCAGTTGACCATTCCAAGCAAGAGTCAGTGTCGTAGTTGCCACATAACTGGTACTTGCCAGAACCCGAGCATTGTTTGGCTCCTGAGGTAGAACATTCATTGGTGCAGGTTGGTGGAGCTGGGTTGGCGCTCACGCATTGTCCTGCTGAACAAACAGTGTCCGTGGGACAAAGATATGAACCAGACCACTCCAAAGAATTATCCGAGTCATAATTTCCGCATAACTTATAATAACTATCGCTAACGCACATCCTCTCTCCTGAGTTGCATTCATCTCCTGGAATGTCAGCGGACAAAACGATTTGATGGAAATAAAAAAATCCAAGCAAAAAAATTGCTGGAATAGTCAAAAATACTAAAAATCTGTATGCTCCTTTCATATTATTGTATATTTACTCTTTTTTACGCTTTTTTAATGAAAAGTCAACCACTTTGCGCTAAAAAACTATGTCCACATTACTTCACTACTATGTAGTGATGAAGTGATATGGATAAAAGCTAATTTTTAAAAATTTCTACTTTGCAAAGTTTGCAAAAATTTCCAAAAATTAAATTTTAATTTTTGAATAAGAGGCAAGAAATAGCTATTGCTATTCTTGACCTCTTATTCATTTATACTTTGTTTTTTTAAAAAACTATTTCACTTTACGCGGACAAAGCCATCAATGCCGCGCAAAAATAGTCCTCGTATCCCATTTCCGTCTTTGGCGTCGTAACCGGCTGAGCACTTGTCTATGCCTACCCATGTTACGCCTGCAACACCTGGGTCCTTGCCCGTTGCCTTAAATACAAGGTAACAGACAATAGTGTCTATGGATGGCGAACTATTAACCGCAGAAAAAGCAAGATTATTTCCATCCTGTTTAACAACCCATCCGTCTCCAGCGGATTCAATTGACATAAAGGTTACAAAACCTTTGTCATAAAAAATTCCGCCAATGGGAATGTTTATGTGATCACTCAGCCCATAAGCGTATATGGGCATTCTAACCGTTTGACCCCTGTTAACCTCAACCTCTGCTCCTTTGTTAAAACTGAGATCAAGATTTCCGTCTCGCCCAGCAACTGGCTGGGGAATAACCGGGTTATCGTCATTATTGTCCACCGGTGGGTTATATGGAGGATTATCTATCCCTCCGGTTGTTCCACCAGTAGCGCTTCCTCCAGAAGACCCCTTAATCTCTACTGAAGTCGCGCCACTCTTATAAACATATGTGGTCTCCAGATACTGACTAAACCCAAAAAGTGTTTTGATTTCCAGCCGGATTTTATGACTACCCTCGGTGACGGGTACTCCAGCTTCTTGTTGAGAACTGAAGTTAATACCGTCTAAATACCATTCCCAGCTAACAATCTTGTCGGATATAGGGTTAGTCTCGGTTCTTGAAGCATCCAATCCTATATGTCCAGGATACCACTCGTCTATTACGATATGGGGTGTAATTGTGGTTTCTTTATATCCCTGCCCTCTTGAAACAACAACATCATAGAACTGAAGACCGGGAATGATACCGTTGACAATGTTGTTAGTTTTGATAGCAGCCCCACAACTAACTTGTATAAAATATGTCCCCGGGACATAAAACTTATACGTGTGTGTGTTGGTGCTTTCTATTTCTGTAGACAACAGCTTGTCATCCTTTATTAAGTACCACCAATACTTTCCCCTTGAACCAGTGGAAAAAGTATCTCCCCTATCCTCAGCAATATCCCCGCCGAACACAGTAGCGGAATATATTCCAGTAGCAGGTTCGTTGGTAACGGTAAGAGCCGTAGGTCCAGAAATAATAGTTTGAACTGTATTCGGATCTATTTTCCATCCACAACCTGCAAAAATAAAAGAAGAAACAACCAATACCACAACAGCAAAAAAGAGAATCTTGGCTTTCATTTTAAGCCCTCCTATTTAAATAAAACAAAAACAAGAAACATAGAAACCTACGGTAGAAAAATTAAAATCCTACCGCTATTGGAAAGGAGAAAAACACTCCTTTCAAAACTTTAAACCGACCGAAAGTTGAACCAGATTAATTCCCGGAACAACTTTCAAAGACATCTGCGTCCATTTTCCCTCGTGGGTCATTCCTATATACCACTGAACAGGCTCTAATCGCCCGACTAGATACTCGGGAAGATACTGAAACCCTACAGAAAATGATACATCTAATGCGGCTACATTAATAACTGGGGCAACGCCAACAAACCAACTACTGCCAACGCCACCAAAAATCTGTATTGATAGAATATCCCCTATCAAAAACTTCCTAGCAGTACCTTCGAGGTAAATTGGCAATCCAGATTCGCTGTGGATAATAATATTATCCCAGAAAAATCCAAGGGAATTCGAAAAAACTCTGTGTTGGCCAATAACGCCAATCTCCACAGAAAACTTTTTCGGGCTCCCCTCCTTTTCAAAAACAGTGGGAAGAGGTTTAACCTCTTGCTCTTGGGGTGGTTTCACCTGCCTCAACTTATCTTGAAGCTCGGCAAGCTGATTTATAAGCGACTGATTTTCTTCTTTTAGTCGGTCATAGTCCGCTTGGCTAATTCCAGTTTTTTGAACTGGTTTTTCCGCAAGCTGTTTTTCCAGCTCCTTTATCCGTTGGAGCGCTTCCTCGAGCTTTTTAGAGATTTGCGCTAAGAGTGAATCTTTACGCGCTATTTCTCCCTCCAAAAAAATAATCCTGCTATTTTTATCCTTAAGCAAGGCCTCGCCCCAAACATCTTGTCTGGCGCTTAACCCTTCATAAATCTTCTTTATTTCAAGGATTATTTTCTGGGTGTCTTTATCGCTTCCTTGGGCTTTTTCTAGCTCATCCAACCGAGCTAAAATTTCCCGAAGCTGAGAAATAATAAAGGCCTGAGCGCCTTTATCATCCTCTGCTGAGTTTGGCGGAGGAAAAGAATAATTTTTTACAGATTCCTCCGAATAAACCTCCCTAACCCCAATAATAAGAACCAAAGCAAGAACCACTAAAACAACAAGAAATATAAATCCAAAAATTATTGTTTTTCTTTTCATTTCACAAATCCTTCCCCCTATTTTCATAGGTTTTCAATTTTTAAAGTAGCAAAAAATTTTTCACCACCAAAGCAAACGCTTTGGTTAAAACAAAAAACCTTATAATTAAAAAGGTTATGATTTCTGATCTGTTTCTACCACAAAACCACTAATTTGTAAAGCATTTTAATTAATCCCCTACTGGCTTACTGCTGGAGTTGAGGTGCTAATGCCAAGTAAGTTGGGGGGTAAAATATCTTCTATGGGCTTAAATTCTGTGGGAGCTTCAATTACAAAATCCTTGTTAAAATCAGAAAAAGCAATCTCAATTGCCAGCTTATTTTTTTGGATTTCTTTATTAAATTTTATTCTTTCCAATGTTTGATTGTCTTGGCCAATCCAAACATCAAAACCAATTCCACCCAAGGCCTTCCATATTTCATCAAAATTTTGCTCAAGTTCGGTTAAGGTATTTTGTAAGTCCTGTTGATAGCTTGCCCCATCAGAGCTTGACAAACCTGAGCTTTGCTGTGGCAAATATTTATCTAAAACAGCAAAAAACTTCGGTAAAATTTCTTTGGCTGTTTGCTTGTCAATTTCAGCTGTGTAATGATTGACTATTTCGCCGTTGATTTTTTCTTGACCTAAATTTCTTTTTAATTTAAATATTTTTTTATCAGCAATAAGCGTCTTTAAATCATTTAAAATTTGAGTGTCTTTTGCAGTTTGCTCCCCTGTGATTGTGGAAGTGGAAAAACCAGCTAAACCAAGTTTGGCTGGATCAACTAACATCCATTGATTTTTTAATGTTTCAGTGTCAATTCCCAAAGGCAAATATGGAGGAAAGCTATTAATTTTTAAATACAAATTTTTATCAACCCCAATCATTGAAGCGTTCATTGAAAGCTCCATACCCTCTATGCCAACCGATAAATTAAAATCTGTTAAGTTTTTTTTCTGCGTCTTATTTGAATAATCAACAGATTGAGTTAAATTTAAATTTCCAGTTATTTTTTTAGAACTTTCAATAGACAAATCAACTAAAGCCGATATTTTCATTTTTTCAACTTGGCTTAAATTGTAAATTGCGTTTTCTAAAACCGCTCCGCTTGGTGGCTGTTTAAAAGGATTCCAGCTTGGATTAACTATTCCAGAAGACAATAAAAAAACGCTCAACACAACAACCCCCAATATTCCCCCAAAAACATATTTATAAATTGATGTCATAAAATTTTTAATTACTTAAATTAAAATAATAGCTTATTTTAGTTTATCGTTAATGAAAAGTCCACTGGATTAACGCTAACACTCTTGCCTCGCTTTAATTCTCCCAACAGCAAGGCCTTTGCTAAACTATTTTCCACCTTATCTTGCATAATGCGTTTCATTTCTCTTGCCCCAAAAGCTGGATTATATGAGAGTTCAACAATTTTTTCTTTTAACTCGCTCGTGGCTTCAAATTTAATGCCTTTATCAAGCAAACTTTTAGCGAGTTTGTTAAGCATTAGCCCGGCAATTTGCAAAAGTTCGGGCTTGCCCAACGGCTTAAACAAAACCACAGCGTCAAACCTATTTACAAATTCTGGCTTTAACAATCTTTTTTCAAAAGCGTAATTAAAAACTCGGGTTTTAGTTTTATCTAATGACTCCCCCATTTTTACATCTTGCATAATCACTTCTGAGGCCACATTGCTGGTGGCAATAATAATTGTGTTTTTAAAATCAACCTTGCGCCCCAATCCATCGGTTAGCCAACCCTCATCAAGCACTTGCAAAAATAAAGTTAAAATATTGGGGTGGGCTTTCTCTAACTCATCAAGTAAAAGCAAACAAAACGGCTTTTCTTTTATTCTTGTGGTTAAAAGTCCGTTTTCTTTTGAAGTGCCAATAAGCCGTTTTATATCTTCTGTGTCCTGAAATTCCGACATATCAAATCTAATCATATTTTGCTCGCTTCCAAAATAAATTTCCGCTAAGGCCTTGGCAGTTTCTGTTTTACCAACACCTGTTGGCCCCAAGAACAAAAACGACCCAATTGGCCCAGCTTTTAAATTAACTTCTGAACGAGCTCTTCGCAAAGCCGAAGCCACCTCGCCAACCGCTTCTGTTTGGTTAATTAAGCGAGTATGGATTAAATCCTCTAAATTAAGCAGTTTTTGTTTTTCTTTTTGCTCTAAATCTTCTAAAGGCACTTTAACTTTTTCTGAAACAACTTTTCTAATATGTTCGGCTTTTAAAACATTATCTTTGGTATACATTTTTAAATAAACTATTGCTTCATCTAAAAGTCGCAAGGCCTTTTCTGGAAAAGCGGTTTGAGCCATATACCGAGAGCTCATTTTTAAAATTTCTTTTAACGCCCTAAAGCTGATATACTTTTTATTTTTTGCTTCAAAAAACGGCGCAAACTGCTCCATTAAAACTAATGTTTCTTGCTCGGATATTTCTCCCGCCTCCACTTTTTCAAATAAATTGCTAAAAGAAGAGTTTCTTTCAATATAGGTATGGAATCCATCAAAAGTGCTAATGGCAATCACTTGAAAATTTGCCAAAGGCAAATACCGCCCCATTATCCCAGCGATATTTATCATTCCGGGCTGAGAAACCTCGGCAATATAATTATGAAAATCATTTACAACCAAAATAACATTTTTAGCTTTTACTGCCTCAGCAAAACATTTTTCCAAGAGTGATTCAGCTTGTTCTGGGGACTGGCTGGTTGATTTTAAAGCTGATATGTCAAACTGCAAAATTCTTTTATGATTGATGGAAGGAGCAGAAGTTCCCAAAAACGCTTTTTGAGCCAAGGCCTCCACAATACTGCCTCTGCCAACTCCTGGCTCTCCCACCAATAAAACATTTTTATTTTTTTCTTTTTCTAAAATTCTTTCCACTTGCTTTATTTCTTCTTCGTGCCCCACAATTTCTCTAAAAATATTTTTTCCTATTTTATCTTTCCAGTCAAAAGAAAACTTGTCTAAAGTTATGGTGTATCCAGAAGCAAAATCTCTCCCCACAGACCCTCGGGTTAGCAAATTTGTGTAATCCCACCAACAACTTAATTTTTCTTGTCTTGCTTTTTGTTTGTAAAACCAGTTAACTAAATTTTTTATATCCGCTTTTTTAAAATCGCTTTCAATTAAAAATTTCTCAAAAACAGGATCTTTTTCTCCAAAAGCTCCCAACAAATCCCCTGCTGTTATTTTTTCTCTGCCCCCTTCCACGGCTATTTTTCCTGCCTCAATAATAATGCTTTCAAAATCTATTTCATTATTTTTTATATTGGAAAATTCCAAAGAACAAAGCTTTTTTAAGGCCTTTTTATTTAACTGCCCCCTTTGAAAAACAAAATTAATATCAGGATTTTTTGAAGCAGCCAAAACCAAAAGCAAAACATCTTTTAAAGAAACTTCTTTGTTTTTCTTTGACAATCTAATGGCTTTTAAACAAACTTTAGCTGCCTCAAAATTTAAAAACCCAGCAAAGTTAAATTCGCTTGAATTTTGCAGGGCCTGCTTTAACGAATATTTTAAAAAAGGATTTTTTAATTTTTTATTAAAAAATTTATAGCTTTCGCTAAAACAAATACTAATACTAAAAAATAAAATTGCAAAAGCCAAAGTTTTTTCTTGGCTGTTAAAACTTTTCCCCAAACCAAAATAACCAAACAAGCTCCAAATAATCAAAATCCAAAACAAAACCCAAGAAATCGCTTTAAGCGGCCTCAAGCACAAAAAGAGCTTTTCCCATTTTATGGCTTGATATATTGAAGTTTTGCGAAGTAAAAATTCCATAGCTTATGTTGAAATTCCTATGGCATAAAGAAATCCAGCTACAATAATAGCTGGCAAGCAAATCCATATTAATAAAACCAAAAACCCAACAAAAAGTGTAAAAACAAAACAAACCAATCCAACACAAACAATAACCAGCCGAATAATAGCTCCCAAAACCCTGGAAATCATATTGCCCAAAAAAGTATAAAAATATTTTCCTGCGTCAAATCCCCTGCCATAATCCCCTAAATCTCCCTTCCACGGCGAAAGCAAACTTTTTAATAAAGCGCCAATTGAAAAATAACTAAAATTAAATTTTAAAAAATTTTTCCAGCCCAAGATAATGGCCTTGGGAACCTCAACAAAATGCCAAAAAACCCACCTTAAAAAAATATTTATTTTTGGAGAAGGATTAAGCATTTTTCTTTGGATCAGCTTTAATCAATTGAACTCCGATTGAACTTATTTTCCCGCATGCCAACACCAGTATGGCCATAAAAATTGACCAAGCAGTTAAATTTAAAATTTTATTCATTGAGTCCCCTGATATTAAATTTCCCAGCTGATTTTGCAATAAAGCGTTTATTTGATTTTGCGCTTGTTCGTTTAAGTCCGAATTTTGAAACAATGAAACATCTTTTTTGGAAACCTCTTTTGAAGTATCAACTGCAAAAAGCTGGGGCGAGGGCTTATTGCCAGTGAAAATTCCATAAGAAAACCACAACCCCCATAAAATTATTATAACCCCTAAAAATAGAAACACATAACCTATAATTTTATTTGCCATTTTGCTTTGAGTGATAATGAATTAGCAAAATGAGCACCCCGCTCAAATTTTGCTTCCGCTAACACCACTTGTTATAAATTTAAATAAGCTTTAAAAATCTTTTGCAACCTGCCCCGTTAAATTTTGAGTGGGTTCGAGAGGATTCGAACCTCCGACCTCTCGGATGTGAACCGAACGCTCTAACCAACTGAGCTACGAACCCAAAATATTTAACAGGGTGAAAATGCAACGCTCTGTCCGGGGAATTTTTACGCCAAAAGCATTTGGCTAAAATTCCCGTTGAAAGCATAACATGCTTTCAACCCATCTGAACTAAACGCCCGCATCTCTAAATTTCAATATCTCTAAATTTCTATATTTTAACATTTTAAACAGTTGCTTTACAAGATAAAAAAAGATATTAAAGAGATAAGGTATATGGCAAATGTTTTTGAACTTTATTTTAATCCCTTAAAAAACCAAAAAAAGTTTGGAATTTTTGGTAATACTATCCCCCAAAAAGAAAAGTTATTTTTTGAAACTTTTTGTTTTTTGCCCAAAACTTTTTTTGAAAAAAAACAAGGCCATCTTTATATTGTAGCAGAAGCAAAAAACTCATTCAGCGATAATCAAACCCCCTTGGGGGGGAAATCCTTAACAGGTCAAGCTGTTATAAATCGTTTAGCAGAAATCCTTAAAAAATACTTTTACCAAAAACCTGTTTTTTATTCTCACGATTCTTTTCAATTGGGACTTAATCAAATGAATGATTTTTTAAATCAAGAAATTTTGCAAAATGACCGTTCTTTTTTAAGCGGTTTTCACTTTGCCTCAATTGTTGTTGGGCCAAAAGGGAATATAAAAGTTTCAAAAGTGGGAAACATAAAAATAATTCTTTTACGAAACAGCGAGGCCTTTGATATTGGCTCTAACTTTACCATAGAACGAATAACCGATAAAATTTTCCCCGATGTTATTGAGGGCAGTTTGCAAAAAAACGATAGAATTTTAATGGCCACCCCAGAAGTTTTCCAATCGTTTCAGGCAGAAAAAATAATAGAGGAGCTTTCTTTATGCCATAATCCAAAACTTGTTAAACAAGTTTTTAAACAAAGAAAAAAAATTGTGCGAGAATTCTCTGGCGCTTGCTTATTGGCTTTTGTTAAAAAACACCCGATTATTTCTTTTTTATCCCGTTTTTTAAAATAAAAACCCAAACGAATATTTTTATCGTTTGGATTTTTTGGTTTTTTCAAAATATTTCTCTATCTCGCTTTGAGATAATTTTATTCTTTTGGAATATCTTGAAACAACCCTAATGTGGAGTTTCCACACCATCCGCCAATTTTTAAATTTTTCCATTGCAATACCCTCCTTAAAATATAATAGCAGATAAACCAATAATTAGTTTATCTGCTAAATGACGAAACTATTTGCCTCGTCTATGTTTTTTTTGTTCGTCATCATCCGAACTTGATGATGACGAACTTTGTTTTGTTGAAGAACTTTTTTCCACGGTCGCCTGACGCGTCTCGATCCGTGCTGACGCTGGCTGCGCTTTTGGTTGGGGCTGTTGTGCCCTTGCCAGCTGTGTCCGCGCCTGCTCACCTACAATAGAGCGATGTTTTTGAGGAGCGCTTTCTCCGCTACTCCTTACGGGAGCAGGAGCGCTTCTGCCATAACTTCGCGGAGTAACAACAATCGCGCTTGTTGCTCTCTCCACGACCGAACCTCCAGCTTTTTCTACTCCCCTCCTGATTTTAGTAAAAAACCCAGGATTAACAGTAGGAGCAGAATTAACAGATTTAGCGGATGTCGGACTTCCGCTACTTTTAATCCGCTCGCCAGAATCTCTTGGAGCGGATCTCACAGACCCCTTAGGTCTGTTATTTTGCTCGGAAAAACTTTTTATGTTTTCCCTTACCTGATCTTGACGAGAAAAGAGAGTAGCTCCCTTTTTCGTTTGGTAACCCTTGCCATCCCCGTTTTTACCCATAAAAATACCAGCATATCCGTGGTCAGCAAAAATTTTTCTGCTATCCACTATATCGCTACGAAATTTAACCTCTGGCTTATGGCGCCTTGCTCGCAACTGTTCCACATTATTAATAACAACAATATGGTCATAGTTATACCTCACAACCTGATTTACATAAGTCACGGTTGGAGGACAATAATAATATGTGTAAATCGGATAATATGGCACTACTATTGTCCTATAATATGCCCTGCGCCATGCCCAGTAAGCATTAGAGTAGTACCAGTCATCACAATAACCGCCATCATCATAAACAATTGGACCGTTGTATATGACTTGAAAAATACTTCTTTGAATTGGAATGGACCTTCGAATCCTCAGGGGAACAATTATGTCATCCCCCACTAAAGAATCTACAGCTATTTTTTGAAGCTCATATTTATTGCCATTAGCAACAATAATATGAACTTCCACCAGATACTCCCCATTATTATTAATTAGAATACCCGGATAATCTTTTAAAAGCAGTGTTCTTGAACCACTCCCATCAAAAGGAAGCATTGGGCCGTTTATGACCTCGTCCTCACTTAATCCCTTTGTCTTTTTTTGGTCAACAATAACAATATAACAACTCCCGAAGCCATCTATATACTTTGAATTACGAAATGAAATTTAGCGAATAAATTTAGACAATTCAAAAACTCTTTGGATTAGCCAAATTTAATTACTACTTTGTTTGGCAAATTGTAGAACTAATCTTTTTCACAATTAA
>JAQULB010000014.1 GCA_028718785.1 Minisyncoccota bacterium
AGATCCTGTTAAACGCTCCTCTCATAAAGCGTTTAATCGGGATTTCCTCTTATTAACTGTTTTAATATTAAATTTTAGCACCAATCAAAAGCAAAGTAAATTTCAAGTTTTCCACAACTATTATTTATGTTGTAAAAGAATTATAATAAAAAAATTACTCCGCAAAAAGCGGAAAATTTTACGATGAAAGTTTTAATGTTTGGCTGGGAGTTTCCGCCATTTAACTCTGGAGGATTGGGTGTGGCTTGCGAGGGCTTGGCTAAAGGATTAGCCCTTTTGAGGGTTAAAGTAATTTTTGTTTTGCCTAAAAAATTAAACTGCCATCATCCAAATTTTAAAATTATCTTTGCTGACGAAGAAAATAATATAGAAATAAAAGCCATAAATTCGCTTTTAAAACCCTATATAACAAGCCAATCATACAAACAAACAGCCCAAAAAATTGGGCTCAAAAATATTTATGAAGCAGATTTATTCAAAGAGGTTTTACGCTATGGAAAATTAGCAGAAAAAATAGCTAAAACCGAAACTTTTGATATTATCCACGCTCATGATTGGCTAAGTTTTCCAGCGGGCATTATGGCAAAAAATGTTTCAGGCAGGCCGTTGGTAGTTCATGTCCACGCCACAGAATTTGACAGAGCCGGGGACAATCCCAATCCTTTTGTGTATGCTGTTGAAAAAATTGGCATGGAAAAAGCTGATGCGGTTATTGCTATTAGCAATTTCACAAAAAATAAAATAATAGAAAATTACAACATAGAGCCATCAAAAATAAAAGTGGTTTACAATGCCATTAACCAAAACTATTTTGACCAAACTTTATCTGGCCCCAATCAACTTTTTGATTTAAAAAAAGCTGGTAAAAAAATTGTTTTATTTGTGGGTAGAATTACTTTACAAAAAGGACCGGATTACTTTTTGCAAGCCGCTCAAAAAGTTTTAGCTTTTAATAAAAATGTGGTTTTTGTGGTGGCTGGTTCTGGGGATATGGAACGCCAAATTATTGAAACAGCAGCTAATATGGGCATTGCAGACAAGTTTCTTTTTGCTGGATTTTTAAAGGGAGAGGATTTAAAAAAGGCCTATATGGCCGCTGACTTGTTTGTTTTGCCCTCGGTTTCAGAGCCATTTGGATTGGTGGCTTTAGAATCTTTAATGCTTAAAACTCCCATATTGGTTTCTAAACAATCTGGAGTTTCAGAAGTTATTCAAAACGCTTTAAAAACCGATTTTTGGGACACAGATGAAATGGCTAATAAAATTTTGGCCTGTTTAACCTATCAAGGGCTTGGAACCACCCTGCAAGAGGAATCATTTAAAGAGATGGAAAAATTAAGCTGGGAAAAATCAGCTCAAAAATGTATTGACATATACAGTGAAGTTTTATCCAAATAAAATATTCCTAAAATTCCTAAAGCAATTTCATGCATGCTAAAAAACAAAATCAACAATTCTAAAACAGATGTGGCAAGAGGGTTTACCTTATTAGAACTTTTAATAGTTATTAGTATTATTGGAGTTTTGGCTAGCATTACCATTATTGCTTATCCCAGCTACGCAAAAAAAGCTCGATTAGCCAATGCTCTTCATTTTTCAGACAATATAAGAGGTTCTTTGCAACAAGACATGATTGCTTGGTGGAAATTTGACGAAACATCTGGCACTGTGGCCAAGGACTCTTGGTGGAACCAGCTTAACGGAACTGTTTATGGTGGAGCCACTTTTGTTCTTGGCATAAAAGGAAACGCTTTGAGCTTTGACGGGGTGGATGATTATGTTTCAGCAACAAACAATACATCAATTACTTCAGCTCAAACAACTGTTTCAGCGTGGATAAAATTCAGTGGGTTAAGTAATTATTCTCGTATAATTGATATGCGCGATGGGACGAATGGGTTGCAGATTCTTTATGACAAAAATAGTGGAAGATTTGTTACTAAACATAGTCAGTTTCAATCGGGAAATACTGCAACGCAATGGAACACTCCCACAACAGAAGTATGGTATCATATTGTTGCGGTATTTGATTCTGTTGCGAATACGACAAAATTTTATGTAAATGGTATTGCACAAACTGGAGCGGCTAATAATAATGTTGGTAATGGAAATGTAGCGAATAAAACATATATTGGTGTGAGGAGTGATTTGCCAGTGACTAATACATATTTCAACGGCCTCATTGACGATGTCCAGATATATTCAGCCACCCTGCCTCAAGCGGCTATTCAACAGCTTTATGCCGAGGGATTAAAAGACCATCAGGATTTAGCGATAAAATAAAAAAGTTGTTGATATCGGATTTCTGGGAGCCCTTAAAATCCGATATCAACAACAAAAACCATGCCATCAGTTTGTTTGTATTTCCACGTGCACCAGCCATACAGAATAAATCAATTCTCGGTTTTTAATATTGGTCAAAACTTGCCGTATTTTGATGATAAAAAAAATAGATTTTATTTAGAAAGAATTGCCAGAAAATGTTATTTGCCAACAAACGCTTTGCTTTTAAATTTAATCAAACAATACAAAGGGAAATTTAAAATAAGCTTTAGCATTACCGGTCTCATACTTGAACAATTAGAAAAAGATTTTCCCGATGTTTTAGAAAGCTTTAAAGAGCTGGTTAAAACAGGCCAATGCGAACTAATCGCTGAAACATATCACCATTCTTTGGCTTTTTTATACTCTCAAAATGAATTTAAAAAACAAATCAACCAACATAAAAAAAAGCTCAAAGATATTTTTAATCAAGCCCCAACAACTTTTAGAAATACTGAGCTATCTTTTAATAACGAAATGGCTAAAGTTGTTGAACAAATGGGATATAAAACTGTATTAACTGAGGGGGCAAAGCAAATTTTGGGCTGGCGAAGCCCGGACTTTGTATACAAAGCAACAGGAACAAAAAATTTAAAAATATTAATGCGAAACTATCAATTAAGCGATGACATTTCGTTTAGATTTTCTTGTCACGAGTGGAAGGAATGGCCCTTAACCGCTGATAAATTTACCCAGTGGGTAAATCAAATAAACGGAAATGGGCAAGTGGTAAACTTATTTATGGACTATGAAACCTTTGGAGAGCATCAATGGGAAGACACGGGAATTTTTCAATTTTTAGAAAATTTGCCAAATGAAGTTTTAAAAAACAAAGACAATAATTTTAAAACTCCTTCTGAAATTACAAAACTTTACAGCCCAATTGGCGCGATTGACTGCCCAAACACAATATCTTGGGCAGACACAGAGAGGGACTTGTCAGCTTGGCTGGGCAATCAAATGCAAAAAGAAGCTGCCAACAAAATATACGCTTTAGAGCCAGCTGTAATGCTCACAAAAAGCAAACCCCTAATTGACCAATGGCGAAAACTGCAAACATCAGACCATCTTTATTATATGTGCACAAAGTGGTTTTCTGATGGAGATGTGCATAAATATTTTAACCCTTATGAAAGCCCTTATGATTGCTTTATTTCATATATGAATATTGTGAATGATTTGCAACAAAAAATAGAAAACAGGTATAATGTAAAAATAGCGTAAAGGTCGTAAAAAATAACTAATAACTAACAATGAATATCATTAAATTTATGCCAGTTAAAAAAGCAAGTGAGCCAAAAACAATAAAAGCCGAAGGCCCAGCCAGGTTTTGGGCAAAAGACGGGCGAATTTTAAGCGATTTAAAAGATTTAAAAAACGCTTTAAGTGAAATGGCTGAAGAAACATACGCCTATCACGCCAATAAAACAAGAAATGATTTCGCCAAATGGACAGAAGAGGTTCTAAAAAACAAGAAAGTGGCCACGGAATTGAAAAAGGCCAAAAATAAAATGGACGCTCTTAAAAAGGTTGTCGCTGCAATTAAAAAAATCTAACGCAAAGGTTATTTTTTCGCGTTATCCTAAGGACAAAATCCAAAGGATTTTATATTTGTCATGGAAGAAAAAAATAAAGAGCTAAAACCAAAAGCCGATTTTTTGTTTGAAGTTTCTTGGGAAGTTTGCAATAAAATAGGAGGCATTTGGACAGTTTTAAAATCAAAAGCCAGACCCACTGTCCAAAAGTATGGAGAAAATTATTGTCTTATTGGGCCATATTCGCCTCAAAATAATAAGGGAGAGTTTGAACAAGCAGAACCGCCAAAAGAATGGGTTCAAGCTTTCTTGGATTTAGAAAAAGAGGGGATTGTTATAAAATTTGGCTATTGGACTGTGCCCAAAAATCCAAAAGTAATTTTAATAGATTTTTCAAAATGGATAGAAAGAGGAGATCAAATAAAAAGAGAGCTCTGGGAAAAATTTAAAATAGATTCTTTTAATTCTCCTTTTGATTACACAGAACCAGTGGTGTGGAGTTATGTGGCAGGAAAAGTAATAGAAAAGCTTTTGCCCGGATTTTTGAATAAAAAAGTGGCAGTTCAGTTTCACGAATGGCTTTCTGGGGCTGGGCTTTTGTATTTAAAATCCCAAAACTTGCCAGTGGGAACTGTGTTTACAACTCACGCCACAATTTTGGGACGAACATTGGCTGGAAATAATGTTTCTTTAGATTCTTTTTTGGGAAAAATCAACTCAGGAGAGCAGGCCTATAAATATGGTATTCAAGCAAAACACCAAATAGAACAAGCTTGCGCTTTAAAAACAGATGTTTTTACCACAGTTAGCCAAATAACTGGCCTTGAAAGCGAAATTATTTTGAATCGCTTTCCCGATGTTTTATTACCCAATGGATTGGATATGTCCCGCTTTCCAAGCATTGAGCAAATATCCATAAAACACAAGCTTCAAAGAGACAGAATAAGAGATTTTTTATTTTGGTATTTTTTTCCTTATTATGAGATTGATTTAGATAAAACTTTAATTTATTTCACAATTGGCAGGTATGAGTTACGAAATAAAGGCATTGACACTTTTATCAAATCGCTTGGACAATTAAATAAAAAATTGAAAGAAGAAAAAAGCAAAAAATCAATTGTGGCATTTTTTTGGATACCCACCCAAACTCAAAGCATAAAAAGAGAGCTTATTGAATCCCGCGAGATATACACTGATATCAAAGAGCAATTAGAATCAATTGAAGAAGATATTGAGGGAAATTTAATGAAATCTCTTATTACAAAATCAAAAATTGAAAAAGCTGATATTTTTGAAAACGAAGAGGACACTTTATCAGAAATTAAAAATAAAATTTTAAAATTTAAAAAACAAGGCAATCCGCCAGTTTGTTCGCATAACTTAATAAATCAAAATGACGCAATCTTGCAAATGTTCAGCCAAGAAGGACTTTTAAACGCCAAAGAAGACAAAGTTAAGGTTATTTTTTACCCCATATATTTAAACGGGGCTGATGGAATATTAAACCTTACATCCGATGAAGCCATACAGGGAAGTCATTTGGGTGTTTTTCCGTCAATGTATGAACCATGGGGCTATACGCCTCTTGAATCCGCCGCTCTTGGAGTGGGATCTGTTACCACAGATATGGCTGGATTTGGACGATTCTGCTGGGAATACATAAAAGGAAAAAAACTGCCCGGCGTTTTTATGCTTGAAAGGATGGACAAAAACGAACAAGAGGTAATTGACAATTTAGAAAAAATTCTTTTCAATTTTTTAAAATTAACAACTAATCAAAGAGTGGAAAATAAAATTCAAGCTCGAAATTTAGCCAATATGGCTGACTGGGAAATTTTAATTGAAAACTATATCACTGCCCACAACAAAGCAGTGGCAACTTTAAAATGAAAATAGCCCACAAATTATCAAAGAATTTATTTGAAAAAGAGTTTTACCAAAATGAAACAGCTTTTAATGTTGGTTTTTTAACTGCTAATAGAAAGGGAGATTTTGCTTCTTTTTTTAACCAAAACAGCTCGAGATATCAGGGCCTATTTTTCAGAAATTTTGGAAAAATTTATAAAATAATCGAAAATATTTCTTTAGTAGAGGAAGGAAAAATAGTTGAGCTAAAAAACGAATTCTGGAGACACATTAGAACTTCAAAAACAAGCAAAGGCATTGCTAAAGAAAGCTTTTTTTTGCCTGAGAAAAACAGAGGGTTGGTTTATGAGCTATCTAATAGCCAAAAATTTAATCTTTTTCTTGATTTTAAGCCAATTTATGGAAACTCAGAAGCAGAAAGAAATTATAAAATAGAAAAAGACAAACAAGGAATTATTGTTATTGAGTGCTTTAATCAAAAGGACAGAGTATTCTTGGCTATAAAACTCAATAGTTCAAGTTTTTCTATTAAAAATGAATGGGTAAGAAGAAACTATGAATTAGACAAAAAAAGGAACTCAATTCCTTTTGAAAGAAATGTTTTTTGGGCTTTAGAAATAGTTGCTTCAAAAATGGCAGTGGGAATAGGGGATACAAAAAAACAGGCCTTAAACGAAGCAAATTATATTTTTGATAAAACCTACGCTTTAAAAAAAGAAAAAAGAAGGAATATTAAGAGTTTTGTGGATCTTTTAGAAATAAAAAGTCCAGAAACCTCAATGGCTTATCTTTCAAGCCAAAACGCTTTGCGAGAGCTTGTTTTTGAAGAACACGGTCAAAAGCAAATTTGCGCTGGTTTGCCTTGGTTTTTTGATTTTTGGACAAGAGACGCTTTTGTATCAATAAAAGCATTGCTGAATAAAGATGAAGATGCTTTTTGGAAAATTTGCCATTATGGCTTTAATTTAATAGGAGAAAATGGATTTTTAACTAATAAAACAAACACTTCAAATCAACAAAACGCTGACGCAGTGGGATGGCTTTTTAAAAGAGCGGGAGAGGCCATTGAAAATAAAAAAATAAACGAAATGACTGTTTGGAAAGTGAAAAAATATCTTAAGAAAGCCCTTGAAGATTTGTTAAAATATTCAAACAAAACAGAATTGGCAACAGCCATTGGGAACGGCACTTGGATGGATTCAATTGACAGGACAGGGGAGCGAATAGAATTGCAGGCCTTGCGGCTTTATATGCTAAAGTTAGCTTATACTCTCACTAACGATTCCTCTTATAGAATCCTTGAAGCAAGCTTAAAGTTTAAAGTAAAAGAAAGGTTTTGGAGCGGAGAAATATTGTTTGATTCTCCAACAGACCAAACCATTAGACCTAATATTTTTTTAGTGGCTTATGTTTACCCAGAGCTTTTGGAAGAAAAAGAATGGCAAATATGTTTTGACAATGTTTTGGACGCTTTGTGGCTTCCTTGGGGAGGCATTGCCACAATTGATAAAAGATCGCCTTATTTTCACGAACATCACACTGGCGAATTAAGTCAAAGTTATCATTCAGGGGACTCTTGGTTTTATTTAAACAATTTAACAGCTATTGTTTTAAAAAGAAACAATCCAGAAAGATATAAGGCCTATATTGAAAAAATAATAGAGGCAAGTAGCAGGGAAATTCTCTTAATGGGGGCTATTGGCTGTCATGCTGAACTAAGCTCGGCTTCGCATCTTAGTTCTGAGGGCTGCTGGAGCCAGGCCTGGAGCGCGGCCTTGTTTGTTGAATTAGTTCAAGAGATCTGTAAAAAATAAAATGACTTACTCTACGCGGCGGGTGTAGAGCCCGGTTTCTGTGTTCACCTCAACAATGTCCCCCTCTTTAATAAAGCAGGGGGCTTGTATTTTAGCGCCGGTTTCCAAAACAACTTCTTTGGTGCCTTCAGTTGCTCTTCCACCCCGCAAATACGCTGCCGCTTCAACTACTTTTAATTGAACTTTTATTGGCAATTCAATATTGATAATTTTTTCATCAAAAACAAGGCCGGTTAAAATAACATTGGGCTTTAAAAACTTGCTTCCAAAACCAATCTGTTCTGCATTTAGCGGAAATCTTTTAGCGGGATTGTCAGCTTCGCAAAAAAAATATTCACCCTTGTTAGTGTATAAAAATTTAATCTCTTTTCTTTCAATTTCCGCTTCCTCTAAATTATCTCCACTTTTAAAATTTTGAGATAAAACATTGCCTGTTATCAGGTTTTTTATTTTTACTTGAGCGGTTGAAGAACCCCGACCCTGAAAATTAAGCGAGTAATCCACAACCTCATAAGGCATATCATTGTAAATAAATAAAGTTCCTTTTTTTAAATCAGTGTGTGATAACATAAAAATTGACCTAATTAATCTAATTATACTAATTAACCTAAACAAATCCCAATAACTAATTCCCAATTGGGATTTGGGGCTTGGTTATTATTTAGAATAATTAGAACAATTAGGATAATTAGAATAATTCATTTCGTTATTTTCCACTCAATTTTATCTTCTTTGTCAGCAAATTCAAGCCACTCCCCATTGTTGTTAACAACAAACCATTTCTTTTTAGTGTCTGAAAATATCATTGGCAAACCCTCATAAAACGGCTTTTTAACAACCTCTTTGGGCTTTAATTGGTCAATTTCCAGCCATTTTTTAAAAACCGTTTCAATGGTGTAGTCCAAATTTCGAGAACTGGCCCACAAAGCCACCTTTTCAATGGCCTTTTTAGCTTGCTGAACGCCCCCAGACAGCTCAATTAGCTGTTTGGCGGGTTTTGTGTAGCGCGAGTAAACTATAGCTTCTTTTTTTGCCTGTTCTTTTAATTGCTTCAAGTCCAAACCCTTGCTTTCAAAAAAATAAGCAATAACTTGCCGTATGGCTGTTTCTTGCTCTAATTCGCCCAATAGTTTAATTTTGCCTTTTTTTAAATATTCTTCAATTTTTAAAGCAATACTTTTGCCAATGCCTGAAATTTTTTCCAAACCAGCCAGTCCTTTTTGTTTGTAAATAACTTCAATATCATCTTTTAAATTTTCCAAAGCCAAAGACGCTTTGCGATAAGCCCGTATTTTAAAAACTTGCTTTTCACCCTTTATTTCCAATAAATCCGCTATTTGGCTTAATGCTTTAGCTATCTCTTGGTTTTTCATAAAGATATAATGCAAATCTACGAATTTTATGCGAATATCGCGAATATGCGAATTTATCCGTTGATATCCGACACCAACAGTTTTTGTTTTACTCTTTCTGCTTCCTCAATAACAACTTTATTGTTGTATTCACCAGAATGGGCGGGAGCGCCTTTATATATAGGCCTTTTTTGATCCAAATGCAAAGTAAAAATATAATCTGTTTTGCTTTCTTTTAAGTAAATATGAAACCTTGGGTAGCCGGACTGGCTCAGTGGTTTAACAAAATTTAACTGAGTATTTTGACCAATGTTTTTGGCTTTTTGGTAGCCAGCTGTTCTTAGAGCTATTTCAATGTTATCTCTTATTTCATTTTTTACTATTTGAAATTCCATTGCTGTATTTTAACTTTTTTGCCTTAAAAATCAACTGTTGCGCTGGTTCATATGATATGATCCACCCATGGGTCTTTAAAACAAAATGAAAGGCAGTTATTCTGGACACCGTATGACAGTATATGGCACAATTGTTCCAAAACTTTTTCCCTTGTTAAGGTCGA
>JAQULB010000015.1 GCA_028718785.1 Minisyncoccota bacterium
CCGCAAACAATTGAAGCTAAAATTCTATTTGATGCGGATAAATTAGATTCGCTTGGTTGTATTGGGATTGCTAGGGCTTTTGACATTGGCGGACAATATGGTCAAAAAATTTATTCAGACATTCCTTTGGAAGATTATATAAAAGATAATTTAATCGGAGGAACGATTGACGGGAAAATTAAAGACGTTTCAAAACATACCGCGGACTTGGAGTTTGAGACGGATTGTAAGTTTATGCCACAAAAGATTTATACAGAGAAAGCCAAGGAAATTGCGCAGAATCGCTTGGAGTATATGAGTCAATTTTTTACAAGATTAAAAAAAGAAATAATTGGCGATTTTTAAATTATAAAATATGGAACAACAAAACAAAAAAGTAGGTGTGGGGTTTGGGGTACTTATTTTAAAAGATAACAAGGTTTTATTGGGCAAGCGCCATGATGATGCCCAAAAAGCCGATTCCGAGTTGCACGGGGAGGGCACATGGACAATGCCAGGGGGTAAAATGGAATTCGGAGAAACTTTTGAGCAATCAGTTGCCCGAGAGGTCCAAGAAGAAACAAACCTTATCATAGACCAAGAAAATTTAAAATTGATAAGCATTGCCAATGATAGAGTGGAGGATGCTCACTTTGTAACTATTGGGTTTCTGTGCCAAGATTTTAAAGGTGAAGCAAAAATAATGGAGCCAGATGAAATTACAGAATGGCAATGGTTTGAGATAGATAACTTGCCAGAACAATTATTCTTTCCAAGTGCTGAAATTTTAGAAAATTATAAAAAAAATAAAGTTTATTAAGCAAACTTATGGATAAAGCAATTAGTTTTGATTTACACGATACTATTCTTGTTTTTAGAATTAAGGGGCAAATTAAGCAAAACAAAATTCTTAGGGCCATACTTTATTTTTTAAGCAATTTTAAATCATTTGTTTTTGTTTATACATATTTTTGCCAGAGAAACGAGTCAATAATAGAGCTAATGAAAGCGTCAAAAATAGAAGGAAATAAAGTTATTATTTTGACTTCAACCAATCAAAGATGCGCCAAAATTATCAGTTATTTTTTGAAGAAAAACAATATTGGAAATTTTGATGAAATTTTTTTCAGGAGAAGTTTTTGGCAAAAAGAAAGCGATTATAAAATAGAAGAAATACAAAGAAATAATATCCATTTACACTATGACGATGGCATTGAAGTTTGCGCTCAAATAAACAAATATAAGGGAAATTCTTGCGTGGTTGTATAACTTTAAACTATGGAAAAATTATCGTATTTTCTTATAGGGGCAATTGTTGTGATTTTAGCTTTTGGGGGCTGGGCGGTTCATTATTATCGTTCTCAAAATTCCAGTATCAATAAGGCCAACCAGTTAGCGTTGAATAATTATCAAGCCACTTCCACATTACCTGTTGATTCAAGCGTTCAATATAATCAGCAAAATTGGACAGCTTATGACAACGCGCAATATGGCTTTACCTTAAAATATCCCGCAGACATTGCTTTAATAAAATTGGGCGATGGAAGTTTAAGTTATGACTGGGAGTCGTTCACAGATTTTCAAGGCGTAAAAATAGCTCAGGTTTTTATCCCTCAATCATTTGAACCAAACACAAATTTTAGCGGGGCTTGGGTGAATATTGGGCAAAGCTCCAATCCGCAAGCAGTGGCTAATTGTTTAAATCCCTATCCCAATCCCAGCGCGTTTTCTGAGCAAGCAGCCACCACCAGCCAAACAATTAACAATATTGTTTTTTCGGTTTCTTTGGGGGTTGATGCTGGCAATAACAATACTTATAAATTTACCGGCTATCGGACTATTCGCAACAACCAATGCTTTGCTGTTAATTTGGTTGTTCATTATAGTAATTTTCAAAATTATCCACAGGGCGTAATTCAGGAATTTAATTATAATAAAGCGTATTCATTGCTTAATGAAATTTTACAAACATTCACGTTTATCAACATTTAATAATTATGGATATAATTGAAGTTAAAAACTTAACCAAAAAATTTGGCGATTTAATGGCTGTTGACAGTGTTTCTTTTAATGTGGCTAAGGGAGAAATTTTTGCTTTTTTGGGGCCAAATGGCGCTGGCAAATCAACCACCATTAAAATGCTCACCACCTTGCTTAAACCAAGCAGTGGTAAAATTTTATTAGATGGTTTTAATCCTTCCACCAATCCCGACCAAGTAAGGCATTCTTTTGGCATTGTTTTTCAAGACCCAAGTTTAGACGACGAATTAACAGCTTTTGAAAATATGGAATTTCACGGGGTTTTGTATGGCTTAGCTAAAAAAGTTAGGCGGGAAAGAATTGAACAGCTTTTAAGTTTTGTGGAATTATGGGACAGAAGAAAACATTTGGTGAAAAATTTTTCTGGGGGAATGAAAAGACGATTAGAAATTGCCCGAGGGCTTTTACATCAGCCAAAAGTTTTGTTTCTTGATGAACCAACTTTGGGCCTTGACCCCCAAACCAGAAATCATATGTGGGCTTATTTACAAGACCTTAATAAAAAAGAAGGCACAACTATATTTTTTACCACCCATTATATGGAAGAGGCTGACCGCAATGCCCAACGCATTGCCATTATTGATTATGGAAAAATTATTGTTTCTGGAACTTCTCAAGAACTAAAATCCCAAACTAACACCACCTCTTTAGAAGAAGCTTTTTTAGCTTTAACAGGAAAGGTTATTCGCGAGGAAGAGGTGGGAGCCATTGATCGTTTGCGCCAAAGAAGGCGTTTGTGGAGCGGGCGGCGTTAACAATTTTAATTATATGTTTAAGATAATTTACATAATGTGGCTTCGACAGCTTAAGCGCTATATGCGCTCTCGTTCAAGAATAATTGGCTCATTGGCTCAGCCCTTGCTTTTTTTGGTGGCTTTGGGTTATGGGTTTGGTCCGGTTTTTCAAAAAGCCGGGGAGGGGAATTATATTAATTTTTTGGCTCCCGGAATTGTGGGCATGACCATTATATTTACCGCGGTTTTTTCTGGCATTGAAATTATTTGGGACAGGCAGTTTGGATTTTTAAAAGAAACTTTGGTGGCTCCGGTTTCTCGGCTTAATATTATGGTTGGTAGAACCGCCGGGGGAGCCACCACAGCCACCATTCAGGGCATTATTGTTTTATTTATTGCGGTGGCTTTTGGATTTAGGCCTACTAATTGGCTCCTTTTTCCAGCTTTGTTTTTGGTGATGTTTTTAACAGCGCTTTTATTCACCGCTTTGGGCACTATGATTGCTTCTTTGTTAGAGGATATGCAGGGTTTTCAGTTGATAATGAACTTTTTAGTTATGCCGTTATTCTTTTTATCTGGGGCAATTTTTCCTTTGCAAGGCCTGCCCAATAGCGTAACCACTATTGCTCGGTTTGACCCGCTTTCTTATGGGGTGGATAGTTTTCGTTTTTTACTTACCAATGTAACCCATTTTGGATTGGCTGTTGATTTAATAGTGTTAACGGCAATTACTTTGTTGTTTTTAGCTTTGGGAAGCTATCTTTTTTCAAAAATTCAGATATAGTTAATTAAAAGCAAAAGTTTTAAGCTTATTTTATTGACACCGCCTTTGGGCGGTGTTATTGTTGGGGTGAATTCTAGAGTAAATATTTGGTTGCTCGTTAAAAAGGAGGATTTTATGGATATTTTTGATTGGATGGTGGATAGAGGATATGTTGTTGGGTATATTGTTGGGGTTGTAGCAGGTATTTGGCTATCCATCTATAATCGTTTTTTTAATAATGAAGAAACAGATAATAGTCGATTAGTTGGCGCTTCTATTGGCGCTATAATGCTCTTGCCCTGTCTTCAATGGGTTTTTAATGGACAGGAGATACCTTTTTTCGTTGAATTTTTATATTTATTGGGGGGTGTCTACCTAATAAGGGAAAGCTTTGTTGGTTTTAGGTCTAAATCAACGGGATTCCGTAATAAAGTCGCCTTTATGGGGTGGCTTTCATTGTTGGTTCCTTTTCGTTTAGTTATTAATTTAATTTTTATTGCGTGGAGGGCTTGGCGATGAAGAAAATAAAATTACCTTTAATTTTGTTCGCAAAATTAAGGGTAATTTTTTTGAAAAAAGGTGAAAAATAAAGTACAATAAATTATCCGTTAATGAAAGCGAGGCGATCAGCCGAAGATTGAGTTTACGGATAGCTTACCCCAGTTAAATAAAATTTGAGTACAAATTTAAAATTATTTAACGGGGTGTAAGAACTTCTAAAACTCACGGCTTGAATTCTGCGGAATTCTCGCTGTTTATTTAAGAATTTCTAACATGTCAAAAGTTAGTTTAAAAAAAATTGAAAAAATAGCAGGATTGTCCAAAGCAGATCTGCATGTTCATTTGGTTGATGGAGATCCTGATGATTTATTAAATTATGTTCAAGAAAAAACCGATTTAAATGTTATTGCTTTAACTGACCATGATTCAATTGATAACGCTTTAAAGGTAAAAAAAGCTTGGCTGGGGATGGGCTATCGGTTTGATTTAATTATAGGGGAAGAAATAAATTCCACAGAAGGTCATATTGTGGGCTTGTTTTTAAATAAAACCATTGAGCCGCATTTGCCTGTTCAAGAAACAATTCGCCAAATTCACGAACAGGGCGGACTGGCAATTGCCGCCCATCCTTTTCAAGCCATGTCTTTTAGAAGGCCAGGAGTTGTTTTAATGGACGGCATTGGCTTGAAATCATTATTAAAATTTGGCAAGCAATTAGACGGCATTGAGGTGGTTAATGCCACCCCCACCTTAAAAGATGAAAACTTGCGGGCAAGTTTGGTTAATAAAACGATTTTATTAAAAGCAGAAATTGGTTCATCTGACGCCCATATTCCCGAGGCCATTTGTCGAGGTTACACGGTTTTTAAAGGCAAAAATGCTCAGGACTTGCGTAAAGCCATTAATTTGTGCCAAACGCAGGCAATTTACAATGGCTGGAGTTTTTTTGCTTTAATTAAATATTTTTTCTTTTTTTTGCCCGAGGGTTTGCGGATTGCAGGGTATAACTTAACGCATATCTTCCATAAAAGATAAGAACTAATTTACAATGAGTAAACAGAAAGCCATTATTTTTTTTACAATTTTAGTTGACGCCATTGGTATTGGGATTGTTATTCCAGTGTTGCCTTTTTACGTTGCTTCTTTTGGCTCTTCCGCATTTTTGGTAACTTCTTTGTTTGCAATTTTTTCCCTTTTCTCTTTTTTAAGCACTCCTTTATTGGGGGCTTTGTCAGATAAGTATGGCCGTCGGCCAGTTTTAATTGTTAGCATTTTTAGCACTTCTTTGGGTTGGTTTGTTTTTGCTGGGGCGTTTCACACAATTTTTTTATTTGTGGGCAGAATAATTGATGGCATAGCGGCGGGAAATTTTTCAACCGCTCAAAGCTGTTTAATTGATATTGCCAAAAATCCAAAAGAAAAAACCCACAACATTGGCTTAGCTGGGGCGGCTTTTGGCTTGGGGTTTATACTGGGGCCAATGCTGGGTGGTTTTTTGAGCCCAATATCCCCGTCTTTTCCTTTTTGGTTTGTGGGTTTTTTAGCTTTAGCTAATGGTGGATTAGCTGTGTTCTTGCTTAATGAAAGCAATCCCAAAGTTTTAGCAAACAGCTCAAAAAAGACAAAGTTTTCCATAAAAGAATTAACCAACAAAGAATCTTTAAAAGATTTTAATCCTTTTTTGCCAATTTATCGGGCCATAAAAAACAAACCATTTTATGGAAATTTTTCTGTTTGGTTTTTGTTTAATTTAGCGTTTGCTAGTATGCAAGCAATTATAGCTTTGTATGTGGCAAGCATTTTTGGGTTTGGTTCGGTTATAGTGGGTTTGTTTATGGCTTTTATTGGCATTATTATTGTTTTAAATCAGGCCTTTTTTTTAAAGGGGTTTTGGTTGAAATATTTTTCGGAAAAAAAATTAGAGTTTTGGCTTTTTCCTGTTTTTGGGCTTGGATTTTTGTTAATGGTTATGCCAGTTTTGTTGTGGTTTATAATTGGCTTGGTGCTTTTAACTTTTTCTCAAGCGGTTTTAAGGGTGGTAATCACCAGCAATGCTTCCAATAAAAGCCAAACTGACAATCAAGGCGAATTAATGGGAGTGTTGTCTTCGTTGGGGGCTGTGGCTTCAATTGTGGGGCCACTGATTGCAGGAGCTATGTTTGAAATAAAAGTGAGTTTCCCACTTTTTTTAAGCGCTTCGTATGGGTTTTTGGCCTTTTTAATTTTATTATCTATTTATAGTAAAACCAAAAAACATCAATATGCAAAATAACGAACTTCACAGGATTGTGGCTTCAGCTATTATTGTAAAAGACGGAAAATTTTTAATCACCAAGAGAAGTCCAAGTAAAAAAATGTTTCCCAGCTTGTGGACAGTTCCCGGAGGGGGGATTGAAGTTGACGACTACATTAACACGCCAAAATCAAATTCTGACTGTTGGTATTTTGCTTTAGAAAAAAGTTTGCAAAGAGAGGTTAAAGAGGAGGCGGGCGTGGAAATTGGCAGAATAAATTATTTATTAGATTTAGCGTTTATCAAGCCCGATGGCACACCGGTTATTACTTTAAGTTTTTATTGCAACTGGAAGTTGGGGGAGGTAAAATTAAATGAAGAAAGCGTTGACTATGCTTGGGTGAGTTTTGAAGAAGCAAAAAATTATGAGTTTTGCCCTGGGCTTTTGGGCGAGCTTGAAATGGTTGATAAAATATTAAAAGGCGAAAGCATAAATAACATAACATATAATCCAAATTTATGACCGTTGGCAATTTAACAACAAGCGAAATTATTTCTTGGTTTTTAACTCCGGGATTGCGCATTGCTTTGGTTTTGTTGATTGCCTATTTAGCTAATAGGTTTGCTTTGGGCTTGGTAAAAAAAATCACTGAACGACTGGTAAAAAAAAGAATTTCTCCAACCGACCCCAAAACAATGAACGAGAAACGCATAGACACGCTCAAAAGGGCTTTTGGTTCTGTTTTTTCAACTGCAATTTGGATAATCGCGGTTTTAACCATGTTGCCGGTTTTTGGGATAAATATTGCGCCTGTTTTGGCGGTTTTGGGAGTTGGGGGGTTGGCTTTGGGATTAGCTGCTCAAACAGTTATAAAAGATTACATTTCGGGCATTATGATTTTACTTGAAGATCAGTTTAGGGTGGGTGAAAAAATAGAGGTTGGGGGCAAAACCGGCTATGTGGAAGATTTTAGCTTAAGACGCACAGTTTTGCGAGGTGAAAACAACGAATTATTTTTTGTGCCCAATAGTCAAATAATTATTACTTCAAATTTTAAACGTTAGATTTTAATTTTTTATAACTTAAAAGGACTAACCAACTTTTTCTCATTTGAGATTGTTGAATTAGTCCCTTTTCTTAAGGGGTTGTCATTATGCAAGAACAGGCAGCCCCACGCTAAAGTTGTTTTTCCCATCCAAAACAATAGCATGGTGTTTACTCCTTTTTGTTGATTTTGGGTCTATTGATTTTACGAATAATTTTATAGATCCGTTTATCTCTATACCCTCCCATATTCCTCCCAGTTCGGGGCGGAATATTTGATCCTCTAATACCTTGACAGGTAATTTTGCTGAAGCCAATGTTTTTAAGATATTTTGAGGAGTGTTTACCATATCGTTAAACGATATAAACTCCCATTTTATAACATCCAACCCTCGCCAGCTCCAGTTTGATTCTGGTATACTTTTTTTTGTTCTCATTTTCAATCACCACCCTTCATATAAAGATAAAATATAAAACAACCCCTTTGGTGTTCTACTTCTCTTATGACGTATTTTTGCTTGTTTGTCAACGTTGTTTTGGGGTTTTTGGCGTGGTAGTATAAAGTCAAATCATTGCCCATATGCCAGACACAGCTGTTCAACAAATAAAAGAGCGGTTAGATATTGTTGAAGTTGTTTCTTCTTATTTAAAATTGGAAAAAACCGGTATAAATTTTAGAGCCAGGTGTCCATTTCATCAAGAAAAAGGCCCTTCTTTTTTTGTATCTCCCCAACGCCAAATGTTTAAATGCTTTGGCTGTGGAGTTTGTGGTTCGGTGTTTGATTTTATAATGAAAATTGAAGGCATAGAGTTTGTTGACGCTTTAAAAATTTTAGCAGCAAAAGCTGGAGTGGAGCTTTCAGATTACAAACCCCAAGAACAAACTCAAAAAACAAAACTTTTAGCCATCACCGAATTAGCCACTAAGTTTTTTGAAAAACAACTCCAGCAAACCCCATCTGGCAAAAAATGCCAAGAGTATCTTTTAAATCGAGGGCTCACTCAAGACACAATTTTAAAATGGCGTTTGGGTTATTCAGTGGCCCCTACATCTGGGAACTGGCGAACTTTAAGCGATTTTTTAGTGGGCGTTGGGTTTAGCAGAGAAGACATTGTAAAAGCGGGCTTGGCAGTTGAAAGTGAAAAAACTCAAATGCCTTATGATAGATTTAGGGGCAGGATAATGTTTCCAATTTTTGACATAAATGGCCAGGTGATTGGTTTTGGCGCTCGCAAAACCGATTTTATTGAAGGCAATAAGGACGAAGGCCCAAAATATTTAAACACGCCCAATACTTTGCTTTATGATAAAAGCCATGCTTTGTACGGATTGCATTTTGCTAAAATGGAAATTAGAAAGCATAATTTTTGTATTTTAACCGAGGGCTATATGGATGTTATTTTGTCGCATCAAGGCGGGTTTACCAACACCGTAGCTGCTTCTGGAACCGCTTTAACAAACCTTCAGCTTAATTTAATAAAACGCTACACCAATAATTTACATACTGCTTTTGACAGAGACACCGCAGGAAGTTCAGCCACTCAAAGAGGAATTGATTTAGCCCAAAAAGAAAATTTTGATATAAAAGTTATTTTAATGCCCGAGGGTAAAGATCCAGCTGACATAATTTCTCAAAATAAAGACGACTGGCAAAAAGCTATTAACCAAGCCAAAGATATAACCGAGTTTTACTTTGAAGACGCTTTTTTAAAATTTGATCCAGCAACTCCTCAAGGCAAAAAACAAATCGCTAATTTTTTATTGCCCCAAATTAAAAAAATAACCAATAGCATTGTGGTGTCTCATTGGGCGCAAAAACTTTCCAATGCCTTGGGGGTTTCCATTGAATCAATCTCTGAAGAACTAAATAAATTGCCTTTTCAAAATATCACCCAAAACCACACAGAACAAGCAAATAGCGCTCCAGCTTTAGCGCCTTTAGAAAAGAACCGTCAACAATTATTAGA
>JAQULB010000016.1 GCA_028718785.1 Minisyncoccota bacterium
CTTAATTGTGAAAAAGATTAGTTCTACAATTTGCCAAACAAAGTAGTAATTAAATTTGGCTAATCCAAAGAGTTTTTGAATTGTCTAAATTTATTCGCTAAATTTCATTTCGTAATTCAAAGTAAATAGGCTCTTTGTAAGAAAAAACAGAATTTTAAATAATTGAAAAAGCCGTGTTGATGAATTCTGGCGAAGAGCCATTACAACACGACTTATGCGGAAGGTGGGCTTTTGAGGCAAAAAGGCCACGAAAGAACTGCGAGGCAGGGGATTGATGTCATCGCCCTGCCTCCTTGATAGAAGCCCAGGTTGTGGCAATCTTCCGTGGAGGTGCCGTTTTTGCCGACAATAACGACACGTTTGCTGTTCCTGTGTTTCCTTTAGCGCATCGATATTTTACTTTTGGCGCTACACTTACAGGACCGCAAACAAAAGAGATGCTGATTACGCCATCCTTTTTAAAATAAGGAAGCGATGCCACAAGTAAGTTGCAGTTTTCCGATGTTTTCCAAAAAATTGAAAAACAGGAAACTTTTTTCCAAGTTTCTCCATTATTTTCTGTTAACAAAGCAGATATGTTGGAAAATTCTACCGTTTGATCTGTGGAAAACACTACCCAACTATTCTGAGAGTAAGCATCAATGTTTACCCCCCACATCTCTGCATTAACGCAGGATATTAAAGTTAAAAAAAGAAACACGGCTAAACAAACAAAAAACTTACTCATTAAAATCCTCCTTTTTATTACGAAAATGCAAACTATTAAATTTTTATTATAATACTAAAAAATAATGCTTTCGTCAACAACAAAAAATATAACAGGGCTTATATTTGTACTCGTTATAATCTTTATTGTTAGTTTTAATGTTGTAAAAGCACAGGAATGTCATGTGGAACAAGAAATATTTACATCTCCTTCCTGTAGTTTATGTCCAGTAGGTACTATTGTTTGTGAGCAAGAAAGCATCTCCATACCTTATGGAGGATGTTTAGATAATAATTTCGTAATACCCGATCCTCCAACCATTGAAAATCCTAAATGCACACGATGTTATGACGGTTTTCCTTATATGGGAGCTAATGTATTAGCAGAATATTGCGATCAATGGTGTGGAACATACTCTGAGGGAGCGACTTGTTCTAATGGGAGATGTGTTTATATTAATTATGATAGTGGTAAATGTCCCTCACCCTGTCACCCGGGGGGCACATACTGCGACCCTATTTCTGATGTTTGTTGCTCGCCATACACTTGCATTACTAATTCCTGCCAGTGTACCCCCTGCCCGGATCCGTCAACCTATTGCCCAGGTCAAACTGTTTTTGATGGATGTGGAAATGTTTGTTCAGCGCCAGGCACTGCAATTTGCGACCCAGGCCCGCCAACCAATTTTAATCATTCAGCCAATACTATTAACAGCATCTCTTGGACTTGGACAAAACCAGAGACCAATATTGGATATTATGGCGTGCCCACTAAATATCAAATTTTCAACTCTTCTGGAAATTTAGTCATAGATAATATCCCAACCACCGCTTGTTTGGGAAGCGCTTGCTCGTGGCAGGAAACAAGTTTATCCCCAAATAGCCAATACGCAAGATATGTTAAGGCCTGTAATCAAAGTGTTTGTTCAGCGCCCTCCAACACCGCTTCTGCCTACACTTCTATTCAGCCAGTGGTCTCGGCTCAATGCTCAAGCATAACCCCAAACTCAATTCAAATAACTGCTTATTCAACTGATGGCTTGGGCTTTAGCAATCTAACAAGCGATTCTTCCGGGATATTATTTCAACGGACTGGTTTTAGCGCTGGTTATATTCAATCAGCAAGCTATAACTTTACCGGGCTAACAGCCAGCACAAATTATACTTTTACCACCGGACCTTCTAAAAATGGGGATAGCGAGAATAATGGCTCGTCTGTTCAAGTTGATTGTTCCACCCAAGCTCCTTTGCCAATTCCCAACGCCCCCTCAAACCTCCACCACACAGCCAATACAGCCAATACAATTGATTGGGCGTGGAACGCTTCCTTGGGAGCTACTTATTACAATGTATATATTAAGTATTATAGCAACGGAAATCCTTATTGGATATTAAAAACAAACACCACAGCCATTACTTATCAACAAACTGATTCTTATCACCCTTCTTACGCTCCTCCTTATGATTGGTTGGCGTTGGACCAAAACACAATGTATGGCCTTGGAGTTTCTGCTTGTAATGTTAATGGATGCTCGGGTTTATCATTAGCGGATGGAGCCACCTCAATGTTAGCCCCAAGCGCTCTTGTTTGTTCCAATCAAACCCAAACCTCAATGACAGTTCAAGCAGTGGGGCCTTTTGTTAATTTAACAGTGGGCAGTTCTGGTATAATATTTAGAGAATCAAGTGTGGGTTATTCTCAAGACAGCCAAAGTGTTTATTGGTATTTATTAGGGTTAACCCCCAACACAGCTTATACTTTTTATGCTAAATCCCGCAATCAAGAAGGAGATTTGTCTTCTGAAACAGGACCTGTAAACTGCTCCACCTTGCCTGTTCCAGAGCCACCCATTGTTTATAGCTTAAGAGCTTATGGGCCTGGGGGTTCTATTTTAAAATTAGCTTTAATCTCTGTGGCGGATGCTTTATCATGGAACAAAGGCACTATTAAAACCCGCATGCCAAATGGCACCGACAAAGCCGCTTTTTTAGTGGAAACAAACGACCCCAATGCTTCCCCTGTTCGGGTGATGACCCCTTTGGGCATTAAGGCCTGGAGAAAGGCGCCATAGAATAAAATATGGTAAAATTATAGAAAGAAAATATGACTTTAAACTTTCACTTAGTTAACCAAATAATTGCTGCTTTAATTGTTCTTTTAAATTTTCTAATGATTATTTGGATTTATTTCGCCAGCCCCAGAGAAAAAACGAATAAACTTTTTGTATTGATGGCTTTTTTTATTACCTTATGGATTGGATTTGGTTATTTGGCCGATTTTCCCAACCAAAATGGATGGGGAGCATTGTTCTTAAATCGTTTGAGCTTTGGCTTTGTTGTTTTATTTTTAGTTTCCGCATATTTTTTTTCTGTGCATTTTCCACAAAAAATAGGAAAAAATATTGTTATGGATAAAACTATTCTTATTAGTGGCACCCTTTTATTTCCGATTGCAATTTTTACCAATCTAATAGCCAAAAAACTTATTTTGGAAAGTTGGGGATCTTCCATAATTTTCGGCAGCGGGAAAAATTTTTTTTACCTTTTTGTATTGATCACCACCATTTTATTCTTTTTTAATATTTTTAAAAAATACCACTCTTTACCCAAAAAAGACAGGGTAAAAACTCAATATTTTTTAATAGGCCTATCGCTATTCGCTATTTTCAATTTAGTTTTTAATGTGTTATTTCCAATTGTTAGAAAGACCGTAGAATATTATCAATTTGGCAACTATTCGACTATTTTCTTGCTTGGTTTTACTGCTTTGGCAATTACTAAAAAACAACTCTTTGATGTTAAAACATTGCTTACTGATTTGTTGGTGGTCGCAATGGCAATAGTTTTATTTATCATTCCATTTTTTACTAATAACTTAGAAATTAAAATTTTTCTTTCTCTTTTCTTCTTATTCTTTTGCTGGTTTGGATTTCTTTTAATTCGCTATACGCACAGAGAAGTAAAACAAAAAGAAATTTTAGAACAAAAAGTTCAAGAAAGAACCAAAGACCTCCAAAATACTTATGATCAACTCAAAAAAAAGACAAGTTGAATTGGAAAAATTCTATCAACTAACAGTTGGCAGAGAGTTAAAAATGGTAGAATTAAAAGAAAAAATTAAAGAATTGAAAAAAGGCAACACAACCGAAAAATACCACTATGACTACAAATAAACAGAAAAAGGAAATAAAAATTTTGGGAGCGGGGATAGCAGGATTAACTGCTGGAATTATTTTGGGAAAAAGTGGCTACAATGTAAGAATTTTCGAAAAGCGACCTAATGTTGGAAGTTATTTTGAAAAAGATGTTCATTCTATAAGAAACTACCGCGAAAATTATGATGTATTAAAAAAATACAAATCCTTTGGAATTATCCTCCAACATGCCCAGCCAATTTTTGAAGAGTATCGTTTTGCTCCATCGTCAAAAAATTTAAGAATTTACTCAAAAAAAAGACCCCTGTTTTATAACTTTATCCGTGGCTATAAAGACAGCCGATCTTTAGATATGCAATTATTAAAAATTGCTAAAAAATTTGGAGTTAAAATTTTCTTTAATAAAAAAATTAAAGAGAATGACACATTTAATATAATAGCCACTGGAACAAAAGAAGTAACTGGTATGGCCTTTGGAAGACATTATAAATTAAATTCAAAGGTTGCAAACAACAAAACAATTTATTATTTTTTAAATAAAAAATATGCTCCAGGGGGATATATTTATTTGAGTCCATTTTTTGATGAATTCTCTTTAGTAATTGCCACAACTAAAATATTAGCAAAGTCCAATCTTCAAAAAAAATTTAATGAATTCATAAAAAATAATGAGTTAGTCAAAAAGTTATTAGATCAATCCGTTTTTCAAAATGAAATTTTTGGTTTTGGTTTTTTTGATGTTCCCAAAACAGCTACTTCTAACAACCAACTACGGGTGGGGGAAGCAGCGGGCTTTATTGACGCAAATACCGGCTTTGGCGTTCATTACGCAATTATTTCGGGATATTTAGCTGCTCAATCATTAATCAAGCATAAAAATTACGACACTTTATGGAAAAAAGAAATTGGAAAAGAATTAAAAGAGGGACTACAGAAAAGAATACGAAGAGAAGGGAACAGCTTATCAGCCCCAACAAATCAAATAGAATACTTAATTAAAAAATATGGTCCAAACATTTCAGCAGAAACATACAAAAATGAAACAAAAGGATAGCTAATATGACAAACTATAAGAAATATAAAAAAATTGTATGGGATAATTTAGTTTATGGGGGGCATATACTTTCGTTGGGGTCTATTGGCATTATTATTGCCACATCATTGTTGTTAAATATTAAAATAACCTGGGATATTTTAGTATTGGTTTACACGGGGATGCATGCAGCTTACCTATATAACCGTTATAAAGATTTTGAAAATGATGCTTCAACAAATAATAATAGGACGAATTATTTTAAAAAATTTATTAACCAAATACCAATAATAATCTTATCACTTATTATTTTTGATATTTTTATTTTGTTAGTATTTAGCAATTTTAAAGTTTTAATAATAGCACTAGGTTTGTTGGTAATGAGTTTTTTATACAGTAAATTTTTCAAAAGAATAACTCGAATACTAACAGGGTTTAAAAGCTTTTTCGTTTCTGTTATGTGGGCCTCATTAGTGCCATTTTCAGTTATTTACTATTCTAATCATCTTGGTTTATCTACGCTTTTTTTATTTACTTTTACTCTTCTGAGATGGGTAGTAAACACAAGTTTTTTTGATATAAAAGATATCAACAGCGACAAAAAAGAAGGTTTGAAAACATTGGCTTCTATATTAGGAGAAAAAAAATTGTTGATTTTATTAAATTGTATATCTTTATTAACAGCCCCGTTAATGCTTTTGGGTATATATTTAAAGGCACTGCCTTTAATTTCTTTATCATTACTTTTCACCATCCCCTATAATTTTTATTTCATTAAAAAATTATCTGACAAAAGTTTTAATAAGGATATTTTGTACAATGTAGTAGTTGACGGTGAATTTATTCTTTGGCCAATTTTTATTGCAATAGTCAAATTAATTTGATATGTCTTATTTTACGCTATTAAATCAAATAATTGTTTTCTCTATCAGCATTTTAGGCATTTGGCTAATGATTTGGGTATATTTTGCGAATAAAAAAGGAAAAGAAAACCAATGGTTTACTGTGATGACCTTTTTCGTTATTTTATGGATTACCTTTGCTCATTTGGGAATGTCGTCAAGTAACGCATCCAGAGCTATTTTGTTGTATCGATTAAATTGGGGATCAGTAGCAATTTCTGCTATTGCCGCTTATTTTTTCATCATCTATTTTCCGCGATTAGAAAAAAGACATCCGATTTTAGAAAAAATTATTTTAACAACAGGCTTGATTTTATTTTTTCTTTCTATATTTACAAATTTAATTATTAAAAATGTAAAAATAGAAAACTGGGGTACAGATATTGTTTTTGGAAAAGGAGGAAATATTTTCTCTTTTATAGCGGCAGTTATACTAATTTTAATTATTTTTGATCTTTTTAAAAAATATTTTAAATCACCTCCAGATGAGCAACTAAAAATAAAATACTTTTTAGTTGGAGGAGTGCTTTTTGTTCTTGGTAATTTTATCTTTAATATCTTTCTTCCATTTGTTCTAAACACTGCAAGATACCAAGCGTTTGGTGATTACTCGGCAATTTTTCTATTGGGATTTACTGCTTATGCGATTGTGAAGCAAAATCTATTTGGAATTAGGGTGGTTATTACCCAGATATTTGTGGTTTTGATAACTTTACTTTTGCTAACCGACTTTTTAACCAGCCAAACAACTTTTGAATATATTTGGAAAGGCGCTGTTTTGGTGGCCTTTGCTATTTTTGGGTGGCTGTTGATAAAAAGCGTAACACGCGAAATTAAACAAAAAGAGCAGTTGGCTCAATATTCAAAGGACTTAGCAACCGCCAACCTTGAACTGCAAAGCGCTTATACAAAATTGGAAACATTAGACAAAGCCAAAAGCGAATTTATATCCATTGCCTCTCACCAGTTGCGAACGCCCCTAACCGCCATAAAGGGTTATGTTTCTTTGATAATAGAAGGGGATTACGGCAAAATTCCAAAAGGCGCGTTGCAATCAATGAAAAATGTTTACTTAGCCAACGAGCGATTAGCAAAGCTTGTTAATTCACTTTTGGATATGTCGCGAATTGAAGCGGGAAAAATAACTTTAAGTTTTTCACCCGTAAAAATTGATGACTTGGTGGCTGATATTTTGCGAGAATTAAGGGGGGAAGCGTCAAACAAAAATTTAAAACTAAGAATAAGTAAAGACCGAACAACCTTGCCAAAAATTGAAGCAGACGGGACAAAGTTAAGAGACGCTTTAATGAATTTAGTTGATAATGCCATTAAATATACCGACAAAGGAGAGATAGTGGTTAAAATAAAATACGATTCTTTTGTGGGCAATATAGAAATAGTTGTGCAAGATACAGGGGAGGGCATGACTCAAGAGGAAATTAACAAACTATTTCAAAGCTTTTCGCGGGCGGATGCAGGGCAAAAGAACTGGGCCGAGGGTTCGGGGTTGGGGTTATATATTGCCAAAAAGTTTATTGAAATGCACCACGGCACAATCCACGCAGAATCCCAGGGCAAAGGCCTTGGCAGTAAGTTTATAATTGAATTACCAGTGGCCCAACCCAACAAGGTAGGAGCAACCCCCGCCCCTCAAGAGGTGTATAGGTTCAGATAGATACTGACCACCCCTAGGTTTGTAAAGTGATAACATCTCGAGTTGGCAAGCGACCTTCTTGCCATTTTAAAAAATACTCATTTGGGGTTAGATAATTAAGAGCTTGAT
>JAQULB010000017.1 GCA_028718785.1 Minisyncoccota bacterium
CCTCAATTCTTTAAAAATTTTAATTGAGGTCATACTTTGGTTTTTCACCCCTACAATGGGGGTGTTTTCATTTTAGCAAAAAATAGAGGTTTTAGTTATTCATAGGACATTTCGTAATTCAAAGTATTTAGTTATTTTACCACTTTTTTATAAAACAAAAACCAACATAAGCTGGTTTTTGAAATATTTAAAAGTTAATTTAATTGCTAAATTTTATTGATTTTATCGCTTTTTCCATTATATTTATATGGCTTTGTCTTTCTTCTATGCTGTCATTATAGTAACTTGATGATAGAAAATAATAAATATTACTTCCATCTTCAAAAAAAGCAGTTGCCTCTGGTAAAAACATATCTAACGAAGCTGGCCATACCTCATTTTTATCTGAGGTTAAGTAGAAGCTTACTTTCTTGTTTCCGCTTATTAAAAATTCTGTTTTTTCAACAATTCCCTTTTGAGACATTTGTTCGAGGTTGTTTATATTTTCTTTTAAAGAAGGAACCGACTCGCCTGATTTCGTACTTACAAATAAATCAAAATAAACTACTCCGCCAACGCCCGGATTGCTCTCTATAAGAATATCTTTAAAATTTTCTTTTGAAGTTTCGTCAATTAATAAAATACTATCTCCATCTGAATTTGAAAAATTTTCCTCTAAAATAAACTTATCGTTTGGTATAATCATTGAAAATTTATACTTTTTATTTAAGTATTGCGGGCCAGGAGTAATAACATAAAACTCGCGTTGCGGTTCTTTGTTCAGCGTGCCGTCAAGCGTTTTCTGCATCGTTTGCTCTTTATTATAATAATGAAAATAAAAAGCTATTGTCCAAATAACTGAAATTAAAATAATAGCGATTATGATGTGTGGGTAATATTTTTTAAGCATAATAATATAAATTGAAATGTCCGAGCTCTATTTAAAAATTATCTTAATAGAGCTCGGTTTTATTCAAGGAGAAATTGTATAAATTCAATTATTTTTAGCGTTCATTAGTAAAACCGGGTAGCCGGTTTAGGTAAGCTATCTTTTAGCGCATCAAAATTATCAATTTTAACTTTTATTTCAATTTTTATGTTCATATGATTTAGCGAATGATTCAGCAGAATCACCCTAGGGGCTCATGCTGGACATAACCTTAATTTACTTTACCATATTTCCATAAAACAAAACCAGCGAAAGCTGGTTTTGAAGTTAAAGAATAACTAATTTATTTAAGTTATTGACCGCCATAGATAGCTTTATAGCTTGTAGGTGGCGTATATGGATAATTTGATTCGTCGCATTTTTCGTAAACTTCTTTTGGAACTTGATTATTTTCCATAAGATTGCAAGGAGGATAATCTTGCCCGGAATATATAATATTTATTTTTTCACCTTCCATTTTGCCAATCATCATTCCCTCATTAATATTAAGAAAGACAAAATCCCCTATTCTTTTTTCAGAGCTTATTATGTTATTTCGGTCATTCAATGCCCTAAGATACAAAATTTGTTCTTGATATGCTTTTTGAAATTGATCTGAACAAATTACGAAATAAGTGAAAAAATTAGATTGTCCATTCGTTTCTATGCCACTACTTATAGTTAAGGCGCATCTTGTTTCGCCTTTTTGAAGGGCTACGACAGAATCGAAATAACCTTGGCTCACTATTGTTTTAAAAGTATCCGTTGATTTCAGTTGAAAATCATTACTTTCAAAAATATTAGTAATTGTTTTATTTAAAGTTTTAGCTAATGAGTTGGCAGAATTTGATTGGGATTGATAATTATCTATATTGTCAATTGGTATTTTTATTAAAATTGCCATCGCATTTCCATCAAGTATATTCCATTTATCATCGCTTACCCACCATTGCGAATATTTTTCAGGTGGTGAAAACTTAAGCGAAGAAATTAAATTAACATTACGATAAATTTCCTCAACTATTGTGTTTGGACTGTTATTGCTAAAAACAAAAGGTTTTAAGCTTTCTATATTTTTTTTAGAATTTTTATAGAAAAATAACAAAAAACCAGCTGCTGAAATAAAAAGTAAAAAAGTACTGAAAATAATTATAGATTTTTTATTCATAATATAAATTGAAATATCCGAGCTCTATTTAAAAATTATCTTAATAGAGCTCGGTTTTATTCAAGGAGAGTAAGGGAATATTTACGGAAGAATCTGATAAACCGTCCAAGCAGCTGCTTGCCAGTTGATAAGTTTAGTTGTCATATTTCTAACTGGACCTCCAACCGGAGCATTTGCCTCATAATATGAAATAGAGCTTGACGAAATGGACTGCAAAATGATGGTGTGCTCGCAACCATTCATATAATTTGACCGCCACTGGATTTGCATAATTTGACCTGGTTTTAGATTGTTCGAAAAACTTCCAACGCAGGCGAATTTAACCTGCCAAACAATCCTTACGGTAGAGCTTGGTTTCCATTGATATAAAGCGCAAGAGTCGTTTTGCGGAATCCACTTGCCAGTTGCTTTAGATACAAGATTTTGAACCCATACTTTACAATTTCCACTTGTTGAATTGGGCGTACCGACTTGTCTCGCTGCTTCAGCTAATATTAAGGCATTGATCTGTGCCTCGGTTGAGGCTGGAGCGAGCATTGCCTGTCCGTCGTTTTCGGATATGGTCGGAGTGTCAATGTCCGAACCGCATCCAGCCATTGAAATTATTAGTAAGATAGGAAAGAGCCAAACATAATTTTTCACTTTCTAATCCTTTCGTGGAAAAATGCCACTGTGTTGTTTGTTGTTCTCCTTGAATTATAGAGAGCTAAAATTTGGACTGCCTTAATTTTAACAAAAAAAAATCAGAATTGCCAAGGCTATGCTTTGGTTTTTCAATTATTTAAAATTCTATTTTTTATTACAAAGAGCCTATTTAGTTATTTTACCATATTATTAAAAACCATTTCAATTTTTGCAAATGAAAAAGGCAATATCTATGATACTGCCTTATACTCTTTTTGGGGTTAAATAACTTTATCAAAAAAACAGGATTTGTTTCTGGTATGGCAGGCCTCTCCCCTCCCTAAAACTTCCACTTTTATTAAACAGGCGTCCCTGTCGCAGTCAAGGACAATCTCATGTATTTTCATTATATTCCCGGAAGTTTCTCCCTTTTGTTGTAATTTTTTCTGGGAAGTGGAATACCTCCAGAGATAACCTGTTTCCCTTGTCTTTTCCCATGCGGAAACATCCATATAGCAATGCATCAAAACTTCATTTGATTGCCAATCTTGCACAATACATAAAATTAATCCGTCTCTTTTTTTAAAGTCAGGGCAATTGCCAAGCAATTCAATTTCTTGCAAGATTTTTAGCCCATCTTTAACCGTATATCCACCACTCAAAGAACGCAAAGCAATGTTTTTACCGTCTTTTTGAAGCCGTGTCATCTTTATTCCTATCAATTCCTCTGGTAAAAATTCTGCCCTTTGCCCAAGAATCCAAATTTCTCCGAAATTTGATAAAAAAACCATAGCTATCTCCGGACGCTTAAACGGCGCTCCCACAACATAAGAGCAATAGTTCATCCAATCCATTTTTATCCTCCTTTTTTTTGAAACCATATTTTTAAATAACTGCTGGACTAAAAAATAGCCCCCTCTTGTTTATACAAGAAGGGGCTATTTTGGTTTTTAAATAATTATTCTTTTGTATGCCAACTCAGCCCCCTCTTGTTTAAAGATGGGCTGTAATGGCTTTGGCGGGCAATTGCTAATTTATAACCGCCCATTCCTTTGTTGAGCCATTTAGAAATTCGAGCTATTGTTGTTGAGCTAAGTCCAGTCATTTTTTCAATTTCAGAATATGAAACTTTTTTAGAAAGCAAACAGGCCGCTTGCCATCTTTTTCCAAATTCTATAATTTCTTGCTTGGTAAGCAAATCTCTGAAGAACTCTTCTGCTTCAGTTATATTTTTCAAATTTAAAATAACTCGAAATAATTCTTTAGTTTGTTTGTTATTCCAATTTTCCATGATTTTATGCTTTATTAAAGTAAAATACTTTACTATGATAAAGTATAGTTCTTGATTAAAAATTTGTCAACAACCCAAAAAATAAAAATTGTGTATAATAAATCAATGAAGATATTTAAAGTTTTTGCGAATTATACCCACGGGCAATTTTTGGACTTGCCGACAATTAGATTCCAGCAGGAAAAATTTGACAATTTTTTAAAAGAAAAATATGGAGTTGAAAAAGCGCCAAAAGTGGTTTTTGGCTCATCGCCTTTTCGCTGGGTTTTTGGACTATTTAAGCGCAAGAAAAATGAGATTATTTTGTTTTGGCCTGGAATAATTACCAAGGCGTTTTCTGGAAAATTAAGCGCTCCCCCATCTTTTGTTTCTGTTTTGGCCCATGAAACAAGTCATTTTTTGGAAAGTCAAAAGTTTTTGAGCAATCTATGGGTTAATATCCAGTATTGGTTTTACTATTTATTTATTTTTGTTTGTGGTTTTTGGATATTTTCCAAAACCTTTTTATTTTTTCCCCTTAATATTGCAATTTGGCTTTTATCTTTTTTACTTTACTTCTTTTTGCCTTGCGAAATAAAAGCCCGAAAATTTGCTAAAGAACAGATAAAAATAAACAAAAATCAGTGGACGGAATTTTTTACTTTTTCGTAGATTAGTTTGAGCCATTCGGTGTAGTTTTGGGGGTTTTGGCTGATATCGTTTTTTAAATCTTTAAAGTTAATCCACTTATAATCGCTGGCCTCTTTTTTATTGGGAGATACTTTGCCATTGTAAAAGCCAATAAAAACATGGTCAAATTCGTTTTCAGTTAAATCCCCCACTTTGGCTGTATATATGAAACTAAATATTTCTTTTATGGGGCAGTTTATAGCCATTTCTTTTTTTAGTCGTTTTTTTGCTTCTTTTTGAATGCTGTTTGATATGGGGTGTGAACAGCAGGCATTGCTCCAAAGTCCAGGAGAGTGGTATTTATTTTTAGCTCTTTTTTGCAAAAGCAGGTCTCCCCTATTGTTGAAAATAAAAATAGAAAAAGCCCGATGCAACAATCCAAGTTGATGGGCTTTTAATTTTTCTATTTTGCCTGTTTGGTTGTCGTTTTCATCAACCAACATTACTTGCTTTTTAAACATATTTAATAAATTGTGGTGCCTGTAAATGGTTTGTTGGTTAGTATTTTTTCTAAATTGGCTAAATTTTTGCCATTGGCCATTATAACTTTTAAATTGTTTTTCATTGCTGTGTTGGCGGCTATTGGGTCAAATGGGGTATTCATTCCCGAAACCCATTTTTTGGGAATTAGCTTTAGATAATCTTTCCAAAGTATTTCTTCAATTGGGGTGGCGGTTTTATCTTTTTTAGGGTCGGCTGTGTAGACAAAATCTTGATTACTTAAATTGATAATTGTTTTGATATTAAAATCAATGGCAACTTGAGACGCGTCAAAGTCCGATGAACTTCCCGGCTCCCAGCCACAGCCAATTATTATTGGGTGTTTGCTAAAATTTTTAATTTTCCCTCTTTCATCAAGCAATACAGGATTGGCTTTTTTCTTTAAAATAGTTTTTAACAATAAGGCGTTTAGTTTGGTGGTTTCAATGCCCAGCCAATCTTGTTCTAAAATGGTGGCATTAGCTAAGTTGATAGCGGCTTTATTGTATTTGCGACAAGTTTTGCCTCCCCCCGTGATAATTATAAACTTATAGCCCAAAGCCACTTTTTTAAAAATAAACTGTTGAAATTTTTTTAAAAATTGTTCGTCAATTTCTTCTGGCACCATTACCGAACCCCCCAATGATATTACTTTGAATTACGAAATGTCCTATGAATAACTAAAACCTCTATTTTTTGCTAAAATGAAAACACCCCCATTGTAGGGGTGAAAAACCAAAGTATGACCTCAATTAAAATTTTTAAAGAATTGAGGC
>JAQULB010000018.1 GCA_028718785.1 Minisyncoccota bacterium
CACTCTTGCCCATGCAACTCGTCTCATCTGGGGCAAAAATAAAAACTAATGCGTTAGAACCACTCAAAATAGGCTCTAATAAAGAGAAAAGCAGAGCTTTTGGCTCTGCAAATCCCATATGGCTCCGCGGGTAGGATTCGAACCTACAACCTAGAAATTACACTTATCCTATGGTTTCCCAAAGGCGTGGACTATATCTTCGCCGTGTGGTTCAATAAACTCACCATTTAGGCGTCTCGGTATCTAGTCTCTACGGCGTTCCCCTGGGCTTGCCCTGAGGCTTGCCGAAGGGTTCCCACGGTATTACCCTGAATTAAATCGAGGGCTTCACCGTTATCCCGAGAAGTTCATTTCAAAATTTCTTTTGAAAGCTGCGATATTTCACAGTTTCCCGCGCTACCATTGCGCCACCGCGGAATATTAAATTTATTTATGTTCTAACTTTAACCTATTTTGTTATTTTTTTCAATGATTTTAAAACCCGCCGAATTTGAAAGCAGTTTCAAAAAACTTATCTATGCCAATTATAACAGCGATTAAAAGTAAAAAGAAAACGCCAAGAGTTAAAATTTTTTTAGCAATGTTTCTTTCACGAAAAACAATATTTATTGAGCGGCCAAATTTAAAAAATATTATTAAAGCCGCATAAATTCCAAAAACAATTAAAATTAAAAAACCAGCCACTTCAAAAAACTTTAAATTTTGGTTTTGAGAAATTGAGGTAATTGACCATGCTAAAAGCAAGGGAATAGCTAAAACCAAAAACAATTTATAAATTAATTTTTTGGGAAGCATTAATAATCTTTTAGTTTTTGCAAACCTTTTAGTTTGCGGATTTTTTCTAAGGCCTTGGCTTGGATTTGCCTGATACGCTCGCGAGTTACCCCAAACTCTTCGCCCACTTCTTCTAATGTGTGGGTAATGTTGTCATCTAAACCAAACCGCAAGCCCAAAATTTTTCTTTCTCTAGCGGTTAGTTCTGCTGAAATTTCACCTAAGCGCTCTTTTAGTAAATTGCGAGCTGCCTCAACAGAGGGTAGTGGAGTTTTGTCATCGGGAATAAATTCAGCTAAAATGCTGTCTTTGTCATCATCTCCCACTGGGGTTTCCAAAGAAACCGCTTTTTGTTTTATCTTGCGCAATTGGTGAATTTTTTCCACATCAAGCCCCATTTCTGAAGCAATTTCTTCTGCTAAAGGCGGGCGACCCAAGGTTTGCAATAAGCGCCTTCTTACTTTTTCATATTTGCTTAATGTTTCCACCATATGAACAGGTATTCTAATTGTTCGGGATTGATCAGCTAACGCTCGGGTGATGGCCTGTCGTATCCACCAAGTGGCATAGGTGGAAAACTTATAACCCTTTGTCCAATCAAATTTTTCAACAGCGCGAAAAAGCCCCAAATTTCCTTCTTGGATTAAATCAAGCAAGGTTAAATTTGGGCTTCTGCCAACATATTTTTTGGCAATGGAAACAACAAGTCGCAAATTGGCCTGAGCCAATCTTTTTTTAGCGTCAAGGTCGCCTTTTTCAATAAGCTTGGCTAATTCTTTTTCTTCCCTGGCTGAAATCATTACAATACTGCCTATTTCTTTTAAATACATTTGCACTGAATCAATTTTGGGGTGGATATTTTCAAGCGCTCTTTTTTTGGCTGGAGAAAGCGGTTCGTCAGCTTCCAAAAATCCTTTTCGTTCTAAAATATCAATGCCATTTTGATATAAGGTGTCAAAAAATTCTTCCAACCCCCTGATGTCTTTTTCGAAATTTGGAAAAACTCTTAAAATTTCGCTAGTGGTTACAAAATGTCTGGCTCTGGCCTTTTCTAAAATTGGCTGGGTTTTATCCAATGTAAAAACAGCCCCTTTTCGTTCTTTTTTGGGTTTTATTTTTTGATTTGGATCAACTATTTTTTTAAATGTTGATTTGGCAATTTTGGCTTTTCTTTTGCTTTCTTGAGTTTGATGCTCTATAACAACCTTTTTGACTTTTTTTGCCTTTTTTGCCGGCTTTGATTTTGTTTTTTTGGGCATATTAAGCTGGTCTATTTTTTGTTAAAGAATTAATTTTGTCCATTACTTGTTTGCGTTTTTCTAAATTCCCCTCTCGTTCTGCTAATTTTAGCTCATCGCCATATTTTTTCAACTGGTCTTGCCAAGAAACTCTTCTAAATCCTTCTAAACAAACTTGTATTTCTTGTTCTGGGTCGTCAATTTGTTCGGTTTCTGATTGAAAAAAACAATTATCTAAAACTAATTTTACTTCTTGGTTATTATCAAAATCTTTAACAGCTTCTTGAATTGTGGGCATATCACAAACCGCTTTTTCTTTAAAACAAGTTAACACGGTTTTAAATTGAGGAGAAAATAAATTTATATCGTCTTGGTCCATAAAATCCAGCAACTTTGGGGATTTTAAAGTTAAAGATAAAATTTTTTCTTCTAATAATTGTTGACGGTTTTTTTCTAAAGGCGCTAAAGCTGGAGCGCTATTTGCTTGTTCTGTGTGGTTTTGGGTGATATTTTGAAAAGGCAATTTTTTTAGTTCTTCAGAGATTGATTCAATGGAAACCCCCAAGGCATTGGAAAGTTTTTGCGCCCAATGAGACACCACAATGCTATTGGTTATTTTTTTAATTTGTGGCAATAAAAAATTAGCGATTTGTTTTTTGCCTTGAGGAGTTGCTGGATCAAAT